>NZ_LPXK01000001.1:0-855219 GCF_001618185.1 Thalassospira sp. MCCC 1A02898 | reverse complement strand
GGCGGTTGGTAAATGCGGTGTAACCGCCGATCCCAACAAGCTGAGCGTTGCAATTGGTGGCATTACGTTGGCCAAGAACGGTGAACGTGTTGCCGATTATGACGAAGGCCCGGTCGAAGCCCACATCAAGGGCCAGTATATCGACATCGATGCCGATCTTGGCTTTGGCGATGGTGCGGCCACTGTTTGGACCTGTGACCTGACACATGGCTATATCTCGATCAATGCGGATTACCGCAGCTAGGCGATCACGTTCCTGCGCACTAAAAAACGCCGCCTTCACTGAGGGCGGCGTTTTGCGTTTTCGGGCCGTGATCGGCAGAGGTTATCTCTTGCCGGGAATATAGCCATTTAGGATCAGGCCGACATTGGCACCTTCAAGCTCGGTTTCGCTCAGATCCGTGGCGCCAAAGGCGACGCCGGCAACGTTTGCCTTGGTCAGATTGGCGCCCTTCATCTTGGCTTCGTCAAATACCGAGTTGCGCAAATCGGCCTGTTCAAAATTGACATCCGAAAGATCCGCGTTCCAGACGACGCCGGTCTTCTCACCCTTCTTGTCGCGCTGATCGACACCGCCAAAATGAACGCCCTGGAACACACCCTCGCTACAGTCTGATCCCGCCATGCGCACGCCGTCGAGCACAGCGCCATTCATGCGGATTTTATGCATGTCGGCTTCGCGCATCGAACACATGGCAAGAATGGTATCGACAAAAAGCGTGCCGCGCAGGATGCATTTGTCAAAGACGGCCCCGGACAGGTCCATACCCGAAAAGTCCATGCCCGACAAATCGCGACCGGCAGCAATCATTGGCATGCCGGTTTTGCCGCCGGTTGCCAGCCACGTGCTATGACCGTTTACAAGTTCGCGAATGTCATCAACCAGCGGGGCCGTCGGAGTACCGCCACCGATTGAGTAGGATGTGTTGGCCTGCGACAAATCGACATCTTGCAAGTCGACATTGCGCAGGTTCGCACCGCTCAGATCCGCACCGACAAGTTCCGTCCCGGCAAGCTTCGCCCCCTTGAGGTTGGCATTGCGAAGCTTTGCGCCGTTCATCTTGCACCCGGTCAGATCAGCGCCTTCGAGGTTGACGGCAAACATGTTGGCGTCACTCATATCGGTATGCGCAAGGCGCGATCCCGACATGTTGGCACCGGCCATATTGGCCCCCCACATCATCGCACCTTCGAGGTCGGTATTAGACATGTCGGTTTCGCGTTTGACCGTGCGTTCACGAGCCCCTTCAAGAACCACCATGATGCCTGCGCGCAAATCAATGCCGTTCAGGTTGGCATTGCGCAAACTGGACCGTGCCATATTGGCCCCGCGCAGATCGGCGCGTTCAAAGGTCGAATTTTCGAGATCAGCCTCAACAAAGTTTGCGCCAAACAGATCACAGAAATCGAAACAAACGTCGCGCGCCGATGCCTGAATGAAGTTTGCACCGGGTAAGACCGCCTCTTTCAGGCTGATCTTGCTCATTTTGATGCGGGAAAGATTGCAGTTGCGCTTTTGCATGCGCACGCCGCCCGGCTTTTGATTGAGATAAAGTTGATGCTTCTTGATTGAATCAATCAATTCCGAACGCGATGACATTCAGTAGAAAACCCCAGAGATTCTAAATTAGATTCTTATTATTCTGGATTATAGAATGACGCAGTTTCACCGCAACGCAATTTGTTTAAGACATTGCGCGACATTGGGACGGTTTAAGTCTTTAAAAAGTGAGAAAAACTATCCGAACGCTTAGTGAACCCGCACCCTGGCAGGGTTGGATCCTAAACCTTACCGGGGATGATTCCGGTCAGAATCGAGCCGGTGTTGGTACCGTCAAGATCGACGTCGCTTAAGTCCGTTTCACCAAAGGCAACACCGGAAATATTGGCCTTGCAAAGCTTGGCCCCCTTCATGTGAGGCTCATCGAAAACCGAGTTTCGAAGGTCAGCGTGTGAAAAGTCCGTTGCATGAAGGTCTGCGCGCCAGACCTCGCCCGTTTTCTGTCCCTTGGCATCGCGCTGTTCGACGCCACCGAACTTGACGCCCTGAAGCACGGCCTTGGTGCAGTTGGCATAGGACATCCGCACACCGTTCATGATCGACCCGCTCAGCCGGGCGCGGGACAAATCGGCATTGCGCATCGATGCCATGACCAGAATGGTATCGACCAGCAAAACACCGCGCAGGATGCAATCATCAAAACACGCCGCTGAAAGATCAAACCCGGTGAAATCAAGTTCAGTCAGATCACGACCGGTCACATCAAGGCGTGCGCCCGATATGCCGCCACTTGTCAGCCACTCGGTATGGGCATTAAGCAAGATGCGGATATCATCGGGGAGCGGCGTTGCAGCTTTGCTGCCAATCGAGTTTGACGTATTGGCCTGCGACAGATCAACGTTCGACAGATCAACATTGCGCAGATTGGCACCCGACAAGTCCGTGCCAAGCAAAAGCGTATCCTTGAGTTTTGCACCCTTGAGGTTCGCGTTTTTGAGCTTTGCGCCCGACAGGTTGCAGCCTGAAAGATCCGCGCCGGCAAGGTTGACGGCAAACATGTTGGCGTCGCTCAGATCCGCATCGGCAAGCCGGGCACCGGACATGTTGCTTTCGGCCAGATTGGCACCGGACAGAACCGATCCCTGAAGGTCAGCATTGGTCAGATCTGTTTGTCGTTTGACCTTTTTTTCGCGTCCGGCATCGACAATCACCATCACACCGGATCGAAGATCAGCACCCGTCAGGTTGGCATTGCGCAGTTTGGCACGCGCCATGTTGGCGCCGCGCAAGTCGGCGCGCATGAAGCTTGAACCTTCGAGATTGGCCTCGACAAAGTTGGTTCCGAACAGATCACAGAAATCAAATTTGACGTCCTGGATCTGGGCCTGGATGAAATTGGCACCGGGAAGCACCGCATCTTCAAGACTGATCTTGCTCATCTTGATGCGCGACAGGTTGCCATTGCGGAGCTGCAATCGCCGACCGCCGGGCTGCTTCATGACAAAGAGCTGATGCTTTTTGATTGCATCAACCAGTTCGGTGCGTGTTGTCATCTGGTGGGCGGTACCCCCGATCAATCGGAAACAGCGCATGGACGCCGCGGTTCCAAGAATTCTTATAAAGTATACCCGTCAATGACAGTGAACATTCTGACAAAACATGACAATTAAGCCCCTTGGTTCACTGGCATAAATATATGATTACACAATACTTATCGCGTTGCATGGTTTTCTTGCGCCCTGTTGCAGATCTGACAATCGTGCGGTCGATATTGCGGGGCAATGTGTTTGCAACGGCAGCGCCATATATGGGCCGGACCACGCAGGGAACCGGCCTGTGATTTTGCGATCTTGTATGGGGTTCCGCCCGCCCCCATCTGCAAAAATGTATTTAAGAAGAAGCGGGTAAAATGCACCACATTCTGTTTGTTGATGATGATGCCAACATCCTGAGCGGATTGCGCCGACGTCTGCGCAGCACCCGTCCCGAGTGGAACCTGCATTTCGCCAATAGCGGGTCTGAGGCCATCGAACTTGCCGAAAACAAGGATCTCGACGTCATCGTGTCAGACATCCAGATGCCTGGCATGGACGGTGTGACCTTGCTTGAAACCTTGCAGAAAACCCATCCAGATGCCGTACGTATCATTCTGACCGGCCATGCCGATAACGCATCCTATCTGCGCACCATCGGCCCGGCACACCAGTTTCTGAGCAAGCCTTGCGATCATGAAACCCTGGTCGACAGTATCGAAAACGCACTGGGTCTGCGTCAGTTGTTGCGAAGCCCCGAACTTAGAACCCTTGTCGCTGGCTCCAAGAGCCTCGCCTCGCCACCCGACACCTATATGCGTCTGGAAACGGCCTTTTCGAACCCGAATTACGCGCTTGATACCATTAGTAAAATTGTTGAGTCCGATATTGCGCTGACCACCGAAGTTTTGAAACTGACCAACTCGTCCTATTTCGCAGTCACGCAGAATGTTTCGTCGGTCGCGCATGCGGTCCGGATGCTGGGGATGGAAACGCTTAAGGCACTGGCCCTTTTTGTCGGGCTATATCGCGGCTTTGACGGCCCGGCCAGTCAGGCGGCCAATCTTAAACGCCTGTGCCACCGCTCCCAGCAGATTGGCGTTACTGCGGCCCTGATTGCCGAATATGAACGGCTTCCGCGTGAAATTTGCCATGCTGTGCCATCCATCGGGATGCTTAGTCACATCGGCACGTTGATCCTTTATACCAAGCGCCCCGACGAGATGCAGGCTGTCATTGACCGTGTTGAAAAAGAAGGCATTTCAATTGATCAGGCGGAGGCCGAACAATTCGGGGCCGGACATGCCGAAATCGGTGCCTATTTGCTGGGATTGTGGGGTTTCCCGGCACCTGTCATTCAGGCCGTTGCCTATCATCATCGGCCAATGGATTTACCGCACCAGGAAATGACGGCCCTGACCGCGATCTATGTTGCGCAACATCTGACACGTGAAATTGCCGATCGCGATGCCGGACGGACGGTCGAAAGCACGATCGATCAGGAATATCTCGCCCAGATCGGCAAGCAGAGCCACATCGAAGAATGGACCAATATTGCGGCTGTTGTGTCCGGCAAATACCGCGAACTGACCAACAACTAGATCACGTGTCCTGATGTGCTCCGTCGTCAGAAAAAGGGGCAAAAAGGACACGACCCTCCACATATGCGGACTATCAAAGATCCTTTGCAGGCCCCATGTATAAGCCATGGAGCACACGCATGAGGTGAAAATGAGCGTCATCCTTTTTGTCGATGATGACAAAAATATTCTGGATGGTTTGCGTCGCCGGTTACGCTCGGTCCGGTCCGGCTGGGAGCTGCATTTCGCGCATGACGCGGAAAGCGCCTTGGCGAAGGCTGCCGAAATGGAACCGGATGTCGTCGTTTCCGACATGCGCATGCCCGGAACCGATGGCGCAGAGCTTCTGACCATGATGCAGGAAAAACACCCGCATAGCGCGCGTATCATTCTTTCGGGTTTTGCCGAGGAAGAGGCAATCCTGCGCACGGTTGGCCCGGCGCATCAGTATCTGGCCAAACCGTGTGATGATCAGATGCTGGTCGAAACCATCGAGAACGCGCTTGATCTCCGTAACCTTCTGACCAATCCGGACCTGCGTGCACTTGTTGGCGGGATTGATGCACTTGCCTCCCCGCCGATAACCTATACTAACCTTGTCAAGGCACTGGAAAATCCGCTGACCAGCAACGAGCAGCTTACCGCCATCGTGGCCTCGGACATTGCGTTGACCGCCGAGATCCTGAAGCTGACCAATTCGGCCTATTTTGCGGTCAGTCAGAAAATCACATCTGTCTCACAAGCCATCCGCATGATTGGCGTCGATACGCTTAAGGCGCTTGCGCTGTTTATCGGTCTGTTTCGCAGTTTTGACGGCCCCAAGCCGGCGGTCACGCGGATGATGCAACTGTGCAAACGCAGCCAGCAACTTGGTGTTGTCGCCACCTTGATCGCCGAGCAGGAAAAGCTTCCGAAGGAAGTGATCAGTGTCATGGCCGCTGTTGGGATGCTGAGCCATACGGGCAGTTTGATCCTTTATGCCTATCGCGCCAATGAAATGGCCGAGGTCATCAAGCGGGTCGAAACCGAAGACATTCCGATCAACGTTGCCGAACGTGATCAGTTTGGCGCAGCCCACCCGGAAATTGGTGCGTACCTTTTGGGCCTGTGGGGCTTTCCAAGCGCCATGGTGCAGACGGTTGCCTATCACCATCGCCCGCAAGACACGCGGCATACCGAAATGAACGCGCTTAGCGCAATCTATATCGCCCAGCATCTGGCACGCGAAGTCGCCATTGAAAGCCGCACCGGTCAGGCCCCCGAAAGCCGCATTGACCTTGAATATCTTGAACGTCTGGGAAAAGCCGACCGGTTGCCGGTTTGGCGCGAAATTGCCCGCGTGGTCGAAGAAAAATACCGCGAAATGGACATGTAAGGGAGAGAGATGATGACACAGAATCCCCCTGTACTCTTCGTTGATGACGATGAAAACCTGTTGATGGGACTTAAGCGCAAGCTGCGCGGCAAGTTCGATTTCGAGACAGCGGTCGGCCCGCTTCAGGCGCTTGAGAAAATCAAGGCGGGCAACAAATATGCGGTTTGTGTTGCCGACATGCGCATGCCCGACATGGACGGTGTGAAGCTACTGGCCGAGGTTGCCAAACTCAGCCCCGACACAGTCAACATGATGCTGACCGGCAATGCCGACCAGCACACAGCGGTCGAAGCAATCAACCGGGGGCATATTTTCCGCTTTTTCAACAAGCCGTGCGAGGACGAGGACCTGATTGCCGGTGTTAAGGCGGGCTTGCGGCAATATCAGTTGATCACCGCGGAAAAGGCGCTGATCGAACAGACGCTGGCGGGCAGTGTAAAGGTCCTGACCGAGGTACTGGCACAACTTAACCCGGCGATTTTTGGTAAGGCGATGCGCGCCAAGCTGTGGTGCGACACCATTGCCAAACAGATCGGCTACCCGCATCCGTGGGAGTTGGGGCTGGCCGCGTTGCTGGCGCCCATTGGCTATGTCTCCCTGCCGCCGGAAATCCTTGCCCGTCTTGGCGATGAAAAGCCGCTTCAGCCGCTTGAACGTGACGTGGTCCGTCGCACGCCCGAGGTGGCACGCAAACTGATTTCCAATATCCCGCGGCTGGAACAAGTTGCCGGCATTGTCTATCTGCAAAACCGCAATTTTGACGGATCGGGCTTCCCGGCCGAAGGGCCGCTTGGCGCGGAAATTCCGTTGGGTGCGCGGGTCCTTCGGATTTTCAACGACCTTGGCAAAATTGTCGAAAGTGATCTTGTCGTCAAACAGCACTTTGACGAGTTGCGCCACAAGCCCGAACGCTATGACCCGGAACTGCTGAACCAGATCGAGGCGATCCTTGCCCAGGAAGACCCGTCCTATGACAAAGTCGCCTATCCGACCGGGACGGAGCATGACATTTACCTCAAGAACCTGCGGATCGGGGATTTCCTGCTGACCGATATCGAAACCCGCGATGGGCATATCTTGCTGACCCATGGCAACTACGTTTCCGAGATTCAGATCCAGCGGCTGCGCGTTTTTCAGGAACTTCACCAGTTTCATGAGCCGATTCGTGTCCGGCGCGGCGGGCATGACCAGGTTGCCGGGGGCGGAGAGGCCTGATGTCTGAGAAGATTGAAAACCTGCATGACACCAAGATCCTGAGTGGCACATCCGATCTGACATCGGGGGCGGACCTTCTTGAGGCAGCCAAGGAAATTGATGCGCCAGAAGACGTTCGCGCCCACTTCCTGGCACTGATGGGCGAGCAAAAGCGCCGCAAGCTCGAAACCATGCAGCGGCTCAAGACCATTCTTGATAGCGTTGTCGAGGGGATCCTGATCATTGATGCCACTGGCATGATCCAGGACTTCAACAAATCAGCCGCCGAAATCCTGCGCGCAACCGGCGATGAGTTGCTGGGCACTTCGGTCGATGTCATGTTCATTGATCGCAAGGCAACCGTGCGCCACAAGCTTTTGAACCGCTGCATCAATATCAGCAGTGGTGTGCTGAAATATGACTATACCGAAACCATGGCGCAGCGCCTTGATGGCGACAGCTTTCCGATGGAAATCATCGTAAGTCCTGCCAATTTCGCCTCCGAGATGAGTTACCTTTACATTTTCCGCGACATCACCCGACGCAAGAATGCGGAAGTCGCGCAAAAGAAGCTTGAGGAAGACCTGCGCGAAGCCCTTAAACTTGAGGCGATTGGCCATCTGGCAGGTGGCATTGCCCATGAAATCAACACACCCAGCCAGTACATCCGTGATAACCTGAAGTTCCTCAATGACAGTTACGGGGCGCTTTCGCGCATGCTTGGTCTAGCCTTGCAGACCTTGTGGAAAAACCGCGCAAATTTGCCGCCAAATACGTTTGAGGATTTCGCCCGACAAATGCGTGATTCCGATCTTGAATTCCTGCTTGAAGAAATCCCGCATGCCACCCAGCAATCCCTTGATGGCATCAATCAGGTGGCACGCATTGTCCTGTCGATGAAGGAATTCTCCCACCCCGGCGGGACGGAAAAAACCACCACCGACATCAACCGGGTCCTGTCGAACGTGATTGTGATTTCACGCAATGAATGGAAACACAATGCCGACATCACCGAGGAATTCGATCCGGAAATCCCGCATATTCCGTGCCACATCAACGAGGTCAATCAGGTCTTCCTCAACCTGATCGTCAACGCGGCACAGGCCATTCAGGCGGCCGGGCGCAAACCCGATGAAGGTCACATCACGGTCAAGACCACGTCGCTTGATGACAGCATCCTGATTTCGATTTCCGACAACGGAACCGGTATAGCCAAGGAAAACCGGTCAAAGGTGTTCAACCCGTTCTTTACCACCAAGGAAGTTGGCAAGGGCACGGGACAGGGACTTTCGATCACCCATGACATCGTCACGGTGCGCCACGGCGGGCGCATCTGGTTTGAAACCGACATGGGAAAGGGAACGACATTCCGCGTGCTTCTGCCCGCCGAAGACCGCACCGGCAAAAAGTCCGACGAAAAATCCGAAAAAACCAAGACCTAGCGCGGGGCAAACAGGATGATCCCGGCCCCCAAAAGGCAAACCAGCAATCCGGTTACATCCCAGCGGTCGGGGGTGGTGCGTTCAACCACCCACATCCAGAAGATCGATGCCGTGATGTAAACCCCACCATAGGCCGCATAGGCCCGCCCGGCAAAGTCGGCCTCAACCCGGGTCAAAATCCAGGCAAAGACAATCAGGGATGCCACACCCGGCACGACCCAAAGGATCGATTTCCCGGACCGAAGCCAGGCCCAGAAGGCAAAACACCCGGCAATTTCGGCAATCGCCGCAAAGATATAGGCCGCAATGCTTTGCATCTGTTCCCCGTTTTGATCAGAAGGCCGGGCGCAAGTCCCCGGCATATTTGCCCGCCCAGTTGGTCAGAACCGGGGTCAGGTATTTTTTAAGGACCTCGGCCTTGGCGTCATCAATCACGCCATGTTTGCGCAGGATCGCGCCCATCGCAACTTCTGCCCCGCGCTGGGTGCCATCATCGATCTTAAGCGCCACACCAAGCCCCTGTTTGGGGAAGGCCGCGCAATAAACACCCTCTGCGCCGACCTTGACCAGTGCATCTTCACCGCATTCTTCCATGATCCCGGTGCAAAAACGCCCGGTTCCGGCAACCATGAAGGGCGCATTTGCACAGCCCTTGCGGATGCGCTTGATCGCATCAATGCGTTTGGCATCAAGGCCAACTGGGTCGGCCATGCGCGCCATGGCAAGGCCCAGATCACGCAACCGCATGCCGATCACCGGAATGCCACAGCCATCAATGCCGCGCGGGGTCGAAGACAGATCGCAATCGCCCATTTCTTCCAACACCTTGATCAGGCGTTGCTGAACCGGATGGGATTCTTCGATATAGCCGCTCGGATCTTCGCCCAACTGCTGCGCGGTCGACAGGAACCCGGAATGCTTGCCAGAGCAATTGTTGTGCGCCTTGGTCAGGCTCACATGATCGGACGCCTGTTTAATCGCGGCATTCAGGCTGAGTGAATAATGCGGGGCGCATTCCAGGGTGTCGACCGAAAGACCGATCTTCTCCAACCATGCCTTGACGGTTTGGGCGTGTTCTTCCTCGCCATTATGCGATGAGCAGGCAAGGGCGATGTGTTTGTCCTCAAGCCCGAAGGCCTCGACCGCGCCGCTTTCAACAAACGGAATGGCCAGAAGCGGCTTGATCGCCGATCGCGGATACATCAGCGCATCAATATCGCCCCCCTGATCAACCACCGTCCCGTCAGACGTCATCACGACGTAACGGCCGCGATGGAAACTTTCGACCATATCGCCGCGTGTGGCTTCGACAAGGATCGGGTTGGCAGCGATTGACTGAGGCATTTTAAAGCTCCGGCTTTGGTGGGTTGATCAGTCTATGCCTGAAACACCGGTGAAAAATCAAGTATGGCAAATCTTGCAACTGCGAAGGTGACCGCCATCTGAGGGCTGCCGTTAAACACCTTTCGGCAACGGTATGGCCGTCAGGTTCTTGTATTCCTTCAAAACCAGACTGGATTGCACATCACGCACATTGGGCATTGAAAGCAACTGATGGGTGACAAAATCGCCAAAGCTTTCGATATCGCGCGCCACGGACACCAGCAGAAAATCCTGCCGCCCCGTCATCGCCCAGCAGGACAGAATTTCCGGAAGGTCATTCATCGCGCGGGCGAAATCCTCCGCCCCCTGTTCGGTATGGCTTTGCAAGCGGACCTGAATGGTCGCCAGCACCCCAAAGCCAAGTTTCTTGCGGTCCAGAAGGGCGACCTGACGTTTGATCACACCGGATGCCTCAAGCTGTTTGACCCGACGCAAACACGGCGATGGGGACATGCCGACCATTTCAGCCAGTTGGACATTGCTGATGGCGGCGTCCTTTTGCAGGGCCTGCAGAATCCGGACATCGGTCGCGCTTAGCGTCACGTCGGTCATTTTAAACCCCAAATCAAACCAACAAGGTCACAATATGCACATCATAACCGATTTGGACGCCTTATTGGCCAGAAAATGACATTAGAGTTGATGTAAAATGATCCTTGTAAATCGGCAATAGAACCCGAAAGAGGACGGCCATGAATCAGGGAAACGATCTGCGTGGTGATTACAGCCACATCAATGACGACTACACCATCGATCAGGACTGGAGCACATATACCGAGGCCGAGCACGAACTATGGCGCAAACTTTATGACCGCCAATCGCGCATTTTGCCCGGCTATGCAGCCGAGGATTACATTCGCAATCTGATGAAACTTGATGCGGCGGATCAGATTCCGCATTTCGGCCGGGTCAGCGAGAAGCTCCATGCGGCGACCGGTTGGCATCTTGTCGCGGTTCCGGGGCTGGTGCCTGATGATGTGTTTTTTGACCATCTTGCCAATCGGCGGTTCCCGGTCACGGTCTGGCTGCGCAAGCCCGAGGAAATGGATTATCTGGTCGAACCCGACATCTTCCATGACTTTTTTGGTCATGTGCCGATGCTCTATGACCCGACCTTTGCCGATTATCTGGCGGCCTATGGCGCCAAGGGGCCCGAGGCCATTGCGATGGGCGGCCTTAAACAGTTGGCCCGGATGTATTGGTACATGGTCGAGTTTGGCCTGATCATGACCCCGCACGGATTGCGCGCCTATGGGGCAGGCATGTTGTCATCGCAAACCGAAACCATCTATTCGGTCACCGATCCCACGCCAAACCGGGTGGCGTTCGAGCTTGAACGCGTCATGGGCACGGATTATGCGATTGATGATTTCCAGAAAACCTATTTCGTTCTGGAAAGTTACGATCAGTTGTTTGACGCGATGAATGTGCCAATGGCCCCGATCTATGATCGGCTCGCCAAGAAGCCTGCGATTGATCCGGCAACCACCTTGCCGACAGACCGGATTTATCATGTGCATGGGGCCGCAGACAGCATCATTTCGCTGGGCGAGGAGACCCACAGGACCCACAGACAACAACGCCCTGCGTGAGCAGGGCGTGGCGATCCGTTTAGGACTGATCAAGGCAGGGCTGGTCTCCCAGCACTCCTAGCAGGCACTGATGGAATGACCCAGCACCCGATTGAGTTGCTCAAGCACCACTTTCGGGCTGGCGTCCTTGCTAATGAAATCGGCCGCCCCAAGCGCATCGGCTTGTGCGCGGGTGTCGGCATCATAATGGGCCGAGAAGAAGAAAACCGGCACGTTTTGGCTGTTGGGATAGCGGCGGCGAATTTCGCAGAACGCTTCAAAGCCGCTCATACCCGGCATTTCAATATCAAGGATGATGGCACGGGGATAAAGCCCGTCCAGCTGATCAATCAGATCATCGGCACAATCAAAACCGGCCACGTCATATCCTGCCCGACGCAACACTGTTTCAAGGGCTGCCTTGGCGCTGGGACTGTCGTCGGCGAACGCAACCAGTCCATCAGGACAAAATTGCGACGGCATGGCGCTGAGCGCGTTCATGGATGGCGATACTCCGAGTTTTGGGACAAGTCCAAACTGACAGACGAAAATGTCAAATTGGTTAAACCCGCCAAATTTTTGCCACGCAATGTTCCGGCTTCACCCCGATCTCGCACCCGTGCCGCGAAAGTATAAGGCCGCAATGATCGGAACCATGCGGCGCGCAAACCACGAACAGACGTGCAAAACCCCAATGTTTCCGCCGACATAACGTTACGGAAACCTGATTTGTCGGGATCGATATCCGTCTAAATAGGTATTTCCATGCCTATTTACGGAATTAGGGACAGGTGCTATAAACCGCCATGTCGCGAATGTGACCGGAAAATAGGATCGGGAATCCGGTGCGGCCGTGCCTTAGCGCACTTTGGCCAAGCCCGGAACTGCCCCCGCAACTGTAAGCGTAACGGCCTTTCTGCAGGCTTTCTCGCGAGTCAGAATACCGATGGTGTTTTCTTGGCATGAAATGGGCCGGGCGGGGTGTACCGGGTACTGGGAATCCGTAGTAGAATAGAATTTGGCAACGTTCCGTGCCCGACGCCATATAAAGACCCCATATGGAGTCGCATCAAGGCCGGGACACACCAAGCCGGGAGAAACCATGTCCGACCCGCTAAAGCTCGCATCCGAATTTCCATCTGCTGATTACGCAAGTTGGCGCAAGCTTGCCGAGGAGGCCCTTAAAGGGGCGCCGTTCGAAAAGAAGCTTGTCACCAATACGCTTGATGGCTTTTCCGTTCAGCCGATCTATACAAATGACGATCAGGATGACGCGACCCGGCTGATCCACGAAGTTCTTAATGCCACGGTCGAGCCGCGCGAAACCGTCACCGGGTGGGATATCCGCCAGCTTCATACCCATCCCGATCCCAAGGCCACCAATGCCGCGATCCTTGAGGACCTTGAAAATGGGGCGACCTCGATCACGCTAAAGCTTGACGCCGCCGCCCGCGCCGGGCGCGAAATCAGTTCTGCCGAGGTGGGCGTGGACGGAATTGCCATCCATTGTCTGGCCGATCTCGATACTGCCCTTGAGGATGTTTACACCAACCTTGCCACCGTCGGCCTTGACGCCGGGGCGGCAGGTGTTCCGGCCGCCGCACTTCTGGCAGCCCATATCGCAAATACCGATGGTGCCGACGAAGCCGCACCGGCCTTTAACATCGACCCGATCGGGACGCTGGCATCTACCGGCACCCTGCCCTGCGGCGCGCAGGACGCGGTTGATCATACGGCAAGCGTTGCGGTCGAGCTGATTGATCTGTTCCCGCTGGCGACCGCGATTTCGGTGAATGGCGCGCCATATTACAATGCCGGGGCCACCGATGGTCAGGAACTGGCCTGTTTGCTGGCAAGCGGGGTGACCTATTTGCGCGCCCTGACCGACGCCGGGATGGCGCTTGATCAGGCCGCGGGTGCGATGGTGTTTAACGTTGCCATCGGCACCGACTTCTTTGCCGGGATCGCCAAGCTGCGTGCACTTCGCATGATGTGGAGCCGCGTTCTGTCGGCATCGGGTGCCGAGGATGCAACGATTACGATCAATGCGGTTTCGGCCGAAATGGCCCTGACCAAGGTTGATCCGTGGGTCAATATGCTGCGCACCACGGTGACAAGCTTTGCCGCCGGTCTTGGCGGTGCGGATAGTGTGACCTGCCTGCCTTATGATCATCTGATTGGCCTGCCAGATGGCTTTGCGCGTCGTATTGCGCGCAACACCCAACTGATCTTGCAGGAAGAAAGCAACGTGCACCGGGTCATCGATCCGGCTGGTGGTTCGTGGTTTATTGAAAACCTGACCAAGGAATTGGCGAAGGCCGCCTGGTCGAAATTCCAGTCCCTTGAATCTTCGGGGGGTATTCTAAGTGCCCTTGCCAATGGCAGCCTGAAGACCGAGATCGAGACCGTCTGGAATGCGCGCGAAAAACGCCTGTCCACCCGTCGTGATCCGCTGACCGGTGTGTCGGAATTCCCCAATATCACAGAAGCCAAGGTAATCTGTGAAAAGCCGGACCTTGAGACGATCGTTGCAGATGCCAAGGCCCGCCAGACCAAGTTTGATGGCACGGTCGGCAACAGCCTTGATGCCATGATTGAGGCCGCCCGCGCCGGTGCCACCATCGGGCATATGTTTACCGATCTTTATGGCACCAGTGCCGCGACATGTATCGGTGCCATGCCTGCCCATCGCCTTGCCGAACGTTACGAGGCACTTCGCAAACGGTCTGATGCGCACGGATCCTTCCCGCAGGTCTTCCTGGCCAATCTTGGCAAGATCGCACAGCACACGGCACGCGCGACCTTTGCCCGCAACTTCTTTGAAGCCGGCGGGATCGAGGCGATCACCAATAACGGCTTTGCCAATGCGGATGATGTTGCATCCGCCTTTGGCAAAAGCGGGGCGAAGATCGCCATCATTTGCGGATCAGACCCGCAATATGCCGACATGGCAGCCGACGTTTCCAAGGCACTGAAATCCAAAGGAGCCAGCATGGTTTATCTTGCTGGCCAGCCGGGCGATGCGAGGTCGGCTTACGAAGCAGCCGGCATTGACGAGTTTGTCTTTGTCGGGGCCGATGTCCTTGCCATTTGCGGTGCTGCACTTGATCATCTTCTTGGCAAACAGGGGGAGAAATAACCATGACCCGCATTCCTGATTTCTCCGACCTTCCGCTGTTTGACGGCGCATCCGCCGGTGCCAAGGACCCGTTTGAAAGCACGCCCTGGACCACGCCAGAAGGCATTGATGTCAAATCATCCTATGGCCCCAAGGATCTGGATGGCATTGATCATTTAAACACCATGCCGGGCATGCCGCCGTTTTTGCGTGGCCCCTACCCGACCATGTATGTGCAGCGTCCCTGGACGATCCGCCAATATGCCGGTTTCTCCACCGCCGAGGAATCCAACGCGTTTTATCGCCGCAACCTTGCCGCCGGGCAAAAGGGGCTTTCGATTGCCTTCGATCTGGCAACCCATCGCGGCTATGACAGTGATCATCCGCGCGTCGCAGGTGATGTTGGCATGGCCGGTGTGGCGATTGACAGCATCTATGACATGCGCACGCTTTTTGATGGCATCCCGCTTGATGAGATGTCGGTTTCCATGACCATGAACGGTGCGGTTCTGCCGGTGATGGCGCTTTATATTGCCGCCGCCGAAGAACAGGGTGTGAAGCACGAACAGCTTTCGGGCACCATTCAGAACGACATTCTGAAAGAGTTCATGGTGCGCAACACCTATATCTATCCGCCGAAACCATCGATGCGGATTATTTCGGATATCTTTGCCTTTACCTCGCAAAACATGCCGAAATTCAACTCGATCTCGATTTCCGGCTATCACATGCAGGAAGCCGGTGCGACGGCTGATCTTGAGCTCGCCTATACCCTGGCCGATGGCATCGAATATGCCCGTGCCGGTCAGGCAGCAGGCCTTCCGATTGATAAGTTTGCGCCGCGTCTGTCGTTCTTCTGGGCGATTGGCATGAACTTCTTTATGGAAATCGCCAAGATGCGCGCGGCCCGCATGATCTGGGCCAAGCTGATCAAACAGTTTGATCCGCAAAACCCGAAATCGCTCTCGCTGCGCACGCACAGCCAGACGTCGGGCTGGTCTTTGACCGCCCAGGACGTATTTAACAACGTCATCCGAACCTGTGTTGAGGCCATGGCCTCCACCCAAGGCCACACACAGTCGTTGCATACCAATGCACTGGACGAAGCCTTGGCACTGCCGACTGATTTCTCGGCCCGGATTGCGCGTAACACCCAGCTGTTCCTGCAACAGGAAAGCGGCACCACCAATGTTATCGATCCGTGGGGTGGTTCATACTATGTCGAACGCCTGACCCGCGATTTGGCGGAAAAGGCATGGGCCCATATTGCCGAGGTCGAAGAACAGGGCGGCATGGCCAAGGCGATTGAAGCCGGCATTCCGAAAATGCGCATCGAAGAAGCCGCAGCCCGCACCCAGGCCCGCATTGATAGCGGCCGTCAGACTTTGGTGGGTGTGAACAAATACCGCGTCACCGATGACCGCCCGGTTGATGTGCTTCAGGTCGATAACGCCGAAGTCCGCCGTCAGCAGATCGCAAAACTCGAACGTCTGCGCGCCGAACGTGACAACGCAGCAGTTGAAAGTGCGCTGACCGCGTTGACCAATGCCGCCGATGCTGGCAATGGCAACCTGCTTGAACTCGCTGTCGAGGCGGCGCGTGCCAAATGTACGGTTGGCGAGATTTCCGATGCGCTTGAAAAGGTCTATGGCCGTCATCAGGCGGTGATCCGATCCATCTCCGGCGTTTATAAAACCGAGGTCGGCGCTGATAACGAGGCGCTGGCCAAGGTTGATCGCCTGATCACGCAGTTTGAGGCCAATGAAGGCCGCCGTCCGCGGATCCTGATCGCGAAAATGGGTCAGGATGGTCATGACCGTGGGCAAAAGGTGATTGCGACGGCCTTTGCCGATCTTGGCTTTGATGTCGATATCGGCCCGTTGTTCCAGACCCCGGAAGAAGCCGCCAAACAGGCAGTGGAAAACGATGTTCATATCGTTGGTGCCAGTTCGCTTGCCGCCGGGCACCTGACCCTTGTGCCGCAGCTGCGGGCCGAGCTTGATAAGCTTGGCCGTGAAGACATCATGATTGTTGCTGGCGGCGTGATCCCGCCGCAGGACTTCGACAAACTGTTCGAAGCCGGGGCCGAGGCGATCTTCCCGCCCGGAACGGTCATTGCCGAAGCGGCTGGCGACCTGCTAGAAAAGCTTAATCAGTCTGGCGAGGAAGCGGCCTGATCGCTGCTTCCTTCCAGCTCGACGTAACGCTTTGCTGGCGTGAAACGCGCCAAATTCAAGGAACGCTTGGTGAAAGAAACACTGCGCACCATACCTGCAGGCTCAGGCGGCACGATCAGCCCGCGCAAGGCCGTGCGCAGACGTGTGCTTTCGACCGATGAAATCGTTAAGGGTGTTCTGGCAGGCGACCGCACCATTCTGTCGCGGGCCATCACACTGGTTGAAAGCCGCAATCCCAAACATTTCGAACAGGCACAAGCCGTTCTGGCCGAACTCATGCCCAACACAGGCGGATCGCAGCGCATCGGCATTACCGGCGTGCCTGGTGTCGGCAAATCGACCTTTATCGAGGCCTTTGGCAAGAACCTGACCAAGGCCGGAAAAAAGGTTGCCGTGCTTGCGGTTGATCCGACCAGTGCGCGTTCGGGCGGGTCCATTCTGGGGGATAAAACCCGGATGAACGAGCTTTCGATTGATCCCAATGCCTATATCCGCCCATCACCCAGCAGTGGCTATCTGGGTGGGGTCAATCGCATGACGCGCGAAACCATTTTGCTGTGCGAGGCCGCCGGGTTTGATGTGGTTCTGGTCGAAACCGTGGGCGCGGGGCAAAGCGAAACCATGGTCGCGCAAATGACCGACTTCTTCCTTGTCCTGATGCTGCCCGGTGCGGGTGATGAACTTCAGGGCATCAAGAAGGGCGTTCTTGAAATTGCCGATCTGATTGCGGTCAACAAGGCCGATGCCGATCCGGCCAAGGCGCGTGAAGCAAAACGTGAGTATTCCTCAGCTTTGCGAATTATGCAGCCCACCAGCAAACATTGGCGTCCGCAATCGGTGATGGTTTCAGCGCTCATCAATGACGGGCTTGATAACATCTGGGATCTGATCAACCAGCACCGCGCTGTGATGGAAAAGGAAGGCGAGTTCACCGCCAAGCGTGCCCGCCAGCAACATGACTGGATGTGGACGATGCTGCGCGACCGGTTGCTTGAAACCTTTACCGCACGCGATGACGTGGCAAACCGACTTCAGACGCTTGAGGCGGATGTGCTTTCTGGCACGACCAACCCGACCGCGGCGGTCGAGGAATTGCTAGCTTTACTTTCCCAGCACTACTGAGAAAGCTCGCTCAAAAGCGTTATGAACTTTCCACCTTTTTGAGCAATGCTTGAGACCTTATCGATTCCAGCATCGACGCGCATGAGTTTAGTTGCAGCTGTGGCCAATGTTTCTTTTAATCCTTTTAGACTATCACCAACCTGATTCGGATAATTTGACTCTACTGCCTGTATGTCTAAAGCACTCTTGTAAATTGCACTTAGAGTGCTGCTTGAACCAAAGACCTCATAACAGTTAACTCTAATCAGAATATCTTCGATACCGTCTAAAAAAACTAACTTTACCCACTCATCAACGTCTTCACCAAAAAGGTCCGCCGCATCAAGATTGATCAGTGCAGACCTAATATCTTCGAGTTCTTTGGAGCTAAGCTGACTCATAGTGGAGTGCCGCCTTAGAACCGGAGAGATATTGCGTATTTGAAGGATTTTTTCTGGGCGAAGCACTTGGCCGACGCGATTGGAGCAAGAATCGTTTACATTTGCGAGGTTGAAAAGCTGTTCAAGAAACTTAGCCGCTTCCCTCGCATCAGTTCGTATTTCTTCGTCCAAAAATTCATCATCAGTTGCGTCCAATATGTCTGCAAACTCACGAAGTCTTTCGCCATAGACATCCATTATCAAGTGAATTGAATCCACACGTCCACTGAATTCACCTGCAATCACTTCATAGGTCTTTTGGCTCGATGGATTAGACTTCAAATTGCCAAAGAAATTGCACATATCGACGATTTCTTTCGCAGGATCTGTTACTTTAGACATATCCCACCTTCAAATATTCGTGAAAACACGCATTATTCAAACACTATTTTCCCTATAAGCAGGAGTCATTAATTTTCAAACAGCGTTCAAAGTTCTTTGATTTAAATAAAATCATCTACCTAATTGTGAAACATAGCCTCTATCGAGGAAAACAAAAGGCCGCACAAAATGCGCGGCCTCCTAGAACAGCGAACCAATGCTGGCTTACTTGGTTTCTGCAGCTTCGAGCTTTTCCTTGAGAACTTTAAGCTTCTCGACCGCATCATTGATTTCCTGATCAAGATGCTTGAGGCCTTCGCGCTTTTCGGTCGGTACGGATTCGAGCTCATCCAGGGCTTTTTCTACGATATACAGCATCCTGCAATCCTCCTTGTTTTGCTATCGGCGACGTCACTGCGGCACCGTGGGCGCCGGCAACATTCACGCTGGTTAACATAACACCCAGCATGGACCAACCGATGTGTCGTTTCAAAGACATGGATCAAGAATGATCCGAAAGTATCAACCGGCTGTCTGTTCAAGACGTTCCTGAAGGACCCGGATGCTTTCGGAGGTTGATTGCAAAACCTGTTCAAGACCGGAGAGTTTTTCACGGGCTTCGCGCGAGACTGCCTCGACTTCATCAAGCGCGCTTTCAAAGAAATAGAGCATGTTTATGCCCTTTCATTGTTGTTTTTGATGATTCAAAGCTAGCCCCCAAATTCGCTGAAACCGTGTCAGCAATGCGCTATTTCTGCCGTATTTAGGCGCGAGAGCGCGCAGGACGGCAAGGCTGATCTGTGATTTTTCACCGGCAGGTTTGGGCGGTTTGTGGTAAAACGCGCCAACTGATTTTCTGAAACTGGGTAAACCCGATGACGCACTTGGTGCTGGCACCGATGGAAGGACTTGTTGACTGGCGCGTTCGGCAATTGCTGAGTGCTGCCGGTGGGTTCGACCTGTGCGTGACCGAGTTTATCCGGGTGTCGCAAAACCTGTTTCCCGCCCATGTGTTTCACCGTTATTGCCCGGAACTTTTGAACGGTGGCAAGACGCTTTCGGGTGTGCCGGTTCTGGTTCAACTGATGGGCCATGACCCGGAACTGATGGGCGAAAACGCCGTCGTCGCGGTCGAGCTTGGCGCACCGGGCATTGATATCAATTTCGGCTGCCCGTCCAAGACCGTCAATAAGCGCGAAGCCGGTGCGTCGCTTTTGAAATGCCCGGAAAATCTGTATGAAATCGTCTCCGCCGTGCGCCGTGCGGTGCCGTATCATATCCCGGTCAGTGCGAAGGTTCGGCTTGGCTATTCCGACAAGGAAATGTTCCTTGATATTGCACGTGCGGTTGAGGCCGGTGGGGCGCAGCACCTGACTGTGCATGCGCGCACCAAGATGGAAGGCTACAAACCGCCAGCGCATTGGGAGTACCTCGCACGTATTCGCGAAGCCATTTCAATCGGCATGACCGGCAATGGTGAGATTTGGGATGTCGCGGATTATCAGAAATGCCGCGATATTTCGGGCTGCGACAGCTTTATGATCGGCAGGGGCGCCATTGCCGCCCCGGACCTTGCCTACCGGATCAAGGCATTTGAAGGCGGATCACACCTGCCCAAGGAAAGCTGGGCGGATGTTTTATCCATGTTGCTGGCCTATTGCGATCTGATGGCGTCAGATGGTGCGTCGGAAAATCATCAGGCCGGACGCATCAAACAATGGATGGCCCTGATCCGCAAAAGCCATATCCAGGGTGAAGCCTGTTTTGACGAGATCAAACGCATCCGTTCGATTAACGAACTGCGCGCCAAGCTGGAACACGATATGGCCTTGCCGGAAAATCAACGGACAAGTGACCTTATTGCTGCGGAATAGCAGGTCAATCTCACCGGGTACCCAAAAAGAAAACGGGCGGTCATCACGACCGCCCGTTTTTATTCGATCAGACTTTTGATCCTTGATCAGTTGCCAAAGCCGAAGTCATCGGCATCCAGATCATCCGGATCATTGACGCCCATCAGCGTGACAGAGGCATCGTTACCCAGTTCAATGACGACATTGCCATCGGTATCGAGATGCATGTCATTGAGGACCTGGTTGAAGTTGTTGTAGTTCCACTCCGACAGATCGATGATGTCTTCGCCCGGCTTGAAGTCGGTAATGATGTCATGCCCATCGGCTTTGCCGATCTGGAAAGTATCCCAGCCAGTCCCACCGGTCAGGGTGTCATCACCGGCACTGCCATATAGATGGTCATCACCCGAACCACCCAGCAACAGGTCATCACCGGCATTGCCCCAAAGCGTATCGTTGCCCGCACCACCATCAAGGGTGACATCGCCATAGCTTTCGGTGTCGCTGGTCAGATCAATGATGTCGTTGCCGTCACCGGCCTCGATCACTTCGATTCCGCTGATGCGGACATTGGCATCACCGTCGCTGACGTCATCATCGAGGAACAGGGCGTCATTGCCGCTGGTCATTTTCAGGGTGTCGATACCTTCACCACCGATGAAGACATCATTCGACTGGTTATAGCCACCCAGATTGACGGTCTCGCCAGTGCCAGTGTCGCCACCCTCGTTATGGCCCCAGCCATTGCCATGGAAATGGTGATGACCCCAGCCACTGTCATTCTGATGACCATCTTCGCCGGGTGACCCGTTATTGACGGCATACCAGTTGTTATCCCAAACGCCATCGGCGTTGTATTGCAGTACATCATCACCTGCCCCGCCATTGAGAACATCCTGACCAGCACCGCCCGTGATGGTATCAGCGCCCGAACCACCCCAAAGGGTATCGTTGCCAGCACCGCCATCGATCACGTCATCGCCGGCGTTGCTCCAGACGATGTCATCACCGGTGCCGCCAAGGATGGTTACATCACCATAAGACAGCGTATCACTGGTCAGATCGATGATGTCATCGCCGTTACCGGCATCAATGACTTCGATGTTGGAGATCCGCGGGCTGGTACCCGGATCGGTCAGGCGATCTTCAAGGAACAGGGCGTCGTTGCCGCTGGTCATTGCCAGGGTATCGGTGCCCGAACCGCCATCAATGATGTCTTCGGAACGGTTATAGCCCGAAAGATTGATCTGTTCGTTGGTGCCATCCATCCCCGGATCGCCAACGTTTTTGGCAGCATAACTGCCCGTCCAGCTCGCATCTTTCTGGTATTCGATGTAATCGTCACCAGCCCCGGCATCGATCAGGTCCGAACCGCGGCCACCATTGATGCTGTCATTGCCATCGCCGCCCCAGATGGTGTCATCCCCGTCGTCACCGCCAAGGATGTCATTGCCATCAAGACCCGACAGCAGGTTCGCGCCATCATCACCAAACAGGTAATCGTTGAAGTTCGAACCAATCAGATCCTCGATCGAGCTTAGCTTGTCATTGCCAACGCTGCTGCTTGCTGTGCCGCTTTCAAGGTTTGCGGCAACTGCCGTGGTCGAGTTGGCATAGCTTGCGGTATCGCGACCGGCACCCCCGACAAGGCTATCATGACCAGCACCACCCATCAGGGTGTCATTGCCGGCATCACCATAAAGCTTGTCGTCGCCATTGCCGCCTTCGATGGTGTCATCGCCATCGCCGCCATAGAGACGGTCGTTGTTTTCGCCGCCATCAATCACGTCGTTGCCCGCACCACCCAGAATGCTGTCATCGCCGGTGCCACCATTGATGGTGTCATTGCCAGCTTCGCCATACAGCTTGTCCTGACCCTGACCACCGGTGATGGTATCAGCACCGTCACCACCCCAGACGCGGTCGTCACCCGATCCACCGTCAAGGGTATCGTTGCCGGTGCCGCCGGTAATGCTGTCCTGGCCACTGCCGCCTTCGATCAGGTCATTACCGTCATCACCCGAAAGCGTGTCATCGCCGTCGCCACCATACAGGCTGTCATTGCCTTCCATGCCACTGATGGTGTCCTGGCCATTCAGGCCATAGACGGTGTCATCGCCCGCAAGGGCAGCAATCGTGTCGTTGTTGCTGGTGCCATAAAGCAGATCATCATACGGCGTCGGACCAGAGGACTGCTCGACGCCGACAAACATGTCCGCCTTAAGCTGGCTCATCGAGATGCCAACAAGCGTCAGCGTGCCCTGACCATTGAGGTTGATCACGGTGTCGTTGCCGACCTGGCTCGTCTGGTCTTGCAGATCACCCCAGTCATCAATGTCGAGCGACGCCAGATTGATTTTGTCTTCGTCGACGTCAAAGTCGGTAACGACCTTATTGCCGGAATTGTTCGATACGATGATTTCGTCCGCACCCGCACCGCCGGTGTAGGTGTCATCACCCGCGCCGCCGTCAAGCGTATCGGTGCCCGAACCACCAAGAAGCGTATCGGTGCCATCGGTTCCGGTCAGGGTGTCGTTGCCGCCCCCACCATCGAGAAGATCATTACCATTGCCACCCGACAGAACGTCATCGCCGTCGCCACCGAGAAGCGTATCGTCACCATCACCGCCAAGCAGGGTATCGTTGCCGATGCCGCCATCAAGGGTGTCATTGCCAGCATCCCCCGACAGCAGGTCGTTGCCCGCACCACCGGCGATGCTGTCATTGTCATCACCGCCATACAGAACGTCGTCGCCGCCTTCGCCATCAAGCGAGTCATTACCGGCAGATCCGTAAATGGTGTCGGTTTCATCGCCACCGGTGATGGTGTCGTCACCTTCCATGCCGTCGATGTAATCATCGCCGCCGCCGCCATCCATGACGTCGTTACCGGCATGACCGATCAGGGTATCGTCACCGGCATTGCCTTCGATGACGTCATCGCCTTCATTGCCTTCGAGACTGTCATTACCCGAACCACCGGAAATCACATCATTGCCGCTGCCACCGGTGATGGTGTCATTCCCATCGCCACCCGAAAGCGTGTCGTTGCCTTCCATGCCATTGAGCGTGTCATTGCCAGCGCCACCATCGACGGTGTCATCCCCAGCAAGGGCATCGATATAATCATCTTCGCTGGTGCCCAGCAGGACATCGTCAAACTGGGTCGGGCCACCATCATTTTCGATGCCGATGAACATATCGGATGAAACATCATTCAGGCGGACACCGCGCAGCGTGACAGAACCCTGATCGCCAAGATCAATGACCGTGTTGCCATTCACTTCGGACAGAAGCGGGGCCAGTTCCGACCAGGTACTGATATCGAGTGCATCAAGCGAGATCTGATCAACGCTGGTGTTGAAGTCCATGACGACCTTGTCACCGATCAGGCTGGTGACCTGAACAACGTCGGCACCCGAACCGGTATGGATGACGTCATCGCCTGCACCGCCATCAATGGTATCGTTGCCCTGATCGCCATAAAGCGTGTCGTTGCCCGCACCACCGTCAAGGTAGTCGTCGCCACGTTCGCCATGCAGCGTATCATTTCCTTCGCCGCCGATCAGGGTATCGGCACCGTCGCCGGTCCAGATGACGTCGTTGCCGGCACCACCATCAACGGTGTCTTCGCTGATATCGGCCTCGACATTGTCAAACGTGTCATTGCCCGCACCCAGATCAACTTCGTTGTTCTGGCTGTTGCCATAGACATAGTCGTCATGGGCGGATGCGATGACTTTTTCAAAGTTAGCAAGGATGTCACCAACCGCATCGCCGCCAAAGGCACGCCCGCCCTCACCCGGATTATGGGTATGGGCATCGGTGTCACCCAGGAAGATTTCAACGCCTTCGCCGGATCCTTCGTAACTGATGGTGTCACGGCCATCACCACCATCAAGATAATCGCCACCTGCACCACCTTCGATGGTGTCATCACCGGCACCACCGAGCAGCGTGTTGGTACCACTTGACCCGGTCAGAACATCGTCGCCGTCCGATCCGATGACATTTTCGATGTTGCTGATGGTGTCCGTTCCGGTCTCGGCCGAGGTCGCGGCACCAGCCGACAGATCCACCGTCGCACCGTTGGCAGCAGACATATCAAGCGTATCTTCGCCGGCGCCACCATCAAGGGTGTCATCGCCTGCCGCTGCCATCAGGGTATCGTCACCGGCACCGGCATCGACGACGTCGTTGCCCGCGCCATCATCAATAATGTCTGCGCCGTTGCCAGCGGCAATCGTGTTGTTGGCCGCGTCACCGGAAATGGTGTCTGCCGCAGTACTACCGATCACATTTTCAAAGCCGGAAATGGTGTCATTGCCGGTTTCGGAACTGCTTGCCGTACCGGCCACAAGGTCAACCGTCGCACCGCTGGTGGCATCACTGAGATCAAGCGTGTCGTCGCCTTCGCCACCGGCAAGGGTGTCATCACCGGCACCTGCCATGACGGTATCGTTGCCCGCACCACCATCGACGATATCGGCACCGGCACCGGCAGTGATCACGTCGCTGCCTTCGCCGCCAATGATGGTGTCATTGCCTTCGCCGCCATCAAGGATGTCGTCACCGGCACCGCCTTCAAGCAGGTCATCGCCCGCACGGCCGGAAAGGATATCGTTGCCAAGGCCGCCGGTCAGGGTGTTGTTATCGTCCGAGCCGTAAAGCCTGTCATTGCCGTTCGAACCAATCAGGTTTTCGATGCCCGAAAGCGTGTCGGTTTCGGTTGTGCCGACCTTGGCCGTGCCGGTCGCAAGATCGGCATTTATCGGGTTGCTTGCGGTACTGTAATCGGCGGTATCATTGCCGTCGCCACCAACAAGGGTGTCATTGCCCGCACCGCCCGAAAGCGTATCGTCACCGGCACCACCATCAAGGATGTTGGATTTTGTATCGCCGGCGATTGTGTCGTCATGATCAGAGCCGATGACGTTTTCGACATGATAGATCGCATCATTCCCGGCACCACCGGTTGCGGTGTAATTCGACAGATCAACATCAACTGCCGACGTCGCATCGTCATACATGACGACGTCTTCATCCGCACCACCGACAATGATGTCATTGCCCGCACCACCGCGCAGGGTATCGTCGCCGATACCACCCTGCAGCGTATCATCGCCAACACCACCATTGATGATGTCGTCGCCATAGCTGCCATCAAGGTAATCGTTACCTGCACCGCCATCCAGGTTGTCATGGCCAAGTTCGCCATTGATGATGTCGTCACCGGCGTTACCCCAAAGGGTATCGTTACCCGCACCACCATTGATGGTGACATCGCCGTACGAAATGGTGTCGCTGGTCAGATCGACCACGTCATCGCCAGAACCGGCATTGATGACCTCAACCCCGTCAAGGCGTGCGCCATCGGTCGTGGTTTCATCAATCGTGGTGTCGAAGCTGATCGAGCGGACAAAGAAGTCACTGCTGTCAGAACCGGTCGAGCCATTTGCATAGGGTTCGCTTTCAAAAGCGATATAGCGGAATTCGACCGCATTGCCGCTGCCGTCGGTGGCGTTGATGGTTGCTGTGCCGACACCATTGCTGGTGTAGTTGACCGTGCTGTCATCAAGCGTGCCGGATGCGACAAGGTTGCCGTCGGCATCAAAGGCTTTCCATGACCCGATCTCGCCGCCGCTCTCACCGGCCATCAGGTTGGAAACCTGAACCGTGGCCGTCGAGGCATCTGCACCAAGATCGACAACGATTGCTTCGCTTTCGCCGGACTGGGCATCGTGGTTGATCTGACCACCAGCGACACCGCCGCCGTCATTACCAATGCCATTGCCATCAAAGTTGACCGTGTCATCAGCCGCGGCAAGGTTCAGCTTGCCATCGCCGTCAACATAGGACGTGCCAAAGTCAAAGGCATAAAGGTTGGCATCCGACCAAGCCGCCTGAACATCAGCCGAACTTGCCGACTCTGTCAGTCCGAAGGTGCGGGTTTCGGTCGTCGGCATGGTGGTCTGACCATCACCAAGTTTCGAACCATCAAGCACCAGCGCATCACTGCTATCGGTCATATCAAGGGTGTCATTACCCTCGCCACCGATGAAGGTATCGTCTGAGACGTTCTTGCCGCTGATATCGGCAATATCGCCGGTGCCATCAACACCCGGGCTGCCGGTATTTTCGGTGCTGTCACCGCTGGTGGCTATGCCGTCGGCTTCGAAGTTCAGAACGTCGTCACCAGCCCCGCCGTCAAGGGTGTCGTCACCGGCACCGCCGCTGAGTTCGTCATTGTCGGCCCCACCCGAAAGGGCGTCGTCGCCTTCACCACCGCTCAGCGTATCTTTGCCAGCACCGCCATCAAGGCTGTCACTGCCCGTACCGCCGTCAAGGGTGTCGGCACCGTCATTGCCAAGCAGGGTGTCATCACCCGCACCACCGGCAACCGTGTCATCACCGGCAAGGGCATCGATGGTGTCATCATCATCGGTCCCTTCCAGGGTGTCGTCATACGGGGTCGCACCATCAGTGATGTTGTTGAAATCGTCAGCACTCAGGTCGCTGAGAGCAACATTGACGAAGGTCACCGTACCGCCAGCAGGCAGGGTCAGGACGGCGTCACCATTGCTGTTTTCGCTGAGCAACGGAACAAGGTCGCCCCAGTTTTCAATACCAAGATCATCAATCGAGATTTTGTCTTCGCCAGGAGTGAAGTCGCTTACGACATCATCATCGGTGCCATCGGCAAAGATGAAGGTATCCGCACCGGCACCACCGGCAACCGTGTCATCACCTGCGCCACCGTCAATAGTGTCATCCCCGGCACCGCCGCCGATAACGTTATCGCCGTTCGATCCGGTAAGCTGGTCATCACCGGCACCGCCTGTGACATTTTCAAAGTTCGAAACCTGATCATTGCCGGTTTCAGCCGAACTTGCCGTCCCCGCACCAAGGTCAACAACCGCATCACTCGATGCGTTCGACATATTCAGGGTATCAGTGCCGTCGCCGCCATCAAGGCTGTCATTGCCTGCACCGGCGATGACCGTATCGTCACCAGCACCGCCGCGAACAAGGTCACTGCCCGCGCCATCGGAAATGACGTCGTTGCCCGCACCGCCATCAATCAGATCGATGCCATCGCCACCATCAATGGTATCGGCACCGGCACCAGACGAAATGGTGTCGTTGGCGCTACTTCCCGTGATGGTGTCATCGCCTGCACCGGTGGTTACATTTTCAAAGCCGGAAATAACGTCATCACCGGTTTCACTGCTGCTGGCAGTGCCATTCTGCAGATTGAGCGCGATGTCAGCTTCGACGTCCGACATATCAAGCGTGTCAAAGCCGTCGCCACCCGATAGCGTATCGTTGCCAGCATCGCCAACGACCGTGTCATTGCCCGCACCGGCATCGACAATGTCGTTGCCCGCGCCAGCATTGATGTGGTCATTGCCATCACCGCCGCTGATGCTGTCATTGCCTTCGTTGGTCCAGACGGTGTCGTCACCCGTTCCGGCATCAACCGATACATCGCCATAGGATTCCGTCTGGCTGGTCAGATCGACAACGTCATCGCCGGCACCCGTGTCGATGACTTCAACGCCAGAAATCGACGGTGCATTCGATCCATCGGCATGATCGTTGTCGAGAATGATCGCGTCGCCACCCGCTGTCCCGACAAGGGTATCGATGCCTTCGCCACCATCAAACTGATCATCGCTTAGACCAAGGCCTTCAAGGTCGGCAACATCACCGGTGCCATCGACACCCGGGCTACCGGCGTGGTCTGTTTCATCCCCAGCCTGGCCAATACGATCCGCTTCGAACTGAAGCACGTCGTTACCGTCGCCACCATCAAGGGTGTCAGATCCTTCGCCACCGCCGAGCGTATCATTGCCGCCACCGCCAATAACGGTGTCATTGCCTGATCCGCCGCCAACGGAGTCATCACCATCGCCGCCGTCAACGGTGTCGTCACCGTCACCGCCATCGACAGTGTCATTACCGCCGCCGCCGCCGACAGAGTCATTACCTGTGCCGCCACCAACGGAGTCGTTCCCTTCCCCGCCGTCAACAGTGTCATCACCGTCGCCACCATCGACCGTGTCATTACCCGCACCGCCACCGACAGAATCATTGCCACTGCCACCGCCAACGGAATCATCGCCGTCACCACCATCCACGGTATCGTTGCCGTCGCCGCCATCGACGCTGTCATCACCTGCACCACCGTCGACAGAATCATCGCCTTCACCACCACCAAGGGTGTCTTCACCCGGCGTTCCGACATTGTCGATACCGGTGAAGTGATCCGGGGTCAGGTCGCCAACGGCCACACCCGACAGGGTCACCGTACCGCCAGATGGCAGGGTAATGACCGCGCCATCAGGGCCGTCAGACAGCAAGGGCTGCAGATCCGTCCAGGCCGAAATTCCAAGATCCGGGAGAGAAATCGCATCGGAGGTCAGATCGAAATCCGTGACAAGGTCGGCATCCGTACCGTCTTCGAAGACGAAGGTATCGGCACCATCACCGCCCGAAAGCGTATCATTGCCGGCACCGGCTGCGATGGTGTCATCACCCGCGCCGCCAGACAGAATGTCGTCACCAGCACCGCCATCAAGCGTGTCGTTGCCAGCCCCACCGTCAATGATGTTGGCATCATCGGAACCGGTAATGACGTCAGCGTCATCCGAGCCGGTGACATTTTCGAAGTTGGCAATACTGTCCGATCCGGTGTTGGCACCACTTGCCGTACCGGCCGCAAGATCGACATTAACACCCCCCGTGGTGCCCGACAGATCAAGGGTATCAATACCGTCACCGCCATCGATGTCGTCATTGCCGCCATCAAGGGTAACGGTGTCATTGCCCGCACCGGCATCAATCGTATTGTTGCCAGACGATCCGGTAATGGTGTCATCACCATCGGTCGCGATGACATTTTCAAAGCCCGAAATGCTGTCGCTGCCGGTTTCACCGCTGTTTGCGGTGCCTGCGCCAAGATCGATGGTCGCGCCATCAGCAGCCGACAAATCAAGCGTATCGTCGCCGTCCCCACCGATCAGAATATCGTCGCCGGCACCTGCTGCGATGGTGTCATTACCTGCACCACCGTCGATGGTGTCAGAACCTGCGCCGCCATCAAGAACGTCGTCACCTGCGCCGCCATCAAGGGTGTCGTTCCCGGCACCGCCATTAATGTTGTCGGCACCTTCGCCGCCCAGCAGGACGTCATTACCATCATTTGCCCAGATGGTGTCATCGCCCGCACCGCCATCGACCGTGACATCGCCATAGGAATGGGTGTTGCTGGTCAGGTCGACGACGTCATTGCCGTCGCCAGCATCGATGTTTTCGATATCAACGATGGACGGGTTGGCCGCACCGTTTTCATGATCGCGATCAAGAATGATCGCATCGTCACCGGAACCGGCAACCAGCGTGTCAGTGCCTTCGCCGCCAACGAAGCTGTCATCCGAAAGGTTCTTGCCCGCGATATCAACAACTTCGCCGGTCCCATCGGTGGTCGGGCTGCCGACATGGTCAGTGGTGTCGCCGTCGGCGGCAATGCTGTCACCTTCAAACGACAGGATGTCATCACCGGCACCGCCATCAATCAGATCGGCACCTTCGCCACCGGCAAGCGTATCATTGCCCGCACCGCCCAAAAGCGTATCGTTTCCGGCACCACCAGAAAGGATGTTGTCACCGGTCGACCCGGTCAGGGTGTCATCACCCGCACCACCTGTTGCACCTTCGATACCGTCAAGGGTATCGGTGCCATCGGTCGCTGTACCGGTGCCGTTTTCAAGATCGACAACCACACCATCGGTCTGGTCGGAATAATCGACGATATCGTCGCCTTCGCCGCCGATCAGGGTGTCATTGCCAGCACCGCCCGAAAGCGTGTCATTGCCTGCGCCACCATCGATGACGTTGTCAAATTCGTTGCCCGCCAGCGTGTCATCATGGTCGGACCCGATCAGGGTTTCGAAGCCGTCAATGCTGTCTTTGCCTGCACCACCGGTTGCAGTACCGGCATCAAGGTCGACATTCACACCACTTTCGGCGTCTTCGTAAGACAGGACATCTTCGCCCTCGCCGCCGATCAGCGTGTCATCTCCGCCCTTGCCAAAGACCGTGTCATTGCCAGCGCCACCGTCCAGAATGTTGGCGTTTTCATCACCGATCAGAACATCATCACCGTTACCGCCGGTGACGTTTTCGATGCTTTCAAGCGTATCGTTGCCAGCCTCACCGCTCGCGGTGCCAGCACCCAGATCAACGGTGACGCCATCAGAGGTGTCGGAATAATCGGCGGTGTCGGAACCTTCGCCACCACGCAGGGTATCGTCACCTGCGCCACCGATCAGCGTGTCATTGCCTTCGTCGCCATAGATATCGTCGTCACCGGCCTGACCATCGATTATGTCATCGCTTTCACGTGCGTGGATTTCGTCACTGATCTGGCTGCCGGTGATGTCATCTTCGAACTCGGTGCCAAAGATGGCGTCATAGCCAAAGAAGTTTTTCTGACCAAGATCATCGACCGAGACACCTTCAAGGGTGATGCTGTCGCCATCACCAAGGGTGATGACCGCATTGCCGTTTTCATCATCGGCCATCTGGTCACGAAGGGTGGCATAATCCTCGATGCCATAAGCAGACAGATCAATGATGTCTTTTTCGACGTCAAAGTCGGTCACGGTGTCATTGCCGCTGCCCGGCTCAAGCACGATCAGGTCTTCGCCTTCGCCGGTGATCAGGACATCATCGCCCGAACCGCCAACGAGGGTATCGTTGCCCGAACCACCATCAAGGGTGTTGATGCCGTCGCTGCCGATCAGGGTATCGGTGTAATCGGTCCCAATGACGCGTTCGAAATTCCGAACGATATCGTCGCCACCGCCGCCGGTCGCATATTCCTTGACCAGATCGACCGTGACCCCGGCATCGACATTGGAATAGTCGACGGTGTCGATATCATTTTCGCCGTTGCCACCATCCAGGATGTCATCGCCAGCATCGCCATAGACCCAGTCGCTGCCAGCACCGGCTTCGACAATATCGTCGCCTTCGCCACCGCTGATGGTGTCGTTGCCAGCTTCACCCAGGAGGATATCGCCACCGGTGCCACCATCGATGATGTCGTCGCCGGAACCGCCACTGATTTCGTCTATGCCTTCGCCGCCATCAATAACGTCGTTCCCGGCGCCAGCATTAATCGCGTCGCCACCGGCACCGCCGGAAATGGTGTTGTTGCTCTCGTCACCGGCAATCTTGTCGTTGAAGTCGGAACCAACGACGTTTTCGATGCTTGTGAAGTTGTCTGTGCCCTGACCAATTGCCTTGCCCGCACCAAGGTCAATATCCATACCTTGCGCCGCAGAGCCGTAATCTGCGGTATCAGAGCCGTCTCCACCGTCAAGAACATCATCACCTGCACCACCGGCAAGCGTGTCATCACCGTCCAGACCAAACAGCGTGTTGTTTTCGCCGTCGCCGATCAACGTGTCGTCATGAAGTGTACCGATAAGGTTTTCGACACCATCGATGGCATCATTGCCGTCATCACCCGTTACGGTCCCGGTATCAAGGTTAGCAATGATACCTGCGCCTTCGCTGGAGTAATCGGCAGTATCGATCCCGTCGCCACCCAGAAGGGTGTCTGAACCCGCATTGCCGACAAGCGTGTCATTGCCGCTACCACCGTCAAGGGTATCGTCACCCTCGCCACCGACCAAATGATCATCGCCCGCACCACCAGCAATCGTATCGTTACCACCCGAACCATCAATAACCTCATCATTGATGCCACCGGTGATCACATCATCGCCGTTCGTGCCGACAAGTGAATCGAACCCTACAAAGTTTTCGGTGCTGAGATCATCTGGCGACACGCCCCGCAAAGTAAGGGTTTCGCCACTTTCAAAGGTGATAACCGCATTGCCGTTGCCATCAACGCCGAACATTTCCTCAAGCTTGCCGTAGCCGGCAATATCGAACCCGCGCAGGTCAAGGATATCGGTCGCAGGATTGAAATCGGCGATCGTGTCGTTACCATCGCCAGGATTGAACACGACAAGATCCGAACCTTCGCCGAGGGTCAGATTGTCGTTACCAGCACCCGCATCGAATGTATCGTCGCCAGCACCACCAATGAATGTGTCGTTTTGTCCACCACCAGCGAAAGTATCGTTGAAACCGGTACCCCGGATAACTTCAATGTCTTCAACGATATCGTTGCCGGTTGCTTCGCCGCTGACGGTATTGTTTTCGGTATCAACGGCGATTGCCGACGTTGCTGCACTGTAGTCAAGTGTATCAACACCATCACCGCCGCGCAGAACATCGTCACCCTCATCTGCAATCAGCGTGTCGTCACCAGCACCGCCGTCAATGGTGTCGCTACCAATACCACCATAAATCGTATCACTTCCGGCGCCACCATCGATGATGTCGTCGCCCTGCCCGGTCGAGATCGTGTCTGAACCGTCTCCGCCAGATACAGTGTCTGTACCTTCACCGGTGTTGATAACATCGTGGCCAGCACCACCGTCAACGACGTCATCACCCAATCCACTATCGATCAGGTCATTACCCGTGCCGCCACTTACAGTGTCATTTCCGTCGCCAGTAAGGATGGAGTCATTTCCTGCACCACCATCAACGACATCGTCACCATCACCAGAATCGATGGTGTCATCGCCAACACCGCCTTTGATCGTATCGGCACCCAACCCAGTCGAGATCGTATCGTTTCCGGCACCACCGTCGATGACGTCATCACCGCTACCAGCCGTTACAACGTCAATCCCATTGCCGGCAAATACCGTATTATTACCATCGCCGGTATCGATAACGTCGTCGCCTTCTCCGGCATCGATCAAATCATCACCAACACCACCTGTTACGGTGTCATTACCAACACCCGCAAGGATGGTATTGTTGCCGCTGCCACTGTCGAAGACATCGTTGCCTTCGCCGCCATCAAGGAGGTCATCACCTGCGCCCCCGCTCAGCGTGTCGTCGCCTTCACCGCCCGATATACTGTTATTCGCATCGTCACCGGTGATGATATCGGCAAATTCGGTCCCAGTTACGTTTTCAAAGCCGGAAATTGTATCATCGCCGTCTGCACCAGATGCCGTTCCAGAAGCCAAGTCGACATTCTGTCCGCCAGTCGCAGAGGAGTAGTCGAGCGTATCCGTGCCATCGCCACCTGAAAGGGTATCGTTACCAAGCCCGCCGGTGATGACATCATTACCTGCTCGACCGTCGATGATATCTTCGCCTGCACCGCCAGAAATGATATTGCTATCAGCACTTCCGGAAATACTGTCGTTTGCGTCTGACCCGGTAACGTTTTCGAAACTGCTGACCTGATCTGTTCCGTCAACTTTATCAACGACGCCAGCTTCGAGATCTATACCAACACCGGTATTACTCTCACTGTAATCGAGCGTATCTGTTCCGGCACCTCCTTCGATAACATCGCTACCGGCGCTAACGCCAACGGTATCATCACCAGCGCCACTCAGAATGGTGTTGTCTGCATCCGAGCCTGTGATTACGTCACCAAATTGCGACCCAATGATGTTCTCGACATTCAGAACAGTATCGCCAGTCGTAGAGTCAGTTTCGCCGGTCTCTAAATTGATCGAAACACTACGCTCCGCGTCAGCGTAGGTAACGGTATCCACGCCATCACCACCGTCAATGAAGTCGCGTCCCCGACCACCGTCAAGGAAGTCATTCCCAGCACCGCCAAGCAGTGTGTCGTCGCCACCTGCACCAAACAGGGTGTCATCGCCGTCTGCACCCGAAAGGATGTTGTTTGATTGGCTGCCCGTGATCGTATCGCCGTAATCGGAGCCCGTCAGGTTTTCGATATTCTCGAGCTGGTCGTTACCGAAGCCGGTTACGCTTCCAGCCTGCAAGTCAGCTGCTATTGCGCCGTTTGCATTGCCATAATCAACGGTATCAGTGCCACCGCCGCCACGTAAGACATCGTTTCCGTCAGATGCAATAATGCTGTCATCTCCAGCACCTGCACTGATGGTGTTATCTTCACTATTGCCGGAAATCGTATCTTCGTGAGTGGACCCAATGACATTCTCGATGCTCGACAGCGTATCTTTACCGGCCGTACCGGTTGCCGTTTGAGTCTCAAGGTCCACCGAGACCCCACCTGTTGCGTTGGCGTAGCTCGCGGTATCACGCCCCTCTCCGCCTTGAAGAGTGTCATCTCCGTCGAGCCCTTCGAGAAGATCATCACCTTCGCCGCCAATCAGCAGGTTGTCCTCGTCAGAACCGGTAAGCCGATCATTACCTGCCCCGCCAACAACGTTTTCGACATTGCGAAGAACATCGTTCCCCTTGTCCGTCGCTGCAGCGCCTACTTTCAGGTCGACATTTACGTCTTCGACTTCGTAACTGTAATCGACAGTGTCATTGCCCTCACCGCCATCCAGAACGTCGTCACCATTGCCACCGATTAGCGTGTCATTGCCATCCCCACCAAGGATGCTGTCGTCTTCGTCCAGACCATAAATGGTATCGTTACCATCAAGGCCGGAGATAATATCCTGACCGTCTGTACCATAGATAGTGTCATCGCCAAGCGTACCTACGATATCGCGAACACCAATAAAGTTGTCGGCCGTGATATCTTCAATGCCAACTCCCTCAAGCACCATCGAGGTGCCTTCACCGAAATCGATAACCAGGTCACCGTTTTCGTTTTCAGACATCAACTCGAAAAGCACGCCGTAGGTGTCAATTGATAGACCTGTAATGTCTACCTTGTCTTGTTCGACATTGAAGTCTGTCACCGTGTCGGCACCGTCATCGGCGCCAACGATGTAAACATCCGCGCCAGCACCACCACTTAGCGTATCATCGCCACCACCACCGGTTATGGTATCCGCACCATCGCCCGCAGCGATAATATTTGCACCATCATCGCCGGTAATAATATCGGACTGGTTTGAACCGATTACGTTTTCAACACCAGCGAGGCTGTCTGTGCCACCTTCACTGGTCGCGCTGCCGGTCGAAAGGTCTACATTTACAGAACCACCGCCCTGGAAGCTAACCGTGTCGTTACCGTCACCACCTTCGATGGTGTCATTGCCTTCACCACCAACCAACAGGTCGTCACCACCGCCACCTTCAATTACATCATCACCAAGACCACCAATCAGGGTGTTATTGGCATCATCGCCAACAAGAATATCATCGAAGTCGGAACCGTTGACGTTTTCGATACCATCAAGCGTATCGTTTCCATCTGCGCCCGATGCTGTTCCAGATGCGAGGTCAACCGTAACTGCACCATCAGCAGCACTGTAATCAGCAGTATCTGTATCGCTGCCGCCAACAAGGACGTCATCACCAGCGCCACCGGACAACAGATCATTGCCAGCTCCGCCGAGGATCACATCATCGCCAGCACCACCAGATATGGTGTCAGCACCGGCATTACCGCTTAGGGTGTTTGCGTTATCGTCGCCCGCAATGACGTCTTTCTGACTGGAGCCTGATACGTTTTCGATGTTGCTCAGGCTGTCTTCGCCGCCAACACCACCGGTGCCTGCTGCCAAGTCGACCTGAACACCATTTCCGGAACTGTAGTCGACGGTATCTTCCCCATCACCACCATCAATGATGTCTTTGCCAAGCCCCCCCGAGAGGGTGTCATCACCATCATTGCCATAGATTGTATCCGCGCCCGCACCACCGTGGATGGTGTCATTCCCGGCAAGCCCGTCGATAATCTCTTCGAATGCTGTCCCCTGAATAACGTCATCGCCCCCGGTCGCTCCGAGAGTTTCGATACCAACGAAGCTATCAGCAGTCAGTTCATCAGGTGAAACACCAACCAGAGTCATGGAACTGTCGCCAGACGAAATGACAACATTGCCATCGTCGTCCTCACTGATCAGCTTTTTAAGTGCTTCAAAGTTGGGGATACCAAAGCTTGACAGGTCAATCTTGTCTTCAGCCAGATCAAAATCAGTCACCGTGATGTTTTCAGTAGCCTCCGTCATCACGAAGGTATCGGCACCGTCACCACCACTCACCACGTCGTTACCTGCACCGGAATTGATCGTATCATCACCGGCACCACCATCAATGGTGTTATCAAGCAACGAGCCGGTCAACACGTCGTCGTAGGCTGAACCTGTCAAGTTTTCGATCTCGACCAGCGTGTCGTTACCATCTGCGCCGGTCGCAGTCCCAACTGCAAGATTGACGTTTACGCTACCCGACGCATTTGCATATGTTGCCGTATCGGTTCCCGTACCACCGTTGAGGACGTCGTCGCCCTCTCCGCCCGCCAGCGTGTCGTTCCCGGCACCACCATAGAGCTGGTCATTACCGCCGCGACCGTCAAGGACGTCGTCACCGGCACCGCCGCGCAGAACGTTGTTGTTTTCATCACCACGAAGATCGTCGGCCCTGGCAGAGCCCGTAACATTTTCAAAATTAGAAACTGTGTCGCTATCCGCACCACTGGTCACCTGACCACTTTCAAGATCAACAGTGACGCCTACAGTACTACCTTGATAGCTCAGCGTATCTGTGCCGTCACCGCCATCAAGTTCATCACTACCGGCACCGCCAGTGATAGTGTCATCACCGTCACCGCCGAAAATTGTGTCTGTACCAGCATCGCCCGACAGCACGTCATTGCCCGACCCACCATTGATTGTGTCATTACCTTCACCGCCAATAACAGTGTCATCGCCTGCTTTTGCATTGATCACATCACTACGGCTGGTACCAGCCAACACATCTCTGTTTTCTGTGCCATCAAGCGACCGGATGCCTGCAAAATTGGCGTAGGTCAGGCTGTTCGGGTCGACACCTTCGAGTGTGATTACGGCATCACCGACAATGATTGTTGCGTTACCGGCTTCGTCTTGACCAATGAAATCAACAACATCAGAGAAGAGCTCAAGACCTTCAATACCTTGAATGTCGATGACGTCATTGGCAGGATCGAAATCGGTGACGAGGTCATCACCGCTGTCCGCCCGGATAACGAAGGTATCGGCACCTGAGCCACCGGTCAGCGTATCGTCACCACCGCGACCATCAAGCGTGTCATTGCCGCCACCACCAACAAAAATATCATCACCGCTGTTGCCAAGCATGATGTCGTCGATTGCGGTACCTTCGATCTTCTCGAAACCGGAAATCTGATCTGTGAAGTTGTTCCCTGTAACCGTGCCCGCTTCGAGATCGACCGTGACACCCGCATCGAACGATCTGGCGTCACCGGCATTGTAGCTCAGCGTATCGTGGCCTTCGCCACCGATAAGCGTGTCATCACCCTCACTGCCAAAGACGGTATCATTACCTGCACCGGTGTCGATGAAGTTGTCGTCGACACTGCCATATACAACGTCATCGCCGGAACCAGAAACAACGTTCTCAAAGCCGGAAATAGTGTCATCACCATCACCGGTCGCCGTGCCACCTGCCAGGTCAACAGTAACGCCGCCGTCTACATCTGCATAATCAACGGTATCATTACCACCGCCGCCCAATAGCACGTCATCACCGCCGCCACCGGAAATGGTGTCATCACCAGCCATACCCGAAAGCGTATTCGCACCATCATCACCGGAAATGACATCGTTGTTTGCAGACCCGGTAATATTTTCAATGTTGGAAAGCTGCGCTGTCCCGGAACCCATCGTGGCGGTTCCGTTCGCTAGATCGACATTCAGCCCGGACTCATTGCCAAAAGAAACCGTATCATTGCCATCGCCACCGTCGATGGTGTCGTTACCACCGACGCCACGAATGGTGTCGTCGCCTGCGCCCGTCGAAATGACATTGGCGTCACTGGACGCAATAACCGTGTCATCGCCAGCGCCGGTAATGACATTTTCAACACCAATCAGCGTATCATTTTCGCCGGTTTGACTGTCGCGTGCGGATCCACTGCCCAGGTTGACTTCCTGACCGCTTTCACGCGCGCTGAGATCAAGGGTGTCGCTGCCTTCACCGCCGATGAGGGTATCGTTGCCTTCTTCGCCAACGAACAGGTCGTCGCCCTCGCCGCCATCAAGGGTGTCATTGCCACCACGACCAACAAGCGTGTCATCACCCGCACCACCGCGCAAAACGTTGGTACCGTTGTCGCCGTAAAGTTCGTCATCATAGGCTGAACCGGTCGCATTCTCGATGCGATCAAGAACATCGTTGCCATCGGCACCCGTCGCAGTCCCTGTGCCAAGGTCAACCTGAACACCGCCATTCGCACCGGAATAGTCGACGGTATCAATACCTTCCTGACCACGCAGGGTATCGTTGCCCGCACCGCCAGCAACCGTATCATCGCCATAACCGCCGGAAATGACGTCATCGCCGCCCCCACCGCTGAGCGTATCGTCGCCGCCATACCCATAAAGCGCGTCACTGCCGTCTGTCCCGGCACCGACATCATTGTCTTCGGTTTCAAAGATGCGACCGAAACCGCGGAAATCATCCGCGTTCAGGCTGTCGCTGCTGACACCTTCAAGGGTGAGTGTGCCCTGATCCCCGAAATCGATAACGGTGTTGCCGTTGCCATCATCGGACATCATGGTTTGCAGGGTTGCAAAGTCCTGAATGCCGAGTTTGGAAAGATCTATAATGTCTTCCGAACCGGCAAAATCAGTGATCGTGTCATTGCCGAAATTCTCGGTCAGCTCAAAGTCGTCAGCACCCGAACCACCAGTAAGGGTGTCGTCCCCCGCGCCGCCGGTCAGCGTATCTATACCGGCACCGCCTTCAAGGACGTTGTCGGCATCATCACCCGCAATGTGATCGTCAAAGTCGGAGCCAACGACGTTTTCCACCATCTGAACGACGTCATTGCCTGCACCGCCCGTCGCGGTTTCATTGGCAAGGTCAACCGTGACGGCACTTTCGGCATCGCTGTAGCTTACGGTGTCGACACCACTGCCACCCTGGATGTGATCATCGCCCTGGCCCCCGCGCAGGAAGTCGTCACCCGATCCACCCGCCATGACATCATTGCCGGAACCGCCAACCAGAAGGTCGTTGCCAGCCCCACCCTGCAGCACGTCGTCATCATCGCCGCCAAACAGGCTGTCGCTGCCATCACCGCCCTGCAGGATGTCGTTGCCGCTTTCACCGCGCAGGACATCATTGCCGCCACCACCCTGCAAAAGGTCATTGCCAGCACCGCCTTCAAGCGTGTCATCGCCGTCATTGCCCTGAAGGGTGTCGTTTCCACTAGCCCCCCCGAGAGTGTCTGTCTCGTCGTCGCCCTGAACGACATCGGCCGCACCCGAAGGATTATTGTCAAAGGCGTTGGCATCGCCGTCATCGGCATCGGTTACGTCGCTATCCGCTTCACCTTCGGCACTGCCGGTTGTTTCACCACCCGTTGCGTCCTCGCCAGAGGTTGCATCGCCAGAGGTTTCTTGTCCGGCGTCACCTTCTGGTGCTGTGCCAGCTTCTCCGCCTTCGGTGGTGTCACCCGATGCGGTTTCTTCACCGGTGGTTTCTTGACCTGCGGTCTCACCGGACGTTGAACCCGCATCAGACGACGGCTCGCCATCAGCGGCAACATCACCTGATCCTGTCTCGTCGGAGCCTTCTGCCGGTGTTTCGTCGCTACCTTCGCCAGTGGTTTCAGAACCGGCTTGGGACTCAGTCGTCTCACCGCCGGTTTCTGCACCAGCTTCGGCACCCGCCTGGGCACCGGTGCTTGTATTGTCTTCTGTCTTCGGGCCGGTTTCGCCAGCCGGGCTGTCGGCACCGGCTTCGTCACCCGCGGTTTCTTCACTGGTCTCTGCTTCGCCAGAGGAAGCGCCCGTTCCAGCGGTCTCACCGCCGGATGTTTCACCGGTTGCTTCGTCTACCGGCTGCTCAGCACCTTCGCCCGCAGCATCACCGGAATCCGTACTGCCAATATCGGTTGCGCCACCTTCGGCATCGCCGGAATCCAGTGTATCTTCACCGCTGCCGGCAGAAGCACTGTCAGAACCAGTCTCTCCGCTGGTTTCGCCGCCAGAAGCACCCTCACCAGAAGTGTCGCTGCCCGCACCGGCTTCTGAACCTGCGCCAGAACCCGTATCAGAACCGTCAACGACTTCAGCGCTGTCTGAGCCTGAAGCCTCTTCGCCGCCCGTTGCATCACCAGAATCGGAACCACCCGTGGAAGGTTCCGTCTCACCTGATGCGGTTTCACCCGTTGTGCTATCGCCATCCGTCGATCCGGAAGTTTCGCCCGAAGACGCACCGGTTTCGTTACCGGTCGCTTCGGAACCGGATGCATCACCTGAACCGCCATCAGTTGGTGTTTCCGACGCGCTATCGCCGGTGCTGCCCGTTTCGTCTGTGCTTTCTGAACCGCCATATGTGGCCTCGCCCGAGGTGGTATCTTCCTGTGTTTCAGAACTGCCCGTTGAACCGGTTTCCGTTACCGCATCGCCAGTCGTGGTTTCACCGGAACTGCTGGAATCACTAGTGGCCCCGCCATCACTCTGGGTGGTTTCTTCACTGCCGGATGCACCGGTCGCGCCATCACCGGAAGCCTCGCCAGAGGTTTCACCAGAAGCTGCCGAGCCTGTTTCATCAGTGCTGCCGGAACCAGTTTCCGTGTCACCGGCTTCTGCACTGCCCGTGCCACTTTCGCCTGCCGCGTCACCACTTGCGGTACCATCGGTTGCGGTACCGGTATCGCTTTGCGACGAAGTTTCTTGCGCGTCATTTGCGCGACCCGCACCGGAATCGAGATTGACTTCAACACCCTGATCAGACTGGCTGTAATCAAGGGTATTTTCGCCCGCACCACCATCAATAGCGTCCGCACCGTCGCTGACGGCAAAGGTGTCATCACCATCGCCACCCGACAGGCTGTTATTGCCGGAATCACCCGTCAGAACATCATCACCCGATGTGCCACGGAGATTTTCAATATTTTCAAAGGACGTCCGATTGGCACCGGTGGCATCGGTTGAGGAACCCTGCGAAAGATCGGCGCGCACGCCGTCAGAAGCCCCGTCAAATGACAGGGTATCTTCGCCAGCACCGCCATCAATGCTGTCTGCACCGCCACCCGGCAAAATAACATCATCACCATCCGAACCGATGATGATGTCGTCGCCTGCCCCACCTTCAATGACATTGGCTTCGCCATCGGTGGAGGCAGCATCCCCGCCCTCGGTCGCGACGGAAACTTCGTTGATTTGCGGGACATCGACCAGCGTCACATTGGCAAGCTCTGCCTTCGACACGCCCTCGAAAATCACCTTGTCGCCCGTGGCAAACACGATGAAGGCATTGCCAGATGCATCTTCGCTGGCCAGCGCCATGAGTTCGCTGACACTGTCGACGCCAAGGTCGCTGAGTGCCAACTCATCTTCGTCAATGTTGAAGTCGGTGATTGTGGTTTGCTCGAAACCACTTTGGAGCACGAAGGTATCGCGTCCTTCGCCGCCGGTAACAACATCCTCACCCTCGCCCGATTCGAGAATGTCGTCGCCTTCGCCGCCAATCAGGGTGTTGTCACCACCATCGCCCACCAGAACATCGTCATAGGCAGTGCCAATCACGTTCTGGATGTTGGTGAAAACCTGCGTTGCAGCGGATTGTGAGTTGCCTTCGCCCGAAGAGCCTGCCCCAGAATCATTTTTGACCGCAGCAGAATCCCCTTCTGCGCGGTCATCAAGAACCTGATCAATGTCGGTGTCGGTAATTCCAACACCGTCGTCTTGGTTGGCGGGCGAGACCAAAACACATACTCCCTACATGGGAATTATTTTTACCAGTACTGCGGCGAACAATCGGCCCCAGAATCGACTTATACCGTAGTATAAATTAGATTTATGCGAATCATCAATAGAAAATGACTCGCCCGGGTACGGTTGATGCGTTTTTTCTCATATTTTCCGGCGTTTTGGAAGGAAAAAGCCCGGCCTGTCAGAATCTGTCAGGTTGTATAGATTCACCTGCCATGACCTATACGTTATTTACCGGATCATTGTTCGCGGAATGCGCGATCAAAGCTGGTGGTGATCGGTGAAAACAGGTAAGCGAGAATCGTTCTGGCACCCGTTACGATCTCCAACTGGGCGGGCATGCCAGGCGACAAAATCATCCCTTCATGCTCTGCCAGGCTTTCGGCATCGATCTCGACCATGGCCTGGAAATAGGATCGGCCTTCGGAGTCTGTCAGCCGGTCCGGTGAGACATCGGTTACAGTGCCCTTGACCGGCGCAAACCAGCGCTGACTGAACGATGTCACCCGGATATTGACCGGAAGACCGACTGATACGACGTCAATATCGTTCGGGGAAACGCGGGCCTCGATCACAAGCCGATCATCGGCTGGCACGATTTCAAGCACCTGTGCACCGGGCGGAATGACCCCGCCGATCGTGGTGAACTGCATGTTGGTCACCGTGCCGTTGCGCGGTGCCTTGATGTCGGAACGCACCAGGATATCCTCGGCCGAGCGCAGGCGTTCGTTCAGATCGGAAATCTCGCTTTGGATATCGCGCAATTCTGTGTTGATCGATTGCAGGTGGTCACGCATCAGCTGTGACTGGCTGGCCTTGACCTGCTGGATTTGCTGTTCAATCCGGGCAATGTCGGCGGAAAACCGACCGATATTGCCAAGGGTTTCAACCAACCGGCTTTCGAGTTGCAGCAACCGGGTCCGCCTCGCATAGCCAAGATCGACCATCGGCTTGACCATGGCGAGCTCTTCCTTGACGATCCCGACCTGCTGTTCGGCAGCGGTCTTTTGTTCGCGCGTGCCAACAATCTCGCGACGCAATTCCTTGATGCGTTCGTCATAGAGCGCAAGCTCTCCGGCAAACGCGCTGCGGCGACTGTCAAACAGGGTGCGTTGCGCATCCGTGATCGAAAAATACCGCGGATCTTCAAGTGGCGGCGGGAATGACAAATAATCATCCTGCGCCCGTTCGGCAATCAGCCGCGTCTGGGTCGCCAGCGCATTGAGATAACGGTTATTGAGCAGATCATAACTTGCCCGCGAACGCGTATCATCAAGCCTGATCAGGACATCGCCTGCCTGGACCCGCGTACCATTGCGCACAAGAATGTCGCGAATGATGCCGCCTTCAAGGTGCTGAACGCTTTGTCGGCCCGAAAATGGTGCAACCACACCACTGGCCGTGGCAGCCGAATTAACCTCGGCCGTACCGGCCCACAGAAGGACCGAGCCAAAGCCCAAGAACAGGATCAAAAAGCCGATCCGCACCAACGGCTTAACATCGGTACTAAGCTCGCGCGCGGTTGGAAGTTGCACACCACCCGACATCAGGCACCACCCTGTCGACGTTCAGCCGATCCTTCAACCACACGCAATTGCGGACGTCCGCGACGGGTATTTTGTGCACTTGGTTGTGCGCGGTCCATCGGGCGATCTTCCGCGGCGGCCGGTTTGCGGCGCGGTGCGCGCGCAGCAGCGGCGCGTTCGGCATCCTCACGCACTTTGCGCATGCGCATCGCGGCTTCTTCGCGGGCCTTGGCGATGGTCTCGGCTTCACTCATTTTGCGCTGTGGCGCAGGCTTGCGGGCCGGTTGTGCGGTGCGTTCCGGCTGGACCTTTGGTTTGGTCGCGGCGCGCTTGGGCGCAAGGTCGGCGGCACTTGCCGGACGGGCTTCACGCGACGCGCGGGCTGGCGGGTCCTTGCGGGCTGCGTTCCTTGTCGTGGTTTGCTCCTTGCTGACCGGGCGCATGGTCATCATCGTACCACCCGGGGTCGGCTGTGGCTTCATTTCTGTTTTGGCGATACCTGCCGCCTGCTTTGCGGCTTGTGCGCGACCAGAACCTGCTTCGCCAGTGGCACCGAAATCCGCGATCTCTGGTGTTTCCTCAATCCCGATTTCAGGTTCCGGCGCGCTCATGACTGCTGCCGGATGGGTATTGGGGGCCGTGTTTTTCTCAACAATCGGGCGCGGTGCGTCGGGGTTTGGCACGGCAATCTGTTTGGGGGTGATGCGCATTTGACCATCAGATGGCAACGCATCGGCCATTGGCTCGGCCGGGCGGGAAATTGGTGGCAGGCCACGTGCAATTTGACCACTTTCCGGAGCCGGTTTTGATACTGCTGATTTCGCACCACCCTTGACCGGGACAACCTGAATTTGGCCGTCGGCCAGTGCCAGAATGGCATCGGCGCGTGCCAGAATTTCGCGTTCGTGGCTGACGATAAAGGTCGTGATGCCGTTTCGGCGCAAAACCTCGATCAGTTCGCTGATATGGGTAACGCCATTGTCATCAAGGGCGGTTGTCGGCTCATCAAGCAACAGCAAACGTGGCCGCGAAAACAGGGCGGCAGCGAGTGCAATTAATTGCCGCTGCCCGCCCGAAAGATTGCGCCCCCCACGATCAACCCGCGTGTCATAACCATCTGGCAAATCCAGGATGAACTGATGCGCACCGGCCAGCTCAGCAGCCTGAATGATGTCGCGCATTTCCGCATTACCAAGACGGGCGATGTTTTCGGCAATTGTGCCCGGGAACAGGAACGGGTTTTGCGCCAGATACCCAATCTGAGCGCCCATTTCGGTACGATCTGCGCGGGATGCTTCAACATCATCGAGCTTCACCGACCCGGACCCGGGCAACCAGATGCCCATGATCAGTTTCAAAAGCGCGGTCTTGCCAACCCCGTTGAACCCTGCGATTGCAATGATCTGCCCCGGTCCAGCCTTGAACGAGAATCCCTTGAACAGCACATTGCGGCTGTTGGGCGGCGCAAAGACAAGACGATCGACACTGACCGACATGCCGCGTCCGCGCGGCATGGGTGCCGGGACCGTCTGACGTTTTTCAAGCAGGATATTATTAAGGCGCTCAAACGAACTGCGGGCCGCATTCCAGCTGCGCCATGCAGTCACTGCACCATCAAACGGCGCCAGACCGCGCATGCCAAGGATCATGGACGCCACCATGATGCCGATCGTGATGCTTTCGGACAGAACCAGATAGGCCCCAACCCCGATAAAGCAGACCTGCATGGCAAGACGGACAAAATGCGACAACGTTGTCGATGTGCCAACCCGGCGGCTGGCTTGGCCTTCCCAATAAAGCGAGTCTGACTGGTCCGCCTGCCAGCGTTGGCGGGCGGACTGGGTCATACCCATGGCTTCCATCGCCTCGGCATTGCGGACATAGGTTTCTTCCTGCGCAATACCGCGGTTCTGGCTTTCTTCGGACCGGTCGACGGAAATCTTGGCCGCGGCTTCGTTGGCAATCGCAATCACGATCAAAAGCAACGCCCCGCCACAGGCCACCATGCCAAGGCGGGTATCAAAGATGAACACAACCCCGATATAGACCGGGGCCCACATGAAATCGATCAGGGCGAACGGGCCACTGCCGGTCAGGAACCCGCGCAAACCATATAGATCGCGCAAAGGTCGCTGGCGCATCTGGCTGCCGCGTGCTGATTGCTGCACAACGTGGGCAAACAGTTCCCCACCCAGTCGAAGATCAAGTGCCGTCCCGACCCGGATCAAAACCCTTGATCGCAATTGTTCCATCGAGGCGATGAAGACCAGAACAAGGCCTATGCCAAGGGTAAGGAGGGCCAGCGTATCCACCGACCGGCTGGAAAGAACGCGGTCAAACACCTGCATGGAATAGATTGGGATCACCATGTTCAACAGGTTGATCACCATCGAGAATCCGCCGACAAGCGCGATCGACCGCCAGAACAACCGTTCCAGCGGGGTACGATCCCCTTCGCGTCCCGCATCCGATTTGCGGGTTGGTCGAATTCTATCCAACAGGCCCATCAAGTCCTTCCACTACCACCGCCCATGAAACAAGGGCAGATATCTTATATCTGTTGCCGTTGACCATTTGGCAATTGCGCATGACAAACCACCCGCGCGGCAAAGCCACAACGGGTATCCTAGCCAATGGCATACTCCCACTATTCTAGTCGAATATATAAGGATGTGTTAAGATTTCGCCGCAAAGCCCTTTATTTCATTGCCTTACCGCGCAATCACATCGCGCAATTCTTGCCAAATTCCGGCCTCGAAATTCAACCGCGTCTTGTGGCTAACAACCTGTGCTGGATCAATGCAAACAACCGATTGTTTGACATAAATTTTTCCGACCGTACCAAAGGTTGCATTTGCGTATCTGCAGTGACCATCCCTATCTTTGGATAAGACCCCCAACCCGAACCCTGACAGGCAAAACGCGAATGGCTGACAATACGCCGCAGCTTCCCGATTTCATTCAACGGTTTCTCGCCATTCAGCCCGGCGGAGTCTCCCACGCGGGCGGGCTGATGGCGTGCATGATCGGGGTGCTTGCCGCCTGCGCATGGATGCTGGGCGGGATTTCAATGATGATTTCGGCCGGTATCGCGGTTGCCCTGATGCTGGTACTTTCGCCAATGATCTCGCCAGAAATCCTGATGAAAATGCTGCGCGCCAGTCCACTGTCGGGGGAAGATTATCCCGCCATCCATGAAATGAGCCGCCTACTTTCCGAACGCGCGGAACTTGGTCACAAACCAAAATTGTTCCTGCTGCCCGGCAAGGGGGTCAATGCCATCACGACCGGCACGGACGACAACACCACAATCGCGATTTCAAGCGATGCGGTTCATGGCCTTTCCCCGCGCCAGATGCGCGCGATTTTGGCCCATGAAGTGGCGCATGCCTGGCATGGCGACACCCGTATTTTGCTGATTACCGATGTGCTGTATCGGGCAACATGGACCATCGCGCTGTTTGGGCTGGCGATCTTTATCTTTGGCGATTTTAATCCACCCGCCTGGATGATTATCCTGTTTGGTGCGGTGCCGACCATCAGCTTCCTGTTCCAGCGCGCGGTCACCCGCGACCGCGAATTTGCCGCCGATCATGGGGCAAGTGATTTGCTCAATGGCCCGGAGGACATGATTGATGCCCTTCTGCATATCGATCAGATCAACCGCAAACGTCTTGGCCTTGTGCCCTATCGCAGCACCCAGCCGCCAAGCCTGCTTGATACCCATCCATCGGTTGGGGCGCGGATCAAGGCGCTCCGCGCCCTCAAACCCGGGACCTGGCAGAAATTCTTTGAAAACCGGCGAATGCCGCCGCAATAATCGACCATGGCAATACCGGGAAATTCTGATCGTTCTGATCTTGGAAAATGCGCGATCTGTGGTCGGGCGATGATCGCAGGTCCCAGTGTTGATCGCCATCACTGGCACCCGAAATCACAGGGCGGGACTGAAACCGAATGGCTGCATCGCGTTTGCCATCGCATGATCCATCGCCTGTTTGATGAAGCCACCCTTGCACGCGACTATAACAGCCCCGACAAGCTGCTTGCCCATCCCGATATCATCAAGTTCGTCAAATGGGTGCGAAAGAAACCGGTTGATTATGTCGACTGGCCGGAAAGTGCCGGGAGTTACGGACGCAATCGCGGCAAACGGCGATAAGGCCCTGCATTGCCAACCCACCCAAAAGAACTGCCCATTTAACCATTTACCTGCGAAGATGGGCGCAATATACGCATCCATCGCGCAATCGCCGAAAGCAGGAAGAACCGATGCCAAGCCTTGATATGCTCAACGAATTGATCCCGGTCTTTGTCACGCTGTTTGTGATCATCGACCCGTTGGGTCTGGTGCCGGTCTTCATCGTCCTGACGCAGGGCACAAGTGCTGCGCACCGCCGGCGCATGGCGATCCGTGCCTGCTTGACCAGTTTCTTTATCCTAGCGGCCTTTGCCCTGATCGGCGAGGGATTGCTGGGCGTGTTTGGCATCCATATGCCCGCCTTCCGGATTGCAGGGGGAACGTTGTTGTTTTTGATCGCACTTGAAATGCTGTTTGAAAAGCGCAGCCAGAAACGTAACCAGCGCGCCGAACAGGTTCATCAGGAACTCGAAGAAGATCACGACACCGACAAGGCCGGAAAGACCGCCAAAGCCAAAACCAAGACCGCGGCCACCAAAACGGCGGACGGCCCGACCATCCCGGATGACGAGGCCGATGATGTCTCGATCTTCCCGATGTCGATCCCGTTCCTGTCTGGCCCCGGTGCCATCGCATCCGTGATGCTTCTGATGGGCAAGTTCGAAGACAATATCGCCATGCAGGCCAGCGTCATTGGCGTGGTCGCCGTCGTGATGGTGATCGCCTTTGTCTTCTTCCTGCTGGCAAACGTGGTTGCCAAACGCCTCAGCCCGACCGTTGCCACCGTGGTATCACGCCTGCTTGGTATGATCTTGGCCGCCCTCGCGGTCCAGTTCATCATTGATGGCATAAAGCAGGCGTTTTTCTAGGAAATCCGCCAAACAGCCTGCCCTGCGCCGACAATCCTTACTGTGCCGCCCAGACGTAACCGGCATACAGCACCAGCATGATGATGCCGGGTATCCGGCCAATTTGTGGACGGCGAAGCATCAGCGTCAGACCAATCGAAACCGCAATCATCACCGGAAGGTCAAACATCAGGAACCGGTCCGCGACCGGAATCGGCGACACGACCGCCGTCAGGCCGAGAATCCCCAGGATGTTGAAAATGTTCGACCCAATAATATTGCCAATCGCGATTTCGGATTGCTTTTTCAATGCAGCAATCAGCGATGTCGCGAGCTCTGGCAAGGACGTACCAACCGCAACAATCGTAAGCCCGATAAAGGCTTCGGAAACCCCAAAGGTGCGCGCGATGGTCACCGCCCCTTCGACAAGGTAATGGGCACCAACCATCAGCATGGCCAGCCCCGCGACAACCCAGACAATTGACAGCCAAACATTTGAAACTGCCTCGGGCAGATCCGTCGATGACGCGGGTTCCGAACGCGACTGGCGATAGGCAAACACCAGATAACCAATCAATGCCGCAAACATAAGCCCACCAGCGACACGGCCAAGGTCACCAAGCGCAAAGAACGGCACCAGCACGACAGCAGCACCAAGCATCACAGCGGTGTCACGACCAAGCGTGCCGCCAGATACCGCAATTGGCCAAACCACGGCAGAAACACCAACAATCAGCAAGATATTGGCAATGTTGGACCCGATAACGTTGCCAAGCGCGATATCCGGCACACCACGCAATGCCGCATCCATGGAGACAAGAAGTTCCGGCGTCGATGTCCCGAAACCGACCACGGTCAAACCGATCAGAAGCGATGACATGGAAAGTTTGCGGGCGATCCCGACGCTACCGCGCACCAGAGACTCCCCGCCAAAGAAAAGCCCGGCCAAACCGCCGAGCAACATCAGATATTCCATGACCAACGCCCTTCCAGCTCACATTGCATCAAATCTCGCTTTTGGATGCATGCTGCGTGAGTTGTACGACAATTGGGGACATTGCAAGCCCATCACGGCGTACCCCTTGAAAAAAGATTGGGTCATAAAATCTGATCCAAGCATAACGCCCAGTATTATTGTTGCTCCGTCAAGGCCAACAGCTCGTCATGCAGGGCCTTGGGGATCGTCACCCCGTTTGTCTGACTGCGTTCGCGGGCCTCAAACCGGCGTTGCGATGGCAGGCGCGCGCCCTGTTTGACGATCTCCTCAAACAAGTCTTCGGCGTGATCAAGATGCTTTTGCGCATCAGCACCAAGGAATGTTTCCGGACAAAAGGCGATGATGATTTCCCCATGATGCGGCTTACCCGGCGCATCTTCGGATGCGGCATGGGTTTCATGTCCCAGCACATCACCGATCAACGGCCCCGCCATCAAACCGATCATGGTCGAAAGTGCTGATCCCTTGTGCCCGCCAAAGGTCAGCATCGCCCCTTCAAGCGCCTTGGTCGGATCGGTGGTGGGATGACCATTTTCATCAATCGCCCAGCCTTCGGGAATTGGCCTGCCCGCGCGACGGTGCAATTCGATTTCGCCGCGCGCGATCATGCTGGTGGCAAAATCAAACGTGTAGGGCGTTTTGCCCGGACGCGGCCATGAAAAGGCAATCGGGTTGGTGCCCAGGAGCGGCTTGGCTCCGCCTGCTGGCGCGACAAAGGCATGGGTCGGTGTCATCGCCATCCCGACCAGACCGTGGGCAGAAATCTGCTCGACTTCCGGCCACAACGCTGAAAAATGGAAACAGTTATTGATCGCCAGAACCGAAATCCCACAGTGTCGCGCCTTTTCAACAAGCTGCGGCAAGCCCATTTCAAAACCCAGAAGCGAGCATCCCTTGTGCGCATTGACCCGCGTAATGGCCGGCGCCTGATCGATAATTTCCGGCAGAACATGGGTATCAAGCCCGCCATTCCGCGCGGTCTGCACACAACCCATCAGACGATAAAGTCCATGCGAATGGCACTCATCAATCTGGGCGGCAACCACGCTGCGCATGATGGCACCTGCATGTTCTTCGCCAAAGCCATTGTCCTCCAGCACGGCAAGGCTTAGCTTTTCAGCCTCTTCGATTGTCAGTGTAACAGTCTCAGTCATCGGGCTTTTCCAGTTTTGTGGGCAACTCAATCGGCAGTAATGCTTGCATGGGCCATGGCGGCGATCAAATCAGTTCGGGTCACAATGCCAATGATTTTTCCATAATCAAGAACAGGAACGGCATCACATGCGCCATCCGCCATCAGCGGTAGCAACGCCGCAATTGGTGTATCAGGCGTGGCACGTGGTTCCGTGACAGACATGATTTCCATCGCCCGGACAGGCGCTTCACGCTTGCGATCAACCAGACGCGACATCGCCGATAACAACCCACGATCCAGACGCAATGCATCCTCTCGTGCGCGGCGGATCAGATGAATTTGAAAGATCACACCAATGAACTGGCCGTCCGCGCCAATCACTGGCAGGGAGGTAAAGCCATGCTTGCGAAAAAGGTCGGCCACCTCGCCAAGGGGTGTTTCCGCCTCAACAGTCACAAGATCGCGCGACATGATATCGCGTGCGGTCATTGGCCCGGCACGGTGGGATGCCGCCTGTAATTCGGCCGCGCCAATCAACCGCGCCAGGTCTTCAATACCAAGGTTAAGCGACTGGCTATATTGCTGAAGGATCGCGTTTAGCTCATCCTCATCAAGGCCAAGCCGTTCGATTGGTGCACGATCTGCTGTCCGATGCAAACCTTTGTCATCGAAATGGCGGAATGGATATGTGCGCCCGGTCAAGCGGGCATAGGCAATTGCAACCAGAACCAGAATGGCTGTCACAACAGCAACCGGCGTCACGGCGAAGCGAAAGCCGAGATCGGCGACCATATCCGGGTTCAGGGCGGCGACCATCGCAACCGCACCACCAGGCGGATGAACCGCCCGTGCGACAATCATCGCAGAAATACCCAGTCCAACCGCCAACGCAACGCGAAGCACAGGGTCATCAACCATCAGGCACACAGCCACCCCGGCAAGTGCGGCAACACTATTGCCAACAATCGCGGACCATGGTTGCGCAAGCGGACTGTTGGGTACTGCGAACAACAAGACGGATGTCGCACCGAATGGCGCAATCAGATAAAGACCTGCGCCTTGCAACTCGGGTAGTGACAGCAAAAAACCCGCCAGCCCCAGTCCAATCAGGGCCCCGCCGCCGGCGCGCGTGGCCTCAATCGGTGTGCCAAACGGCATCGCCGGATAAAGCCCTTTAAGACTTCTGTTTTTCATAAGAACGTTTCACTGCCCGGCTCGGGGTTACACACACTGAACCGATTTTAATTTTTATAAATTGCGAACAGTTCTCGTACTTACAATCCGACATTGCGTCAACTGCCGGACCACTCCAAGTGGTCGACCCAGACATGAAAAAAGGGAGGGCAAAGCACCCTCCCTTTCGAACCTCAAGCATGCCCTATCAGTCCCAGCGTTTCGCCGCACGCAGGATCGCATCCGTGCCGATCTGATAGTGATCATAAAGCGCGATGCTGTCCCCGCACTGGCCAAAGGCATTCACACCCAGCGGCGCAACCGCGTGACCGCGTACACCACCCAGCCATGCAAGGGCGGCCGGATGACCATCAACCACCGTGACAAGGCGGGCATCCGATGCCAGTGGTTTCAACAGGTTTTCGACATGGGCCATTTTACCATCCGCCTTGCCTTCAAGGCGGGCACGTTCAAGATCCTGCCATTCGTTATACAGGCGATCGGTCGACGTCACGGCAAGCAGGCCAAGCCCCGGATGATCTTCAGACAGCTTTTCCCACGCCGCAATTGCTTCGGGTGCCATGGCACCGCAATAGGCAATCGCCATCTTGCAATCGTCGCCCGGCTGACGCAACCAATAGCCACCCGAAATAATTTCGGTCTTTTCTGATTCTGACAGGTCACGTTCCGGCTGTGACAGCGGTTTGGTCGACAAACGCAGGTAAATCGACCCACCAGCCGGGTCCTGCATATGTTCAAACGACCAGCCCATGATCGCGGCCAGTTCATCGCCAAAGCTTGGCTCAAAACTGGTCAGGCCCGGCTGCCCCATACCGATCATTGGCGTGCTGATCGACTGGTGCGCCCCGCCTTCCGGGGCCAGCGTGATGCCGCTTGGTGTTGCCACCACCATGAAACGTGCATCCTGATAGCAGGCGTAATTCAACGCATCGAGACCGCGCGCAATGAACGGATCATAAAGCGTTCCAATCGGGAACAGGCGCTGCCCAAACAGGCTGTGCGACAGTCCAAGGGCAGCAAGGTTGAGGAACAGGTTGTTTTCGGCAATGCCAAGCTCGACATGCTGTCCGCTTGGTGATCTGATCCATTTCTGGGCCGAGGGGACCTTGCGTTCCTTGAACTCATCAGCCAGCTCTTCGCGGCCAAACAGACCGCGCTGGTTCACAAACCCGCCAAGGTTGGTCGAGACCGTCACATCGGGCGATGTGGTCACGATCCGGTCCGACAGGTCGCTGTCCTTCATCTTGGCCAGTTCATTCAAAATCTTGCCAAAAACTTCCTGCGTGCTGGACGTTTCGGCACGTGCATAGGGCATTTCGGGGATGGTGATGTGTTTTGCCGACTTGTTGCGCGGGGCATCATCGTTAAACGGTGCCCTGGCGATGTAGTCGCGAAGCGCATCGGCACTGATATCAAGGCCAGCCGCGACATCCCATTCCTGCCCGTCGGCGATCTTGTTTTGCAGCTTGAAGGCATCCATTTGCGGCACGTTCATCAGGCCCGCATGGTTGTCCTTGTGCCCCTGAAGCGGCGTGCCATAACCCTTGACGGTATAGGCAATAAACACGGTCGGCTTGTCATTGGGTACAGACTCAAAGGCGCTTAGAACCGCTTCCATGCAGTGGCCACCCAGATTGGTCATCAGGTCATGAAGCTGATCATCGTCATAGTCGCCCAGCAGGCTTGCCAGTGCATTGTCACCTTCCATGTCCGAGGTGATCTGTTTGCGCCATGCCGCCCCACCCTGGAAGGTAAGGGCCGAATAGATGTCGTTGGGAACGTCATTCAGCCACTTCTTAAGCGATTTCCCGCCCGGTTTGGCAAAGGCATCATGCAGCTTGCGACCATATTTGATGGTAATGACGTTCCAGCCGACCGCGCGGAAGAACCGGCCAATCACGCGGAACAGGTGGGCATCAATCATGCCATCAAGGCTTTGGCGGTTATAATCGATCACCCACCAGACATTGCGAATGTCATGCTTCCAGGTATCAAGCAGCGCCTCATAGATGTTGCCTTCATCAAGTTCGGCATCCCCGACAAGGGCGACCATGCGACCGGGCGTTTCATCCTTGGGCAGCATGTCCTTGTAGCGCAGGTAATCTTGCGTAAGGGCGGCAAAGTTCGTCACCGCCGCACCAAGGCCGACGGAGCCGGTCGAGAAATCGACCTGATCACCATCCTTGGTCCGTGACGGATAGGATTGCGCCCCACCGAACGAGCGGAATGCTTCGAGCTTTTCCTTGGTTTGACGACCAAACAGGTAATTGATCGCATGAAATACCGGGCTTGCGTGCGGTTTGACCGCAACCCGATCCTGCGGGCGCAGAACATTGAAATAAAGGGCTGTCATCAGGGTCGTCATCGACGCACAACTGGCCTGATGGCCGCCAACCTTGATGCCGTCGCGCTTCGGGCGCAGATGGTTGGCATTATGGATTGTCCAGCTTGACAGCCAGCGCACTTTCTTTTCAAGCAGACCAAGCATCTCAAGGTCCTTGGCATTGATATCGGCCGTGCTGCTTGCTTCGATGATTTCACCGATTTCCGGTGCGCTTTCCTGTACTGACATTTCCTGATTGCTTTCTTTTTTATCCGATATTGCGGGTTTCATGCGATGTCGTCGGGCGTCTCAATAATTCGGCACCACAATGCCGATTTTTAGGGGCACGTCGCGGAAATCAAGATGGCGGTCCGGCAATTCACACAAGATTCGGCAATTTCACTGAAATGTTGGAATCAGCTGCGACGATCACAGGGAAACTCTCGAATTTCCGTTCCAGCAAAAAATCCGAAAAATCACTGCCGCGCCCCTATTCCCGTGCGAGTCGATCAAACCCGGAAGACCGCCAAATTCGATCAGCGCCGGGTGGAAGACTGCGGCCTGGGTGCAACCCCGGCTCAAACTCTTTGCACAGAAATATCTTATACTGATATATAGATACCGCCTCTCCTAAAGTTCGCTTCCGGTGACGTCGAAATTGCCAAACTTTCTCTCGTTAAGATCTCTTTCCCTGACCAAAGTTATTCTATTCCGATGACAGTCCGGATCGGAGCAATTCGAGGCGTATTATCCTCTGTGGCCAACCGGTTCACAGCCATCAAAGATGTTGCCCGACAATTTCTTTGCCTGATGATCTTCACTGCGTGCCTGTTTAGTAACATCCCCGCCCATGCGCAGTCGGCATCCTCCAATGATCCACGCGTCGTGCGCATCCCGATGGATACGCCATCGGAATTTTGCCGCGGCGAGATCACCTGGGAAGCACACCGGGAATATCACATCGATCTGTTGCGATTGGCCCTGAGACTGAGCGGGCACAAAGCTACCCTTGTGCCGGTATGCATGGATTACCCGACAGAAGACCGGCGCATTCCCATGCTCGAAGCTGCCGACCAGTTCGACACGGTTTTCTTTGGCACCAATGCAGAGCGCGAAGAAAGGCTGCTTGCGGTCTATATCCCAATTTATCTTGGCACCACCGGCTTGCGGCTCTTCATGCTGCATAAAGACCTCAAAGAACCGTTCAGTCAGATTGAGACGATTGACGACCTCAGGAAACTTTCCATGGGTCAGGGACTTGGATGGCCAGACAATGAGATTTTGATCGATAACGGCTTTGACGTCGTTAGCGGACGTTACAGAACGCTTCATCGTATGCTCGACGCAAGGCGATTTGATCTTTATCCACGTGCCTATTGGCAGATTGCCGGCGAATGGAACTGGATGAAGTGGGAAGCACCCGGCATCGAAATTGCGGAAAAAACAGCGCTTTATTACCCGCAACCGATCTATTTCTTTGTCAGCCCCAAAAATCCGGAACTGCACGACATCATCGAAACCGGTCTTAAGCGCGCCTTTTCAAACGGCATGATGCTGGATCTTTTGAAAACCCATCGCGATACCGCACCGTCATTCTCACAGATTAATCTGCATAACCTGAAAGTCATGCGGATCGAGAATAAACACCTGTCAGACCGATCGCGCGAGGCAATGGCTCAATACAGTCTGTTTGACTAGTGACGGGTGAAAACAACAGACCGGGATAGCACTCGTCCATCCCGATCCGCAGTTGATTTGCCGTTACTCGGCGGCAATCGCCATCTGATCACCATCCAGCGCATTCGACAGATCGGCCAGAATGTCATCGATGCTTTCAAGCCCGGCCGACAGGCGGATCAGACCATCGGTGATCTGATACTCGGCACGTTCTTCGGCGGTGTAGGTCGAGTGGGTCATCGATGCCGGATGCTGGATCAGGGTTTCGGCATCGCCAAGGCTGACCGCACGCGTAATCATGTTAAGGCCGTTCATCAGTTTACGGCCTTCCTCGATCCCGCCCTTAAGCTCGAACGCGATCATGCCGCCAAACCGGTCCATCTGTTTTTTGGCCAGTTTATGATGCGGGTCGCTTTCAAGCCCCGGATAGAAGACCTTCTCGACCTTCGGGTGCTTGTCCAGGAAATCGGCGATTTTTTCGGCGTTGTCGCAATGGCGTTCCATGCGAAGCTCAAGCGTTTTAAGGCCACGCATCACAAGGTTGGCATCCTGCGCGGAAAGCACCGCACCGGTCATATCCTTAAGCCCCACCAAGCGCACCTGCGTCATGTCTTCAAGTGTTCCGATCACGGCACCGGCCATCAGATCGCCATGGCCACCCAGATATTTGGTCGCGGAATGCACAACGATATCAGCACCGAGTTCAATCGGGCGCTGCAGATACGGCGTGCAATAGGTGTTGTCGACAACGACCTTGGCACCATGCTTGTGCGCGATGTCGGAAATCGCTTCGATATCGACCAAACGCATGTTCGGGTTGGCCGGCGTTTCGAAATAGACAATCTTGGTCTTGTCCGAGATCGCCTTTTCCAGCTCTGCCGGATCGGTCAGATCGACGTGGGTGTGTTTGATGCCGAATTTTTCCAGACCGTGGCGGAAATAGGCAAACGTGCAGCCATATAACGTGCGATCAACAATGATCTCGTCGCCCGGCGCGATAAAGGTCCAGAAGACGGATGTAATCGCGCCCATACCCGATGCGGTCGCAACGGCGGCTTCACCGCCCTCAAGCACCGCAAGGCGCTTTTCGAGAAGATCCAGTGTCGGGTTGGCAATACGGGAATAGATAAAGCCCTGCTCGTCGCCAGCAAAGAACCGCCCGCCCTGCTCGGCTGTTTCGAACGCAAAGGTCGAAGACATGTAAACCGGCTGGTTCAGCGCGCCATTGTGGCTTTGCGGATCGTAACCGTGATGGATCGCACGGGTAGCAAAGCCGGTTTTGCCAGAATTGTGCTTGGATGCGTTGTGTTTGTTATGGGCAGACATCGGAAGGCTCCTCGAAATGCGTTTATTCTGCACCGTCAGCCGCAATCACCATGCCAGACTTAAAAATCGCTTGTTTTCAAAGGCTTACGGAAATCGGTTCTCTTTTGTGTGTAAATATTAGTTTACACACAGACGCTTATCATTACAGAAAAGCGCAAAGACGCTGGATTTCAGTCGCTTAAGACTGTACATTTATCGATACAATGTAAACTTATCGGTACGGATATGCGGTTCGAAATTCGCGGTGAAAACAGGCTCGGCATTACGCGCGACGTCATCAACGTCCTGACCGATCAGGGCCTGGACATCCGCACATTCGAAGTCACCACCCATCATATCTATGCCGATATCCCGGCCATTCGCCCGGAACGCTTCCCGGCACTGGCGAGCGCATTGAAGAAAATCCCCGGCATTTTCGACATTGCCGAAATCGACCGCCTGCCAACCGAACGCCGCCGCGCACAGTTGCATGCAACGCTTGCCGCCCTTGGTGATCCGGTGATCGCGGTTGATGCCAATGGTTTGATTGCACAGGCCAATCCGGCGGCACAGGCAATTTCAGCCACCCCTGAAAAACCTCTGCGTGATCAGGATATATCCAGCATACTTGGCGAACCATCTATTGAAGATTTGCGCCAAGGTGGTTTTCGCCTGCCGGAACGCGAAGTGGTTTTGGGTGGCCAGACCTATCTTTTGCAGGTCGAACCGATCGGTCATGTTGATGATGGATCGGACGCCAGCGATGATGCGCCCTGGGGCGGGGTGATGGTCTTTCACCGACCGGCACGGCTGGGCCGCGTCATCACCGCCCTTCAGGATCGCAGCCACACCGGATTTGACGACATTATCGGCACCAGCCGGGCCATGCTGCGAGTCAAATCACAGGCTGAACGGCTTGCGGCCATCGATGCCCCGATCCTGATCCTTGGCGAAACCGGCACCGGCAAGGAACTGTTTGCCCGCGCCTGCCACCGTGCAAGTGCGCGCGCTGATCAACCGTTTCTGGCTCTTAATTGCGCTGCCATGCCCGAGGGCCTCGCTGAAAGCGAACTGTTTGGGTATGCCGCCGGTGCCTTTACCAGTGCACGGCGCGGCGGCAAGCCGGGGCTTCTGGAACTGGCCGATGGCGGCACCTTGTTTCTCGATGAAATTGGCGAACTGACCCCCTATCTACAAGCCAAACTTTTGCGCGTGCTCCAGGATGGCCGGTTCCGGCGCGTCGGCGGGACGGACGAAATCACCGTCGATGTCCGGGTTATCAGCGCCACCAACCGCGACCTCGAGGCGATGTCCCATGACGGCACGTTTCGCGAAGATCTTTATTTCCGCCTCAATGTTCTGGGCATCACCCTGCCGCCCTTGCGCGACCGGGTCGAAGACATTGCCGATCTTGCCGCCGTTTTCATCGACCGTACCGCCCAGCAGACCGAACGAACACCACCGCGCCTTGCCCGCGATGGGCTTGAATGGCTTTGCCGTCACGACTGGCCGGGCAATGTGCGCGAACTTGAAAACACCCTGTTTCGCGCCGTCGCACTGCTTGATGGCAATGTCCTTGGCGCACGTGATCTGGCAGATGCCGCCACCGGCACGGCCACGACACCCGAACGAGAAACCCGACAGGCTCACGGCGCGCCGGACAGCGGCGAGGCTTCCCCGACGTCCAACACAGAGCAATCCGATCTGATCGCAAACGCCTTGGCACAAAGTGATTTCAATAGCGGCATGGAATTGCTTGAACGGGAAATGCTGTCCCGCCTCTATCCGGATTATCCAAGTTCGCGCAAGCTCGCCAAACGGCTTGGCGTTTCGCATACCTCGATCGCCAACAAGCTGCGCAAATACGGAATTGGCACCTAAAAAGCCATCTGCCCGACAACAGCATTTCTTGCCACTTACATTGCACTGCGGCATGATCTTCCTAAATCAAAGGGCAGAAAGCCCATTTCACAGGGAGAAGACAAAATGCTGACAGGTAAACGCGCACTCGTCACCGGTTCGACCAGCGGGATCGGCCTTGCCATGGCCAAGGCCCTTGCAGGCGCTGGCGCTGATGTGATGCTCAATGGCTTTGGCGACGCCGATGAAATCGAGGCGACCCGCAAAGCTCTTGAAACCGAACACGGCGTCACCGCGCACTATAACGGTGCCGACCTGTCCAAACCCGATCAGATCGAAGCGATGATGAAAGACGCGGAAGCCAAATTTGGCGGCGTGGACATCCTGATCAACAATGCCGGCATTCAATACACCGCCAATGTCGAAGATTTCCCGCCGGAAAAGTGGGATGCGGTGATTGCGATCAACCTGTCATCGGTCTTCCACACCACCCGCCTTGCAGTGCCCTATATGCGCAAGAAAAACTGGGGCCGCATCATCAATACGGCATCGGCCCATGGCCTTGTCGCCTCGGTCCAGAAGGCCGCCTATGTTGCCGCCAAACATGGCGTGATCGGATTGACCAAGGTGACAGCCCTTGAAACGGCTGAAACCGGCATCACGGCCAATGCGATCTGCCCGGGCTGGGTGCGCACCGAACTGGTCGAACGCCAGATCGAGGCACGTGCCAAGGAAAACAATATCTCGGTTGAAGAATCCGCAACCCGACTTGTCTCGGACAAACACCCGTCCAAACAGTTCGTAAGCCCCGAACAGATCGGCCAGACCGCCCTGTTCCTGTGCTCCGACGCGGCATCACAGATGACTGGCACGCACCTTTCGGTTGATGGCGGCTGGACCGCGCAGTAACATCAAGCGCATCCCAAAACACTAAAGCCCCGCTGGCACAGGCTGCGGGGCTTTTTGTTTGCGCCGGATGATCTCGACCTAGCTCAGGTCACAATCACACGCCGGACGTTTGGCATTGGCGATGCAATCAGACTTCTTCGAATAGCCCTGCGTCGACGCACCAACAATCTCGCCATTCTTGGCCGTACGCCGCCAACGCCAGCCATCCTTTGCTTCATAGACTTCCCAAAGATCGCCGTTCGACCCTGTGCATTGTGACATTTCTCACCTCATCAAATCCTGAAAACTTTTGCGGCCTTATATGACGCACTTGATCAGCATTTGTGATTGAGAAAGACCAGATATTTAGGCCTCGGTAGAAGCCCTTCTACTCATAGGCTTCTATGATCATTTTAATCAGCTTTTCGATTTCATTGATGTCTTTATCAAAGGGAACACTGCCACATGTGGTCCCGTTGACACTTACCGGCGATAAGCTTTGTTGACCGGTTGGCTTCTGCTCATAGACGGCAAACTGATTGATCAGGTTGGTCTTGGGTGTTTTAAGTGGGTAGTTTGGCGGTCCATATTTTCCGTAGTTGCGATTATCCACCCAGTTATGAAACGCAAGCCCAATATCGGGAATGTATTTCCGGTGATCTGCCACCAGCACATCATCGACAAAATACTGCACAGACTTGCTTGTCCATTCGATACTGTACTGATGCCAATCGTAGATGCTGTATTTTTCAGGGTTAAGTGGAGTCAGGCAAAAGTCCAAGCTCGAACCTCCACGCACAGTCATCATCCAAACGTTATTGTCAAATCCGGAGCTGGGTGGTTTTTTCTCTGTGGTGACCTCCATGAACCATGCGAATTGCATCACCAATGGATTCATCGTGGTATTCCAATAGCCCCAACCTCTGCTGCCACCATCCGTGCCATCTGCACGAACATTTGCAACAATCCGGCTTGAGACCACATCATTCGCCAGATAAATGTTGTTGAATCCGATGTCGCGATACCATTTCCAAAGAGCCTCTTTATCTGCGATCAACGCTAGATAGTTGTGCGCGATATTGGTTTTGGTTGTTGTGTTCCACGAGTCCTCGGCAAAAGGCCCCTGCTTCGCTACACCTTCAACCGGGCGGTAAGGATAGGGCAGATCACAATATTTCTTGATATTGGCATGCATTTCGGCCGGCTGAATAAACGTTATCGACTGCAAAAGCGGATTTACTGGATCAAGCAATCGATCATATGGCTGCTTATCTGGATGCCCTGGCCCTTGTCGCGCACATGAATTGTTATACATCTCCGCATTGATATAGGGCGGTTTTGTATTACCGGATTGCACGTACACGGGCGCGGTTAGCTTGACGCAAGGCGCATCAGCAAAACACCCTTTCTTGTCAGGACCTGCATTCCCGGGCGTGTCGATGTAATTGAAAACATGGGTTCCTGTCGCATCCTCACGCCAGAACCAAGTATTGAACTTCGCATTAAAAGGCTTTGCGGCGGGGTAACTGTAATCGTCTTCGTACACCGTTTGCCATGTCTGGCACCCCGTCATGGCAAAAAGAGAAAACAATATTCCCGAAACGACAACACAACGACGATTTATCATGGAAATTCCCCCTGACACAGCTTCCACAGAATACGAAATTCAACCGGTCTTGCGTCAAGGATTGCACCTTTTGAGATAAATACAATGCAAAACACTATCGTATTTGGTTTATTTTTATCGGTCGCACCCTACCCCAAATACCTTCCCAAATGCTCCACCAGCATGCGGATCTTGGGGCTCAGATGCCGGTTGGTTGGGTAGATTGCCCAGATGCCTTCATCGGATGGCTGGTATTTGGTAAGCACCGGAACGAGATCGCCACTGGCAATCCACGGATCGACGTAATAGTCGGGCAATTGCACGATGCCGATGCCTTTGCGCGCTGCATCCAGAAGCGCTTGCCCGCTATTGGCATGGATAGAGCCATGAATGCGCACGGTGCGTTCGCGACCGTCCTCTTCAAAACGCCAGTAATCGAGTGTTCCGACCAGACAATTATGGTGATGCAGTTCCGAAAGCGAATAGGGCTCACCACGTTTGGCGATGTAGCTGGGTGCGGCACAGGCATAAAGGCGGCGCGTTGAAAGCTGCTGGGTCATCAAGCTGCCGGTCGTTCCTTCCAACCGACCCAGACGGATGGCCATGTCGTAGCCTTCCAGTACCAGATCAAGCTTCTGGTTGGTAAAGCGGCATTGCACTTCAAGATCGGGATAGCGGGTGACGAAATCATTGACCAGCGGGGCGATCACGGTTTCGCCGTACGTCGTCGGCGCGGTGAGTTTCAGCTTGCCGCGCGGCACTTCTGTCAGGTTACCAATCGCGCGCTCTGCCTCATCCAGCCCGTCGAGCAATTGTCGGCAATGCTGATAGTAAATCTGCCCGGCCTCGGTCACACTGACCTTGCGCGTGGTACGGTAAAACAATTGCGTGCCGAGCTTTTCTTCAAGTGCTGTGACCTGTCGGCTGACCTGGGCGACGGAAATGCCAAGCTGCCTGGCGGCATGGGTGAAATTCTGCCGCTCGGCCACGGCGATAAATTCGCTGATCCCGTCCCAGGCATTCATGCCCCGACCCCGCCTCGATTGTTACACATACGTAAAAGTGAATTACCAAAATAGCGGATTATCACATCAAGGGAAATAAATAGACTGTTGGCATCCACATCAAACCACCGGAGTAGCGTCATGAGCGCCGAGACCATTACCTGTAAAGCCGCCATCGCCTGGGAAGCAGGCAAACCGCTGTCGATCGAAGAAGTTCAGGTCGCCCCGCCAAAAGCCGGCGAAGTGCGCGTCAAGATCGTTGCAAGCGGCGTTTGCCACACCGATGCCTTCACCCTGTCGGGCGACGATCCCGAGGGCATCTTCCCGGCGATCCTTGGCCATGAGGGCGGCGGCATCGTTGAGTCCATCGGCGAAGGTGTGACCAGCGTTTCGGTTGGCGATCACGTGATCCCGCTTTACACCCCGGAATGCGGCGAGTGCAAATTCTGCAAATCGGGCAAAACCAACCTGTGCCAGAAAATCCGCGAAACCCAGGGCAAGGGCCTGATGCCGGACGGCACCACACGTTTCTCGCAGAATGGCAAGCCGATCTATCACTATATGGGTTGCTCGACCTTCTCGGAATACACTGTATTGCCGGAAATCTCGCTGGCAAAAATCAACAAAACCGCCCCGCTTGAAGAAGTTTGCCTGCTGGGTTGCGGGGTCACCACCGGCATGGGGGCCACGGTTAACGCGGCCAAGGTGCAAAAGGGTGACTCTGTGGCCGTCTTTGGCCTTGGCGGCATCGGTCTTTCGGCCATCATCGGCGCGCAGATGGCCGGTGCCGGTCGCATCGTTGCCATCGATCTCAACGAAAAGAAATTCGATCTCGCCAAGAAGCTGGGCGCGACCGATTGCATCAACCCGAAAAAGTATGACAAGCCGATCCAGGAAGTCATTGTCGAGCTGACCGACGGTGGTGTTGACTGGTCGTTCGAGTGCATCGGCAATGTCAATGTCATGCGTTCCGCCCTTGAGTGCTGCCACAAGGGCTGGGGTGAGTCGGTCATCATCGGTGTTGCCGGTGCCGGTCAGGAAATCTCTACCCGTCCGTTCCAGCTGGTCACCGGTCGCGTCTGGCGCGGCACGGCGTTTGGAGGCGTTAAAGGCCGCTCGCAGCTGCCCGATTATGTTGAACGTTACCTTGCCGGTGAGTTCAAGCTTTCGGACTTCATCACCCACACCATGAAGCTCGAAGACATCAACGAAGCGTTCGATCTGATGCATGAAGGCGAAAGCATCCGTTCGGTTATCCATTACTGATCGAAATATAAACGTTTGAATAATTGCGCCACTGCCGGAAACCATCCGGCGGTGGCTGATCAGAAGGAGGCCCCGATATGGGTATCGAGAATTCTTCAAGCAACAAGGTCTTTGGTGGCTGGCAAAAGCAATATACCCACCCGTCAACCACCCTTGGCTGCGACATGCGTTTTGCTATCTTTCTGCCGCCACAGGCCAGCAATGGCACCAAGGTCCCGGTCATGTACTGGCTGTCGGGCCTGACTTGCACGGATGAAAACTTCATGCAGAAGGCCGGTGCATTTCGCATTGCCGCCGAGCTGGGCATCGCCATCGTCGCCCCGGACACCAGCCCGCGCGGCGATCATGTGCCCGATGACGAGAACGAGGCGTATGATTTCGGCAAGGGTGCGGGCTTTTACGTCAATGCCACGCAGGAACCGTGGGCGCGCAATTATCGCATGTATGATTACGTGACCAAGGAACTGCCAGCCCTCATCAAGGATCACTTCCCGGTCAATGATGATGCGGTGATTTCCGGTCATTCCATGGGCGGTCATGGGGCGCTGATGATTGCACTGCGCAATCCGGGCACGTTTAAATCCGTCACCGCCTTCGCACCGATTTCCAACCCGATCAATTGTCCGTGGGGCCAGAAGGCGCTTGGCAATTATCTCGGTGATGACAAATCAGCCTGGAAAGACTGGGACAGTTCGGAACTGATGAAGGCCGCAAGTGCGCCCGATGCTCAGACCCCGGCCCTTGTCGATCAGGGCGGTGCAGATGGCTTTTTGGCAGAGCAGCTTAAGCCCGAAGTGCTTGAAGCCGCGGCCAAGACATCAAACTACCCGGTCACCATCCGCATTCAGGATGGCTATGACCACAGCTACTATTTCATCTCGACCTTTATCGAAGATCATATCCGCTTCCACGCCAAGCATCTTGGACTGAGCTGATTGCACCAACGATCTTCGACTTCCCCGGCACGCCACCCACTGACTTCCCCCCCTCTGGCGTGTCGGGGCTTTTCTTTTCGGGGAAATCTGAAAACCCAGCGATGAAGCCTAGTCAAAGCTGCGCGCATCTATCGCGTCGGCGACATCATCGGCCATTTTGAGCGTGCGGATGATAAGTGGCACCACCATCGCAACGATGGATCGATCAAGGCCGCGTGCGCGCTGGGCATCGCGGATTTCAGATGCCACGGTGGAGATCACCGGGATAAAGCGCAGCACCATCGAAATCGCCAGACTGACCTTTTCCGGGTTTACGCCAATCGGGCGCAAGGGCTGCATGGCGCGTTCCAGCGATGCCAGAAGATCCGATGTTTTGGTGGTCAGGGTCACAAGCGATGCGAACATCACGATTGCCGCAATCCGGGTGACGACCAGCAACCCCGCCTGCCAGTCATTCAGCCAAAGCTGAACGGCAAAAAAGATCACCAGCAGCCAAAGAATCGACTTGATCTGCGCCCACATAATGCGCGGACCAAAGCCGGATGCGGGATACAACAACAAAACAGTCGCCAGAACAAACGCCACCACCGACCAATCGGGGATCAGGAACACGCCCGTACCAAGGGCGACCATGGCAAGGATCTTGGCCCCGGCCGCGGCCCGGTGCAGGGCAGATTGCCCATGGATATAAAGCCCCGCGATCACGCCATCATCTCCCGATATTTTGGAAGAACCTCAGAGGGCGGGCCATCAAGCACCACACGGCCATCCTCGAACGCCAGAACCCGGTCGTAATCGGCAATCAGGTCAAGATCATGCGAAACCGTAATCACCGTTTGATCCAGCTCGGCAATCGCGCGCTGCACCCGGTTGCGATTGCGCAGGTCCAAAAGCGTGGTTGGCTCATCAAACACGATATAGCGCGGTTCCATCACCAGCACGCCCGAGATGGCCAGCAATTGCTTTTGCCCGCCGCTTAGCAAATGACTGGGATGGGTTTTGAAATCCTGAAGGTCATAGCGCGAAAGCACGTCATCAATCCGGCGGTTGACCTCTTCCTTGGAAAGTTTCAAAGGCTTCAGGCCAAAGGCAATGTCTTCCTCGACCACCGGATAGACGATCTGATTGTCCGGGTTCTGAAACACAAACCCGACATGACGTCTAAGCTTTCGGCCATCCTTCGCCGCATCAAAATCATCGACCACAACCCGCCCCGATGTCGCGGTTTGCAGGCCATTCAGCAACCGGACAAAGGTGCTTTTGCCCGACCCGTTCGCGCCGACAATCCCGATCCGCTTTTCGCCAAGCGTCAGGTCAATATCAGCAAGCGCACGTCGCTGTTCAAACTGCACAGAGACATTTTCAATTCGGATCATGGAAGGACGTCCGGCGTTATCAGGGAAATTGGTACGGGCTTAAAAACAGGCTCAAAACGGGCGCAAGTACATCACTTGCGCCCATAAGACGTTAGCCCGCCTTGGAAATCAAGGGATAGGCGCGCCGGACTGCAAGGCACGCCGCGGTCGCAATCGCAACCTTGATGGCATCCCCGATCAGGAACGGAGCCGCCCCGACGGTTGCCTGCCAATAGCTGATCTCGGCCACGACGGCGACCCAGGCATTACCAATGGCATACAGGACGACAATCCCGCCAAAGGCGATGGACAGTGCGGCATTGAAAATATTCAGACGGTTCCAGAACTTCTCGATCAGAAGCCCGATGACAAAGGCCGAAATGGCCCAGCCAAACATGAACCCGCCGGTTACCCCGATCATCACGCCAAAGCCACCGCGCCCACCGGACAAAAGCGGCAAGCCAACAGCAACCAGAACAAGGAACAGAACAATCGAAAGCCCACCACGACGGGCACCCAAAATGGCCCCGGCCAACATCGGACCAAGTGACTGTGCTGTGACCGGCACACCGGTGACTGGAAGGGTGATTGGCGGAAACAGCCCAAGAACGGCGGTCAGGGCTGCAAACAGGGCGACATAGACAATATCTTTGGTCTTCATGTAACGGTTTCCCATTCCCGTTATAAGACAGCCCCACAATCAACCCCTTGCGCAGGACTGCCTTTCGTTAACCGGTCCGCCCGACCGGCTCAACGCGATATGGGATAACCGCAAATATCATCGACGCCAAGCAAAATGATATCGGCAATTCGGCTATATTGTAGAAGTACTATCTAAAGAACGCACAATATCAAACGCTTCAATCACTTCTTCTGCTCAAAGAGCAAAACTCAAACAAACAACCTTATCGCGACTTACTGACATCCATCAGCAATCCATGATAGACAAATAAGTATCAACTTAGATGTATGCCTTATGGGAGCGCGTGAAGTTGGATACAGTTCAAATTGGTAACGAACTTGAGAAGCCAATTTATGACTTTTTGCGAAATCAGCAAAAAGCTGGTGAATACCTAATTGGAACTATCCCACCCGACCGTTGCACCGTTCGATGGAAGCCCAAATACTATTCCAAAGAACGCGGGGGAGACATCGAATTCGATGTCTCAATTGAAGTCAGGCGAGAGGAAAACTTAGATCCGCAAAGTACGATAATTTTTGAGTGCAAGAACTACAGCGGCGGCGTTCCTGCAGATAAAATTAGAGAGTTTTCGGATAAATTGTCCGAGATTGGCAGACACGACACAAAAGGCTTCATTGTCATAACCTCTAGACTACAGAGCGGCGCGGAGAAGATAGCGCGCAACCGGAAACTCGGCATCATTAAATATGATCCGAATGGGCTCGAGTATCTTGCTGAACGTCGTTTTAAAGACAGCCTAAAATCCAAGCATGCAAAAGCTGCACTATTTGGCTCAACCAATCGTGTTCGATCACTCAAATTTGCAGCAACTTATTCCGGAAAGTACTTTGACAACTGCCGACACTTACTCACCGAAGCCGTGGGCGAAAAGCTCGACAAATCCGAAATTCAAATACTATCAAAAGCTCAATTTCCATTCTTGAGCACCGATGACATAGAGAGCTCAACGAACAAGCTTTTGTCGTTAGTTAATTACCATGACGGCCCGGTAGATTTAGCTCAAATATGCGCAGAACTCTCAATTGACCTGGTTCAGCTCACTGAAGCTAATGTCAATCAAGATGAAGACGAACTTCTCGGGAGAGCAGATTTCCCCAATAAGCAAATTGTAATTTATGCGCACGGAAACCGCCAACGTGAACGCTTCACTTTAGCTCACGAAATTGGCCATTTTTACTTAAACCACGACAAATTTCTCAGGTCCGAAACAACTGTCCACCAAGACCTAGTGGTAGATGAGCAGGAAACAACAGGAAGCTTGATTAACCGTATGGAGCATCAAGCAAACATGTTTGCCTCGCAATTACTCCTGCCTAAAATCAATTTAGCCAATAAAATACGCAAACTTAGAACCGAACTTGATATTCGAGATAGAGGACACGGTTACATCTTCGTCGATAACCAGCCCCAAAACTTGTCCAACTATTACCTGCTACTAGAAAGAACGTCACAGTTCTTCGACACCTCGAGCCAAGCCATAGAGATCAGACTGAAAAATCTAGGCTTCGTCACCGACAACCGAAAGCAGCCTGAGAACTTCACTGCAAAATTTAAACTGCCTTGGCCAAACTGAGCATCAAAGCTCACCATCTTCGACAAAGGTTTTAAGCCGCATCAGGGCAGATTCCCAGCGTCCCGCCACCTGATCAAGATAGGCGCGCGCCTCGGCCAGTTGTTCCGGGCAAAAGGCATACTGGCTTTCGCGCCCGACCCGATGGTTCTGCACAAGCCCTGCCGCCTCAAGCACGCGCAGATGCTTGGTCACGGCCTGCCGGGTCATATCGGCATCATCAGACAACACCGAGATCGAGCGCGGCTTGCCATCGGCCAGACGATCAAAGATGGCCAACCGTGTGGGATCACCCAAAGCGGCAAACATGACGGAAAAATCCTTGTCATGTTTGCCATTGTCCGAATTATTTTCAGCTTTCGACATGTTTCTTGATGTTTTCAAGCTGGAAGCCCCAGCCGTTTGTATTGGCCCGCAACGCATCAGCAATGCGATGGGGTGGTAGATTATCAAATCCGGTTTCGCGCACCTTTACCGATGTCGTGCCGGACGTTTCTTCAAGCCAGAATTCGACAAGGGTTTCCGGTTCCCCACTGTAATCGACTTCGGGGTCAACCGCATAGGGGTGCCATGTATACGCGAAGTAGGCTGGTTCCTCCATCGCCTTGATCGTTGAATTCCACGGCACATGGGTGAAACCATCAATGGTGAACATGCCCTTGGAAACTTCACCAACCGCAAACGGGCCTTCGATATTGATCCCGAACCAGATGCCGAATTCCTTTGAATCGGTCAGGGCCTTCCACACGCGGGAACGGGACGCTTTGATTTCAATCGACTTCTCAATGGTATTTGACATAACGCAACCTCCTGGTTGCATTTAATCTGCCAGAAGATCTTCAATTATGCAACTAAAAAGTTGCGTATTTGATTTTGAGCCTCAAAACACAAACGCCCGGCTGTTGCCAGCCGGGCGGTGCGTGCTCCCGTCATCCTTGGGTCAGTGCCGCTCTCAGTGTAGCGGGCAAAGCCCGTGCAGCTATCCTTATATCCCCATATCAGGATGCTGCGGATTGGCGGAGCCCCCCTGTCTCGATGATAAAGTTTTTCACGTCTTCAAGGCCATCCATCGCCTTGAGATTGGTGAACAGGAACGGACGATCTCCACGCATTTTCTTGGCATCGCGATCCATCACGCCCAGATCAGCCCCCACCAGCGGTGCCAGATCGGTCTTGTTGATCACCAGAAGGTCAGAACGGGTAATGCCCGGGCCACCCTTGCGCGGGATTTTATCGCCTGCCGAAACGTCGATGACGTAAATCGTTATGTCGGCCAGCTCTGGCGAGAAGGTGGCCGACAGGTTGTCGCCGCCCGATTCAATAAAGATCGCCTCAAGCCCGGCATGCTTGGCGGCCATATCTTCGACAGCCGCCAGATTGATCGAGGCATCTTCGCGAATGGCCGTATGCGGGCAGCCACCGGTTTCTACACCGGCAATGCGGTCAGCCGCCAGCGCGCCCGAACGGGTCATGAATTCGGCGTCTTCGCGGGTGTAGATATCGTTTGTGATGGCAGCGATGTTGAACTCGTCGCGCATCGCCTTGCACAGGCGTTCCAAAAGGGCGGTCTTGCCCGAACCAACCGGGCCACCAATTCCGATACGAAGGGGAGAGCTCATGATCTAAATAGCCTCGTATATTGGGTTTCGTGTTTCATCGACGTCCAGTCGACCATCGGTGCCGCGGCACCAAGATCGGAAAGTTCAGCCTGCATGGCGTGATCAACAGCAACCGATACTGCACCATCAAGCGACGACAGTGATCTGACACCATCGGTCTGCCCCAGCGGCACCAGACGCACCGCACTGGACACAAGATTTGCCGCCATCGCATGCAAATAAGCTGTCAGCGCATCACGCAGCGGCACATCGGATTGGGCTGCGGCAATGCCCACCGCCACCGGATAGGATGGCAAGCGATCATCTTCACGCATGGCATCGGCCCAACGAGTGATCATCCCATCACCCCAGACCTTTTGCATGGTCGAGACAAAGGCACGGCCCTGCGCTGTTGCCTCCAACGCCATCTCGGACGTGCCACGCCAACAATCGGCCTCGACCCCGATGTCAAACAGGGCCGCTTCATCACCGGCACGCGCCGCCCGCCATGCGGCACAAAACAACACCGCATCAATCCGCCCGGCCCCGAATTCCAGAACCCCTTCAACCCAGTTGATCAGGCTATCAGCCGACGTCACCCTGCCATCTTCGACGGCATATTCCACGCCATGCGAATAGGTATAGGCGCCAACCGGGAATGAGGGGCTTAGCCACGTCATCAACCGCATCAGGCCGGCCGGGTTAAGGGTCAGATCATCCGTGGTCATGGGAATGCCCGTGGTGACGGCTGTGCTTGTGATCATGTTCATGATCGTCATGGTCGAAATGATCGTTGCCATGGCTGTGACCATGCGCGCCGCCAAGCCCGTGATAGGCGCCATTCAGCGGATCAAACGGTGCGATTTCGTTTTCCACCACACCGCCAAGGCCCGTGATCATGTCGCGCATCACATGGTCATCAATGATGCGCAGACGCCCGTCATTCAAAACCTGAACCGGAGTGTGACGGTTGCCGATATGCCAAGCCAGCTTGGCGGTCGCAATCGGACCGGCCGCCGTGATCGTCAGAACCGGCTCCTCGGCCGCGCGGACGACAATCACCCCGCCATCGACAAGGCGTAACCGATCACCATCCGCCAGACGCACCGCATGCGGCAGGTCAAGCAGGAACGGCTCTCCCGCATCATCATGCAAACGAATGCGGCGGCGATGCCGGTCGGAAAAGGCCAGGGTCACCGTGCCGCGCACTTCGGACGTGTCGGCACGATCAACCGGAATATGTTCAATGGCGTGACGCATGGAGTTCGCTACCACCGATCAGAACAGGAAGTAACGCTGTGCCATTGGCACAACATCAACCGGCTGACAGGTCAGAAGTTCGCCATCTGCGGTCACCTGATAGGTTTCCGGATCAACTTCCATTGCCGGCAACGCATCGTTCAGCTTCATGTCCTTCTTGCCGATATTACGCGTGTTCGACACCGCCAGAAGTTCCTTCGACAGGCCGAATTCGGCGGCAATACCCGCATCAATGCCGGCCTGCGAGACAAACGAGAAGCTCGATTTCGCAAGCGCATTGCCATACGCACCAAACATCGGACGGTAATGGACCGGCTGCGGGGTCGGGATCGATGCGTTCGGATCGCCCATGGCAGCAGCGGCAATCATGCCGGCCTTGATCACCATGTCGGGCTTGGTGCCAAAGAACATCGGTTTCCAAACCACAAGGTCGGCAATCTTGCCAACTTCGATGGAACCGACATGCGCGCCAATCCCCTGCGCAATCGCCGGGTTGATGGTGTATTTCGCAACGTAGCGCTTGGCACGGAAGTTATCATTTCCCTTGCCTGAATCCTCGGGCAATGCACCGCGCTGCTTTTTCATCTTGTCGGCCGTCTGCCATGTGCGCGTGATGACTTCACCAACACGCCCCATCGCCTGACTGTCTGACGAGATGATCGAAAACGCGCCGAGATCATGCAGGATATCCTCGGCCGCGATGGTTTCACGGCGGATACGGCTTTCGGCAAAGGCGACATCTTCGGGGATCTTCGGATCAAGGTGATGGCAGACCATCAGCATGTCCAGATGCTCGTCAATCGTATTGACCGTAAACGGACGGGTCGGATTGGTCGAACTCGGCAATACGTTGGCTTCGCCGCACAGCTTGATGATGTCTGGCGCATGGCCACCACCGGCACCTTCGGTGTGGAAGGTGTGAATGGTTCGGCCCTTGAATGATGCACGGGTGTGCTCGACAAAGCCGCTTTCATTCAATGTATCGGTATGGATCATGACCTGCACATCAAGGTCGTCGGCAACGGACAGGCAGGTATCAATCGCAGCCGGGGTGGTGCCCCAGTCTTCATGAAGCTTCAGGCCGCACGCGCCTGCCTTGACCTGTTCGATCAGCGATCCGGGCAGGGTCGCGTTACCCTTGCCAAAGAAACCGATATTCATCGGAATGCCGTCGGCCGCCTGCAGCATCCGGGCAATATGCCACGGGCCTGGCGTACAGGTGGTGGCATTCGTGCCCGCCGCCGGGCCGGTACCGCCACCCAGCATGCTGGTCACACCGGAATAAAGCGCGTCTTCAACCTGCTGCGGGCAGATCCAGTGAATATGTGCATCAATACCGCCAGCGGTGATGATGTTGCCTTCACCGGCAATAATCTCGGTGCCCGGACCGATGATGATATCGACACCGGGCTGCACATCCGGGTTGCCGGCCTTGCCGATCCCGGCAATACGGCCATCACGAATGCCTATATCTGCCTTGATGATGCCGGTGTAATCAAGGATCAGCGCATTGGTGACCACGGTATCGACCGCACCATCAGCACGCGTTGCCTGTGACTGGCCCATGCCATCACGGATCACCTTGCCACCGCCGAATTTGACTTCCTCGCCAAGGGTGGTGAAGTCTTTTTCGACCTCGATGATCAGGTCGGTATCGGCCAGTCGCACCTTGTCACCGACGGTCGGGCCAAACATGGCCGCATAGGACGGACGATCAATTTCATAAGCCATTTATTCCATCCCCCCGCTTAAAGCTTGCCGTTGATTTTGGCGTTAAAGCCATAGACCGTGCCGGTTCCGGCATATTTCACCAGATTGACTTCACGCGACTGGCCCGGCTCGAAACGAACAGCGGTTCCGGCCGGGATATCAAGGCGGAAGCCACGGGCAGCTTCACGGTCAAAATCAAGGCCCGGATTGGTTTCATAGAAATGATAGTGCGACCCCACCTGCACCGGACGGTCCCCGGTATTCGCAACGGTGATGGTTTTGGTTTCGCGCCCCTCGTTCAGGATGAGGCTGCCTTCCTTGGTAATGATTTCACCTGGAATCATAACGCGCTCCTCTTTCCTTAACGGATTGGTTCGTGAACGGTCACAAGCTTCGTCCCGTCGGGGAAGGTCGCTTCGACCTGAATTTCGTGGATCATTTCGGCAATACCATCCATCACCTGATCGCGCGTGATCACGGTCGCCCCGTCGCGCATCAGATCGGCAACAGATTTGCCATCGCGCGCGCCTTCAACGACATAGTCGGTGATGATCGCGATCGCTTCGGGGTAATTAAGCTTCACCCCTCGTGCAAGGCGATTGCGCGCCACCATGGCGGCAACCGAAACCAGCAGTTTGTCCTTTTCGCGTGGCGTCAGATTCATGCCTGCCTACTCCTTGGCTTCATTTATTAAATCTCCCACAAACGCGGCAAGCGTGCGGGAAGCCCCCTTGTTTGATGGCGGAATGTTTTCCACCACGCGCCATACACCCGGCGCAATTTCATCGGATCGCGCGCCATGAAACGGGCAATCACAATTCCCTTCATCGCGGTCGCGGCACACAACACATCGCGCGGCTCAAGCCCCTCAGATGCCTGCGCCAGACAATCCCGCGCGGCTTCAAGCTGTTCTTCCGCGCCATGCCCGACCAGAATGGCCGTCGCATTGGCCCGCGCACCATCAAAGGCCGCTTCGTGATCAAGCATGCGCAACACATCGCCTTCGAGATGCAGCGCATCGCGCCAGATTGGCCGACCATCAATCGAAACATCCCACGCATCGCGCGCGAGCCCCGTGGTAAACACCTCGCCCCGGGCAAGACGGCCAAACACCATCATCTCGCCGGCCATGACCATGCCGCTTCCCGATGCACGCACGGTGGTTTTGCGTTTCAGCCGGGCCTGATCAAACAGGATGCTTTCATGGGGCAACCACTCAAGCCAGCCACCATCGGCGACATCCAGATCAACCGACATCTCGCAATCCGGTCCGACCGACCGGTAAATCTTTTCTGCCGCCTGCGCGGTAAACAGGGCGGATGCGCCCGCCTCCACCTTGCCGGCAAAGGCCAGCTTATCGCCGCCAACCATGCCGCCCGATGTGGTCACCAAAACAGCCGTCGACAAATCCCCCGCAACCGGGCGCGGGAACAGGATTTTCATCGGGTCACGGTAATAAAGATGATCAAGGGCTGCATGCCCGCCCTGATGTGCTGCACCTGTGCCCTGACGAAACGTCACCTCAGCCCGGCCATCGGTAATGATGCGCGCGGGCGTTACTGGCGTTTCCATCTCCGCATTCGGAATTGCGGATGTTGTCGGTTCAAGTTTGCGAAGCTGCACAAAGTCACCTGATTAATGCGGCCCACTGACGGGACCTTAATACCAAGGGTCCTCACAGCAAGATGCGGGCCAACCGCCAACACCCTGCCGATACAAGGAGTTTGGCGGCATTTGGCCCGATTGGCGGCACACCGTTTGCGCAAAATTTTGGCAAATGCCGATCAAACAGTCAGATAGGCACGGACTTTTTCACGGTCGAGCGTCTCTTTGGCACCTGACAAAACAACCTCGCCACGCTCAAGCACGACAATCTCGTCGGCCAGTTCATGCGCGAATTCAAAGTACTGCTCGACCAGCAGGATCGCCATATCACCGCGGTCGGCCAGCTGTTTGATGACACGCTGAATGTCCTTGATGATCGATGGCTGAATGCCCTCGGTCGGTTCATCAAGCACCAGCAACCGTGGTCGGGTGACAAGTGCGCGCCCGATGGCCAACTGCTGTTGCTGCCCACCAGAAAGATCCCCACCGCGACGGCCCAGCATGTCGCGCAGCACCGGGAACAATTCGAAAATCTCGTCAGGGATATGGCGCAGGGCACGTGGCAAGGCGGCAAAGCCGGTCTCAAGATTTTCCTTCACCGTCAAAAGCGGGAAGATCTCCCGCCCCTGCGGGACAATCGCGATCCCATTGGCCGAGCGACGATATGACGGATCGCGCGAGATATCCTTGCCTTCCCATTTGATGTTGCCTTCCGTTATCGGGTGCTGGCCAACCACGGCCCGCATCAACGACGTTTTGCCAACCCCGTTACGGCCCAAAACCGCGGTTACCTTGCCGGTTTCAGCACTCAGCGACACCTTGCGCAACGCATGGGACGCGCCATAGAACAGATCAATATTGCTGACATCAAGCATGACAGTTTCCCCCTAGCGCCCCAGATAGACTTCAATGACCCGCGGGTCTTTCTGCACGTGATCAAGGCGCCCTTCGGCCAGAACCGATCCTTCGTGCAGAACAGTCACCTTGCAATCAAGGTCGCGGACGAATTCCATGTCATGCTCAACCACCACGACCGAGTATTCCTTGGAAATCGACCGTAAAAGTTTCGCCGTTTCCTCGGTCTCGGAATCGGTCATCCCGGCAACTGGCTCATCGACCAGAAGAAGTTCGGGTTCCTGCATCAAAAGCATGCCGATTTCCAGCCACTGCTTTTGCCCGTGCGAAAGATTGGCGGCCATCTCATCACGCTTGTCTTCCAGCATGATGGTGACCAGCGTCTTTTCGATCTTGATCTTTTCCGCATCACTTAGTCGATGGAACAGCGCCTGAAACACGCCGCGCCCGCCCGAACACGCCAAAAGCAGGTTGTCGAACACCGTATGGCTTTCAAACACTGTCGGCTTCTGGAACTTGCGGCCGATGCCCAGATTGGCAATCTCGGCCTCGTCCAGCTTGGTCAGATCAATCTCGCTTTTAAACAGGACATCACCGGTATCAGGTCGGGTTTTGCCGGTGATGATATCCATCATGGTTGTCTTGCCCGCCCCGTTCGGGCCGATGATGGCGCGAAGTTCGCCCGGCTCGACATAGAAGGACAGGTTGTTGAGTGCGCGGAACCCGTCAAAGGTCACCGACACGCCGTCGACATAAAGGATGGTTTCCGACCGCGCGGATTTGACCTGTTCCTCGTCCGAGGCATTCTTTTGAATGGCGGCTGCTTCGCTCATGCCTTGCCTCCTTCATTTGCGCGTCGTTTACGCCAGGTCGTGAACAATGATTGCCGATCTGCCGATCCGAATGCTGGCACCGCCCCGATCACACCTTTCGGCAGGAACAGGGTCACCGCAATGAACAACCCACCCAGGAAGAACAGCCAGAAGTCCGGCATCGCCCCGGTAAAGAAGGTCTTGGCATAGTTGACGATAAACGCGCCCAACACCGCCCCATAAAGCGTGCCACGCCCGCCAACCGCGACCCAGATGACGATTTCAATCGAAAGGGCCGGGGCAAATTCGCCCGGATTGATGATACCGACCTGTGGCACATAAAGTGCGCCAGCGATGCCCGCCATGACGGCCGAAACGGTAAAGACGAACAGCTTGTAATATTCAACCCGGTAGCCGGTGAAACGCACGCGGCTTTCGGCATCGCGAATGGCAATCAACACCTTGCCCAGACGCGACTGGGTAATGCCGCGCGCCACCGTATAGCAAATGCCAAGAAACACACAGGACGCGACAAACAAGCCTGCCCTTGTGCCATCCGATTGCAACGAATAGCCTAGCAAATCCTTGAAATCGGTCAGGCCATTATTGCCGCCAAAGCCCATATCGTTGCGGAAGAAGGCCAGCAAAAGCGCATAGGTCATGGCCTGCGTGATGATCGAAAGATACACACCCGTCACACGTGAGCGGAAGGCAAGGAAGCCAAACACAAAGGCCAGAAGCCCCGGCACAAACATCGCCATGACAATGGCGAACCAGAACATGTCAAAGCCATACCAGTACCATGGCAATTCCTGCCAGTTCAGGAAGACCATGAAGTCCGGCAGGATCGGATCACCATAAACGCCACGATCACCGATCTGACGCATCAGATACATGCCCATGGCATACCCGCCGAGCGCAAAGAACGCCCCGTGACCCAGCGACAAAATCCCGCAGAAACCCCAGATCAGGTCGACACTGAGTGCCAGCAGCGCATAGCAAAGATATTTACCCAGCAGGCTGACCATCCAGGTCGGCACATGGAAGGCGGAACTTTCGGGCAGCAAAAGGTTACTTGCCGGCACCAGAATGGCGGCCGCGATCAGGATACCCCAAAGGATCATCCCGCCGCGGTCTTTCAACAGCCAGCCAATAACCGGTGTCATTTGATACTTTTGACGATAATCGGTCATGGATCAGGCCTCCACCGCGCGACCTTTAAGGGCAAACAGCCCCTTGGGTCGTTTCTGGATAAACAGGATCAGTGCAATCAGGACAAAGATCTTGGCCAGAACCGCACCTGCCATCGGCTCAAGGAACTTGTTCACAATGCCAAGGCTAAACGCCCCCAGCACCGTGCCCCAAAGGTTCCCGACCCCGCCAAACACGACGACCATGAAACTGTCGATAATGTAAGTCTGACCAAGGTTCGGGCTGACATTTGAAATCTGGCTAAGTGCCACACCGGCGATGCCTGCAATCCCCGACCCCAGGCCAAAGGTCAGCGCATCGACATAACCGGTGCGAATACCAACCGATCCGGCCATGCGCCGGTTCTGGGTAACGGCGCGCATCTGCAAACCAAACGCGGTGTAACGCAGCACGGCGGCAATACCAGCAACCACGATGATGCTAAACAAAATGATCCACAGCCGGTTATAGGTGAGCACCAGACCGGTCGAAAATTCAATTGCGCCACTCATAAAATCAGGTGCGGTGACCTGCTGGTTGGTCGCCCCGAAAATCGTTCGGATCGCCTGCTGCAAGACAAGGCTGACACCCCACGTCGCCAGCAGCGTTTCAAGCGGCCGACCATAGAGGAAGCGGATCACGGATCGTTCGATCACAACCCCGACGGCCCCCGCGACCAGGAAGGCGGCTGGCACTGAAATCACCAATGACCATGCCGACCCGGATGGCAGAATGGACCCAAGCGCCTGCTGCACCATAAAGGTGGTATAGGCGCCGATCATGATCATTTCACCATGCGCCATATTAATCACGCCCATCACGCCAAAGGTGATGGCAAGACCAACCGCCGCCAGCAACAAAACCGATCCCAGACTGATACCGCGATAAACATCCCCGATCGTCTGCCAGGTCGACAGGCGACCCTCGACGGATTCAAGCGCATCCTCGGCGGCAGCAACCACTTCGGGCTCGTAACCTTCTGCCTCGGCACTGGCGACAAATTGCGACAGCACCGCACGGATTTGCGGCGTGGTTTCGCTGGCCAGGACATCAATCGCACTTAGGCGTTCTTCGGTAGTTTCACCGGCTGCCAGCGCCATGGTGGCCTGCGCCAGTTCCATGCGTGCCAGAAGCGTTTCATCCTCTTCGCGATCAATCGCGCGCAGAAGCAATGGCAACATCGCCGGATCACGGGCATCCATGATCTGCTCGACCGCAGCGCTTCGGATATTGAGATCCGGGCTGAACAGGTTCAGCGTCGCCAACGCATCGCGCAGCGCACCCCGCAGGCGGTTGTTGATCTTGATCTTGGAGAGTTCCTTGGAAGAACTTTCACCGACTTCTTCGCCGCTGACGATGTCGATATGGGTAAAGACTTTGCCCTTTTTGGTGGCGATGACGACATGTTCGTCGCTGTCACGGACATAAAGGTCACCATCAAGCATGGCCTTAAGGATCGGGGCGACACGTGGATCACCGTCCGCTGCCATTTCCTCGATCACCGCGACCTTCTTGGTCGCACTTTTATCATTTAACTGTTCGGCGATGTTTCGCAGTTCTTCGTCGCTAAATGCCTGTGCACTATTCGGTGTTGCGATCACAAGCAGGGCCAGACACGCGATCAAGGCACCCAGTCGAAGGGCGACGTCACGCGTTTTGGCCAATGAGAACGGAGAACGGCGCAGCACTGAAAACATGTCATTGCGCATGATCACCAAACCTTTGAATTCAATATGGAAAATTGGATAAAGAAAACGCGGACAGCCGGCAGGTGCTGATTGCGTTGAAAATGAACAGGCCGGTCGCGTTGCCACGACCGGCCCATCCGAAACCAATTAGTACATCGGTTTTTCACAGTTGCCGCAGACCCACGGATAGGTCCAGTCGGCGGTCAGCTTTGCGCTTTCCGGCAGGAAGTCCGACCATGCATCGCCAACGACGGTGCCTTCGGTTTCCCAAACGATGTCAAACTGGCCATCATCCTGCACTTCGCCGATCAGAACCGGCTTGGACAGGTGGTGGTTGGTGTTCATCACAGCGGTACCGCCGGTCAGGTTTGCAACTTCCTGGCCATACATTGCCTGACGAACCGCATCGACATCGGTGGTGCCAGCCTGCTCGACAGCCTGTTTCCACATGTTAAAACCGATATAGGTTGCTTCCATCGGATCGTTGGTTACGCGCGACTCATCACCGATGAAGGCGTGCCATTTTTCGATGAAGGCCGTGTTGGCATCGGACTCAACGGACTGGAAGTAGTTCCAGGCAGCAAGGTGACCAACCAGCGGTGCTGTATCGATACCAGCCAGTTCTTCTTCACCAACCGAGAAAGCAACAACCGGGATGTCTTCGGCTTTGATGCCCTGGTTTGCGAGTTCCTTGTAGAACGGAACGTTCGCGTCACCGTTAATGGTCGAAACCACGGCGGTTTTCTTGCCAGCAGATGCGAATGCTTTCACGTCAGCAACGATCGACTGCCAGTCAGAATGACCGAACGGGGTGTAGTTCTCCATGATGTCTTCATCGGAGATACCCTTGCCGTTCAGGTAAGAACGCAGGATCTTGTTGGTGGTACGCGGATAAACATAGTCGGTACCCAGAAGAACGATACGCTCGGCAGAGCCGCCATCTTCGCTCATCAGGTAATCAACAGCCGGAATGGCCTGCTGGTTCGGAGCTGCACCGGTATAGAACACGTTGCGCGAGCTTTCCTCACCTTCGTACTGAACCGGATAGAACAGCATGCTGTTGAGTTCTTCAAAGACCGGCAGAACCGATTTACGCGAAACCGAGGTCCAGCAACCGAAGACAACAGCAACCTGTTCCTGTTCGATCAGTTCGCGCGCTTTTTCAGCAAACAGCGGCCAGTCAGAAGCCGGGTCAACAACAACGGCTTCGACTTGTTTGCCAAGCAGACCACCGTTCTTGTTCAGGTCATCAACCAGCATCAGAACAGTGTCCTTCAGCGTGGTTTCGGAAATCGCCATCGTCCCGGAAAGAGAGTGCAGCACACCAACTTTGATGGTTTCTGCTGCTTGTGCGGCTGACATTGCCATTGCAGACACTGCCATGGCCCCGGCGCCAATGAGCGCCTGAAGCTTCTTATTCATTTATAGCCTCCACTGAGTTTTTATTGCACCGCCGTTGCACTTGCTAAAACCGTGCCAGACTCAGAGGCCATATCGAATAAAATCGCGAATCGAGGGATTCTCACGCAATAAGAAACCATTTTACAGCTATTTCGGGGAAAATATTTGCGTAAGCCGTGTTTTGAATGACTATTTTTCAATCATTGATTACATTTTGATTAATTTTTGATCATGTTGACGTCGGGGTTTTCACAGCCTATCTCGAGCGCGGAAGTTTCGCCTGCGCTGAGCTTATTGCACCACAATCTGCCCTGTGTCGGCCCGCTTCCCGCCCCGTCGGGAGACCGGCGGGGCGTTTTGATTTCTGGCTGTATTTGTCCGGGATTACTCGGCCGCCTGTAATTCACGGTCCGGCGCGATCGCGTTAATTACTATGCGGATTTGATCACGCAGCCAGATCAGGCCGACATCCTTGTCTGTCCAAACAGCCCAGTTCATCGTCACCGGCGGGAACGCCACATCAATCGGCATCGGGCAATAAGACAACCCGAATAACGGCGCATACTGGTTGGCAATGCGACACGGCACAGTGGCAATCACGGCACTGTTTCGGGCCGCTGCCAGAAGCGGCATGAAATCAGGTGCCGCCAGGACAACATCAAGTTCGATGCCCATCCCCTGAAGCGCGACGCCAACACACCCGGCGACATTCTCGGTCTGGGACAGAACCGCATGCCGCGATGCCAGATATTGCGCACGCGACATCGGCAGCGGCAAATCGACAATATCGGGATTAAAACAACAGGCGACTTCCGAGTTGAACAGAACCTCGCCGAAATGGCCTGTGTTGAGTTGGCTTTTGCAGCCAATCGCAAGATCGATCTCGCCGCCATTGATCATTCCATCAACCGTTTCAGACGTGATGGTACGGCTCAAAATCTTGATACCCGGTGCCTGCTGCTGCAAATGCTGCATCAGAACCGGCAGCAAAATCATGTCCATTTCACCGGTCACGCCCAACCGGAAAACACGCTTGGCGGTCTGCGGATCAAAAGAATCCGTCGCATGAAGGGCGTTCTGTGCCTGCGAAAGGGCGGTGCGCACCGGCCCGGCCAGCGCACGGGCTTTTGCTGTCGGCTGCATTTTCTGACCGACACGTACAAACAGATCATCGGCCAGCAACATGCGCAAGGTATTGAGATTGTGGCTCATTGCCGACTGCCCGATGCGCAGTTTCTCGGCCGCCTTGGTCACGCTCATTTCCTGCATCATGGCGTCAAACGCAATCATCAGGTTGAGGTCAAATGACCGTAAATTGAAATGATCAATATTATCCATGACTGGTATCGATTTGATTACTGACTGATCGCACTATAGCCTTTCCCCATCAGCTTACAACCCGCCGGTTCACACCGGCATGATCTGAGGGAAAAGAAAATGCTATCACGTCGTGATTTGCTCAAAAGCACGCTTGCCGCCGGTGCCATTGGCGCGATTGGCAGCACCGTCTTTGTGCCACTTGCCGCAAAGGCAAAGGCACCAATGGTTGGCACACAGGCACCGGGCTATTACCGGGTCATGGTCGGCGATGTCGAAGTCACCGCCCTTTCGGATGGTGCAGCCCAGTTCCCCATCGCCGATCTTTATGTCAACACCACGCCCGAACAGGCACGCCTGGCCCTTGCCAATGCGTTTCAGGGAACCCCAACCTATCTTTCGGTCAATGCCTATTTGCTGAATTTCGGGGATCGTCTTGTATTGCTCGATGCGGGCACCAGCGATCTGATGGGTCCGGCACTTGGCAAACTTCCGGCCAATATGATTGCCTCGGGCTACCACCCTGATCAGGTCGATGATGTTGTGATTACCCACATTCATCCCGACCATACCGGTGGCCTGACACTGGCTGGCAACAAGGTCTTTGCCAATGCCACCGTGCATGTTCCAGAGGCAGACGCCGCGTTCTGGCTCAGTGCTGAAAACAAGGCGACCGCACCCGAAGACGCCAAGGCGTTCTTTGATCAGGCGGTTGTGGCCCTGACCCCCTATATCGATAGCGGCAAGCTTGCCAAATACGCACCCGATGCCCCTGCCATCGAAGGCATGGTCAACACCACTTTCCGCCCCGGACACACGCCGGGCCACAGCGCGCTTTGGATCGAAAGCAAGGGCGAGAAGTTCGTTTACTGGGGCGACATTACCCATGGCGATGTCGTGCAGTTTGACGATCCGAATATTGCCATCGCCTTTGACGGCGACACCGACATGGCAATCAAATCACGCGAAGCGGCCTTTGCCGAAGCGGTACAGGAAAAATACCTGGTCGCCGGCTGCCACGTCGCCTTCCCGGGATTTGGTCATGTGCGCGAAGATGCCACGATGTATGACTGGGTACCGATGAACTATCGCGCTGACGTTTAGGTTGGAAGTAATCCCCCATCCCCGCCGACCTTAAAGCAATCCGTCAACGCAAAAGAGCGGTTGTACATTACGACCGCTCTTTCCTTTTGATCTCGTTCCTGTCTGCCTATTCCGGCATGCCTGCCCGAATCCACTGGCCAAGCTGCGCGCGTTCCTCGTCGGTCATTTCCGTCATATTGCCAAGTGGCATGGCCCGGCCAATAACCGCCTGTGCCAGAACACGTTGCGCATTGGCTTCGATCTGGGCCAGATTATCAAACATCACGCCTGCCGGGGCTTCGTCAAAGCCCTCATCACTCGGGTTGGCCGAATGGCAGGTCGAACAACGGGTCTGAACGATGGCCAAGGCATGGTTGGCGGTAATCACGTCTTCATCGACACGCTTGACCGCATTCGGATCATAGGATGCAAACATCGCAAGGATCGCCATCCCCACCGCAGCCGACGGAAGCTGCCATGCAATCGCCTTGCCGGTGCCGCCAGCATTGCGCGTGTTAAAAAAGTGGCGCACCAACCCACCGATGATCAGGATCAGACCGACAATCAGCCAGGACTGGTCATGGGAAAACAGCATCGAATAGTGGTTGCTGATCATCATCAGCAAGACCGGAAGCGTCAGGTAGTTGTTATGCGTTGAACGCTGTTTGGCCTGAAGACCCAGTTTCGGATCGGGCTTTTCCCCGGCCATCAGGCTGGCCACGACCTTTTTCTGGTTGGGAATGATGATGCGAAACACGTTGGCGGCCATGATCGTACCAATCATCGCACCGACATGGATAAACGCACCGCGCCCGCTGAACACATGGGTAAACAGATAACTCGCCGCCATGATCAGGATGAACAGCGCGACCGCCAGCGTATCGGTGCGTTTGCCAATCGCACTTTTGCAGATGATGTCATAGATCACCCACCCGGCAAACAGGCTGCCAAGCCCAATCAGGATCGCATCCATCTTGGTCAGCGCCAAGACGCGCGGATCAATCAGATAGCTCTCGGCACTCCAGTAATACATGGTGACCAAAAGCGCAAAGCCGGTAATCCAGGTGAAATAGGCCTCGTATTTGAACCAGTGCAGTTCGGGCGGCATGGAACTGGGGGCTACCATCCATTTGTTCACATGATAGAACCCGCCACCATGAACCATCCAGGCTTCGCCATAGACACCTTCATCCATGTCCGGACGCTTGCGCAAACTCAGGTCAAGCCAGACGAAATAGAACGAAGACCCGATCCAGGCGATGCCCGTAATCAAATGCGCCCAGCGCAGGATCAGATTGATCCAGTCCTGAAACAGAATATCCACGGTGCTTGAAACCTCCGTCTCGCCTGTGCGCGGTTTCCGGCGCGCTGGCAGCCCTGCCTTGATGATGCCCCGGGACGCATGAATGGCTCTGATGGCAGCATTTTGCCCGGGTTTAATTCAGTCGATCTGTAACACAGTCCCCCGACCGCCTCTATTATTTAGGGGTTGAGCATAATCGAAATGACTTTCAAAATAATCTTTAAAATGGCAGAGTGTGGCCGCTAATCTGCACATATAATGATTTAAAGCGCCTACCAGAAATCAAGAAACAGCCCTCAGACATCAGGAGCTTCCCGCGCCATGTCCGACTTTGAGGACATCCAGATTTTTGTCCGTGTTGCCGAACTTGGCAACCTTTCTGCTGCCGGGCGTGAATTGCGCCATTCGGCGGCTGTGGTGTCAAACCGGATTGCCCGCCTTGAAGAACGGCTTGGGGTGCGTTTGCTGAACCGCACAACGCGCCGGGTCAACCTGACGACCGAGGGGGATGTCTATTACCGTCACTGCCTGCGCATTCTTTCAGAAATGCAGGAAGCCGAGAACGCCATCGCCAATCAGAAAAACACCACCCGCGGCCCGGTCACGCTGACCTGCCCGGTGGCATTCGGCAACAAGTTTGTCGCGCCGATCATTCCGAAATTCGTTGAACAGAACCCGGATGTGCAAATCCGCCTGCATCTGTCCGATCGGTTGCTGGATCTGTTGCAAGACAAGGTCGATCTTGCCATTCGCATTGCCGAGCTTAAGGAAAGCTCGCTGATTGTCCGCAAGCTGGCCACCAACAAACGCATGCTGGTCACAAGCCCGGATTATCTCAAAAAGAACGGCGCACCCAAGGTGCCCGCCGACCTTTTGAACCACAATTGCCTGCTGCTGCGCTTCCCCGGATCGCAGCAATATCAATGGACCCTGCAAGGGCCGAATGATGAACCACCGGTCACGCTCGCCGTCGCCGGTTCGATGGATTCCGATAACAGCGAAGTCCTGACCCGCTGGTGCCTTGATGGGCATGGCATTTCGCTGAAATCGAACTGGGAAGTCGACGAATATCTGCGTGACGGACGCCTTCAACGCGTCCTGCCTGATTACCAGCCACCGTCGCATGCGGTCTATACACTCTATCCGGAAAACCGTTATCTGCCGACGCGCGTCCGCGCCTTTGTCGATTTTCTGGTGGCGGAATTTGGCGGTACACCGCCCTGGGAACGTTAAAGAAATAGAACGCTAAACAAAAACGCCCCGAACAGATGCCGGGGCGTTTTTTTAGCATTCGATTTAGGCCGGTCTAGTTTTTGGCAAGCGCCAGATACCCGCTCAGAACCGCAGCAACGTTTTGCCCAATCACATCATGGGCATAACCGCCTTCCATGGTGAACATGGTTTTAAGCCCCATTCGCCCGATCATCTGCCCGATCCGGTTGAAATCATCGGTCTGGAGTTTGAAGTCGCAAATCGGTTCGGCTTCATGGGCATCAACACCAAGGGCCACCACCAGCGCATCGGCCTGCCAGGTCAGAAGTTTCTGCATCGCCTTGGCAAAGCCAGCCCCCCAGCCCGCGAAATCACTGCCACCCGGCAGCGGGATATTCAGGTTGGCACCCTGCCCGTCATTGCGCCCGGTTTCATTGGCATAGCCCATGAAGAACGGGAACTGATGGGTTGGATCGGCATGGATTGAAATCGTCAGAACGTCGCCACGTTCATAGAAAATATCCTGCGCACCGTTGCCGTGGTGGTAGTCGATATCAAGAATGGCGACCTTTTTCGCCCCCTTGGAAATCATGTGCTGGGCTGCGATGGCGGCATTATTCAAGAAACAATATCCACCATATCGGTTGGCATGGGCATGATGCCCCGGCGGGCGGGTCAGGGCAAAGGATGCTTCGCCTTCGCTCCAGGTTGCTTCGGCTGCCGATATGACGGTCTGCGCGCCCCAATAGGCTGCCTTCCAGGTCCCTTGGGTGATCGGTGTATCAGATGAGATGGCGTACTGACCAAGGCGCGCGCTGATATGTTCGGGCTTGCCACCGGAAAAACCGCCCGTCGGCCAGACATAGGGAAAGGCGTCACCACTTTTCCCCGCCTTGGTCCATTCACTCCAGGCGTTTTCCAGAAAATCAATATAGTCCGGCTCATGGATCGCGCGGATCGGGCCGATACCGTGATCGGTCGGATCGACCAGCTGCGCCTTGATCGCGTGCGCTACGGCATCACGAATGATCGGAATACGCCGGGCATTCTCGAAACATGGCACCATGCGTCCGTGATGCATTTCGCCTGCCCCGTCATGGGCATCGTGGCGCGAATTGAAGAAAACCCGCATGGCACCGCTCTCCTGACTGAAAATCCTGACCGGGTACCATCATGACGCCCGACGCATCCTGTTGCACGCAGAAAGCGGCTATTTCTTGGCGGTATAAAGCAGCTTTTCGATGGTATCGAGGAACACACCCAACTGATTGCGCAAGCTTTCCGACTGATCGGCAAGACGGCTGGCCATGTCACGCGTGGTGTCGGCCGCCTCCCCGGTACGCCCGGCCATATCGGAGACCACGGTGATATTGTCGGTGACTTCCTGTGCGCCACTTGATGCCTGTTCGACATTGCGCGTGATGTTGGTCGAAAGGTTCGCCTGCGTTTCGACATTGCCCGAAATCGTATCCGAACGTGCCGCCAGATCATCGATCACACCTGCGATCTCGCGGATCGAGCCAACCGACTGCTCAATCGCGGTCTGAATGTCCTGAACCTTTTCCTCGATGCTTTCGGTCGCCTTGCTGGTCTGGTTGGCAAGTCCCTTGACCTCGTTGGCAACCACGGCAAAGCCTTTGCCGGCTTCACCGGCGCGCGCAGCCTCGATCGTCGCATTCAGCGCAAGCAAGTTGGTCTGAGCCGCGATGTCGCGAATAAAGCTGACCACTTCAACGATCTCGCCCGCAGCCGCTTCCAGCTGTCCGATACGACCATCAGTTTCCTGGGCAAGGCCGTTGGCGCGATTGGCAATTTCCACCGATTCACGTGCCTGTTCGGACACATTGCGGATCGCCTCGTTCAGCTCTTCGGATGCGGCCGAGAGTTCGCTGACATTGGCCGCCGTCTGGCGGGCTGCCGCGGCAACGTTGGTTGAACGTGAACTGGTTTCATGGGCGATGGAATTGGCGTCGCCGGATGCCTCGGAAAGGGCGGATGCGGCATTGGCAATGTCATCAACCGCGGCAAAGGAACCGCTTTTGAATTCACCAAGAATTTCAGCAAAGCCGGAAAGTTTCTGTTCAATCGAGGCACTGGCCGCATTAATCCGCTGGGCCGAAGAAAGGTAATCCCCGACCAGCCCGGTTTCGACAATGCGTCGGTAATAACGGTTTTCGGAAACCGCCCCCATGGATGCCGCACTTTCGCGCAGAAACGCATCATTGCGGTCAATCAGCCGGTTGATCGCAATAAACAGTTCGCGCATGTCAGGATGACTGTCGACATTGGTAATACGGGCTTCGTAATCACCATCGGCTGCGGCCAGGACCACGTCCAGTGCCTTTTTGATACCTGATTTTGAACTACCAAACAGCGACATTAGAACCTCAAACCTTGTGTTTCCGGGAACCGCTTTGCGATCCTCTAGAGACTTTGAATAAACTCGTCGTACGACATGCCCATATCAGAAAGCTTCTGTGACAAGGCCTCGGATGCGGCTTTCATGCCATCCTTGCGGTTGGGCAGGCTTTCCTCGATTTTGCGAAGCTCCGCATAGAGAGGAATGATCGTTTCGCTCAAAACCTTTGGATCGGGCACCCGGCGATTGGAATGATATCCAATCACCTTGTGATTGGCGTCAAAGGACGGCGTCACGTGGGCATAGACCCAATAATGATCCCCGTTGCTGGCCATATTCACGACATAGGCAAAAATCTCGTGACCGGATGAAATCCGGTCCCACATAAGCTTGAAAACGCTGCGCGGCATATCCGGATGTCGGATCAGCGCATGCGGCTTCCCCAAAACCTCACCTTCCGAATAATCAGAAAGGCGCAAAAACACCTCATTGGCGTAGGTAATATGCCCTTTGAGATCCGTCTTGCTGACGATCAACTCGTCCGGTTTGAAATGACGTTCCCGCCCAGAAGGCTGAATGCCTGAAGGCTTTTCACTCACCTTTAAGACCCCGATACTTTATTTTTATTTCCAAACATGCCCGCAATTTCGGGCTGCGGGCAGGATGAATTACTCGATTATCATGTGAAAATGATCGTGCGAAGCTAAATATTATTTTTCCACACGTTTCATTCTCAATACCTAACACAGTAATCTGGAATTATTATTGGATAAAGTATTATCCGATTAGTAGATATTCAACCTGCGCTTACCATTTTTCTTTCTGCGCCAATCACGGATTTCCAGTATCGGCAATCCCCGTGACATGCGCGAAACGCGACAAAATCACATTCATGAATTAAGCAACTTTGTAACGATTTCATGTATCATCGCTGCAAACGGGAACCGTCAGGGGCACACCGATGTCGAAAGATCTTCGGAATTTTCCATATCGTGTCGTTATTCACGAGAAACATTCCGCCCAAGCTGTGCTGGACTGGCTCGACATCAATGTTATGAGCAAGAACTGGACGATGGGCATTCGGAATATCGAACTCCCGCGCGGCGACCAGAATGCCCCGATTGTCGATATGGTGATCTATTTCAATCGCCGCGAAGACATGGAACGCTTCCGCGACAAGTGGGCCGGTAAAACCCGCGAACACAAGGTCAAGCTGTATGGCTGGCGCGCAGCACTCTATGCCCTGCGACACCCAAAAACCGAAATGATCGCCTATGAGAAACAAGAAGACCCGAAAAAAAATAATAAATAAGCACAAAAATTTTCGCGAACGACAAACTTCGACGCCCAACCGTTCGTTCTGAGATCATGACCCAGTAAACATTGATTTTAAAAAATCGTATAGGGCTGCAACTAAAAGACCACTAAATATAGATGCAAATACTATTCGATGAATATAAGCTCCTCTTCTCTTCCTTTTGTAATATTCTATCGGAGGCACAAGCCAACGAAGGTATTGAAAAAATTGCCGACCAAACATTAAAGAAACAATAATCAACCAAACGCTAATCAATAGCTTTATTGGAAATGAAAAAGAATCCAATAATTTCAGGTATTCATCCATTCCAAAGTATAGTGATAAAACAACTAAAAGTGGAATATATATTACATATGTAAACTGATCATACTTTCCTGCATTATGAATGTTCGAAATCCAATTATGACTAATATCAAAAAATTCTTTTAACCGAACATTCGCTGAATTTACCCAGTCCTCATCACGACCATAGATATTAATAACGCTCTTGTTTGGTGTTGGGTTTGATGGGGGAGAAGTCAGATCGACCCAAAAACTTGGCGATGAGAAATCGATATAGATATCGACGCAATTCAGTGGTCGCTTCTGCACGATACCCAGAGCATGAGACGAGTTTGATACATAGAAGTTCTCAAGGAGCTCTGGAAATTGCTTTGCTGCCACATCAGGAATGCCGATCCCGACGACGTAATTTCCGTTGTCAGCAGTGTATGAATATTGAATTTTCATCAACTCATCGATCTGAGCATAAGCGGCCTCTCTTTGCTCGCCATCCTCTAGCACACTCTCCTTCTCTAGCTCGATAGCTCGGTCATTCAATGCAGAAACAAGCGCGCATAGCTCCTCTATATCTTCAGCAGAGAACACAAGGTTTCGCGGGAAAATATCCCTTCGATACTCTGGAAAAATACTAGATCTCTCGTTAGTGACACCTACTGGCTGTTGCTGATCAACTTTGGCCACGAACCTATCTCCGTGAAAATAGTAAAGGTAAACAACTTAGCTTTGACGAACATGAACTAAATGTCTAGGCAAACGAAAAAGCCCCGCGCAAGCTAATGCACGGGGCTTCGTCATTGAACCGATCCGGATGGATCGGAAATCCGACTTATTTCGGCAGTTCGGCATCGATGCCTTTGATGTACCAGTCCATGCCAAGCAGCATGCCGTCATCAGCAACTTCGCCTTCTGCAACGCGCAGTTCGCCAGCCTGATCATAGATCGGGCCGGTGAACGGGTGGAATTCACCCGAAGCAATCTTGGCAGCGGTTTCTTCTGCCAGTGCTTTCACGTCGTCAGGCATGTTGGTGTACGGTGCCATTTCGACCATACCGGTATCAATGCCACCCCAGGTGTCTTTGGATTCCCAGGTGCCATCGGCAACGGCCTTGGCGCGGGCAACATAGTAGCTGTCCCAGTTATCAACGATCGCGGTCAGCTGTGCCTTCGGTGCGAACTTGATCATGTCAGATGCCTGACCGAAACCAAGAACGCCACGGTTTTCAGCAACCTGAAGCGGTGCCGGGCTGTCGGTGTGCTGAACCATGATGTCTGCACCCTGGTCAATCAGGGCCTTGGCAGCATCGCCTTCCTTGCCCGGATCATACCAGGTGTTGGCCCAAACGATTTTGACCTGCACGTCCGGGTTAACCGACCATGCGCCCATCATGAAGGAGTTGATACCACGGACAACTTCCGGGATCGGGAAGGAACCAACATAACCAACGATGTTCGACTTGGTCATTTTACCGGCGATCACACCAGCAACATAACGGCCTTCATAGAAACGTGCGGCATAGGTCGACAGGTTGTCGGCACGCTTGTAACCGGTTGCATGTTCGAATTTGACATTCGGGAACTGCTTGGCAACTTTTTCGGTCGGGTTCATGAAACCGAACGAGGTGGTGAAGATCAGGTTGTGGCCGGTCTGGGCCATCTGACGGATCACGCGTTCAGCATCGGCACCTTCCGGCACGCTTTCGACATAGCTGGTCGATGCGGCATCGCCGAGTTCAGCTTCGATGGCCTGACGGCCAATGTCATGACGGTAAGACCAGCCGTGGTCACCAATCGGACCGACATAGATAAAACCGGCCTTAACGTCTTCGGCCTGGGCTGCACCCATGCCGGTTGCGAGGGCACCAACAGCCGCAACGGCGGCAAGTGTGCGCTTCACGAGGCTTGCATTCATAGTTTCAGTCTCCCTGTTAGACACTCAATCAGGATTTATACGTAATTCCTGATCGCAATCAATGACGCGTTCCTGCACAAACCAAATCTCAGACAAACCGGCCAAGCCCTGCCCGGTTTGTGTGAGGTTTGGCAAGCACAGTCTTCCTCCCGTCGTCGGGCCGAAACATCATTTAACGTGTTCCGGTCCCGCGGTTAAGGCCACCGAAACCCTATTGGGCGGCCCTGAACGCCTGACCGATACAGGCCGGCGCATTCAGTCTGATTTTCGCACGGTCGCTGGAAATAATCACCAGCACGATTACGGTCGCCAGATACGGCAACATCGACATGAACTGGCTGGGCACATGAATGCCCGCACCTTGCGCATGCAACTGCATCACCGAGATCAGGCCAAACATATAGGCCCCGGCAACCAGACGTCCCGGACGCCACGTGGCAAACACCACCAGCGCCAGCGCAATCCAGCCGCGACCGGCTGTCATGTTTTCCGCCCACATCGGCGTATATGACAGCGACAGATACGCGCCACCAAGGCCCGCCATCGCCCCGCCAAACATGGTGGCCAGATAGCGGATCTTGATCACGGAATAGCCAATCGCATGCGCTGAATGATGGGAATCCCCAACGGCCTTAAGAATGAGCCCCGCACGCGATTTGGACAGGAACCAAGCAATCCCGATTACAGCCGCAATTGACAGATACACCAGAAAATCCTGCCCGAACAGGATCGGGCCGATGATCGGAATGGCACTGATGCCCGGGATCGAAAGGGCTGGCAGCGGATCAATCGCAAAGCCGACAAAGCCCGATCCGACAAGGGCTGAGAAGCCAACCCCAAAGATCGTAAGCGCAAGCCCCGTCGCCACCTGATTGGCCATCAAGGTCAGGGTCAAAAATGCAAAAATCAGCGACATCAATGTGCCCGCCACAACAGCGGCCAGAATACCAAGAGAGGCCGATCCGCTCGATGCCGTCACTGCAAAACCGGCAATCGCCCCAACCAGCATCATGCCTTCAACACCAAGGTTAAGCACACCTGATTTCTCGGTAATCAGTTCACCCGATGCCGCCAGCAAAAGCGGGGTCGAGGCGGTGATCACGGTCAGGATAAAGGGAACAATCCATTCCATTATGCGGTTCTCCCTTTTGCCGCGATGGAGCCGAAACGAATGCGGTATTTGGTCAAAACATCACTGGCCAGCAGGAAGAACAGCAAGATCCCCTGGAAAAGCCCGGTCACAGCATTGGGCAGGCCGAGTGTAATCTGCGCCAGTTCGCCCCCAAGATAAGTCAGCGCCATGATCAAACCGCCAAATAAAATGCCCACCGGATGCAAACGCCCAAGGAAGGCCACGATAATCGCGGTAAAGCCATAACCGGGCGAGATGGATGGCTGGAGCTGCCCGATGGGGCCTGACACCTCAAACAAACCGGCCAGACCGGCCAGCGCACCGCCCAGAAGAAGGGTAAACCAGACCATGCGTTTTTGACGGAACCCGACATGGCGGGCAGCCTGCGGGGCCTTGCCGACAACACGTAGCTGGAACCCGATCACCGATTTCGACAACAACAACCAACCGGCAATTACGACAAACACGGCAACGGCCGTACCAAGATGTACACGCGATCCTTCAAAGATGATCGGAAGCAAACCCGCATCCGGGAACGGACGTGATTCCGGGAAGTTGAACCCTTCCGGGTTACGCCACGGACCATGCACCAGGAAGCTTAGAAACAGCGTTGCAACATAGGTCAGCATCAGGCTGGTCAGAATTTCATTGGCATTAAAGCGCGTGCGCAACAATGCCGGGATCGCCCCCCAAAACGCCCCGCCCAGCGCGCCCAGCACAAACATGGCCGGCAGCAAAAGCACGCTTTCGCTGTCATGGAAATAAAGCGCCAGACCACCGCCGAAAATCGCCCCCATGGTCAATTGGCCTTCCGCCCCGATGTTCCAGACATTGGCCCGGAACCCCATGGCAAGACCGACCGCAATGATGACAAGCGGGGTCGCCTTCACGAACAGCTCGGAAATGCCATAGCTGTTATTGATCGGCAGAATGAAAAACGTATAAAGCGCGTCAAACGGGTTCTTGCCCATAAAGGCAAAGATGATCCCGCCGACGACAAGCGTCATAAGGATTGCCAGAACCGGCGACAGATAAACCATCGCCTGTGAATGCTGGCGACGGGGTTCAAGCCTGACCAACGCGACCTCCCTCTACTTGCGTGTTGTTCGCCGGGGTCGCGTTGCCTTCAAGATCATGAAGCCCCCCCATCAACAGACCAATTTCCTCGATGCTGACATCGGCCATCGGACGCGGTTTGGACATTTTGCCCTCCGCCATCACGACCACCGAGTCACAGATGGCATAAATCTCGTCCAGGTCCTGCGAAATCACCAGAACCGCCGTGCCCTTGGCCGCCAGATCCAGCAATGCCTGATGAATGGCACTGGCCGCCCCTGCATCCACACCCCAGGTCGGCTGGGAAATCACCAGAACACCCGGGTCCTGCAAAATCTCGCGCCCGACGATAAATTTCTGAAGGTTACCACCCGAAAGCGATCCGGCCTCTGCCCCCGAACCGGTGGTACGCACATCAAAAGTCTTGATGATGTTATCGGCAAACGACTTGGTCGGGACTTCGCGGATCAGACCGCGTGCCGAAAGCGCCATGCGCCGGAATGCCGTCAAAAACCCGTTTTCCGAAAGGCTCATGTCCGGCACGGCACCATGACCGTTGCGTTCTTCGGGAACGAACGTCGCGCCCAGTCGACGACGGCGGCGCGGGCCGAAATGGGCGACCGACTTGCCATCGATCTTGATGCTATCCGGGGCCGCTTGTTGTTCGGTTTCCCCGGCAAGGGCGCGGAACAATTCGTTCTGACCGTTCCCGGCAACCCCGGCAACACCCATGATTTCGCCACCGCGCACCTCAAGATTAATCCCCTTAAGGTCGGTACCGAACTGTTCATCACTTTCAAGCGACAGATTGGAAACCGCAAGCCGCACATCGCCAAACTCACGGGATTTACCCCGGTCCGGCGCGGTCAATTTCTGGCCGATCATCATTTCGGCCATCGACTTTGCGGTTTCTTCACGCGGGTCACAGCCGCCGACAACCTTGCCACCGCGCAGAACGGTCGCCTTCTGGCACAGGGCCTTCACTTCATGCAGCTTGTGGCTGATATAAAGGATTGCACAGCCTTCATCGGCCAAACGACGCAGCGTCTCAAACAGCTTTTCGACTTCTTGCGGCGTCAGGACCGAGGTCGGCTCGTCCAGGATCAAAAGTTTCGGGTTCTGCAACAGACAACGCACGATCTCGATGCGCTGACGCTCCCCAACCGACAGCGTGTAAACATGACGATCCGGATCAAGCGGCAGGCCATAGGTTTTTTCAACCTCAAGCACCTGCTTGCGCAGCGCATCCATATCGCGCACGTCATTCATCGCCAGCGCAATGTTTTCAAGAACCGTCATGGTTTCAAACAGCGAGAAATGCTGGAACACCAGACCAATCCCCATTTCGCGCGCATCATGCGGGCTCGCGATCGTGACAGGCTTGCCTTCCCAGATCAGCTCCCCCTCATCGGCCTGCAACACGCCATAGATGATCTTTACAAGCGTACTTTTGCCAGCACCATTTTCCCCCAACAGCGCATGGATTTCACCAGGCTCGATACGGAAACTGATATCGTCATTGGCCAGACAGCCCGGAAAGGCCTTGGTTACGCCGCGCACTTCCAATTGCGCAGGCCCACCAGCCCCCTTCACGGTATTTGTCCCGGCTTCACCGGTCGTTGACGTCACTGTTGCCACCCCCATTTAGCGATATGTCTTGCATCCAGCACGCGGTTTTACCGCATAACGCATTGCAGTCAAACGGTCTCAATATTCGATCTTGTCGGCTTTGGCATCCCAGGCGGCAAACACTTCGCGCGCTTCGGGCAAATCGACATGCACAATTGGCAATGAACGATCTTCGATCGGCTTTGCCACCTCATCATACAAAAACTGATCATCAAATCCGATGGCAGCAGCATCTTCACGGCCATTGGCGTAATAGATCTTGTCAAGGCGGGCCCAATAGATCGCAGACAGGCACATCGGGCAAGGTTCGCAACTGGTATAGATTTCACACCCAGACAGATTGAACGTGCCAAGCTTGGCACAGGCCGCGCGAATGGCGCTGACTTCGGCATGGGCTGTCGGGTCGTTCTGGGACGTCACATTGTTCCATCCTTCTGCAATCACTTCGCCATTACGAACGATGATTGCCCCGAACGGACCACCGCATCCCTCATCCATCTTTTGCCGCGACAAATCCACGGCATGGCGCATATGGCCCTTGGCGTCACACACAGCCAATCTCTCCTCTACGAAACCTCTGGTCCGGTTGCCCGAACCACCTGACAGGCCGTCATTGCGCGGCCCTTTATCATTAATATTGCCCTCAAAGAAGGCTTTAGGGTCAGGACCTACTAATTTGGTTCGAATGGTCGCTCAGATTTGTGCGGATACGCGAAGCAAAACCGCAGGAAGATATTTATCTTTCAAGGTTCCGCGACAAAGTAGTCCGTGCAAATCTGAGTGATCCGAAGGACAGAGCTTATATTTGCAAACTCCTGCGTCAAATCCCTTGAACGGGATGCCGACCCGCTTGACGGTATCTTCCTTGTATTTCACAAATATAAGCTCTGCCATTCCAATCAAATTAGTAGGTCCTGACCCTAGCCGTCGCCCAACCCGTCTGATGCGGATTTTGGCATTTGCGTCTGCGCCATCTGTGCTTCACGCACCGATAACACCTGTGCGGCAACCGATGCCGCAATCACCACCGGCTGTTTGCCGGTAATGCCTTGAATTCCAATCGGAGTGGTCAGACGACCGATTTCAACCGGGCTCAACCCCCGATCAGAAAGACGTCGGATAAAGCGTGCACGCTTGGTTTGGCTGCCGATCATGCCGACAAAACCAAGATCATCGCGTACCAAAGCCGCCCGGCAGATCTCGAAGTCAAGCGCATGGTTGTGCGTTAAGATCAAAACATGCGCCCCGGCCGGGATATCGGCGACCTCGGCTTCGGGCTTATCACTTTGACAAACCTGAACGTTTTCGCCTTCCACACCTGCCAAAAATTCATCACGCGAATCGATCAGGTGAATATCAAACGGAAGCGGCGCCAAGGCCTGCACAACCGCCTTGCCAACATGCCCGGCACCAAAAATCCGCATCGGCGTGCGCGCGTCATCAAGCCGCAAACAAAGGGTTTCCACCCCGTTTAACGTCACGATCCCGCCGCGGGCCGCACCAAAGCTGCCCGACAACATCCTGGCATGCGCCCCACTCACCCGGGCGATGTCGCTGCAATCGGTCGGTACGGTCACCCAATGGCCAGCCGCACGGATCGGTGCGGTTTCGATTTCTTGCAAAACCGTGCGCAGCGTTTCTTTCGCCACACCGCGCAACATATGAAAGCCAACCTCGACGGATCCACCGCAACATTGCCCAAGACCGGGACCCAGCGGGAACCGGGCGATCTCGGCAACGGCCATCTTGTCAGCACCCGCGTCAAAACCTTCGCGCACCCGGCGTGTGACCTGATGTTCAAGGTTGCCACCACCAATCGTGCCCGAAATTGCATCCGGGGTAATCAGCATGAAGGCGCCGACTTCCCGTGGCGTCGATCCGCGAATGGCCGCGACACTGACCAGCATCACCGGACCGGGTTCGGACAACAGCCTGATATGATCGCGCCGCGACAGGGTCATGACCTATTCCCCCGCCATCGATTGAGCTGAATGAACCTTTTCGATCATGCGCTTGGCGCAATCGGCCACGGCATGCAAAACCGCCTCGGGCGTTGCCGGGGTATCAAGGGCCGGGACAACCTTGTGGCCGGCGACCGAGGCCACCGCATCGGCAATCGCACGATGCACAGAAATCGCCAGCATCAAGGGTGGCTCACCAACCGCCTTGGAGCGGTGAATGGTTTTTTCAACGTTTCGTCCGGACGACCAAAGCTCCATACGGAAATCTTCCGGTCGATCCGAACATGCCGGGATTTTATAGGTCGACGGCGCATGGGTGCGCAGGCTGCCTTTATCATCCCACCACAGTTCCTCGGACGTCAGCCAGCCCATCCCCTGAATGAAGCCACCTTCAATCTGGCCAAGGTCAATCGCCGGGTTCAAGGACCGGCCGACATCATGAATGATATCAACCCGCGTCACCTTGTATTCGCCGGTCAAGGTATCAATCAAAACTTCGGAACACGCCATGCCATAGGCAAAGTAATAGAACGGCCGGCCCGATGCGCTTTCGCGGTCATAATGGATTTTCGGCGTGGCGTAATAGCCCGTGGCCGACAGCGACACGCGCGCCAGATAGGCCTGCTTGATCAGATCGGCAAAAGCCAGCTCTTCCTTGTCGCCGACAATGACCTTGCCCGGCACAAAGCGCACGGTACTTTCCGCTACACCATATTTCTCGGCGGCAAAGGCAATCAGGCGGTTCTTGATCGTCATCGCCGCATCACGTGCCGCCATGCCGTTCATGTCCGCCCCGCTTGAGGCCGCGGTTGCCGATGTGTTGGGGACCTTGCCGGTATTGGTCGGGGTGATCTTGATCTGATCCAGATCGATCTGGAATTCCTCGGCCACGACCTGGGCGACCTTGATAAACAGGCCCTGCCCCATTTCCGTTCCGCCATGGTTCAGATGAACCGAACCATCCTGATAAACATGGATCAGCGCACCCGCCTGATTGAGGAACGTGGTAGTAAAGGAAATCCCGAACTTCACGGGCGTAAGTGAAAGCCCCTTTTTCAAAACCGGGCTTTCGGCATTGAACGCCGTAATCTCGTTGCGGCGCTTGCGATAGTCGCTGGCTTTCAGGATATCGTCAGTCAGTTCCGAAAGGACATTGTCTTCAACCACCATATGGTATGGCGTCGTATTGCGATCCTTGGTGTCGTAATAATTGGCAATGCGCACATCCAAAGGATCACGCCCGATGGTCATTGCGATTTCATCAATGATGCGTTCAATCGCGACCATGCCCTGCGGCCCGCCAAAACCACGAAACGCCGTGTTGGACACAAGATTGGTTTTGCAGCGGTACGACCGGATTTCGACATCGCCAAGGTAATAGGCATTGTCGGTATGAAACATCGCCCGGTCCGCAATCGCGGCTGACAAATCAGCGGAAAAACCGCAATTGGCCGCGTATTGAAGATCAAGGCCGCAAATGCGCCCGTCATCATCAAAGCCGACATCGTAATCGACAATGAAATCATGGCGCTTGCCGGTCATGACCATGTCGTCATCGCGATCCAGACGGAACTTGGCCGGACGCCCGGTTTTGGTCGCAACGATGGCCGCCAGTGCTGCCCATTGCATCGCCTGCGTTTCCTTGCCGCCAAAACCGCCGCCCATGCGGCGCACTTCGACCGTGACCGCATTGGCCGGGCGGCCCAGCACATTGGCAATATTGTGCTGCACTTCCGATGGATGCTGGGTGGAGCAATGCAGCAACACATCGCCATCCTCGCCCGGAATGGCAAAGCTGATATGGCCTTCAAGGTAGAAATGATCCTGCCCGCCAATCTCCATCCGCCCGGCATGGCGATGCTTGGCGCGGGCCAAGGCCGATTTGGCATCGCCCTGCTTCATCACATGCGGCGGTGCGACGAAAAGCTGCTTTTCCAGTGCCTCGGCAACATCCAGAACCGCGGGCAGTTCTTCATATTCAATTTCGGCCAGCTGAGCTGCCGCACGCGCCTGCGCCCGGGTTTCCGCCGCCACGCAAAAGACCGGCTGGCCATAAAACTGCACGATGCCATCGGGCAGGACCGGCTCGTCATGGGTGTGGGCTGGCGAAACGTCATTGACGCCGGGGATATCATCGGCGGTCAGCACGCAAACCACACCCGGGGCTGAGCGGACCTTGGACAGATCCATCTTGGTAATCTTGCCATGTGCAATGCTTGATGCACCCGGTGCCAGATGCAGTGTTCCGAACGGCTCATTGATGTCATCAATATAGACCGCCTCGCCCGCCACATGTTTCAGGCCGCTATCATGTTTGGAGCTTGATCGCACACCGCCACTCAGTCCCGCGGTCGGTGCAACAACCTCGTCCATATCGGCTTTCAAAACCTGATCAGACATGGGCCGCCTCCTTGCCGACAAGGCGGGTGGCAACGTCCGGCGCATTGGTTTCGATAAACAGCTTGGTCAAAAGGTTCTGCGCCACCAGCATACGGTATTCCTTCGATGCCCGCATATCGGTCATCGGTTCAAACTCGCTGGCCAGTGCCATTTGCGCCGCATTGAGATTGGCTTCATCCCAATCCTTGCCGATCAGGGCTGCTTCGCATTTCTTGGCCCGCATCGGCGTTCCGGCCATGCCACCAAAGGCCGCCCGGAATTCCGAAACCTTGCCGTCATCAATCTTGATGGCAAAGGCCCCGAGAACGGCCGTAATATCCTGATCAAACCGTTTGGAGATTTTATAAGCCTTGAACACCAATCCGCTGTGCGGTTTGGGCACAATCACGCTTTCAACAAACTCACCCGCAACCCGGTCTTGTTTGCCATAGCTGATAAAGAATTCTTCGAGCGGCACTTCACGACGCACATCGCCCATGCGCAGCACGATCTTGGCCCCCAGCGCAATAAGGGCCGGCGGCGTATCGCCAATCGGTGATCCGTTGGCGATATTACCGCCCACAGTCCCGGCATTGCGGATTTGTCTTGAGCCAATCCGGCGTACCAGTTCACCGACATCGGCGGCCACCCGGCCCAGCGCCTCATGCGCCCGGCTATAGGTCACACCGGCCCCGATAATCAGCGCATCTTTGGTTTCGTAAACCGATTGGATATCGGCGACATCGCCAATGTAAATGATCGGATCCAGACGCTTAAGCATCTTGGTCACCCAAAGCCCGACATCGGTGCCCCCAGCCAGAACCGTGGCATCGGGATGTGCAACCAAAAGGACGGCCAATTCATCAGATGTGCGCGGTGCGAAATAACGCCCGGCGGGATGTTCAAGCGCAAGCGTGCCTTCACCTTCGACCATCACAGTCAATTTGGCGGCAATATCAGCACGGCGTTTTTGCTCCACGCTGTCATTGGCGGCGACACCACCCGCCTTGCGTGCAGCCTCGATAATCGGGCCATAGCCGGTACAACGACACAGGTTGCCCGCCAGCGCATCATTGATCGCGCCCCGATCATCCTCTCCGCCATCCAGCCACAGCTGATAAAGGCTCATGACAAAGCCCGGCGTACAGAAACCGCATTGCGATCCGTGGGTATCGACCATCGCCTGCTGAACCGGATGCAGGGTACCGTCCGTGGATTTAAGATGCTCCACGGTCAAAAGCTGCTTGCCATCAAGGGTCGGCACGAACTGGATGCAGGCATTGACCGTGCGATACGCCATGCCGCCCTTGCCATCGGGTTCGCCCAGCACAACTGTGCAGGCCCCGCAATCGCCCTCGGCACAGCCTTCCTTGGTTCCGGACTTGCGCTCGGAAAGGCGCAGATATTCAAGCACGGTCATCTGCGGATCAATATCGCGCAGGCTGCGTTCCTCGTCGCCGAGCAAAAAACGGATATCAGAACGGAAGGATCCGGTCGCACTTGCCATGTCTGCCCTCAGCTACCGCGATAGGTGGAATAGCCAAACGGCGACAGCAACAGCGGCACATGGTAATGCGCCTGCCCATCAGAAATACCGAACCGGATCACGACCTGATCGAGGAATTTCGGATCGGGAAGCTCTGTCCCGCTGGCATCAAAGTAATCACCGGCATGGAAAACAAGCTGATACTGGCCGGGTTTGAAAGAGGCACCCTCAAGCATCGGGCCTTCGGTGCGGCCATCGGCATTGGTCACGGCTTCGGCAACCAAGTCATCATGGCCGTTGCCAAAGCGATGCAGCTCAATGCGGATTCCGGCAGCCGGGCAGCCTTTTGCCGTATCCAGTACATGGGTGGTCAGTCGTCCCATGCCGGGCCTCCTCTCTCGTTCTTTAATTTTATGAGCGGTCGCTTCTCCCCGGGAACAGCATTCTGTTTATGAAGTTTTGTGCCGAACCATTTTTAAGCGATCTAAAATCGTCGCATTACACCCCGTCCGGGGGAAAGAGGCGATAACGTGAAACTATATCAACAAATCTTTGAAAAACGAATAGAACCGTTTCAGGCATTATGAACGGAAACACAGGCAAAACGCTGTGAAAGACCGCGAAAAACGTGGCCCCGATCTGATCCCGTCCAGGAACATTATCAAAACAGCCTTGATAGTGCGGCACGTCGTTGGCCTAGCATCCGCAGGTTTCTTTCTTGCTGCGCTGCGGCCGATGGTTAATGCTACACCAAACAGGCCCGACAACAAAGCCGGGCGTACGGGATCAATCCCACAGAATTCAGGAGAAGGTTCGCATGAACGACCAGACATATGCGCGTGATTTGATTGGTTATGGTGAAAACCCGCCCAAGGCCAACTGGCCGAACAAGGCGCGCGTTGCTGTTCAGTTCGTGCTGAATTACGAAGAAGGCGGTGAAAACTGCATCCTGCATGGCGATCGCGCATCCGAAGCCTTCTTGTCTGAAATCATCGGTGCTGACATGCGCGAAGGCGTCCGCCATATGAGCATGGAGTCGATCTATGAATATGGCGCGCGCGTGGGTGTGTGGCGTATTCTGAACCTGTTTCGTGAACGCCAGATCCCGATCACCATCTTTGCCGTCGCCATGGCCATTGCCCGCCACCCCAAGGTCGGCGAAGTCGCCATGAAGGACGGTCACGAGATCTGCTCGCACGGCTATCGCTGGATTGATTACCAATACATGCCAGAAGATCAGGAACGCGAACATCTTCACAAGGCGATCGAGATCATCAAGAACGTGACCGGCGAACGTCCGCTGGGTTGGTATACCGGGCGCACCAGCCCCAATACCCGTCGTCTGGTGGCTGAAGAAGGCGGCTTTCTCTATGACGCCGACGATTACAGCGACGAACTCCCGTTCTGGAGCACCCAGACCGACACCCCGCACCTCATCGTGCCCTACACACTTGATGCCAACGACATGCGCTTTGCCGCCATGCAGGGCTTCAATTCCGGCGAACAGTATTTCCAGTATCTCAAGGACAGCTTCGACACCCTTTATGAAGAAGGGACCGAAACCCCGCGCATGATGTCAATCGGCCTGCATTGCCGTCTGGTCGGGCGTCCCGGCCGTTTCGCGGCACTTAAGCGCTTTGTTGATTATGTCCAGAGCCACGATAATGTCTGGTTTGCCCGCCGTATCGATATCGCCCGTCACTGGCGCGAACATCACCCGTTTGGCGGCGAATAAAGAAACACAAGGTCCCAATGACAGAAACCACCCAATCCCTGTTTGAAACCCGCCCACCCAGCACACTCGCCGAAAGCGCGTTCGTGTCGCTCTATGGCTGGGTTTACGAACATTCCCCGTGGGTTGCCCATCAGCTTTATGAACGCGGCATCGCCAAAAACCTCGATAACCCTGCGGCGCTTGCCGATGCCATGGCCGCCATCGTCAATGGCGCGGTTGATGATGACAAACTCTCGCTTCTGCGCGCCCACCCGGATCTGGCCGGCAAGCTTGCGCTGGCCGATTTGACCGAGTCATCACAAAGCGAACAAAAGGGTGCCGGGCTTGATCAATGCACGCCGGGTGAACTTGCCCGCTTTACCGAACTTAATGATCTCTATAAACAGAAGTTCGGCTTTCCGTTCATCTTTGCCGTCAAGGGTTTCCATCGCACCGATATTCTCGAAGCGTTCGAGCGGCGCGTGAAAAACGACCCGGAAACCGAATTCAATGAGGCGATTGCACAGGTTCACCGCATTGCCAAATTGCGGCTAGAAGCGCTTTAGGGTTAACCACAGCACCACGAGCAGCAAACACCTGTGACCGCCAGATAATAAACGACCATTTCAGGATAAAAAGACCATGAGCCATCAGGAAAACACCGACGCACCGGAATTTGCACGGCGCTTTGTCAATCTGGCCGACGAACGTCTGGGCGCAGAAGCAATCTTTGCGACCGATGATTTCTTCGCCGACAAGCAGCGCATGCTGCAAACCGCTGATGCGGTGTTTTATCCTGACCGCTATGACGATCACGGCAAATGGATGGATGGCTGGGAAAGCCGCCGCAAGCGTGTTGAAGGCCATGATTACTGTGTCGTCCGTCTGGCAACATCGGGCCGCATTTACGGTGTTGATATCGATACCAGCCACTTCACCGGCAACTTCCCGCCGGCCGCATCGCTTGAAGGCTGCTATTGCCCAAGTGGCGATCCGACCGACGACACCAAATGGCATGAAATCGTTGCCCCATTGGGCCTTGGTGCCAGCGCGCATCATTATGCCGATGTCACGTCCGAGTCGATCTATACCCATGTGCGCCTGCACATCTATCCCGATGGCGGTGTCGCACGCCTGCGCGTTTATGGTCGCCCGAACCGCGACTGGACGGAAATGGCCGCCAAGGGCGAACAGGTCGATCTCGCCGCGATGATCAATGGCGGTGTGGTTGTTGGCTGGTCGGATGCGCATTACGGTAATCCGAATGCCATTCTGGCCCCGGGTCGCGGGGTCAATATGGGCGATGGCTGGGAAACCCGTCGCCGTCGCGAACCGGGCAATGAATGGCTGATTGTTGAACTGGGCCACCCGGGCGAGATTGAAAAAATCATCGTCGACACCTGCCATTTCAAGGGCAACTATCCCGACCGCGTTTCCATTCAGGGTGCGTTTGTCGATGGCGAAAAGGACAAGTCGCTGCGCGCACGTTCGATGTTCTGGTCGACCATCCTGCCCGAAAGCAAAATGCAGGCAGACCATATCCACGAATTCGATGCATCCGCTCTTACCGTCAATGGTCCGGTCACCCATCTTCGGGTCAACTCGATCCCCGATGGCGGCATCAGCCGTTTGCGCATTCTTGGCAAACCGACCAAGTAACGGGGCAGGGTCATGCAGCTTCCCATCGAATATCTGACCCCGGATGCCTTCGCCCCATTTGGCGAGGTGATCTCGACCGCCACCGCACGCGATACCTACAAGATCAATCAGGGCACCACGACCCGCTTCCATGATATCTCGCGCGTCGATGTCGGGGATGAGGGCGGTGCCCCGATCATCAGCATCTTTCGCGGCACGCCCCGGCCAAAACCGATTGAAATCAAGATGATGGAACGCCATCCGCTGGGCTCACAAGCCTTCATCCCGCTTGCGGGGCAGAAGTTCCTGATTGTCGTCGCGTCAGGCACCGAAACGCCAAAACCCGAAGACCTGCGCGCGTTTCTTTCTGATGGCACACAAGGTGTTACCTACGCCAAAAACGTCTGGCACCACCCGTTACTCGTGCTTGAAGAAGACAGCGATTTTTTGATCGTGGACCGTGCAGGCCCGGGCAACAACCTCAATGAAGTCGACCTGCCGCTTGTCGATGGCGAGGTTATCACCCTTGATTGGGCGTAACGAAGCAAAGTGACGAAATAACAAAGGCCGGGAATTCCCGGCCTTTTTCTTTTCCTGTTGCTGATACTTGTCACTGCGCCGGGGCCGCCGCCCCACCGTTCAGGTCCAGAGCCAGCAAGCGCTTCTGAATGGTCTGGGACAATACCGGACCCGCACCCGCCTCCAATGCACGCTGATAGGCTGCCCGTGCCATTTCAGTCTTGCCCATCGCCAGCGCATTATCGGCGAAATGCGCGATATGCTCGGCCGTTGGCATCGCCTTGTTGGCACGGATAAAGACTTCTTCGGCTTCCTGATAGCGGCCTTGTCGATACAGGATCAATCCATAGGTATCGAGCGCACCGGCATCATCGGGGGCCACCTGCAAGGCTTGCTTTGACAGGCGCTCGGCCTCCTGCAGGTTTTCGCCGCGCACCGCATAATGATAGGCCAGCCAGTTGGCCGCCCCCATATTGCCCTGCCCTGCCGCCTGATAAGCCTCGGCCGTCATGGTATCGCGGTAAGATGTGATCACGCTTTCAATCGCACTTTGATCAAGCCCATCCACCCAGGTCAGCCCGACCCGCACCGCCTTGCATCCTTGCGCATCGGCCTGCTGGCACATGGCAACCGCTTCCTCGACCGCGCCAATCACCGTGGCATTCGGCCCGGCGGCATATTCCTTGCCCGCCGCATCGCGCGCCATGGCCTTGAAATCAATCATCGCCCGATAGCGATCATCAACCTTTTGCTCGGTGGGCGCAGCAAACATATCCTGCGCTTCCCACTTCGGGGCGGTTTCCCCACAGGCGGCAAGGCCAAGCATCATGCCGGCAACCATTACGAAACGCGTTGATCTGAAATGAAACGGGTGGCGGTCAATCAAGGTTGTCATTCCCATACTGGTGCAGAAAGCCAGACGCCATCATAGCGTATTTGGGTAATTGTGGGGTTAACATCATGCGACCAAAAGAAAAAGCCGCCGGGATCAAGGATCCTCGGCGGCTTTAACAAGCTGGCGTTAAACGCCAATATCAGAGTTACAAGCCTGCGGCTTTACGCGCGGCGTTCTGCGATCATCTTTTTGATTTCGGTGATCGCAAGCGCCGGGTTCAGGCCTTTCGGGCAGGTGTTGGTGCAGTTCATGATCGTGTGGCAACGATACAGGCGGAACGGATCTTCGAGTGCGTCGAGACGTTCACCGGTATATTCGTCACGCGAGTCTGCCAACCAGCGATATGCCTGCAGCAGAACAGCCGGGCCGAGGTAACGGTCGGAGTTCCACCAATAAGACGGGCACGCGGTCGAGCAGGAGAAGCACAGAATGCATTCCCAAAGACCATCAAGCTTGGCACGTTCTTCACGCGACTGCAGACGTTCGCCATCCGGCGGGGTCGGGCTGTCGGCCTTGAGCCACGGCTCGATCGATGCGAGCTGCGCATAAGGCTGGGACAGATCCGGCACCAGATCCTTGACGACTGGCATATGCGGCAGCGGATAGATCTTTACTTCGCCCTTGATGTCTTCGATCGGCTTGAGACACGCAAGCGTGTTACGGCCATCGATGTTCATCGCGCACGAACCGCAAATGCCTTCACGGCAGGAACGGCGGAAAGTAAGCGTCGCGTCGATCTCGTTCTTGATCTTGATCAGCGCGTCCAAAACCATCGGCCCACATTTGTCGAGGTCGATGTCATAGGTGTCGGTACGCGGGTTGTCGCCACTGTCCGGGTCAAAACGGTAAATCTTGAACGCACGGACATTCTTCGCGTCAGCCGGCGCAGAGAACGTTTTGCCCTCTTTGACGACCGAATTGGCGGGAAGATTGAATTCTACCATCTCTCAAATCCTCTCTTGCCGCGCCTTAATAGACGCGCTCTTTCGGCTCGATATACGACACTTCATCGGTGAGCGTGAAGTTGTTGACCGGACGATAGGTCAGATCAACGCCATAGCCCTTCTCGGTGTCGACCGTCGCAATCGTGTGCTTCATCCAGGTTTCGTCATCACGCTTCGGGAAATCTTCGTGGGCATGTGCACCACGCGATTCATGACGCGCTTCTGCCGAATTCATGGTTGCAGCGGCACAGGTCATCAGGTTCTCAAGCTCGAGAGTCTCGACCAGGTCCGAGTTCCAGATGAGGGAGCGATCCGAAACACCGACGTCGGGAAGCGTCTTGGCGGTTTCAGAAAGCTTGTCCTTGCCTTCTTTAAGGATTTCCGAGGTCCGGAACACGCCGCAGTTACCCTGCATGACGCGCTGCATTTCCAGACGGATATCAGCCGTCGGACGCGAACCTTTTGCCCAGCGCAGACGGTCAAAGCGTGCAATCGCCTCGTCGCCATCGGTGGTTTTAAGCTCCTTGAAGGATGCCTTGGAATCGACCACTTCGGCGGCATGCATACCGCACGCACGACCAAACACAACAAGGTCAAGCAGCGAGTTCGTACCCAGACGGTTCGCACCGTGGACCGAAACGCAGGCTGCTTCACCAGCCGCCATCAGGCCCGGAACAATCGCGTTCGGGTCTTTGGCGGTCGGGCGCAGAACCTCGCCCTTATAGTTGGTTGGAATACCGCCCATGTTGTAATGGACCGTCGGCAGGACCGGGATCGGTTCCTTGGTCGCATCAACACCGGCAAAGATTTTCGCGGTTTCGGTAATACCCGGCAGACGTTCCCACAGCACTTCCGAACCAAGATGTTCAAGGTGCAGGTGGATGTATTCGCCGTGTTCGCCAACACCACGACCATCACGGATTTCCTGTGCCATACCGCGCGAAACAACGTCACGCGATGCAAGGTCCTTAACGGTCGGGGCATAACGTTCCATGAAACGCTCGCCTTCGGAGTTGGTCAGATAACCACCTTCACCACGGGCACCCTCGGTAATCAGGCAGCCTGAACCGTAAATGCCGGTCGGGTGGAACTGAACGAATTCCATGTCCTGCAGGCCAAGACCCGCACGGGCCACCATGCCATGACCGTCACCGGTGCAGGTATGGGCCGAGGTGCAGCTAAAGAACGCACGGCCATAACCGCCAGATGCCAGAATGACCATCTTGGCGTTAAAGCGATGCAGCTCACCGGTATCGAGATCCCAGGCCACCAGACCTTTGCACGAACCGTCTTCGTCCATGATCAGATCAAGGGCGATATATTCGACAAAGAATTCCGCTTTGTGCTTCAGGCACTGCTGATACAGGGTGTGCAGCATGGCGTGACCGGTACGGTCAGCTGCGGCACAGGCACGTTCAACCGGCGCCTTGCCGTGGTCACGGGTGTGGCCACCGAACGGGCGCTGATAGATTTTGCCATCTTCGGTCCGCGAGAACGGCATGCCGTAATGTTCAAGTTCATGAACCGCCGGAACGGCGTTACGGCACATATATTCGATCGCGTCCTGGTCACCGAGCCAGTCCGAACCCTTGACGGTGTCATACATATGCCACTGCCAGTGATCCTCGGACATGTTGCCAAGCGATGCACCGATACCGCCCTGGGCAGCAACGGTGTGCGAACGGGTCGGGAAGACCTTGGTGATACATGCGGTTTTCAGGCCGGCTTCAACCGTACCCAGTGTCGCGCGCAAACCCGCGCCACCCGCACCCATAACAACGACGTCGTAGTTATGGTCGATAATTTTATAAGATTCACTCATTGGCTCAGGCTCCGGCAAAAACGATACGCAGGACTGATACGATGGCCGCCACAGACAAGAACGCTGCGACCGCCTTGATCAGCATCAGCGAGATCACTTCTGCTTTACGGTTATGCACATAATCTTCGATCACAACCTGCAGGCCGTGCGTGAAGTGCACGGCAACGCTGACGATCATCAGGATCATCATGGTTGAATGGAAATACGAGCTCAACCAAGCGTGAACGGCATCGTAATTCGCCGTGTGCCCGGCAAGTATAGAAACAATGAACCAGATGCCGAGCGGAAGGTTTGCAGCAGCCGTAACGCGCTGGGTCCACCAGTGCGAAGAGCCACTTTTGGCAGAACCGAGACCGCGGACACGGCCCAGATCGGATTGCATCTTCATGACAAGTTGTCCCCTCTTGCCCGGCCTTAGGCCAGACCGATGATCCAGGTGAGAATGGTCAGCACGACTGCCGCGCCAAGGACGATCGGGTTGCCTTTGGCAGCACCCTCATTCGTCAGGCCGCGACCGGTATCCCAGACAAGGTGACGGATCCCGTTGCAGGCGTGGTAATAAAACGCCGCCGTCCAACCGAACAGCAGCAGCAGACCAAACCACGAGGTGAAAAATCCGTGATAGCCGTTAAAGGCTTCACGACCAGCGCCGGCACCAATCAGCCAGGACGCCAAAAATACGAAACCAATGGCAAGGCCGACACCCATCACGCGGAAGGAGATGGACATCTTTGCCGTCATCGGAAGCCGGTACACCTGCAAGTGCGGAGACAGCGGCCGATTGGCTTTGCTCATAGCGGAATTGCCTCTTCTCAAAGTAGCTGGCGGGAAAGCAGGGTTTATTTACCCATGCAGCGGGTTTGAGTCAATCTGAACCCCTTTGTAAACCAAAGAAATCAGTGACAAAACGCCTCAACTGCCTCCGTTAAACTACGTAGGTTGACCTCTCAGACACCGTAAACACCCTGCGGGAAGGGCGCTGCGAAGGACACGGGTCATTCACTTACGGCGTAACGTGCTTTTAGCAATCGCACAATTAGACCTTCTTACGCAAGGAAACTGCCAGCGGATCGGGTCTTATTTATTGCAAACACATATGAATGCGCCCTCACCCGATCAAGACCGGGCCCAGGCGCGCGGCGAAATTACCCTGGCGCAGCCAAACGAAAAGTTAAGCCACCCCAGGATTTATGACGAGTCAGCGCGCGATCAGCACCGTGTAGTCGAAATCAAGCAACACATCAGACTGGTATTTGCCATCCGCGTCTTTCAGCGGGAAGTCACTGGCCTGACGATCGCGGACCGCGACAAGGCGCAGGCGAAGCGCCCCCAGATCACGACGACCGGGCACCTCAAACTTGCCCAAGACTTCCGACCAGGCAAAAATCGTATCCCCGGCAAAGGCCGGATTGGCATGCGCCCCGGCATTGATTGCGGCGATCCGGAACGCGTTGCCAAGCCCGTTGAATGACAGGGCACGGCACAGCGAAATGATATGCCCGCCATAAATCAAGCGCTTGCCAAACCGTCCGCCATTGGCCGCGACCTGATCGAAATGAACCTTGGCGGTGTTTTGATAAAGCCGGGTCGCGATCTGATGTTCGGCCTCTTCCAGGGTCATGCCATCGACATGATCGATCTTCTCGCCGACATAATAGTCATCCCAGCGATGCGGTGATCCGGAAAGCTCGGTCGAGTAGCCCGATACATCAAGCCCGACCGGGATCTGAAATGCCTCGGGCGCGACCACGCCGGGCAATTCCGGCAGAACCGTTTCCGGGGCCGGGGCACTTTCATCACGTTTGCGCACCATGACCCAACGATTGTAATCAAGCACCATCTCGCCGCGCTGATTGCGCCCGACGGAATTGACATACACCACACCGGTCTTGCCGTTGGAGTTTTCCTTGATCCCGGTCACGGTCGAAACCGAACTGACCGTATCGCCGGGATAGACCGGAACACCAAACACGCCCCCGGCATAGCCCAGATTGGCCACGGCATTCAGCGATACATCGGGCACCGTCTTGCCAAACACCATGTGAAACGCCAACAGGTCATCGACGGGTGCGGCCTTGTAACCGATGCTTTGGGCAAACTCGTCCGACGACTGCACAGCAAAGCGCGGACCATAAAGCCCGGTATACAGCGCAACATCCCCGCTTGTGATTGTGCGCGGGGTGGCATGGCGGATTTCCTGTCCGATCTGGAAATCCTCAAAATAATTGCCCGGGTTGGTCTTTGACATTCGATTGCCTCCCTGAAAGGCCGGATTTTCTGTAAAACACCGGTGCGCGCCAGTTTGGCTGTCTTGCTTGCAGCCATTTTCGTTACTCGGCGCGACCCGTCTTGTCTGATGGCGTTGCTGCCCTCAGGCAGCGTCCATTTCCGCAATCAAATCTGCCATCGCAACCAGTTTCTTGGCCGACACCACATGCAGATTTTCAATCAGTTTGCCATCGACCACGACAACACCCTTGCCCGCCGCACTGGCTTCTTCGTGCGCAGCTATGATTTTACGCGCCCATTCGATCTCGGCCTCTGCCGGGGCAAAGGCTTCGTTGGCCGCTGCAATGGTTTTGGGATGAATAAGCGTCTTGCCATCAAAGCCAAACTCGCGCCCCTGTTTGCAGGATGCGGCAAAGCCGGCATCGTCGGACAGATCAAGATGCACACCATCAAGGATCGCAAGCCCATAGGCGCGTGCCGCCAACAGACACAGACCAAGGCTTGTCACCATCGGCAGACGGTCCGGGGTATGCGCACAGTTCAGATCCTTGGCAAGATCGGACGTCCCCATGACAAACCCGCCCAAACGCGGGTGCGCCCCGGCAATTTCCTTGGCATTAAGCATCGCAAGCGGCGTTTCCATCATGCACCAGATGGTCATGCCTGCATGCGCGCCTTCGGCCTCCATGATATTGGCGACCTGTCGCACCGTATCGGCACTTTCGACCTTGGGCAGCAGAATGGCATCCGCCGATGTTTTGGACGCCGCAACGATATCGGCATAGCCCCACGGCGTGTTCAGGCCATTGGTTCTGATCTGGATTTCGCGTTTGCCATAGCCGCCCTCGGAAAGCGCGCTCACAATCTGACCCCGCGCGCTATCCTTGGCATCGGGTGCCACCGCATCCTCAAGATCCAGAATAAGCCCGTCGGCCGGAAGGCTTTTGCCCTTTTCAAGGGCACGCACATTGGAACCCGGCATATACAAAACAGAGCGGCGCGGACGTGGGGCTGCAGCCATCAGGAATCTCCCGTTTGATAATATTCGTACAATATTTGATATTTATTTTTACGAAAATTACCCAAACTCGCTTTTCACTGCAAGCCACTTTTTTGCGCCGCGGCATAGTGAGCCCGCCGCAAGCAGGCAATTGTTAGCATTGTGGGCGGGTAGCCCTATTCCGGCTTGCCGAACAAACCGGTCATCAGCATGCTGGTCACGGATGGCACTTCATTGAGCGCCCGGCCATTGGCCAGAAACACCACCACCGTGTCCTGTTCCGGGAACCAGGAAAACTCGGCGGAATAGCCGAAATAGATGCCGTCATGGCCCCAGACCGGGCCCCAGTCGCTTGAGCCGATCATAAGCCCATAGCCATAAGACCCGTCACCGGCAAAAACGGTGTCCGTTGTTGCCCGTTCAATGGCATTCGGGCCCAACAGCACACCATCAACAAAAAGCGCACGGGCAAATTTGACCAAATCTTCCGTCGTTGAAATCACCCCGCCATCGGCCAGTTGATCGCCGACATCGTAATCCGTGACGTCTTCAAGCTGCCCGTCGCCATTGGCATCATCAAAGCCCCGGGCAAGCGATGCGGGCCTTGGAAATCGACCAAAGGATGTGTTGATCATCTCCACCGGTTCGAAAATCCGCCGGTTAAACACTGCCTCGATATGGTCACCCTCGACCGCCTCGATCATCACGCCAAGGAGGATGAAATTGCTGTTGGACGGCGCATAGTTTGTTCCCGGCGCAAAATAGGCTTCCCGATCGGCAATCAACGGCAACAGCTCGACATTGCGCCAGCCATGCTGCGGGTCACGCCCGACCAGCTCGAAAAAGAACTCCCCATCCAGATAATCAGGAATGCCCGAACTGTTGCGCAGCAAATCACGAATGGTCGCACGATCGGCATTGGCAATGCGATCACGGAAGGCCTCGGGCAGGTATTTGCCAATCGGATCGGCCAGATCAATCCGCTTTTCCGATGCCAGTTGCAAGGTCACAACCGCCGTCATCATCTTGGTCAGCGATCCGATATAAAACTGCCGATCCCGCGTCATGCCGGTTTCGGGCCGGACACTGGCATAACCGGTCGCGGCATAGCGCACATTGCCTTCGCCATAGCCAATCGCCACCACCGCGCCGGGAAGTCCAGCATGCTCAACATATTGATGCAGGAATTTTTCCAGCGGATCAGATGGCGCGTCCTTGGTGCTTGCGCTTTGCGCCAATGCGGGATGGCTCGCGGACATGACAAATGCCACCGCCAATATCGCCATCGCACATGCGGGAATACGCCAGAATGCCGGGTTCAAATCGCTTTACTCATCCTGTCCAACCACGCCCAGCTTCGGGCAAATTGCTTTCCGCCCGGTTAATCCGGACTTTCCGAGAGCTTTGATATCCAGGCCCTCAGCGCCGCCTCAAGGTCATTGGTACGGACCGTTACCGGGCTTTCACCCGCTTCGTCATAAACCGGCGCGATCTCGGTTGTGTCCGGCCCGACCTTCAAGATGTAGGCATTCATCGCCATTTCCCAAGAGGCTTCAAGACCTTGGCGCACCTTGCCAACCCGCAAAAGCACCTCACCCGCCCATTGGTCCGCACGCCCGATATCCATCACAAGACAAGCTGCAATCCGGTCATGCCCCGGATCATCGTCAACCTTGCCCGGCCAATCGGGCAGCGGGAAATCACCGGTTGTCATTATAAAAGTCTTTCATCACCTGCCGTTTGCCACCCTTGCTCAATATAGCGGAAAGGCCGTGTTAATATTGCCCGCATTTGCCCCGTGACTGAGGGTGGCAAAGGCGATGTAAAAACGCACGTCTTCCGACGGGCCAACGCAATATCCGGCACCCGCCACCGATCCGCCTTCGGGTCGGTTGAACCCGCAGGATGCCCAATGCGGCGCACCGGTCGGGCAAGCCACCTGATGGTCATAGGCATAAATAATGGATTTCTCGACCTCCGCCTGACTGCATGTGTCGGGGTAAATGGTTGAAAACTTCGATGGGTTGGGTCCATCGGGGTTCACCAGTGTGATGGTCGCGCCATAAACGCCACTGGCATTGGGTTCTTGCGTGATCTTTACATCCGCAACGCTTGCCGGATTAATACCGTCCGGGCGGGAATGAAATCCCTTGGCCCGATTGCCATCGACCTCGCCGCAAAAGACATGCTCGATATTGATCGGCGGTGTGGTGTTACTCCAATGCGGATCGGCCGGGCAGGCAACCTGTGCCTGCGCAAACGCAATCCCCGGCAACACCATCCCGGCAAAAAAGCAGAGGCAAAACCGTAAAAACCCAGTCATCAAAGACCTCCCTCCCCGCGCGCCACACATCAAAGCTGCGAAAATTCAAGTCCGATACGAAGGGCCAGCACGCTGGCCGGCTCAAAACGCATCGGCACCCCGCCAAGCTTCCCGCCATGCCATTGCGCCTTGGTCAGGACAAACGCGCCCAGCGGCAAGGCATGACTGCCCCGGAAATTGACCAGGGCGCGGATTTCCTTGGGTTTGCGGATCGGCTCATCGCGCCACAGGCAATGATATGCAAAAAGCGGCGTGCCGGATCGGCGATCAAGGAAGACAAACGGCACCTCATATTGCCCCCAACGGGCGTAATACAGGCTTTCCATCCCGACACTTGATGTCAGGAACTGGGTCTGGATCGCGGTTTCTGCCAACCGTGTGATCGTCGCACTGTCAGATGCCCGAACGCCAATCAAACCGGTGCGCAAGCCCGGATGAATAAGGTGCACCTTGAACGCCACCGCGCGCTGAAACGGTTTGGCGTCCTGATCGACCCGTTCAAGACGGCGCACCAGCCAGGCACTTTCAAGATATTCAAGATACCGCCGAAGCGTGTTCTTGGCGATATCAAGCTCGCGCGCCAACCCCTCAATCGAAAATTCCGAACCGGTGTTATAGGCCAAAAGCGCAAACAACCGATGCAAATCCGACGGGCTTGAAATGCCATGCAGGCCCGGCAAATCCGAATGAAGCGACCGGTGAATGGCCCCGGCCTCGCCATTGGCGGCATGAAAACCGCCTTCGTTGATGTAATCCTCAAACAGATCGTTGAGTGCCACCAACCCGTCTGGCACATCGGCGGTATAGCGCCCGACATTTGGCGTTTCGGGCAAAACATCACTCGGCGCGATGCCCTTTTGCTCAAGATATTCGGCAAAGCTGAAGGGGGGCAAAAACAGGCTCTGGATATATTCCGCATTATCCCCAGCCGGCGCCAATGCACTGACCGCCACCACGCGTAACATCGGATCGGCCGCCAGCAACTTGATCAGGCTGGCCTCCCAGTCGCGCTGATAGGACACCTCGTCGATAAACAGCCAAAGCGGATGATCGGCCGAAATACCGCGCATGGAGCGCAGCAGCTTCGGCAAACGCGGCAGGTCGACCTCAAGAAACAGCGGATGTTCAAGCGAGATATAGCAAACATGGCGACGCGGCGTGTCGGCATTCAAAAGTTCTGCCACGGCCTGACGCATCATCACGGTCTTGCCGACCCCGCGCGGGCCGGTCAGAACAACCGCCTTCTGGCCGTCATTCTTTTCAATTGCCGCCCAGAACCGCTTGAAAAACGCCCGTTGCGGCAGGCCTTGCACCTGATCATCGGTAACGCCATCCCACCACGGGTTATCAAGCATCAAACGATGCAGAAAATCCTGTTCGCCAGGATGCTCGATCATGGTCGTCATATGGTGCTCCCCAAAAGCTGCCTGCCCTATAGCGCACTATATGGGCAATTTTTCCGACATTGCCGGAAAAACCTTTAAATTAGGTATAGTGATAAACGCTATTTGGGGGTTTTGCCGCAAGAACCTGCAAACAAAAGAAAAACCGGACCTCCTGAGAAGTCCGGTTTGATGTTTGACGACGGTTCTTCGGGTCAAGACCCGTGCTAACGCGAGGGGGGATTTGGGGTAGCTGATAAAACCGCCGTCAATCTCGTCAAAATGCTCTGCTCGTGCTTAGGCCTTTGGCCCATCCGTTTTGGTATCGTCCGGCTTGGTGTCTTTATCGGCCTTGCTGGCGTCGTCATCCTCTTTCATCTTTTTGAATTCGGATGCCATCCGGTAATCGCCAGATGCGACAAAGCCTTCCATCGAACCGGTGCGCCGTTCCAGATCGTCAAACTGCTCGCGCAGGTCTTCCATCCAGCTTTCTTCATAATCAACACCAACCGTCGGGCGCTCGTTTGCGGCATCGGCCGTGCTGTTGTTCTGGCGGGCGGCACGTCCGGCCGATGTGCTTTGACCGGCACCGCGCACTTTGCCGCGCAGAGCATCAAACCACTGCGGATGATGGACATAGGCCCACGCCAGACCAAACAGCATCAATCCGACCGGGAAGCTGAAGATCAGAACCAGAATGAAGGCAATCAGCACCCCTTTGCGCGGAATGCCAAAGGCTTCTGAAATGCCGCGCGTGGTACGGCCGATCACACCATGACGCCTGGAACCGTCCGGGTTGTGCCGTGAACCACATCCACAGCGCGAGCGTCTTTTGTGACTGCGCCCAAAACCGTCTCCGGCAGTAGCTTGCTGAGCAGTCATATCCTGTTCCTCCATTCGGCAACCTCGGCATCTAACAGGCGTTCAAGTGTTTCGACACGCGTTTCGAGTCGCTTTGCCCGCTGTTTCAGACCCGCCACCGCTTCCTTTTCGCGGGCTGTCTGTTCCGGGCTTTGCGGGCGTTGCTCGGCCTTCATGCGTTTCCAAACCGTGATGTAATGAAACACCACCCAAACCGGGCCAACAACGGTGATCAAAACGATAAGAGGTACGGCAATCGCCCACATATTCGACATCTCGTTCTTTCAAGCAGGTTCAAACGTCAAAACACGAAAACCCGTTACTTATTTGTCTTTTTTCGCGTCGCTTTTCACGCGTGCTTTCAGTTCCTTAAGATCATCCTCGATCCCGAGCTCGGCCTCAAGGTCTTCGAACTGTTCCTCAAGGCTCTGTCCGCGACCAAGGTCCCAAGAGTCCGCACTCGCTTCAAGCTCGTCAATCCGGCGTTCCATCTGCTCATAACGCAGAAGCGCTTCGTCGATCTGACCGGAATGCAGCTTTTCTTTCATTTTGACACGCTTTTCAGCCGTCTGCATGCGGATTTCAACCGTACGCTGTTTCGCCTTGGCTTCGTTCAGCTTGTTCTGAAGCTTGTTGAGGTCCTCGTCATACTTGCCAAGGGTTTCCTCGATCACTTCCAGTTCGCGCTCAAGCACAAGGCTCTGATCGGCCAGACGACGGCGCGCCATCAGTGCGCCCTTGGCCAGATCATCACGGCCCTTGGAAACAGCAAACTCTGCCTTGGTGTCCCATTCGACCTGACCGTCATGAAGTTTCTTGAGCTTGCGCTCTACTTCCTTCTTGTCGGCAATCGCCTTGACGGCGGCGGAACGCACCTCAACCAGGGTGTCTTCCATTTCCTGGATCATCAACCGCACCATTTTCTCCGGATCTTCGGCACGATCCAGAAGCGAGTTGATGTTGGCATTTACGATATCGGACAAACGCGAAAACACGCCCATTGTCTGATCTCCTTAATTAATCGGGGACGCACAAAATTCTGCACTCTGTATTTCAAATGCCGTGCCAGTTTTGAAATTCCCTAAAATCAATGACTTAATTAATCATCAGACTTTTTATTTAACTTTTATCGCGACAATAATTACGTTTTTCGATAACGTTTTTCGCGAAATGGATAGCTTGCAACCGATATTGGGCGAAGACCCCGTTTTTCTGGCCGCCCTTGAACATGTTTCACGCTTGGCGCCGATTGAACGCCCGTGTCTGGTGATTGGCGAACGCGGCTCGGGAAAGGAACTGATTGCCGCCCGCCTGCACTATCTGTCGCGCCGCTGGGGTGGACCGCTGGTCAAGGTCAACTGCGCCGCCCTGTCTGAAACCCTGCTCGACACCGAACTGTTCGGGCACGAGGCCGGGGCGTTTACCGGGGCGACCAAACGCCATATCGGGCGGTTCGAACGTGCGCATGGTGGCACCATCATCCTGGATGAAATCGCCACCGCAAGCCCCGTGGTGCAGGAAAAGCTTTTGCGTGTTGTTGAGTATGGCGAGATCGAGCGTGTCGGTGGCTCCGAAGTCATCGAAGTTGATACCCGCGTCATTGGTGTGACAAATGAAAACCTGCGCGAACTGGCCAAAACCAACAGGTTCCGCGCCGATCTGCTGGACCGCCTCGCCTTTGATGTCATCGCAGTCCCGCCGCTCCGCCAAAGGTCTGATGATATACTCTTGCTGGCCGAACAGTTCGCGCTTGAGATGACCAAACGCCTGGGCCGCAGCGTTTTTCCCGGTTTCTCGCGCAATGCCGCCGAACAGCTTCTCCGCCATCCCTGGCCCGGCAACATCCGCGAACTGCGCAATGCGGTTGAACGCAGCATTTACCTGTCCGAGGACGACGAAACCCCGCTGGCCCACATCACCATCGATCCGTTTGAGGACATCTGGTCTGAGACCGACCGTGACACACCGACACCTGCGGCAGAGGTCTATACGCCCGAACCAGACGCAAATATCGACTTCAAAACACAGGTCGCCAATTTCGAAATCAAGCTGCTTGAACAGGCCCTGCGCCAAAACGCCAACAACCAGACCGAGGCTGCCAAGGCGCTTGATCTGAACTATCATCAGTTCCGCAGATTGTTGGAAAAGCACGGGCTTTTAGCCCGCCGCTAGGTTTGCAACCTTTGATATCCTGACGATTTATGACGAGCGCCAATTTTCTTAGTGCTATGATCAACCCGAACGTTTACATTCAGCAAAACTGATCAATTCACTTAAGTCATTAGGATACATGTCAATGTTATCGCATTTGCTGACACTGAAACCCTACAGATTAAGACGCCGGCCCGCTGTGGTCGCCGCCCTGCTGGCACTTGGTCTTGTCGGAGTAAGCAACTCAGCAACCGCGGAGGAATGGCTACTCACCCCATACCTGCGTGCTGACCTTGGCTATTCCATGACCATTGATGATCAAGACGACTTTTTCGACAGTGCTGAGCGCGACACAGTCGAATTGACAAGTTATAAAGGCCAGCGTTACCAGATCGGTGCCGGACTGAATCTTACGGACTATCTACGGACCGACATCACGGTATCGTATGGTGCCCGACTATCCGCAGCAGATGACTATCGTGATGCGGACGGCACTCCAAACAAGCCCAGTAATAAGCTAAATAGCGGCGCTTTCGAGACGTCCAACTGGACGACGATGATGAATGTTTATGTCGATCCGTTGAGCATTGCCGGTGTTGATGCAGGTGCCTTTTCCCCCTACTTGCAAGGCGGCATTGGTTGGGCGCGGAACAAAACAGAAAAGCTTTTTTTCCCTGACAGCACTTTCATTCGTGGCGATACGCATAACGACCTTGCCTGGCAGATTGGCGCAGGCGTCGGATACGCGATATCCGATCAGTGGACGCTGGATCTGTCCTACCGCTACCTCGACATGGGAGAAGTGCGCGGCGGTGACGAGTTTGTCAATGGCGCGACCGCGACCAAACTTGAAGCAACCCGGTTCGACCTGCGGGCGCATGAAATCATGATCGGCCTGCAATACCAGTTCTGAGACCCCATACGGCAACATCCTGAAATCATCTAATCTACGCAAACACCCCGGACCACGATATTCTCGCGGTTCGGGGTGTTTTGTTTTGGCATGCCCGCAAGCGGACACGCAGCCTCGTCAATCCGCCAACGCCCGGGCAATCACCATCCGCTGGATATCAGACGTACCTTCATAGATCTGGCAAACCCGCACATCGCGATAGATGCGCTCGACAGGGAAGTCCTTGAGGTAGCCGTATCCGCCATGGATCTGAATGGCGCTCGAGCAGACTTCCTCGGCGATTTCAGACGCAAACATTTTCGCCATGCAGGCCTCGGTCAGGCATGGCTTGTGATCATCGCGCAAGGCAGCGGCGCGATGGACAAGCAACCGGGCGGCATCGATCTTGGTGGCCATATCGGCCAGACGAAACGCCACTGCCTGATGTTCAATGATTTTCTTGCCGAAGGTTTCGCGTTCGTTGGCGTAATCCTTCGCCGCCTCGAACGCCGCACGTGCCATACCGACCGACTGGGCGGCAATGCCGATACGCCCGCCTTCAAGGTTGGCAAGCGCAATCTTGTAGCCTTGGCCTTCCTCGCCCAGCATGTTCTCGGCTGGCACCCGGCATTCAACAAAGGTGATCTGGCAGGTATCCGAGGCATTCTGTCCAAGCTTTTCCTCAACCCGTGAAACAACATATCCCGGCGTATCGGTCGGCACGATAAAGGCGGAAATGCCGCGCTTGCCGGCATCCGGGTCGGTGACGGCAAAGACGATGGCGACATCACCCTCGGACCCCGATGTGATGAATTGCTTGGCGCCATTCAGAACCCAATGATCGCCATCGCGCACCGCCCGGGTGCGCAGCGCACTGGCATCTGATCCCGCCTGCGGTTCGGTCAGGCAGAACGCCCCGATCTTTTCGCCGCGCGCCATCGGGATAAGGAATTCCTGCTTTTGTACCTCTGTCCCGAATTTCAGGATCGGCATGCAGCCAACAGAGTTATGCACCGACATGATAGTCGAGGTCGCGCCGTCACCAGCAGCAATTTCTTCAAGTGCCAGCGCATAGGCGACATGATCCATGCCCGCCCCGCCATACTCGTCAGGCACCAGCATGCCCAAAAAGCCGAGCTCGCCCAGGCCGGCAATCGCCTCAGCCGGGAAGGTATGGTGGATGTCCCATTTTGCGGCATTGGGTTTGAGTTCGTTTTCGGCGAACTCGCGCGCGGTATCGCGCACCATGATCTGATGTTCTTCCAACCGCATGACGGCCACCCTCCCACTTTACGTTCAGCGGGCGATGTCCGGTCCTGCGATCAGAAGATCGTTTTCATCAGACCGGGCTTACTCTTCGCCCTGAACAAATTTGTCCTGCGCGGCATCAAAGCGCCACAGGATCCCTTCTTTCATGCCGTACCACCAGCCATGCAGCTTGAGGTCACCGGCCTCGACCCGTTCCTTGATGAACGGGAACGACATCAGGTTTTGCAGCGAGTTACGGATCGAATGACGCGATACCTTGTCGACATCCGGGCCATGTTCGAGACAACATTTCGAAATGCTGACCCACTCGCCGATAAAGTCGCGGTCCGGCACCTTGCCCGCTTCGCCGTGCTCGACCAGAGCCTCCATGCCACCGCACGCCGAATGGCCCAGAATGACGATGTCCCTGACCTTCAGATCACGCACCGCAAATTCGATCGCCGACGACGTCCCGTGGTAATTCTCATCGGGCTCATAGGGCGGGACAAGGTTTGCCACGTTACGGATGACAAACATTTCGCCCGGTTCGGCATTGGTCAGGATGGCGGGATCAACGCGGGAATCAGAACAGGCAATCAGAAGAACTTCCGGTCGCTGGCCCATATTGACCAGGTCCTCGACGCGTTCCGGGCGCTGATCATAATACATCGCCTTAAAGCTCTTGAACCCGGCAAGCATCCGATCAACGGTTGGCTTTGACATCTCGCGAAGTCCCCTATTCTGTCATAACGCTGTCGACAAAATAGGACCAAATTGCCCAAGTTGATAGCCCCCATTCCAACCTTTTGAACCGTTCTAAACGTGCGATCTCCTTTGTTTCGCAGACAACCAAACCCTGACGTTCCTAGAAACGATCCGCGCGCAGCACCTGACAGTCACTGATTGTGACAACGCCGATATGACGATCCACCACCTCGAACGCGGCCTCAAGCATCCGGTCAAGCTTCTCAGGACGGATGATGCAGATCACCTGAACCATGCCGCCGCCCCGCGACACGGTATCATCGCGGCTCCAGCTGCCTGACCGACCCGATCCGCCAAGTACTGGCAGCACGGAAAAGCCGGTAACCCCCGCCCCCTCAAGCGCCTGACGCAGGCGGCTTTCCATAATGGCTTCGATAATGATCGCCACGCGTTTGGCATCATGCTTTTCCATGGGATTAACCTCCGTGAACGGCGCTGGCCATCGCAAGATAAAGCGGAATGCCAAGCGTCAGGTTGAAGGGGAACGTCACGCCAAGCGACAGCGTAAGATAGACCGACGGATTGGCCTCTGGCAGGGCGACACGCATGGCCGCAGGCACCGCGATATAACTTGCCGAGGCGGCCAGAACCATCAACAACACTGCCCCACCAAGCGACAGGCCGATAATCAGCGCAAACGCCAGTCCAAGGCACGAACCAATCACCGGCATCAACATCCCGAAAACAAGCGGTCCCGGACGCAGCACCGCACGCCCCTGCTTAAGGCCACGCCCGGCAACCAGCCCCATATCCAGCAGGAACAGGCACAGGACCCCCTGGAAGGGCGAAACAATCAGGGCTTCGATCTTGGCCATGCCTTCGGCACCGGTGATCCAGCCGATAGAGAAACTGCCGACCAGCAGGACGATGGAACCATTGAGCAGGATTTCACGGATCAACGCGCCATCCATCCGGCCCTTGCCACCCGATGACACCAGCAGCAGGGCCGAGAAGATGGCAGGTGCCTCCATCGCGGCAGCCACCGCAACCATGTAACCCTCTGCAACGATGCCCGAACTTTGCAGGACCGAGGTTGCCGCGACAAAGGTCACGATCGAGATCGAGCCATAATGCCCTGCGACCGCAGCGGCATCTGTTCTGCTAAGTTGCGAGATCCAGCGCAAAAGCGCAAAGGCAATGAAGGGCAAGACAAAGGACAGGATCACGCCCGCCATCAGGGTCATGCCAAGTGTCAGGTCTATCCCGTTATTTGAGACCGCCACCCCTCCCTTGAAGCCAATGGCAAACAGAAGATAAAGCGAAATGCCTTTGGCGACGGCTTCCGGGATCGTCAGATCCGATCGCGCAAGGGCAGCCCCCACCCCCAGAACAAAGAAAAGAACGATGGGCGACAGAAGATTTTGCGCCGCCAGGCTCAACACATCTTGCATGGCTGTCCCTTGACTATGATACCCCGGTGTTGGTGTCGCGCAAGCAGCCGCGCCCCTGCGCCAAAACCGCAATTCCGATAGCAGGATCACGGTTTTCTGTCATCAGAAAGCCGAACGGTCTGATCACAGGGGCGTAACTTCGTTCACATAATTTACCAAAAACTTAAAGCAGCTCGATGGCAACCGCCGTGGCCTCACCGCCACCAATGCAAAGCGACGCCACACCCTTGGTCCCGCCATGAGTTTTAAGCGCATGGATCAGGGTTACGAGTAACCGCGCACCGGTCGCACCAATCGGATGGCCGAGCGCACAGGCCCCACCATGGACATTGACCTTGCCATGATCAAGTTCCAGATCACGGATGGCGGCCATTGCCACCACGGCAAAGGCTTCGTTGATTTCCCAAAGATCGACATCGTCCTTCGACCAGCCGGTTTTGCCCAGCACCTTTTTGATGGCATCAATCGGGGCCGTGGTGAACCAGCAGGGTTCTTGCGCGTGGGTCGACTGACCAACGATCTTGGCAAGCGGCTTAAGCCCGCGCTTTTCGGCTTCCGACGCGCGCATCATCACAAGGGCCGCGGCGCCGTCGGAAATCGATGCCGAATGGGCGGCTGTGACCGTACCATCCTTGGCAAAGGCCGGACGCAGGGTGGGGATTTTTTCAGGTTTGGCCTTGGGCGGCTGTTCGTCGGCGTCAATCGTGACTTCGCCCTTGCGGGTATTAAAGGTCACCGGGGTAATTTCATCGGCAAAATGGCCGGACGTGGCGGCGTTTTGCGCCCGCGTCAGGGAGGTGATGGCATAGTCATCCTGCTCTTTGCGGGTGAAGCCGTATTTTTCGGCTGTTGCCTCGGCAAAGGTGCCCATCGAACGGCCCTTGTCATAGGCATCTTCAAGCCCATCGAGCGCCATGTGGTCATAGACCATGTCATGACCGTATTTGTGGCCCGACCGCATTTTCGGAAGCAGGAACGGCGCATTGGTCATGCTTTCCATGCCGCCGACCACCATGACATTGGCGCCACCGGCGACCAGCGTATCATGGGCAAACATCACGGCCTTCATGCCCGATCCGCACATCTTATTGATCGTGGTCGCCCCCGCCGCACGCGGGATGCCAGCATGCCAGGCGGCCTGACGGGCTGGTGCCTGCCCCTGACCGGCGGGCAGAACATTGCCCATGATGACTTCATCAATATCATCGGCGGCAATACCACCACGTTCAAGCGCTGCCTTGATGGCAACACCGCCCAGCTCGGCGGCAGTCACGCTGGCAAAATCCCCCTGCAATCCGCCCATCGCGGTGCGGACACAGGAAACAAAGACGATAGGATCAGAAGTGCTCATGGTATGGGTCCGTTTGTTCGTGGGACGAATTTTCGGGTTTCAGCTCAGAACTCAGGCGGTTTCGCCAAACAGTTCGCGGCCAATCAGCATGCGGCGGATTTCACTGGTGCCGGCACCAATTTCATACAGCTTGGCATCGCGCAGCAAACGGCCGGTCGGATATTCATTGATATAGCCATTGCCGCCCAGCGTCTGAATGGCTTCAAGCGCCATCCAGGTTGCCTTTTCGGCAGCATAGAGAATCACACCTGCCGCATCCTTGCGCGATGTTTCCCCGCGATCGCACGCCTTGGCGACTTCATAGACATAGGCACGACACGCATTCATGGTGGTGTACATATCGGCGATCTTGCCCTGCATCAGCTGGAACTCGCCAATCGCCTTACCGAACTGTTTGCGTTCATGAATATAGGGCACGACGACATCCATGCAGGCGCGCATGATGCCCGTCGGGCCTGCGGCCAGAACCGCACGCTCGTAATCAAGGCCGCTCATCAAAACCCGCACACCGCCATTAAGCTGGCCCAGAATGTTTTCCTCGGGCACTTCGCAATCCTGGAATACAAGTTCGCAGGTGTTCGACCCGCGCATCCCCAGTTTGTCGAGTTTTTGCGCCGTCGAGAAACCCTTGAACGTCTTTTCAATGATAAAGGCGGTAATGCCCTTGGGCCCGGCATCGGGATCGGTTTTGGCATAGACCACCAGCGTATGGGCATCCGGGCCGTTGGTGATCCACATCTTGTTGCCATTGAGGATGTAACGATCCCCCTTTTTCTCGGCCTTGAGCTTCATCGACACAACGTCTGAGCCTGCGCCCGGCTCGCTCATCGCCAGCGCCCCGATATGTTCGCCGCTGATCAGTTTGGGCAGGTATTTAGCCTTTTGTTCGGGCGTGGCGTTGCGTTTGATCTGGTTGACGCACAGGTTGGAATGCGCGCCGTATGAAAGAGCAACCGAGGCCGAAGCACGGCTGATTTCTTCCATGGCGATCACGTGCTCAAGATACCCAAGGCCGGTGCCACCGTCTTCTTCGGACACGGTCATGCCCAGCAGGCCAAGATCGCCGAATTTACGCCAAAGGTCGTTTGGAAACTGGTTGCTGGCATCAATCTCGGCCGCACGCGGGGCGATTTCGGCCTCGGCAAAAGACGAGACGGTTTCGCGGATTGCCTCCGCGGTTTCGCCAAGATCGAATTTCAGTCCGGGGAAGTCGAAAAATGCCATGTTACTGTTCCTGCCCTGCGCAATTTGGTTATTTGATAAAAGTGAATAATCAGCCCGATTATGCGGCGCTGGTGAGTAATTCCGGCGGAAGCTTCATCACCTTGAGCGTCTGAAGCGAGGTCGCACAGAGGACCGTTTCGGTATTCCTCATACCAAAGACATCGATGCGGGTGACGATGATCGATCGACCGCGTGAAACCACCTCGCCGACGGCGCGCAACTGATCGCCCATACCGGGCGCGACGATGTTGAGTTTGTATTCAATCGTCAGCATGCCCTGATCAGCTTCAACCAAACTCCAGCCGGCGAAACCACCGGCGATATCGGCAAGCCCGGCGATCAGACCGCCATGGAAATAGCCGTTATGCTGCAACAAATCAGGCCGCGTTGGCACAATCACCTCGACTCGGCCCGGCTTGACATCAGAAACCTCGGCCCCGATCGACAGATTGTAGGGCTGCTGGGCGAAACGCCGGCGCACTTCGGCGACGTAATCGGGATTTTGCGGTTCAAACGAGGCCATGTCGCGATCCTGTGGTGAAACCGGCGCGATGAGGATCAAGCACACCGGGATATGACGCGACTCTGTTGTAGTTGACGTTAACGTTAACGTCAAATTAAATCCGCATAGCTATACCGGTTTTTTTGATGCGGCGGGCAGCCTCGAGACCAAATCGCTGTAGAGCTGCGAATATTCAACGGTTTCGGATTGCAGTTCGCGCGCTGGCCGCGGAAAATCCCCTTGATTTCAGAGGCATAAATAAAATGTGAGGAATCCTCATATTTTTGGTGCCGCAATTATCGGGAGAGTTCGTCCACGGGTGCGACAGAGGCATCCCGCGTGTGGCGCGGCGACAAGCCGCGGTTTGTCTGACCCTAGCTGGTTTGGCCGCAGTTAGTCTGGCCCCAGTTGGTTTGGCCGCAGTTGGTCTGGCCTCGGTTGGTCTGGGCTCAGTTGGTCTGGTCGCCCCATTCCTGGATGCTGGCTTCGAGCATTTCGGTCATCACATTGCGGGAGACGAGATCGAAGACGGCACGCGACAGTCGGCCGCGTAGTTCGCCGGTGTTGCATTCCGATTTGTGCGACATGGTCAGATAGAGGTTTTCGGTGCTGACCGGGGTGTCGTAGCTGCGGATATTGGTGATGTTTTCGTGGGCGGCGACGGCCTTGCCGGGGAATTCTTCGTAAATCAGGTATTCCGCCCGACCAAGCGAGAGCATCTGCAAACCCTGTTCGAGGCTTGGTACTTCGCTGATGGTCAGATTGTGACGGGCATAGGTGTCAAACGCCTGCCCGAAACTGTTATTGATCACGGTCAGCCCATCGATCCCGACAAGATCGGACCACTGGCTGTAGCGCAGATCAAGATTGTCATGCGTCCAGATCACGGTGCGCGTGCCCTGAAAGGCCGGATAGAAGTAATCCATATATTCGAGACGCGGCAGGGTCAGGAAGGCACCGGCGATCAGATCGATCGTTCCGTCGCGCATATGTTGCTGCACCCGGCCCCAGTTGCCCGAATAGACGACATCGACTTCAATACCGGCCAGTTCACCGGCCCGTTTGATAAAGTCGGCAGCAGCACCTTGCAGGGTCTGGCCATCCTTGGCCACCCAGAGATAGGGCGGGTAATCCGGATTGCCCGACGCAACCAGACGCGAACAATCGCGCTGCCCGTCGGCATCGGAAACAGATCCGCTTTTGCCCGACTGTGCACGCACAGATTCCGAGCCAACAACGGTCGCCAAAAGCACGGCCAGAAATGCAATTCTGATGCTCATCATTACCACTCTTCCTCTGCCTGCATTTCCGAGCCCGGAGGCACACAGGACAGATACCTTACGCTTAGGTTTAGTAAATTTAGACCAATTCCCCACTTCAGAATAGGTCTAAACAGATTAATGCTCCAAACCCGTGCGCGAAACACAGGCCAAAATAGCGAGGGACCAGCTGTTTCCAGCCGGTCCCCCTTTAACAATATTCCTGTGAAGTGCTGCGCACCGGCATGACGTAAACGTCTATGCCGTTCCCCGGCGCAGCCCCCATACAGTACCCGCAATACAGCGGGGCAGAATTATGCCGAACGGCGTTTCATGCCCTGGTTGCCGCCGCGACCTTCGCTGCGACCACCTTCGGCACGACGCGGACGGTCGTTGAAGTCACGACGTGCACCGTCGCGCGCACCGGCACCATCACGGCCACCATCGCGACCGCGGAAGTTGCCGCCGCGATCACCACGCGGCTTGTCGGCAAAGCGACGTTCGTCACGGTTGCCACCTTCGCCCCGACCTTCACCACGGGGACGGAAGTTGCCACCGCGGCCGCCACTGCGCTCTTCACGATCACCGCGCGGTGCACGGTCATCGTTGTCAAAGCGCGGTTTGCGGTCATTGCGGAAATCACCGCCATCACGACGCGGACGATCATTGAAGTCACGACGTGCGCCGTCACGGCCACCATCGCGTGCCTCATCACGACCACCGAAACCGCGGGCTGCGCGATCACCTTCGGCACGGGCACCATCACGGGCACCGTCACGCGGGCCGCCGAAACCACGACCGCGACCACCGTCACGATTGTCACCACGGGCACCATCGCGACCGCCATCACGACCACCGCCGAAGCCACCACGGCCCCGACCGCCATCACGGCCGCCGAAACCACCGCGACCGCCGCCGCCGAAGCCACGACCACCGCGACCACCACGACCGCCAGCACCAGCACCGAACGAACGGGGCGGCGGGGCAGCATGGAATTCGTGATCTTCGTCGATATTAACGTCCTGTTTGATCAGGCGTTCGATGTTGCGAAGCAGGCGAATGTCGCGCGGCTCGCAGAATGAAATCGCAATACCTTCGGCACTGCCACGACCGGTACGACCGATACGGTGGACATAGCTTTCGGCATCTTGCGGCAGATCATAGTTCACAACGTGGGTAATACCCGGAACGTCGATACCACGTGCAGCAACATCGGTCGCAATCAGGACCGGGAAACTGCCATTGCGGAAGTTACGCAGGATTTTCTGACGGATACGCTGCTGTTTGTCGCCATGGATGGCATCGCTGTCGATGCCTTCATCGCGCAGCTGGAACGACAGTTCGTCGGCATCTGCCTTGGTTTTGGTAAATACCAGAACGCGTTCGGATTCGTCACGTTTAAGCAGCTGAACCAGCAGCTTGGTCTTGTCGTGACGTTTCACGAACATGCCAACCTGGGTCACGCGCTCGGTCACGCTGGACTGCGGTGCGGTTTCAACCTTGACCGGGTCTTTAAGCAGACGGTCGGTCAGGTGTTTGACTTCCGGCGGCATGGTTGCCGAGAACATCACGGTCTGATGCGCATTCGGAAGCAGTTCAGCAACAGTCAGAACGTCTTCGGAGAAGCCCATGTCAAGCATACGGTCGGCTTCATCAAGGATGAAGACTTCGACATCGTCGAAACGAACCGTGTTGCGCGACATGTGGTCAAGCAGACGACCCGGGGTCGCAACCAGGATATCAACGCCACGGCGCAGTTCCTGAATCTGCGGGCCCATCGGGGAGCCACCAAAGACAACAGAGGAAAACAGGCGGATGCCTTTTTTGAAATCACGCAGGCACTGGCCGATCTGGGTCGCCAGTTCGCGGGTCGGTGCCAGAATAACCGCGCGCGGCTGACCCGGTTTCGGGCGCTGCGGGTTTTCGGCAAGACGCTGCAGCAACGGCAGGCAGAATGCAGCGGTTTTACCGCCACCCGTATGGGAAATACCCATCAGGTCCTTGCCTTCGAGAAGTGCAGGAATCGTCGCGGCCTGAATTTCGGTCGGCGCGGAGAAACCGGCAGCTTCAACATTGCGCAGCAGGGGCTCGATCAGGTTGAGCCCATTAAAATTCGTCATAAAGGAAAGTCCTTCGTTTATCCGGTCGGCGCCATGTTAACGCCTGTGGGTGCCTGCCCAAACGAAGTCATGACCGGTGCGCGGCAAAGAGCAGCCACTGCGTCGGACCCTGCATGAGAGGCAAATGATGTGAGGCATCGACGTCATCACGCCGAACCCGCCCTCGCCTTTTCATACAGTTCCTGACAGCTCATTCTGTCTTTGCAAGCGAAGGAATGAGCCGGGTGATACAGGGCATTTGACCATAAGTCAATCAATCCCCGCGCCGATCAGCCATGCAAAAACGCATTCCCCCGGTTATTGGGGTTTGTGACCGTCATAACCATGTAACAAATATCGCACGCAATATTAATCATTTGGTTCTCAAATCATGTGCATATAGTGCGATCACTACAATCGCTTGGAAGGGGATAATCATGCGATTTCGGGTCGTCACGGGGATATTTTCCATTCCCGCCATCTGCCTTTTGGTGCTGCTGGCAATTATCGCCACAGTCGCCCTGAACTATCAAACCAGTCTTCGAAATGCGAAATTTGAACAGATTTCGAATTTGACCGAGGGTGCGGTCACGATCGTCAATAATTATATCGCCAAAGCCAAAAGCGGCGAGATGACCGAAGACGAAGCCAAGGCTGCGGCCCTGGATGTGCTCAATGCATACCGGTTTGACGGGCAGAACTATATCTATGCCACCGATTATAATTACTGCATGCAGCTTGATCCGCTGAGCCCGGAAGATGTTGGCAAGTGCAATCCCGACAGCAAGGTGCGCAACATGATTGTTGCCGCAGCCAAAGCAGGCGGCGATGTGATCCTGTATGAAACCAAGAAGCCGGGTGAAGGTGACAAACTGATCGAGAAAGCCGCCTATGTGCGCCCGATCAAGGAATGGAACTGGGCCCTTGGCGCTGGCGTCTATATGGATGATGTTCAGGCAGAATTCATTTCTGTCATGCAACGCATTGCGATCATTTCCGTTATCGCGATCATCATTGCCGGTGTTTTGTCCTGGCTTGTCGGCACGCGGATCACGCGCAGCATCGTCGGCCTGAACAGCAGCATTCGCACGATTGCCGATGGCGATTACAAGGCACCGGTCGAAACCGAATCCCGGTTCGTTGAAATCGGCGACATGGCCGCCGGTGTTCTGGCACTGCGTGACAAGTCGGCACAGGCCCAGCAGCTTGAAGCCGATGCCGCGGTTCAGAAACAGAAAGCCGAAGAAGAACGCCGCAGCAATATCCGCGCCATCGCCGAGAAGCTTGAAAGCGAAGTCGGTGGTATCGCCAAGGCCGTTGATCGTTCGGTTCAACGCAGTGCCGATCTTGCGGTGAGCATGTCACAGAGTGCGGATGGCATTCTGGGCCAGAGCCAGCAGGTGGCATCCGCCGCCGGTGAAGTTTCCCAGAACGTCGATGCGGTTGCCGCCGCGACCGAGGAACTTTCATCGTCGATCACCGAGATCAACGTTCAGATTTCGCAGATGTCGAACACGGTGGAACGGGCAACCGATGAAAGCCAGAGCGCGTCAAATGACGTTGCCGGCCTGTCCGAGACCGTTGAGAAGATCAAGGAAATCATTGGCCTGATCAACGATATTGCCGGTCAGACCAACCTTCTGGCGCTGAACGCCACCATTGAGGCTGCCCGTGCGGGTGAAGCAGGCAAAGGCTTTGCGGTTGTGGCAAACGAGGTCAAAAACCTTGCCACCCAGACGGCCAAGGCGACCGATGAAATCGCCGCCCAGATCAATGACATTGTTGATGGCACCGAACGTGCGGTCACCGGCATTTCGCGGGTTTCGGAAACCATCGAACAGGTCCGAAGCGCATCAACCGCAATTGCGGCGGCCATTGAAGAACAGGGTGCAGCAACGCAGGAAATCTCGGGCAATGCCAACCGCAGTGCGGATGGCGTGAAACAGATTTCCCAAAGCGTTGATGAAACCATGAAGAACGCCCAGGGCACGACCAACGATGCCGATGAACTGAAATCAGCCTCCGCCGAGCTTTCTGATCGCTCGGCTGAACTGAGCCAGATCATTCATCGTTTCTCGACCGACCTGAAGAACCAAGCCGGGTCGTAAGAACCTGATATCAAAAAAAAGGGCCGGACATTGATTTGTCCGGCCCTTTTTGTTTTGCGAATTCTTTTTTCCGTTTATTCCGCCGGAAGGTTGTTTTCCTTGCGGAAGCTGTGCGCCGGATAAACACCCAGAATGCGGACTTCGTGCGAGAAGAATTGCAGTTCTTCAAGCGCGTGGCGCAGGCCGAGCTGTTCGGGGTGGGCTTCGACCTCGGCAAAGAACTGGGTCGCGGTGAAGTGGCCTTCGACCATATAGCTTTCAAGCTTGGTCATGTTGATGCCGTTGGTGGCAAAACCACCGAGCGCCTTATAAAGGGCTGCCGCGACGTTGCGCACGCGGAAGACAAAGCTTGTCACCACCGGGGTGCCGTCATTGGGAATGTCGAGCGGTTCACGCGCCAGAATGATGAAGCGCGTGGTGTTGTGTTCGGCGTCTTCGACCTCGGTCCGGAGCACATCAAGACCATAAATCTCGGCGGCCAAAACCGGTGCAATGGCGGCAATCGATTTATCGCCGCGATCCGCGACTTCCTTGGCACAGCCCGCAGTATCCGGGCCGACCACGGCATTCACACCGAGTTCCTTGCGCAATTTGCGGCATTGGCCAAGCGCATGAACGTGGCTGTGGATTTCCTTGATGTCTTCGATCTTCGTACCCGGTACGCCAACCAGCGCATGGTTAATGCGCAGGAAGGTTTCACCAATAATATGCACACCGGATTCTGGCAGGATGTGGTGAACGTCGGCGACACGCCCGGCCAGCGTATTATCAATCGGGATCACGGCCAGATCGACATCGCCGTCTTCGAGTGCGCTAAAGGCGCCTTCAAAGGTCCTGTACGGTACTGTCGTTGCACCCGGAAAGGCGCGACGGGCTGCCTGATCTGAATAGGCACCGTGCATTCCCTGAAAAGCGATCCTTTGTTGCGCAGTCATCTGGCTGTTTCCTGAATGGTCAAATTGTTGTCGTTAAGAACTTAAAGCACTTGATGCCAAGAACCGCAACTATGCACCCAGCACTTCGCGCGCGCGTTCAAGGTCTTCTTGTGTATCGACACCAAGCGGCACGCCATCGACAAGGGCAACTGCGATCACCATGCCGTTTTCAAGCGCGCGCAGCTGTTCAAGCTTTTCACGTTGTTCGAGTTCTGCCGGCGGCAGGGAGACGAACCGATCAAGGGCGGCACGACGATAGGTATAAAGACCGATGTGATGATAAAGCGGCCCGTCACCATAGGGTGCGGTTGCACGGGTGAAATACAGTGCGCGTGCGACACGCCCGGAACCAAAGGCCGCGACCGCCTTGACCACATTGGGGTTGGTGCGTTCTTCGTCGCGTTTGATCTCGGCCGCCAAAGTCGCGATATCGACATTCGGGTCATTCAGCGGCTCAAACACCGCACGGATGTCAGCGGCATCAATCGTCGGCAGATCGCCCTGCACATTGACCACCGCGTCAAACTTGCCTTCGGGGTCGAATGTCTGGAGCGCTTGATGCACGCGGTCCGATCCGCTGGGAAGGTCGGGATCGGTCAGAACGGCGATACCCCCGGCGGCAGTGACCGCATCGGCAATTTCCTGTTCGGCGCAAGCAACCAGAACCGGACCGATTCCGGCCTCCGTCGCGCGACGCCAGACCTGAACGATCATGGGTTCACCACAGATATCGGCAAGCGGCTTATTGGGCAAACGCGTGGACGCCATGCGGGCGGGAATTACAACAACAGGATTGCGCGGGGTCGACATTTCTTCACTCCGGCCGGGCATAAGTTATGGGGCACAAATCACCTGTTCTTTGATCTTGCGCAAAGCGTGGTGTGAACAAGCAGTGGCAGAACACAGGTTCTTAATCGGCGCGACATTAGCCGGTTTTGGTGCGGCAACGAAAGACGGAATCGCGTTTTGCAGATCACTAGACGAAAGTTCTAAGGCAAGCTTGTTCACCTTGGTGTTTAAGAAAGGTTGATGCAAATCGCTGAAACGTATAGTTTCCCACCGACCAGTTTTGCCTGCGGTTACACGTGTGTTTCTCTTGATCGAGGATTGCCGGGGACGCATGGGTAGAACATAAAGATAAAACCTGAGAGTGATTAGGCTGTAACGGGGTCCCGTCATGAACACGATGGAAATCAACAAGATCGTCGCCGGCGTTATTTGTGCTGTGCTTCTGGTAGTGGTTGTCGGCAAGGTCGGCAGCGCACTGGTCAGTCCTGAAGAACTGGAAGCACCGGTATATCCGTTCTCCGAAGATGTGATGGCGGGTGCAAATGCCCCTGCTGCTGCACCGGCAGAACCGGCAGGCCCGGAACCGATTCTTGCCATGCTGGCCTCGGCCGACATGGGTGAAGGCGAGAAAGTCTTCAAAAAATGCGCATCCTGCCATGACGTCGAAAAAGGCGGCCCGAACAAAACCGGCCCGAACCTTTATGGCATCGTTGGTGCCGCGTTCGCGCACAAGGATGACTTCTCCTACTCTGACGGGATGGCCAACCATGGTGGCACCTGGGGCTTTGAGGAGCTGAACGAGTTCCTGTACAAGCCGCGCGATTACATCGATGGCACCAAAATGAGCTTTGGCGGTCTGAAAAAGGCCGAAGATCGTGCCGCGGTTATTGCCTGGTTGAACACCAAGTCTGACAACCCGGTTGCGCTTCCGGATCCGGCAGCGGTTGAAGCCGCACAGGCTGCAGAAGAAGCCGTTGACGAAGCCGCCGAAGCGGTTGAAGAAACCGTTGATGATGCCGCAGCCGCCGTTGAAGGCGCAGTTGAGGAAGCTGGCGACGCTGTTGACGCGGCCACCGCGCAGTAAGCACCCAAGCCAAAGACATCGCCTGACCGAAATTTATGGTCAGCACCGAACACACAGGGGACAGGAAACTGTCCCCTGTTTGCGTTTGGGGGTTTGTCGTTTGGGACTTTATATATGGCGTCCTTGCCTTCTGGGCCCAAAGCGGAAATAGTACCGACCACAACCATACCCCGCCGCCAGACATCAACCGCCTGCAGGAATGCCTTTATGGAAAATCTCGATCCGTTTTTGGAAATCGCCCACAAACTGGCCGATGCCGCACGCCCGGTCGTGCGCAAATATTACCGCACCCCGGTCGCGGTTGATGTGAAGGCCGATGACAGCCCGGTGACGATTGCCGACCGTGAAGTCGAACGCACCATGCGCGATATCCTGAATGCCGAACTGCCCGATCACGGCATCCTGGGCGAGGAACATGGCCGGGAAAATGTCGATGCGGAATATGTCTGGGTGCTTGATCCGATTGACGGCACCAAATCGTTCATTTCCGGCAAGCCGAGCTTTGCGACCCTGATTGCGCTTTGCCACAAGGGCACCCCGGTTCTGGGCATTATTGATCAGGCGATTACCGATGAACGCTGGGTCGGCGTGATGGGACAGGCCAGCACCATGAATGGCGTTGAGATCAGCGCGCGCGAATGCGAAGACCTGAAAAGTGCGACCTTCTTTACCACCGCGCCCGAACTGTTCAAGGGCGATGCGGCCAAGGCCTATCAGGCGGTTTCGAAGAACTGCCGGGTGCCGATGTATGGCGTTGATGCCTATGCCTATGGCCTGACCGCCCTTGGGCTTGCCGATACGGTGGTTGAGATCGGGCTTCAGGCGTATGATTTTTGTGCGCTGGTGCCGGTGGTTGAGGGCGCGGGCGGTGTGATGACCGACTGGGCAGGCAAGCCGCTTCATATCGATAGTGCCGGTGATGTTGTTGCCAGTGGCGATGCGCGTTGCCATCAGGATGTTCTGGCGACGATCAAGGCCGCGATGGCCTGACAGCCTTCATTGCCGGGACGCCCCACCGCAAAATTGACCTTGCCGATACAGGATATCCGATGACCAACGACCACCCGTTTCTTGCCATGGCCCACAAGCTTGCCGATGCAGCGCGCCCTGTGCTGCAAAGCTATTACCGCAAGCCGCTTTCTATCGATGAAAAGGGTGATGCCAGCCTTGTGACCGATGCCGACCGGGCGATCGAGCGCACCATGCGCGATCTGATCAATGCGGAGCTGCCCGACCATGGCATTCTGGGCGAGGAATACGGGCCGGAAAACCTTGATGCCCAATATGTCTGGATCCTTGATCCGATTGACGGCACCAAATCATTCATCACCGGCAAGCCCAGCTTCAATACCCTGATCGCGCTGTGCCGCAATGGCAAGCCGGTACTGGGTGTGATTGATCAGGCGATTTTGGATGAACGCTGGATCGGGGTCGAAGGGCAACCGACGACGCTTAATGGCAAGGCAGTCACGGCACGTGAATGCCAACACCTGAAAGATGCCACCATTTTCACCACCGGGCCGGACCTTTTTGTGGAGCCAAAGGCAATTTCCGGATATGAGGCGGTCTTTGGTGCGGCGAAGCAGCCGATTTACGGTATTGATTCATATGGCTATGGCCTGATTGCCATGGGGTTTGGCGATGTGTTGGTGGAATCGAATTTGCAGCCCTATGATTTCTGTGCCGCCGTGCCGGTGATCGAGGGTGCGGGCGGGATCATTACCGATTGGGCGGGCCAAGCCCTTACGATGCACAGCGGCGATCTGGTGATTGCCAGTGGTGACAGCCGCGCCCATGCCGAGGGACTTGCGGTTTTGCAAAAGGCCATCGCGTAAGGCCGTGTGATGCCTTAAACATTTGGCGATCAAGCACCTTTCAGGCACACTTGCTGATCAGGGCAACAGGTTGGGCAGCGCCATGTTTGAATGGGTGATCATTCTTTTTCTCGGCTCCGGGCTGGTGTACGGCCTGCAATCGCGCCGCCTGCAACGCCGCAATATTTCATCACCGATGATGATGGTTCTGACCGGGATGCTGGTCGCCTTGCCGCTGGGCATCTGGCACAGCGCGCCGATGGATGCGCTTTCGGGCAGCATTCATTTTGCCACCGGCTTTGCCGAGATGACGCTGGCGATCATTTTGTTTCTCGATGCGGCGGTGCTCGATTACCGCAAGGAAAGTGCGGCGCGCAATATCGCGATCCGCTTGCTACTGATCGGGTTGCCGCTGACCATCGGGGTGACGTGGGCATTTATTGTCGGGCTTGATGCCTCTATCGGGTTGGTTCCGGCCCTGATCCTTGCGCTTATTGTCAGCCCGACCGATGCGGCCCTTGGCCGACCGGTGCTTGAAAACAAGGGCGTGCCCGAACCGGTGCGCCAGGGCATCAATATTGAAAGCGGACTAAATGACGGGTTGGTCCTGCCGGTCTTTACCACGGCGGTTTTGCTGGAAGCCAATCTTCTGAGCAACGGACATCAGGGCTGGGTCGCGGAGGCGCTGCTTGAGATTTCAATCGGGGCGGTGATCGGGGTGGTCAGTGGCTATGTCATTGGTCAGGTGGTCAATCACGCGGTCAAGAACAGGACCATCGTTGCGCGGTTTGAACGGTTGCTTGGCGTTCTGGCCGCCCTTTTCATTTTCCTGCTGGCGGAGGAATTGGGCGGCAATGGTTTTGTCGCGGCCTTTGCCGGCGGGCTTGCGCTGAATATCTCAAGCGACAAGGTCAAGGACGCAATTGAAAGCTTTGGCGAGGCCGAGTCAGAGCTTCTGACCATGCTGACATTCTTTGTCTTTGGCCTGATCGTTGTGCCAGCGCTTTATGAAAGCTGGACCTGGACGATGCTGGTGTTTTCGATTGCAAGCCTTGCTGTCCTACGCCCGATTTGTGTGTGGATTTGCATGATTGGCAGTCCCTATAGCCTGGGCGAGAAGCTTTATATCGGCTGGTTCGGGCCGCGCGGGATTGCCTCGGTGATTTACATGCTGATTATGGCGACGATGATTGACCCGGGCGCGTTCAAACCATTGTTTGCCGCCGGTACCATGATCGTCTGCATAAGCGTGGTTGCCCATGGCATTACCGCGGCCCCGGCATCGCGGGCATTGGTCACCTATCTGGCGCGGAAATCCTGAGGAAGGCTGATTTTTTCAGGCTATTGCTGGGAAATGGCAAGACGGATGCCAAGGGCGATGAACATGCCGCCAAGTGCGCGGTTCAACCAGGCGCCGAGCTTGCGACTGCCCTTGATCCGGCCAGCAGCCGAGGCCACCGCCAAAACCAGCATGCCCTCAACCACAAAGGCGATCAAAAGCACCATCAGGCCGAGTACCAGAAACTGCACCGCGCCATTGCCACGGGTTGGATCAATGAATTGCGGCAGGAAGGCCATGAAGAAAATCGCCACCTTGGGATTGAGCACATCGATCATCACGCCCTGACGCCAGGCGCCAAAGGCGGTCATCGGTTTGGTCGAAATCGGGGCGGCTGGTTCAGCCGATTGCGCGGCAGTTTCTGATTTGGCAAAACTGCTGCGCAGTGCGCCGATGCCAAGCCACACCAGATAGGCAACGCCAATCCACTTAACGATGGCAAAGGCCAGCGCCGAGGTCGCAAGAATGGCCGAAAGACCAAAAGTTGCCGCCAGAACATGGACAAAGGCACCGGAAATCACGCCAAGCGATGAAAACAGGCCGATCTTGCGACCATGTACCGCGGTTTGCCCGACAATATAGGCCATGTCCGGCCCCGGAGAGATGTTAAGCAACAGGGCGGCAATCAGAAACGGCGTATAGGCAACGAGAAGTTCGATCATCGCAACTGATCCCGGGCGAAAAAGACCAGATCAATCTCAAGCGGGCCCAATCCGGCCTCGATCAGCATGTTGGATAGCTGCCCACGATGGTGGGTCTGATGATTGAACATATGCGCCAAAACCAGATCGCGCGGCATGGTATAGGCATCGCCCGCGACCGAGTGATAGGTAAGATCGGCGGTTACTTCGGCATCGGTCAGGCCGTTGGTGAACTCAATGATCGCCTGATCTTCGGCCACGCGGGCGTGGTGGAGTTCATCGAAGTTTTCATAAAGCACCGTATTGAGCGGCATGGCCACGGGACTGCCGAGCAGGCGGCTCATCCAGATGCGGTCAGCAACCAGTATATGATTGAGCGTGCGCAGGATCGACGGGAAGAAGGCCGTGCGCGGGGCATCGAGTTCGGCCGCTGGCAATTTCGCGCAAAGCCCGTAGGCACGCGAATTGGCCCAGAGATTATATTGCGCCATGCGTTCGAAATAGGCCGCACCGTTCATCTTGTTACTCCGTCTTCAGGTCTGCGATCAGGGCTTCGCCGTCGGGTTTGTTGCGCAAGTTGGCGGTACCGGAGCAACCTGTTCGAGCACCTTGGTCGCCGGTTTGGGAACCCGTTTGGTCAGAATAACCACGTTGCCGACCAATGTCAGCGCCACACCCCAGATTATATTGCCCGTCCAGTGGAAATCCTCAAACCAGGTCGACAACAACAGGGCAACAATCGGGAACATCACCGAACTATAGGCCGCACGATCCGGCCCGATTTTGCCCAAAAGTGTCAGATAGAAGCCAAAGCCCAGAACCGATCCGAACAGGGCGAGATAGACCAAAGCTGCCAAGAATCTGGCACTGGTATCAAACGACACCGGGATCCCGGCAAGCGCGATATAGCCAAACAGCAAGACCGTGCCATAGAGCATGCCATAAGCATTGGCCTGCATGACCGGAACGCCGCGCGCATGGTTGCGTGCGGACGCCATATTGCCAAGTGATGCGATGTAACTGCCCGCAAGGGAGACCAGAAGCCCGATGCTGCCGCCCGTTGTCAGATCGAAGGCGGCCAGATCATTGGCAAAGACCATGGCGATCCCGGTAAGCCCGATCCCGGCCCCGATCAGGGTGCGGGTTTCGGGACGGCGGCGGAAAAAGATCACGCCATTAATCATATTCATGATGACGATGGTTGAAAACACCACCGCCAGAAGCCCGGACGTCAGATGGATACTGGCGACATAGATCAGCACATAGTTCAGCGAAAACAGACAGACGCCCAGAACCGCCATGAAGAAATGATCACGCAGCGTAAAGCGCATCGGCAAACGGCGTAGGCCACACCAAGCCATCAAGATCAGCGTTGCCAAAGCAAAGCGATAGGCCACGGCCACTTCGGGGGCGACCGAAAGCTGATACTGAATGGCAATCCAGGTCGATCCCCAGATCAAGACAACTGCTGCGTAAAGACCGAACATGGCCCAAGGACTCCAAAAGAATTGAAGCCACAATTTAGGGCAGTTCAGAACCGACGCCAAACCAGCTTTTTTGATCCTGCCATTAGGCAAACTAATCCAAAGACCGGAAATCTAATGCATAGCCAATCAGGATTTTTTCGACCGACCTGCTTTGCCGGGCTTTTTGCCGCTGTCTTCTGGTTCGGGGGCTTCAGCACCATCTTCGGGGGTGTCACCAGCCGTGTCGTTAACCGCGTCGTCAGCCACATCATCGATCATGTCATCGGATGTGTCCGGCGCGTCGGGGGCCTCAGTCACATCGGCCTCGTCTGTGCGATCATCAATCTGCTTGGCCGTCGATGATGTCTGATCGCTCAGCGCTGCGTTCTTTTCGGCGCGTTTGCGTTTTTGCCAGTCTTTCCAGATTGCCAGCAATTCGCTGCGCGACTGGAAGATCGGAATGCGGCGTTTGGGTTTGGCTTTTTGCTGTTCGACCGCCAAACCAACTTCAAGCACGTCGTGCTCATCATCGGTGCGGCGCACGATCAGCTCCACCGTGCCATAGGGCATGCGATCACCGAGTTCGAGATCACCAGGCAGATCACGTTCGAGGATTTCGGCCACGGTGAGTTCGGTGTCATCAGCGTCGACGGCAAAGCCATACAGACGACCAATATCGGCAATTCGGGTATCGGCCGGGAAGCTGAAATCGCCAAACAGTTCGACGTCATTGGCCCCCTCGGCCGGACCGGCAAACAGTTGATCGAGCAGGTCGACATGCTTGGGCGGGGTGATGATATAGACCTGATCACCGCCCTGAACCGGCCCGGCAGAATGCGGGCGCAGTGATGCGCCATCACGCAGGATCAGACTTGGCCGTGCCCAGCGCGGAATACGATGGCCGGTGGCAACCGCACTGGCTTCGTGAACGCGATAGACAACGATTTCCTGATTGGCATTGCCGGGCAGTTCAAGATCAATACGATCCACCGGGCCATGGCGGGCCGGCACAATGATGCCCAGCCAATGCGCCATCCGCCGGATCGTCCAGCCCTGCAACAAAAGCGATGTGATCACGACGATGAAGGCGGTGTTAAACAACAGCTGCCCTTCGGGCACGCCTTCGACCATCGGCACAATCGCAAGCAGGATCGACACCGCCCCGCGCAAGCCGACCCATGAAATAAAGGCGGTATCATTGCGTGAGAAGTTAAAGAACATAAGGCACAGCCAGACCGCGACCGGACGGGCGACAAACACCAGAACCAGCGCCAGAATGACTCCCGGAAGGACAACCGTGCCAAATTCGGACGGGGTGGCCAGCAGACCCAAGGTGACAAACATCGCGATCTGGGCAAGCCATGTGGTGACATGCTGAAAACGCCGGACGCCGACGCTCATCTTCATGTTGCTGTTCCCGGCATAAAGACCCGCAACATAGACCGCCAAAAAGCCACTGCCGCCGAGAATACTGGTCGCGCCAAACAGGCTGAGTGCCAACGCCATGGTAATGATCGGCACCAGTCCCGGTTCAAGTTTGACCCGGTTGATCATCCAGACCAGCGCATAACCACCCGCAAGGCCGAAAATCGCGCCAAGACCGATCTGAAGGATGAAGCGTTGCAGGAGTTCAAGCGCGATGTTTTCGCCACCGCCAAGGATAATGAGTTCGACCAGCGAGATGGTCAGAAACACCGCCATCGGATCGTTCGAACCCGATTCAACTTCAAGCGTGCTGCGCGTACGATCACGCAGATTGATCCCGCCCACGCGCAACAGGAAGAACACCGCCGCCGCATCGGTCGAACTGACAATCGCCCCGAACAAAAGGGCGACCAGCCATGGCACATCGAGCACCAGCCAGGTTACCCCGCCAATCACCCCGGTGGTAATCAACACCCCGAATGTGGCCAGCACAAGCGATGGACCAGCCGCGATTTTTAACGTTCGGAGCTGGGTTTCAAAGCCACTGTCAAACAGGATCAGGGCAAGCGCGATGGAGCCGATGAAATAGGCAAGCGGCGCATTGTCGAACATGATGCCGCCAATGCCGTCCTCGCCGGCCGCCAGACCGACAAACAGAAACACCAACAGCAAGGGCGCGCCGACCCGGAAGCTGACCAGACTGGTGAAAACAGCCACCACCACCAGAATCGATGCAATCAGGATCACCAGATTCATCGATTCAATCATTTCGGGGGCTCCTATGTCGGGACATCAGAATGGGTTTGGCGGGTTACGTGCGCAGTACTATCACATAGTGATACTTAGGAAATGATGACCGGCAATGCCATCTCCCCCCGATGACTGATCAAAATTTTCCTGAAACTGTAAAGTCAGGCACGGCCCCCTATTCGTGGTCGGCCTGCGCCGGAACAAATAGGGTTTCCTTGGCTGTCGACAAGGCAATTTCCGGCAGAACTTCGACCACGCCGGGCATTTCCTTGATCGTGTCGGAAATGAAGGATTCCAGATGGCCGGTATCACGCAGGCGCAATTTGACCAGAAAATCAAAGCGTCCTGTCATGTGATGGCATTCCAGCACTTCATCGGCCTTGATCAGGGATTTGACCAGTTTCTTGTTGCCCTTGGCCGGATCGGTGCGCAGCCAGACCATTGCGGTCAAGGCACGGCCAATGGCGTTTGGATCAACCGAAATGCGATAGGCCTGAATAATCCCCTGTTCGCGCAGCTTGCGCACGCGATCATTCACCGCAGAAACAGACAACCCGACCTTTGTTCCCAGAACCGAATAGGACAGTGATGCGTCTTCCTGCAGGATGTCGATCAGTTTGCGATCAATTGCATCCATTTATCTTCCCCCTGAATGGATTTTGCTGATTGCCTTGATCTTACACGAAAAACGAGTGTGCGCGAACTGTTCGCCAAATTTGCCGGGTCTGCCATGCGCCGCTGCCATGCGATACCCCGTTCGCGAGACTGGATTTTTTCCGGATAGCTGCGTAAACCTTTACTTGTAATGATTTTACATCGCCCCGCCTCTGACAATGCAGCCCTGATGGGCGCCCTTCTTATGATCAGTGCTGCAATGTGTTTTGCGGTAATGGCAGTTTTTATCCGCTATGTCACAGCAGACCTGCATCCGTTCGAGGCATCGTTTTTCCGTAACCTGTTCGGATTACTGCCAATGGTGCCGTGGATGGTGCGCCATGGCGCGAGCGGATTAAAGACCGAGCGGTTCAAGCTGCATTTTCTGCGCGGGGTGCTGGGTTTCGGGGCGATGTCGTGCATTTTTACCGCCCTTTCGCTGTCGCCCGCGGCACAGGTCATTGCGATCAACTTTACCCTGCCGATCCTGACCACGGTGCTGGCCGCCGTGGTGGTACGCGAAACCGTGCGCGCGCGCCGCTGGAGCGCGATTGCGATTGGCTTTGTCGGGGCGATGATCGTGATCCGTCCGTTTGGGCAAAGTTTTGAGACCGGTGCGATCCTGGCACTTGGCGCGACGGTTTTCATGGCGTGTGCGATGACCACGGTTAAAATGCTGTCACGGACCGAAAGTGCCAATGCCATCGTAACCTGGATGGGCCTGATCATGACGCCGCTGTCGCTGATCCCGGCCCTGATATACTGGCAGGGACCGACCGTCTGGCAATTGTTCATCCTGTTGATCATTGCCGTGACCGGAACGGCGGGGCAGCAATTGTTGGTGCGCGCCTATCGCACGGCCGATCAGTCCTATGTCATGATCTTTGATTTCCTGCGCCTGCCCTTTGTTGCGGCCTTGGCCTATGTGATGTTTGGCGAAGTGGTTGATTTCTGGACCTGGGCGGGGGCGGCCTTGATCATTGGATCAGCACTTTATATCGCGCGGCGTGAGGCGGTTCTGGCCAAAAAGGCCAAGAGGGAAGCCAGCCTGCCGACCACGGCCCCCGCCGATCCGCAAGCCATCCCGGTGACCCGCGTTGATCGGGATGCCCCCGCAAAGGACAAGCCCGATGCGTGAATGGTTTAACGGACTTCCGCCCTATTTGCAGGCAACCGCCTTTGGCCTGATGGCATCGATCAGTGCGGCGATCTTTTCGGTGTTTGTCCGCCTTGCGACCGAGCATATCGATCCGTTGCAGGCGGTGTTTTTGCGCAATTTCTTTGGGCTTTTATTCATCGCACCGATTGCGTTGCGGGCGGGATTAACGCCGCTTAAGACCAAGCGTTTCCCGATGTTCTGCCTGCGTGCGGTTCTGTCGATGGGGGCGATGAGTTTCTGGTTTTCGGCGATTGCCTATATGCCGCTGGCCGAGGCAACCGCGCTTAATTTCACCGTACCGCTATTTGGCACCATCCTTGCCGCGATCTTTTTGGGTGAGAAAGTTCGCAAATACCGGATTGCGGCCTTATTGGTTGGTTTTGGCGGGGTGCTGGTGATCATCCGGCCGGGCAGCGAAACCGTGCAACTGGCAAGCCTGTTTCCGATTGCGGCGGCGATCTGCATGGCCAGTGCGGGATTGACGATCAAGTCACTGTCGCGAACCGAAAACCCGACCGCCATCATCCTTTACATGATGATGCTGACCACGCCCCTGACCCTGATCCCGGCATTGTTTGTCTGGGAGACGCCGAGCCTTGAGGTGCTTGGCCTGATGGTGGCGGGCGCGTTCATGGCCAACATCACCCAGCTTTGTAATACCAACGCCTTTCGGGTTTATGATTACAGCTTTGTGATCGGGTTTAATTACCTGCGCCTGCCCTTTGTTGTCGGTATCGCACTGGTGATGTTTGGCGAGGTTCCGGAAATCTGGCTGGTGCCGGGTGCCGCCCTGATCATCGGGTCCGCACTTTATATCGCGCGGCGCGAGGCCAAGCTTAACCGCGAAGCCAACCGGATCAAGCGCGGTCTTTCGGCCACCGCAAGCGATCTTGACCCGCCGCCGTCCAACAGGAAGTCGTGACAGCATGCGGACATGGTTCAACACCCAATCCGATGTGATGCGGGCAAGCTTTTTTGCGCTGTTTGCAGCCATTCTGGCGGCGTGTTTTACGCTCACCATCCGCTATGCCACCGAGGAATTGCATCCCTATCAGGCGGTATTTTTGCGTTTTGCCTTTGGCCTGATTCTGATTTTGCCGATGGTGTTGAAGCGCGGGATTGGCAGCCTTGCCACCAAGCGCCTGCCTTTGTTTGGCTTGCGCGGGGTGTTGTCGGCAGCGGAAATGTGTTTGTGGTTTATGGCGGTGTTGTATTTGCCACTGGCAGAGGCGACGACGCTTAATTTCACGGTGCCCCTGTTTGGCACCATTCTGGCCGCGGTGATTTTGCGCGAACAGGTGCGCATTCACCGCTGGCTTGCGATTGTTATCGGGTTTGTCGGTGTGGCGCTGATCATTCAGCCCGGGACAGATACCATGCAAGCGGCCAGTATTTTGCCGATTGCGGCGGCGATCTGCATGGCCAGTGCCGGGTTGATCACAAAGCGGTTGGTGGCAACCGAGTCCACCACATCGCTTTTGTTTTATCTGATGATCATCACCACACCGGTTTCCCTGATCCCGGCATTATTCGTCTGGCAGACGCCAAGCTGGTCTGCACTTGGCCTGATGGCGGTTGCCGCGTTGATGATGAATGTGATGCAGGTTTGTAACGTCAAAGCCCTGCAACTGGCCGATTACAGTTTCTTTGTCGGATTTTCCTATTTGCGTTTGCCGATCATTGCCGTGCTGGCACTGATCCTGTTTGACGAAGTGCCCGATATCTGGATATTGCCCGGCGGGGCGATGATTATCGGGGCTGCGATCTATGTCGCACTTCGGGAACGCAAGCTTGCCAAGGCCAGATAGGGTTTTGGCGACGCGTCACCCATCACCCGTCATATCCCCGCAAACTGTTATAGCGCGCGATTTGATCGGGGCTCAGGATTTTCGGGGTCTTGAGGTGGGTCGACAGATGAACATAGCGCAACCGGCCGAGACTTTGGGTGATGGTGTTTATCAGCCCTTCGAGTTCATCCGCCGTCAGGCCGCCGGCCCTGAATGCTGCGTCCAAGGCGATTTCAGCCTCGATCAATCTGTTGCCGGCAATGATCGCGTTTTCTTTCATGTCGGCATAAAGGGCGGTGATGGCGGCATGCTGGTCTGTGGATAGCGGGATTTGATCAGAAAGTTCGAGCAAATGGGCCGGCCCCGGCACGCCATTCAGTTCGGCGGCCTTGGCCAATCCCCAGCCGCCGCCCTTTTGCAGTTCTGCCATATCGTCGGCCGACAGGCTTTTGACCGGGCGATGTTGTTGGCCGACATAGGGGGATGGCGTGCTTTCATCCCTAGCGATTTTACTGCCGTGCTGCGCATTGCCGGTGCGATGCATGTGGACATTTCCCTGTGCATGGGCGGTTAACGGGATGGTTAGTCCAAGCAGGATCAACGGGGCAAATGCGGTCAGGAACAGCGTTTTCGGCAGGCGGGAGAGCATAAGCATGGCAACACCTTTTGGGTTAAATGGTCGCCAAGCTTGAAACAGGTTAGCCAATTGCCACATGATAGATATCATGTCGGTATCAATCTTTGATCTTCTCAACCGTTTTCATGGCAGGCTGTATGATTACAGCCCGCCCAAGGTCCTGTTTCGCAAGGGCGACCCGGTCGAGCATCTCTTCCTTGTTCTCAGCGGGGAAGTGCGACTGGCGCGGTTTTTGGAAAACGGTGACGAGATTGTTTTGCAACGTGCCGGGCCAAACAGTGTTTTGGCAGAGGCATCGTTGTTTTCGCATTACTACCATTGCGATGCTGTCTGCCATCAGGATGCGCAGGTCAAAATGATCCGCAAACATGATGTCGAAGCCCATCTTGCCGATAATAATCAGATGGCACTATCGCTTGCCGCCCATCTGGCGCGCGAGGTGCAGGCAACGCGCCAGCGGGCGGAGATTTTGCGGCTTCGGACTGTGGCTGAACGGCTTGATGCCTGGATCGCCTGGCATGACGGGGTGCTGCCGGAAAAGGGTAATTGGCGGGTGATTGCCCTTGAAATCGGTGTCAGTCCCGAAGCGCTTTATCGCGAGATCGCCCAGCGCCGTTAACCCTGATCTTTGGTGTCAATTTCGCACATCCGACAAGGTTAAATCGACGCTTGCCCGTTAAAGATATAATTTGGTATACAAATACCAAATTAATCATAAGAGCGCGCGTCGGGAGGCTTCACGTCATGCAAATCAAGGGTTCGATTGCCATTGTTACCGGGGCTGCATCCGGTCTTGGCGCGGCAACCGCCGAGACACTGGCGAGTGCCGGGGCACGGATTGCGGCATTTGATCTGAATGAAGAGGGTGCCAAGGCAACAGCCGAGAAATTGGGTGGTGTTGGCTATGGCGTTGATGTTTCGAACGCCGAAAGTGTCGAGCAGGCGGTTGCAAAGGTGCAGGCGGATCTTGGCACGCCATCGATCCTTGTGAACTGTGCCGGGATCGTGCATGGCGAACGCATTGTCGGGCGCGACGGCCCGGCCGATCTGGCGGCCTTTTCCAAGGTGATCACGGTCAATCTGATCGGCACATTTAACATGATGCGGGTTGCCGCCAACGCGATGAGCCAGAATGACCCGAATGATGCCGGCGAACGCGGGGTGATTATCAACACCGCATCGATCGCGGCCTTCGAAGGGCAGATCGGACAGGCGGCCTATGCCGCGTCCAAGGGCGGGGTGGCGTCGCTTACCCTGCCGGCTGCACGTGAGTTGGCCCGCCACGGCATTCGGGTGGTGTCCATCGCACCGGGTCTGTTTGGCACGCCGATGTTAAAGGGCCTGCCTGACGAGGTTCAGGAAAGTCTGGCTGCCAATACGCCATTCCCGAAACGCCTTGGCGATCCGTATGAATATGGCCGTCTGGCAATGCATATCTGTGAAAATGAAATGATCAATGGCGAGACCATTCGCATAGATGGCGCGGTCCGGCTGGAACCGAAATAGTCCCACACGATTTCGTTTCTTTATCCCGCAGCCAATGCGCCCTGCCGTCCCCCAGCGGCAGGGCGCAATTCATTTGGCAGGGCTTATTGACCAGAAGCCGTTTGGCAGAAGGTTGCCAGATCAATGTCCTTTTGGGTGACACCCCCGGCATCGTGGGTGGTCAGCGTCATTTCGACCTTGTTATAGACATTGAACCATTCGGGATGGTGATCCATCTTGTCGGCCTTAAGCGCCACCCGCGTCATGAAGCCAAACGCGGCATTGAAATCGCCAAACTTATAGACGCGCTTGATCGAAAGCCCGTCATCGGCAAGCGTCCATCCCGAAAGACCTTTCAGCGCCTTTTCGATGGTGGATTTTTCAAGTTTGCTCATATCTTGTGCCTCCTTAATGTTGGCCACTTGTCTTATGGACGCAGTCTTCTGGCGCATTGGAACATAAAAACCAGCGCAACCCAAATCGGTCTATGTCAGCAAGCCGTGCACACGTGATTGCAGCACCGGCAAAAGATCGGCCTCAAACCACGGATTCTTTTTCATCCAGGCGGTATTGCGCCAGCTTGGATGGGGCATGGGCAGGATGCCGTCGGGCAGGAAATCGGCAAAGTGATGCACGGTTTCGGTCATGGTTTTGGCCCGGCGCGGACCAAGATAGCGTTCCTGCGCGTATTGCCCGATCAGAAGGGTCAGGCCGATATCGGGTAAATGGCGCATAAGGGCATCATGCCATGTCGGCGCGCATTCCGGTCGGGGCGGCAGATCCCCGCCACGATCAAAGCGACCGGGATAACAAAACCCCATCGGCATGATGGCGAGTTTCGCCGGATCATAAAAATCATCGACCGAAAGTCCCAACCAATCACGCAAGCGATCGCCGGATGCATCATTCCACGGCAGGCCGGTTTCATGCACGCGTGTGCCCGGTGCCTGCCCGATCACCAGAATACGCGCCGATTTTGCCATGCGCACCACCGGGCGCGGGCCCAGCGGCAACTGTTCGGCACAAATGCGGCACTCCCGGACCTCAGACAGCAACCGATCAAGGGCAGCGTCCCCGCCCATTGGATCAATTTCGGGCAGTTTTCCGGTTAGCCCCGGCATGGGTTATTTCACCTCAGCGTCGTCAATCACCCATTCCTCGGTCGCGGCATCGGCGTACCATTCCTTCATTTCCGGCAGGGCAAGGATGGTTTCCATATAGGCATTGCCAATCGGATCAAGGCTGACGCCATAGGTTTTGAACCGTGTTATCACCGGAGCAAACATGGCATCCGCAATCGAGAAATGGCCAAACAGGAAATCACCGCCCTGACCATATTGGGTGCGGCACATCTTGAAGATTTCAGTGATGCGGGTGATGTCCTTGTCCACGCCTTTATTGCGGCCAAGCCCGGGCAGGCTTTTGCGGCAATTCATTGGCATGGAGCTTCGCAAGGGCCCAAACCCGCCATGCATTTCAAGCGAGACGGCGCGCGCGATTGCCCGCACATCGATATCAAGCGGCCAGAGCATGGTGTCGGGCTGACTGTCGGCGATGTATTCGAGAATGCCAAGCGCCTCCCAGATGGTTTTGGTGCCATCAAAGTAGGCCGGGACCTTGGCCGTGGGCGAAAAGACCGGCGCCTTGGCGTGCCATTCTTCGGAGCGGAGCGGGACCAGTTTTTCCTCGAACGCCACGCCGGCAACGCGCAGGCCAAGCCAGGCGCGCAGCGACCAGGAGGAATAGTTTTTATTGCCGATATAAAGCACAGGAAGGTTTTGCATGCTGGGACCTTTGGCGGTTGGCGCGATTGGGACGTTTGATGACAGCGGCGAATACTATCTGGCCTTTGGGCGCCCGGTTCAAGCCAGTCGTTCAAGCCAGACGTTCAAGCGTGGCCTTAAGCACAAAGCAGTGTTCGATTATGTGAATGAGTTTTGACCGCGGGGGATGGCAGCCGTAAGATCGGGTCACATATCTTGTGAACACATATTGCCGGTTCGTTTTGTTTGGGCAGTTGGTCTTTGGCCACTGCCCTTTCAGTCGACCGTCACGTATCACCAATCACTCGTCACCCGTCACCCGTCACCCGTCACCAGCAGGGATGTCTTAAATTGTACGACCACATCATCGCCAACGATCCTTCTGCCAAGCCGACCCCGATCACCCCGATTGCCGAAAGCGGCTTTGAAAGCTGGCTTGCCCAGCAGCCGGACACGACCAAGTCGTGGATTGCCGCCAACAGCTTTGAGGGCAAGCGCGGCACGCAGCTTTTGCTTCCCGGCAAAGACGGCGCGGTTGGCAGCGTTCTGGTTGGCTATGTTGATGATGCCAAGGCGATCTGGGATTTTGCCGGTTTGCCAAATGCCCTTCCTGCCGGGACCTATGCGCTTTCTGATGATCTCACAGATAAGGACGATCTTTATGAAAAGGCCGCCCTTGGACTTTATCTGGGGGGCTATCGGTTTGACCGGTATCGCAAGGATGACGGCAAAAAGGACAAGCGCGCCAAAATCGCCCTGCATGACATTGAGGCCGCCAAGCGGGCCGAAAACATTGCACGCGGCATCGGCCTTGCGCGCGATCTGATCAATGTGCCGGCCAATGACATGGGCCCGGCCGAACTTGAGGAAGCCGCCAGAGGGCTTGGGGCCGAATTTGGTGCCAATGTCAGCGCGATTGTCGGCATGGATCTTTTGGCCCAGAACTATCCGGCGATTCACACGGTCGGCCATGGCAGTGATCGCGACCCGCGCCTGATCGACCTTACATGGGGCGATGAAAGTGCGCCGAAAATCACGCTGGTTGGCAAGGGTGTGTGTTTTGACACCGGCGGCTATGACCTGAAGCCATCGAGCAACATGCTTTTGATGAAAAAGGACATGGGCGGCTCGGCACAGGTTCTTGGCCTGGCACGGATGATCATGGCGGCCGACCTTCCGGTCCGGTTGCGCGTTCTGATCCCGGCGGTTGAAAACATGGTATCGGGTCGTGCCTATCGCCCGAGTGACATTTTGCAAACCCGCAAGGGGATTACGGTCGAGGTTGGCAATACCGATGCCGAAGGACGCATCGTTCTTTCCGATGCCCTGACCGAGGCGGCATCGGAAGACCCGGACATGCTGCTTGATTTCGCGACCCTGACCGGGGCGGCACGTGTTGCCCTTGGTCTTGGTCTGCCGGCCCTGTTTTCCAATGATGATGATCTGGCCAATGGTCTGATGGAAACGGGCATGGCGGAAAACGATCCGCTGTGGCGTTTGCCGCTTTGGGATGATTATCGCAGCCAGCTTGATAGCAAGGCAGCCGATATGAACAACATTTCGGGCAGCCCGTTTGGCGGGGCGATCATTGCCGCCCTGTTCCTCGATCGGTTTGCCGAGGGGGCCAAAAGCTGGGCGCATATCGATCTGATGGCCTGGAACCCGTCTGACCGTCCCGGTCGTCCGACTGGCGGCGAAGCTCAGGGCATCCGGGCCGCCTTCAAGCTGATCAAGGATCGTTACGGTAAGTAAACTAACCGTAAATTCAATTTTTTGGTAATTAGGCCTTTGACATCATGGCAGGGGTCAGGTAGAGATTACGTATTCGTAACAAATAAATTGTTGGGCACGAACATGTCGATCGAGATCAAAGCGTCTCAGGCGCTTGACCTTTGGCGTATCGCGATTGTTGAGAGTGTGCGTCGGGACTCCCCCGACCTGTCGGCCCGACAGATGGCCTTGTTGCTGAGCGTTTACCTGACCCCGGCGCCGCATACGGTGCGTGGTCTTTCCGAGGCGCTTAATATCTCCAAACCGGCCATTACCCGTGCACTTGATCGCCTGAGCTCGCTTGGCATGGTCAAACGCAAGGTCGATGAAGAAGATCGCCGCTCGGTTCTGGTTCAGCGGACGGTCAAGGGATCGGTCTTCCTGCGTGAATTTGGCGATATCATCGTCGGTGCTGGTCTCGAGAGCGAATAATCCGGCCCCAAAAACAACCAAGAACAAATAGACAAGCGTCTGAAGCCAGTCCGTAATTGACGCCCAAAGCCCGTTTCCACGGCCACGTTTCGCAAAATCGGCCAGTTAGGGCAGCAAAACTTCCCCATTTTAAATGCAGCAAATCTGATATGGCAAAAATCGCTATATACAGACCAGTTGGTTTGTATCCGCGCCAATTGGCGTGTTATGCGCGCTCCATTTTACCGCTTTATATCAATGCTTTATCAGAAATTCTAATACAAAAGACCGCGCAAAACGACGTTATGGTGCCGATGGCTGGTTTATCGACTGTGCCGGGACCTGGCGGGTGTCAGCCATGGTTTCGGGCACCTCAATCAGCGCCAAAAGCCCCGCAGCAACGATCAAAACGCCACCTGACAACCGTGCGATGACGTTATTGCCGCCGCGACGCACCAGCCACGGCATCAGTTTTGCAGCCCCCATCGCGTAAATCATTACGAAACTGTAATCAAGTGTCACGAAGGTGATGCCAAGGATCAGGAGCTGTGGTGTGAGGGGCTGGCCAGGATCAATGAATTGCGGAAACAGCGCCCCGAAAAAGGCAATCGCCTTGGGATTTCCAGCCGCGACCAGAAAGCCTTCACGGAACAGGCGCAGCCCGTTTGCCGGCTCAAACCCCACCTGATTATTCGTTTCGATACCGGTCTTGATATTGATTTCCCTGGGCTTGCGAAGGAATGACATCAACCCGATCACCAGAAGAAACCCAACGCCACACCATTTAACGATGGCAAAGGCGGTCGGCGATGTCGCCAGGACAGCGCCCAAACCAAGGGCCGCAATCAGCATCTGGATCATGTTGGCGGTGACATCACCCAAGGCCGTCATCAAGGTCGGCCGCGCGCCATAACGCAGCGCATGCGACATGCCGATCAGGATGCTGGGTCCGGGCGACATCACGACGAGGAAGACAAGCAGGGTGAAACTGAGCCAGATTTCAAACGACATGGTGGGGCAACTTTAGTGGCAACTCTGGTGACAAGTCTGGTGACGTTGCCCCCCGGGATATCACAGCAGCAAGGATCGACAAGTGCCCGTTTGACAATGGCCCATGCGCAGGCTGCGACACATAGGCATCGATACGCTTATCAGGTTAGGATTTTGGTTATTTGCGCGGCTTGGCGTCACCCGGCCAGAAATCATAGAACATGCGGATCTGAACCGAGCGCAGGGTATCAGGCGGGAGGACGCCCTGACCAGTGCGCAGAAGTTTGTTTTGCAGGGCGGCGAAATAGCGGTTTGAAACCGGCTGGAACGGGCTGAAGGGTGGTTCCTTGGCAATTTCCTCGCCATTTTCTTCGGCCAGCTTGGCGGCCTCGGCCTCGGCGGCGAGTTCTTCCTCGGTCTTGGCGGGCGGCGGCGGCAAAAGGCCGGGGGCTGTATATTTAAAGCCGCGCTTGCCCGGTTCGCGGTTTTCAAAGCGTTGCTCGGTATCGCGATACATCAGGCGTTGCAAATCAACCAGAAAGGCATTGATGACCTTGGGCAGGCGTTGCTCGATAACGTCCACTGCCTGCCTGTTGGTGGCTTCCAGCCAGATGTTGAACACGATCTGACGAATGGTGCCGCTGTTGCGCAAGACAATCGTCAGCGACACCGGATCAGGCACAACAACCGTATCGGGTATTTCAGGAACAGCAGGTTCTTTGGGTTCTTCGGTATTGGCTTTATCCGCAGAGGCCGTGCTGGCACGGGCCGCGGGGATCGCCATTGAAAATACAGCAAAGCACAGAGCCATGATCAGTACATGGCCGCAAAGACGATGTCCGGTTCGATTTTTGATCGCACGTGACAACATATTCAACCTTAAACCTGCCTTTATAGTCCTGTTATTATTGCCTTTTCATATGTTGTACCCGATCTTGACCCGGAATGCTGCCCCTAGTTTCTGACAAATTCCTTACCGGCTGCTTTGAGATCAAGGGCCGCGGCCAGCAGAGCCTTGGTATAGGGCTGTTGCGGGTTATCAAACACATCGGCAGCAGCCCCGCTTTCGACCAGCTTGCCGTTCTTCATGACCATGACACGGTGCGACAATGCACGCACAACGCGCAGGTCATGACTGATGAACAAGTATGCCATCTTATGGCGTGCCTGCAAATCGCGCAGCAGTTCGACGATCTGGGCCTGTACCGACATATCAAGGGCTGATGTCGGTTCATCCAGTACGATAAAGCGGGGTTTTAAGACCAATGCACGGGCAATCGAAATGCGTTGACGCTGCCCGCCGGAAAATTCGTGCGGATAACGATCCATGGCATTTTGCGGCAGGTCGACTTCGTCAAGCGCCTCGGCAATGCGGGCTTCGCGTTCGGCCTGGGTCAGGTCGGGCGCGTGGATTTCAAGGCCTTCGCCAACGATCTGGGCGATGGACATGCGCGGACTGAGCGAGCCAAACGGATCCTGAAACACCACCTGCATATCGCGGCGGAGCTTGCGCAAGTCAGCACCAGAAAAATCGCGAATGTCCTGGCCGGCAAAGCGGATGTCACCGGTTGATTTCAGAAGCCTGAGGATCGCCATGGCGAGCGTGGTTTTACCCGATCCGCTTTCGCCGACGATGCCAAGGGTTTCACCCTGCTTAAGGGTCAGCGAAATCTGATCAACCGCGTGCAAATAATGATCGGGCCGCCCAAGGATACCCTTGCGGCCAATCGGGAACTGCACATGGATGTTGCTGGTTTCAAGCAGCTCGGTGGCGTCTTCGGGCAATGCCGGGGCTTCGCCACTGGAAACGGCCGACAGCAGCTTTTTGGTGTAATCGTGTTTGGGATTGTCAAACAGCGCGCGCGCCTGCCCTGCCTCGACGATTTCGCCGTCTTTCATCACACAAACGGTCTGCGCCATTTTCTGAACGATTTGCAGATCATGGGTGATCAAGAGCAGCGCCATGCCAAGCTTGCTTTGCAGATCCTTGAGCAGTTCAAGAATTTGCGCCTGAATGGTCACATCAAGGGCCGTGGTCGGTTCATCGGCAATCAGCAGTTCCGGTTCGTTGGCAAGCGCCATGGCGATCATCACGCGCTGGCGCTGGCCGCCGGAAAGTTCATGCGGCAGGGCTTTTAGCCGTGACGCCGGATCGGGAATACCGACAAGGTCAAGCAATTCAAGGATGCGGGCACGCGCCTTGGCCCCGCGCAGGCCTTTATGGAGCAACAATACCTCGCCCACCTGCTTTTCGATATTGTGCAGCGGGTTAAGCGACGTCATCGGTTCCTGAAAGATCATGGAAATCCGGTTGCCGCGGATCGCACGCAGGGTGCGTTCCTTGGCCCCGACCATTTCCTGCCCGTCAAAGATGATCGATCCTGACGGGTGGCTGGCGCGCGGATAAGGCAGCAATTGCAAAATCGACAGGGCCGTGACCGATTTGCCAGAGCCACTTTCCCCGACAAGTGCCATGGTTTCACCGCGATCAAGGGTAAAGGACACATCCTTTACCGCCGTGACATCGGCGAATTTGACCGAGAGGTCGCGAATGACAAGGAGCGGCTGATGGGCGGATTGCGCTGTCATAGTCCTACTCCTTAAAACGTTTTACGCGGATCAAAGGCATCACGCACTGCTTCGCCGATAAAGATCAGAAGGCTGAGCATGGTTGCGATGGCAAAGAAGGCGGTAAAGCCAAGCCAGGGCGCCTGAAGGTTATTCTTGCCCTGAGACAGCAGCTCGCCCAAGGACGGCGAGCCGGGCGGCATGCCAAGCGACAGGAAATCGAGGGATGTGAGTGCCACAATCGAGCCATTCAACACGAACGGCAGGAAGGTGATGGTTGCCACCATCGCATTGGGCAGAACATGGCGATACATGATCCGGGTGTCGGTCATGCCAAGTGCACGTGCGGCACGGACATATTCGAAATTACGTGCGCGCAGGAATTCGGCACGAACAAGACCGGTCAAACTCATCCAGCTAAACAACACCAGAATGAACAACAACGTCCAGAAACCCGGCGCAAACAGGCTGGCCAGAATGATCAGGATGAAGAGTTGCGGCAGGCCGGACCAGATTTCGATCACGCGCTGGAAGCCAAGATCGACCCAGCCGCCGAAATAGCCCTGCACCGCACCAGCCGCAATGCCGATCACGGAACTGACCGCGGTGAGCGCCAGACCAAACAGGATGGAAATCCTAAAGCCATAGATCAGACGTGCGAGAACATCGCGGCCCAATTCATCCGTGCCCAGCAAATGGCGCATTGAGGGCGGGGCCGGTTGCGGTTCACGCATTTCAAAATCGATGGTGTCATAGGAAAACGGGATCAAAGGCCAGATGGCAAAGCCGTTTTCGGCGATCTTGCCCTGAATATAAGGATCATAGAAATCGGTCTCGACATCGAAATCGCCGCCATAGGCCGTTTCGGGATGGTCGGAGATGATCGGCACATACCAGTCATCGCCATACTTAACAAAGATCGGTCTGTCATTGGCGACCAGTTCGGCCATCAGGCAAATGACAAACAGGATGGTAAAGATCACAAGCGACCAATAGCCGCGCTTGTTGGATTTGAAGTTTGACAGGCGACGACGGTTGAGCGGTGAGAGAACAGCATTGAACATGATCAATTCCCCCGCCCTTCGAAGTCGATCCGTGGATCGACCAGATGATAGCTGAGGTCACTGATCAGGTTCATGATCAGGCCAAACAGCGTGAAGAAATAAAGGGTTGCAAACATCACCGGATAGTCACGCGGCATCACCGCGTTAAAACCAAGCAGGCCCAGACCATCAAGCGAGAAGATCACCTCGATCAGGACCGAACCGGTAAACAGCATGCCAACCAGTGCACTGGGGAACCCGGCAATGATCAAAAGCATGGCGTTACGGAAAACGTGACCATAAAGCACACGCTTTTCCGTCAGGCCCTTGGCACGGGCAGTCACGACATATTGCTTGTTAATCTCATCAAGGAACGAGTTCTTGGTCAGCATGGTCAGCGTGGCAAAACCCGAAATCGTCAGCGCAATGATCGGCAAGGTCAGATGCCAGAAATAATCAACGATCTTGCCCCACAAGGACAGCTGTTCCCAATTTGACGATGTCAGCCCGCGTAACGGGAACCAGTCAAGATAGGCCCCACCGGCAAACACCACGATCAGCATGACGGCAAACAGGAAGCCGGGAATGGCAAAGCCGACAATGATCGCGGCTGATGACCAGATATCGAAGTTCGAGCCATCGCGCACCGCCTTGGTAATGCCAAGCGGGATCGAGATGATGTAAATGATCAGCGTTGACCAGATCCCCAGCGAGATCGAAACCGGCATCTTGTCGATCACGAGATCGACCACATCGCGATCCTGAAAATAGCTTTGGCCGAAATCGAAGGTCAGATAGTTCTTCATCATCATCCAGAAGCGTTCATGGGCCGGTTTGTCAAAACCGAACTGTACTTCGAGCTGTCTGATGACTTCGGGATCAAGCCCCTGCGCGCCGCGATAGTTGGATGTCGAGGAGAAGTTGTTACCCGATGCAGAGGATGAAGCAGTACTTCCACCGCCGCTATCGCCGCCCTGATTGGTGATGCGGGCGGTTGATGAAACAGCCGTTCCCTGAAGTTGGGCAATCACCTGTTCGACCGGGCCGCCGGGGGCGAACTGAATGATCGCGAAGTTCAACAACATGATGCCAAACAATGTGACCGGGATCAGAAGCAAACGCCGAATGATATAGTTCAGCATGGCCTAGAATCCCCCCATCTGCAGTTTGGTGGCCTTTTCCGGGTCAATCCACCAACGCATTATCGACATTCCCTTAAGCGGCACCGTGTCCGGGCGACCAAAGATGTTCCACCAGACCATGCGGTCCCCACCCAGATACCATTGCGGAATGACGTAATTCCCCCACAGAAGTACGCGATCCAGTGCGCGGGTCGCAGCCACCAGTTCTTCCCAGCTGTCGGCAGATGCAACATTTTCGATCATCGCATCGACCACCGGATCCTTGATGCCAGCAAAGTTGCGAGAACCGGGTTGATCGGCGGCATCCGAGCTCCAGAACACGCGCTGTTCGTTGCCCGGCGTCAGGGATTGCGTCCACCAGTGGGTGGTAACTTCGAAATCAAAGGCCTGAATACGATTGACCCACTGGCCGGTATCAATCAGGCGAATATCCATTTCTACACCAAGCTGTTTGAGGCGCGATTTGACCACCAGCGCGATCTTTTCAAGCCCCGGCTGGCGAATGATCAGTTCGAACCGGAACGGCTGCCCGGTTTCCTTGTTGACCAAAACCTTGTCGCGCACTTCCCAGCCCGCTTCGTTCAGAAGCGTCATGGATTCACGCAGGGCCTCGCGGCGGCCGTTCGGGGCATCAAAGTTTGGCAGCTTATAGGGTTCGGTGAACAACCTTTCGGGCAATTGATCGCGATAGGGTTCAAGCAGTGCCAGTTCAGCACCGGTCGGAATACCGGTCGCCGCCAGTTCGGAGTTGGCAAAGAAACTGTCGGTGCGGTGATAGGCCCCATAGAACATTGCACGATTAAGCCACTGGAAATCGAGCCCGTATTGCAGTGCGCGGCGCACGCGCTTATCGGCAAATAACGGATTGCGCGCATTCAGAACATAGGCCTGCATGCCTGTTGGCAAATGATCAGGCATGAATTCCTTCTGGATGTCACCACGCTGAACCGCAGGCGTGTCATAGGCTGTGTTCCAGTCACGTGATGAATGCTCGGACCGGATCATGTATTCGCCAGCCAGAAATGCCTGACGCTGCACTTCCATATCAAGATAGGTGTCATAGCGGATGGTATTGAAATTGTTCTGGCCGCGATTGACCGGAAGGTCGGCCGCCCAGTAATCCTTGACCCGCTCATAGGTGATGCGTCGGCCAGCTTCGATGCTGGCAACCTTATAGGCCCCACTGCCAACCGGAATTTCAAAGGTGGTTTTGGCGAAGTCCTTACCTTCCCAGAACTTTTTCGGCATGATCGAAATGCCCGCCACGGTCATCGGTGTTTCGCGATTGTTGCCCGGCTTGAAAGTGAATTTGACGGTCAGTTCGTCAATCACCTCGGCCCCTTCGATCTGGGAAAAATACTGGCGGTAAACGGGACTTCCCTTTTCGACCAGCACTTCATAGGAAAACACCACGTCTTCGGCGGTGATGTCGCTGCCGTCCTGGAAACGCGCACGCGGATCAAGATGGAAGATGGCATAGGACCGGTCGTCCGGCACCTCGATCGAATGGGCAATCAGGCCATACATGGCGTAGGGCTCGTCCGCGCTTGAAACCATCAGGCTGTCATAGATCAGACCAAGGCCCGCCGCCGGATTGCCCTTGAGCGTAAAGGGATTAAGCGTATCAAAGGCAACGATGGAGGATTGCACCAACGTGCCGCCCTTCGGCGCATCGGGATTCACATAATCAAAATGGTGGAAATCCGGTCCGTATTTCAGATCGCCATACAGCGAAATACCGTGTGAGCGGGTGGTCAGCGGTGCCAGATCGGTCTCGTCAACAGCCACCGTAGGAGCCGGGTTCATCACCGGCTTGTCACCATCTTGGGCATTTGCCTTATGTGAAGGCAGTGCGACCGAAAGCAGGGTCAGTGCACTGGCAAAAAGGATGGATGTCATGGCGCCCCCGCGCCGCTTCCTGCCCGGCATTGTCATGCTGGCTGCATACGAAATCATGTGATTGTCGTCTTTCCCTGATGCAAGCTGATCACTGTTCTATTATGTGGACTTAATCCATGCGGCGCAATCAACGGTCACTTCGCGATGCCCCCTGCCCGCGTTGTCTGTGAATGATGCCACACTAGAACCACCTGATAGTCACCGTTAAATCGTTCAATTTCAAGGCACCATCACGTGAGTTTGGTTTATCGGGCATCTTTTTGCGTCAGTTTTCGCCGCGCAGTTTCAAGCTTGATCTCTGACATCAACCAGTCACGGAACGCCTTGACCTTGCGCCGTTCCAGACGCCCGCGCGGATAACACAGCGAATAGGCATAAGGACTGTCGACCGGCAGATCAAACGGCACGGTCAGGCGATTGGTCACAACATATTCCCCGATCATGGCCGGATCGGACACCACAACACCAAAGCCACTTGCCGCGGCCTCCATCGCCATATCAAGGGTGGCAAAAACCGGCCCCTTGGTGCCATCCACCCCCTTGATACCGGTTCCTTCAAGCCAGATGCGCCAGTCTTCGCGCTGGGCCGAACAGTGTAGAAGCGTCACACCCGCCAAGTCTTCGGGGGTTTTGAGTTGCTTGGCCAGATCGGGGTGACAAACCGGCAACAGCCGTTCACCGGTCAGAAATTCGTGCACCAGCTGTTCGTTGCCATGATCGGCAAAGCGGATGGCGATATCGACCTCGTTGAAGTCAACCGACGCCAGATCATCGTTATAGGTGCCCAACTGGACCTGAAAATCGGGATATTCCATCTGAAACCGCCCGAGCCGCGGCACGATCCAGCGCATGGAAAATGTCAGTGGAGCCGAAACAGACAGATGGGTGTCATCGGCACGGTCTTCGACCTTGGAAACCGCGTCTTCGATGGCGTCAAAGGCCGGGGTGAGTGCTTCAAGAAGGTTGCGACCGGCGCGGGTCAACCGCAGGCTTCTGTGGTGGCGTTCAAAAAGCTGGCGACCCAGAACTTCTTCAAGATGCTGCACCTGTCGACTGACCGCGCCTTGGGTCACGTTAAGCTCATGTGACGCTTTGGTGAAACTTTCGAGACGTCCGGCCACTTCGAAGGCACGGAGCGCATTTAGCGGCAATGGACGGCGTTTCATGATAGTGACTTTGCATGATGAAAACTCATGCAATGATGACAAAAGGTGGTTTGAGCGCAAGTGTTTTTTCGGGTAACTCTGGGTTTAACGAGATTAGTACAGACGCATCGTGGATGCGCGGGCCGCTGAATCGCTGAGAGCAGGCCTGATTTAAAGAGGATTAGAATCATGGTTGCTATCACCAAAGAAGCTGGCGCATTTGTCGCCACCCGCCGTACCCACACTGCTACCAGCCTTCTGGACTTGGCGCGCACCTGGCTTAAACGCCACGACCTGCGTCAGAAGCTGGCCGACATGGACGCACACATGCTGCGCGATATCGGCTGGACCGTCTATGACGCAAAACGCGAAGCCGCCAAGCCGTTCTGGAAAGCTTAACCCGCGCGAAAGCGCACCAACTGAGTATTCTGTCATGCAGAACAACGTATCGCCGCTTCACAGCGCAATTACCTTCCCGCTTCAGGTTCTGATTGAAGCCCTGATGGACGCGTGGAAAGGCATCAGCCTTAAATAAGGCGTTGCACCCAAGATCCCTGAGCGCAATTCCAGCTCCCCCCGCTGGAAAGTGCGTATTTAAATGTCGGTCGCACCCCCTGTGACCGACATTTTTTTTTGCTTTGGGCTATGTCTTTTCGGGGTGGCGCAGATACATCAGGTTTGCGGCATTGAGTACCGAATACATCACGGCAAACTGGGCATTGAATTCGAACTTTTCCGGCTTGGGATCAAACAGTTCGTAGATTTCACCGATCGATCGTTTGCCATCAATCCGCGACAGGATCGCAGGCGATGCCGAGGGCATGGTGCGGGTCACCGAAAGGCCGGTAAAGGTGATCTTGATATTGCCGGTCTTGGCGACGGATCGGGCGAGTGCCGCACCATCGACACGGGTAAAGGTCGGGATCAGTTCCGGCGACGGGACTGGTGGTTTGACCTTGTTCTTGGCCTTGACGACATAAAAGGTGTGCTTGGTGATGTTGCCCGCCATCAGTTCGGCCAGGGCCGCGCGTTCGCGAAACGGTACGTGCATCGCCTTATCAAGCACATCATGGCGTGAACAATAGGTGGTCGGGTCGTAACGCATTGGTTCGATAAAGTTTTGCAGCCGCAGACCGGCCGCCTCGACAAAATCAAACACCTCGTCGACGCGATAGGCGCGGTCCTGTTGATGCAACAACAGGTCATAGAACCCGGCATCGCCGCCATGGATGTGATCCCCGACAAACGGGTTGCGTTTGAGCCAGTTGGTGCCGGGCAGTGAATTAAACAGGGCCTTGCCGAAATTCAGGCGCTTGGCCCCGCCGGCCTCGGCATTGAGGCGTTCCATCATTTCCTGCATGTGATAGACGCCCTGGCGGCCCAACTCGCCATAGACCATCAGGCCCATGCCACCATTGGGTTTCAGCGCATCGGCAAGTGCCTTGAGCCCGGCATCGGGATCAGGCAGGTGATGAAGCACCCCGCAGCAATCGATATAGTCAAACGGGCCGTACTCAGATGCCAGATCGACAAAGGATCCGGTCACAAACGTGACGTTCTTTTCCAAACTGCGGCGCTTGATGCGTGCCGCGGCAATGGCGCGCGAGCTTTCGGACAGATCGATATAGACGATCTCGGCCTTGGCCTTGCGGTCACGGGCCTGCTGGGCCAGCATGACCAACGCATCGCCAGTGCCACCGCCGGCAACGAGTATTTTGATTTTGCCACTTTTGGTCTGTGCCGATGGATCGCGCCCGCCAAAGACAAAATGCACGACCTCGTCCCAGTTGCCCGGTGATCCGGTGATCAGGCGTTTGTCCTCATCCTCGGGATTGCGGGCCGGATAGGGATAGGTTTCATACTGATCACGGGTCTTTGCAGAAGACTGGACGTGATCGGGCCTGTTTTTGTCGTCGGGCATTCGGCGATTTCCGGCAGAGAAGTGGTTGGGACGGGCTCATCCTATACCAGCAATGTGCGTATTGAAATCCGCCTATTTACCTGTTTGGACGGCAATCAATCACGAGCTTGCCGGTCGCCGTGCGTTCACGAATGGCCGTCAGGGCATCCATCGCATCTTCAAGACGATAAACCGCCGAGATCATCGTCCTGATCGCCCCGGATTTCAGGCGTTCCAGCAGCTCTGCCATGCCGGCTTGCGCGATATCGGGATTTTGTTCGAGATAGGCGCCGAAATAAAAACCGATTGCGGTGACATTCTTGACCAGCAGGATATTGGCCGGGATTTGCGGCACGATGCCGCTGGCAAAACCAATCAAAAGCATCCGCGCACCGGGCGCAACGCAGCGCAGGCTTTGATCAAAGACATCACCGCCAACCGGATCATAAACAACATCGACGCCTTTGGGCTGGCCAAGGCTTGCGGTGATTTCGCGCACCCGGTCGCGGATGTTTTCCGATTTATAATCAATGACATGATCCGCACCATGGTCGCGCGCGATCTGGCATTTGTCCGCGCCACCGGCCGTGGCAATCACGGTTGCGCCCAGAAGCTTGGCGCATTCGACAGCGGTCAGACCGACGCCACCAGCCGCCCCATGCACCAGAACGACCTCACCCGGTTTGACATCGGCGCGATACTTCAACGCAAACCAGCTTGTGCCATAGGCGATCTGAAAGGCTGCTGCGTTGTTGAAATCGACGCCATTCGGAAGGGGCATTACAAGGCGCCCGTCGGCCACGACCTGTTCGGCGTAACCGCCCCAATCGGGCATGGCCATGACGGCATCGCCGGGCTTGACATGACTGACACCATCGCCAACGGCACGCACCGTGCCGCTAACTTCAAAGCCGGGGGAAAAGGGGCCTTCGGGACGCTTTTGATATTTGCCCTGCAGGATCAGGGTATCAGCGAAATTGACCCCGCAGGCAGCTACATCGATCAGGACCTGACCGGGTTGGACGACCGGGTCCTGAGCATCCACCCATTGCGGTACTTCGCCAAATGCGTTGCACACCCATGCCTTCATCCCGGTATTCCTGCCTATTGTTGTCCTGACTATCGGCAGTGTGCCGACAGCTGTGAGCGCAGACAAGGCGACAAAGGGCTAAACCGGGCAACACCCGGTTAAGTGAAGAGCTCTGGCGAATGGAAGATCAGAAAATGCGCTGACGCTTGCGCTTGCGGGTCAGCAGAAGAAGGATGGCGGATGGCACAAACAAGACAACCAGGGCCGGTGCCAGCAGGATCGGCACAAAGATGGTGTCCCATACCCAAACGGAAATGTAGCGCTGGATCACGGATTGCAACAGGTTCAGGCTGCCGGTATCAAGGCGATACCAGAGCTCGCCGGCGGCGACCAGACGAAAACTTCCTGTTTGAAGCGCGGTAATGGAATCATCGACCAGCACAGCAATGCTGGCAAAAAGCAGTAACCATCCCAACGCCCGGAAAAACCACATTATCCGCTCCAAGCGACCTGTCAGGGTCGGTATATTAGAAAACTAAAATCACCCTAGGCGTTTGTTCGAACAGGGTAAATATCTTCGTATGTATAGCAATACATTACCCAAGAGTTGCAAACACCTGACGTCAAACCTTACGGATCAGACATCAACAAGAAGTAAAGATGATCATAAGTTGCAGTTTACCAAGGGTTTGCGGCGATTAAATGTCAGAAACACAGGCCATTTTACAGGCCAATCAGTGGGATTTGCGCAAAGTGAAAAAAGAGGCTGATTGGGCCTTGTCAAGCGCGGGCGTCTCGGCTAATGTCCGCCCGCTTTCGCGATATATCAAAGATCGCATGTGGAGAGGTGGCCGAGTGGTTTAAGGCGCACGCCTGGAAAGCGTGTTGGGGTGTAAGCCCCTCAGGGGTTCGAATCCCCTCCTCTCTGCCACTGACACAAAAAGCATTATTCCAAGACATACAGGCAAGATCAACCGGCATATATCCACGTGTCAGGTTCTGATTTGTCGCGTGTTTTGCACGGCTCCTGACAACAGGCTGTCAGGGCGTCTTGATCATAATGTGCTTTTGCAAGGAAGCATGATGATCAAATACCTTTATCCAGACGGCAGCCACTGTTACCGCGCCGTGCATACAGCACACGCGGTCTTTCGTAATGCGGATGGCAAGCTGATCGCCCGCGCCGAAAAAGCGGACAGATCGGGCATGTATGAGTTTGAAATCGCAGGCTTTGAGCTTTTAAGCCCGGGGATCGTTTATGACTGACCTAGCTGTCTTCTGAATTTTCGGCAGAATTCATTGCCGCCAGCCATTTGCGCAAAAGACCATCAAGCTGTTCGAGTTCCTTTGCACTTAGTGCTTCGAGCATCTGATGCTGGTTGGCGACATGCTCGGTAACGGCAGCATCAATCAGCTCAAACCCCTTGTCCGTCAGGGCGATGACAAAGCCGCGCCCGTCTTCCGGGTTGCGTTGGCGGGTGATCAGCCCGGCCTTTTCCAACCGATCAAGACGGTTGGTCATGGTGCCCGATGTCACCATGGTCCAGTCAATGAGCTCCGACGGGCTCAGCGCATAGGGCGGGCCGGACCGGCGCAGTGTTGCCAGAACGTCAAAACTTGCCAGCGACAGATCGTATTTTTTGAAAACACGTTCATGTGCAGCACTCAGATGGCTGCGCAGTCGTCCTATCCGGCCAATGACGCCCATTTGGGTGACATCAAGGTCGGGTCTTTCACGGCGCCACTGCGCAAGAATGCGGTCAACTTTATCCATGGTTCGGATTCTTTTCAGAATTTTATCTTGACGTCAAGATTTCTGAATATATCTTGATGTCAAGATAAATGGAGATGCCACCATGAACCGAACAACCGATTTATGCCTGACTGCTCTTGCCCCGATCATTTGGGGCAGCAGCTATATCGTCACCACGGAAATGCTGCCCGATGGCTACCCGCTGACCGTCGCCCTTCTGCGCGCCCTGCCGGCCGGATTGATCCTGTTGCTTGTTGTGCGGCGATTGCCGCCTGCTGGCTGGCGCGGACGGGTGTTTATTCTGGGCGCGCTGAACTTTGCTGTTTTCTGGTCAATGCTGTTTGTCGCGGCCTATCGCCTGCCCGGCGGGGTGGCGGCAACACTTGGCGCGATCCAGCCGTTGCTGGTGCTGTTTTTGGCGCGCTTTGCGCTGGGATCCGGGATTACGATGCTGGGCATTATTGCCGCCATTTCCGGATTGATCGGGGTCGCAATGCTTGTGCTTGGCCCGACCAGCAGCCTTGATCCGATTGGCATTGCCGCCGCCCTTTTCGGTGCCGCATCCATGGCGGCTGGTACGGTGATGACCCGCAAATGGCAGCCGCCGGTATCCCCACTGACATTTACCGCCTGGCAATTGACCGCTGGCGGGATCCTTATGATCCCGGTAGCCCTGATCCTTGAGCCCGGCTTCCCGGTCCCGACCGTAACCAATCTGGCTGGTCTGGTGTGGCTCGGTCTGATCGGGGCGGCCCTAACCTATTACCTGTGGTTCCGGGGCATTGCGCGCCTTGGCCCGACGACGGTGACAAGCTTTGGCTTTTTAAGCCCGACCAGTGCGGTTTTGCTCGGCTGGATCATTCTGGGCGAGGCCCTGAGCCCGCTTCAGATGATTGGTGTGATTGTTGTACTGGCCAGCATCTGGCTGGGTCAGCGGGCAGCGTGTCCTGCGCCTGCACCAGTGGCTGAACCAGCACCAGCCGCGATCAACGACCCCGCCCCGCGCACGACATAAAAACAAAACACCCCACAGATATAAAGGAAACGTCCAATGAAGATTGTTCTGTTTGGTGCCACCGGTGATGTCGGTACCGCCACCCTGCACGAAGCCCTAAAACGCGGCCATAGCGTCACCGCGATTGCGCGTAATATCCACAAACTGGCCGATGTGCCAGACAGCGTCGCGCGCGAAAGCGTTGATGTGCTGGCCAAGCCGCACCGCGTTGCCGAGCTGATGGCAAGCCATGACGTGGCGGTCAGCGCACTTCGCCCGATCAGCGGATCAGAAAGTTTGCTGGTTGAGATGAGCCGGGTGTTGCTGGATGCGGCGCGTAAAACAAAAGCCCCGATTTACCTGACCGGTGGGGCCGCGACCCTGAAACTGGCCGATGACAGCGGGCATACGGTCCTGAGTGCGCCGGACTTCCTGCCCGATGCCGTCCGCCCGATTGCCGAGGCCTGTGCGAAGCAGGATGCGCTGTTTGATCAGTATGACGATGTGCAATGGACCTGCCTGCGCCCGCCGGCAATGCTGATCGAGGGGCCACTGACCGGGCAATATGTGCGCGGCACCGATACGCTGATCCCCGATCACGACGGGGTTGCCCGGATTTCCTATGCCGATTTCGGTTATGCCATGGTTGATCTGATTGAAGCGGGCAATGGCGGTCAGCAACGCCTGACGGTGGGATATCAGAACAGGGCGGCGGCCTGAGAGCTCAGCACATATTATATAAACAACAGAAAAACGGGCGGCCTTGTTGGTCGCCCGTTTTGCGTTGCCTGATGTTGTTTACGCAGAGGCCTTGATCCGGGCAAAGACTTCATCAAGGGCGGTATGAAGCGCATCTGTGCCCTTTTCGCGGATGAAGGTTTGCGCGACCTGTTCGTTCAGGCCACCGGCGGTGATGTGGCCTTCATAAAGATCGGCAAAGCTTTGATCGGGGGATTTGTCGGTGTTCCCGGCAAGGCCGGAAAACAGCGCGGCAAGGTAGCGCCTGGCATCGGCATAGTCGGATCCCTGTTTGACCATCCATTGTGCTGCACTTTCAAGCACGGTGAAATAGGTCGCCATCAGGGCACTGCCCGTCGCGTAGCCATCAAAGGCATCGATGGTTTCGGCCGCCACCGCCCCGCCCAACTTTTCAAACAGGGCCATGACATCGGGCGAGCCGGGATAGACCGCCGTGACACAGGCATGATGTTCGACAGGTGGCAGGGGAATGGCGCGATCACATTGCGCGTTGGTGCCAAGCCAGACTTTGAGATCAGAAATCGGGATGGTGGCGATCAGACTGACAATCTGTTTGTCGTCAGGCACGCGAAGGGCGGACAGCACATCACCGGCAATCTGCGGCAGAACAGCGAGAAAGATCATATCGGTTTGGTCAATGATCGCCTGATTGTCGTCTTCGACCCGAACCCGGTCAAAGTCGGTGGCGAGCTTTGCCGAGATATGTTCGCTTCGGCGTGAAACGATGATTTCATCTACGCGATAGTCAGATGTCAAAAGACCACGAATGACCGCATCGCTGATCGCACCGGTTCCGATAAAGCCAAGTTTCATTGAAAATCCTCTGTGACAAAGGCGTCAGTCAGGTCCGGCTCCTTGATCGGGCCGTCCTTGCCATCATAGGCGGCGATCACGCGAAATTCGGGACCATCCGCAGTTGCGTGGCTTTCATACAAACAGAAACGATCAACGGTGAACACCCGTGATGACAGATCGCCATGATCGACAATCGCCTGTTCGATGGACGCGCGCGCGGCATCGCGGTTACGCCCCAGTGTGATATGCGGGGTGAATTTGCGCATATCCATATCGGGGCATTCATCAAGCGCAAGAAGCGCATTTTCCACCCGATTGGCAAGCGTGCGCAAAGCTGGTTGATCCTTTACCCCGGCCCAGAAAATGCGGACCTTGCGGTTGGATGCAAACATATCAAGGCCCGATACCTGCAAATCAAAGGGTTCGAACACCACTTGTGACAGGGCCCGATCAATCTCGCTGGCAAGGCCGGGATCGACATTGCCGATGAATTTCAGCGTGATGTGCATGTTTTCCGGGGTCTGGGCATCAAGCCCCTTGATCGCACGCCCCAGCGGATAAAGGTCGGTCGCAATATCGTGGGGAATTTCCACACCAACAAACAAACGCATGTCTTCAATCCAATTCTGATGCGGTAATTAGCCGGTCGAACGTTCAGGCAGCGGCAAAGCATCGTCTTCGCCGTCAATTTGCGGGAACTTGCCTGCCGCCCAGTCGGATTTGGCGGCTTCGATCCGTTCCTTGGTGCTGGCGACAAAGTTCCACCAGATATAGCGCCGACCAACAGGCAAGCCGCCCAGCAACATCACCCGGCAACCGGTTTTGGCAACGATATCGGGGATTTCTTCTGGCGCGACATAGATAAAGCTTTCAGGCTTATAGCTTTCGCCGTCAATCAGAAGCGTGCCCGAGACGACATAAATCGCCCCTTCCTGATTTTCGCCGGGCAGAAGAAGCTGCGCGCCTTCGTCCATTTCGACATCAAGGTAATAAAGCTTGGATTTTACCGGAACGGGGGCGGTTTTGCCAAAGGCCTCACCGGCGATCAGGCGCATGTGCAGCCCGGCATCCTCAATCACCGGCAGGTCATTTTTGGGCACGTGATAAAAGGCGGGATCTGATTCCTCTGCCTCATCAGGCAGCGCGACCCAAAGCTGCAGGCCATCGAGTTCATGAACGGAATTGCGGACCGCATCGGTTTCGCGTTCGGAATGGGTAATGCCGCGCCCGGCACTCATCCAATTGAGATCGCCCGGCGTGATTTCAAGGTCGCTGCCCAAACTGTCGCGATGCAGGATCGCACCCTTGAACAGGTAGGTTACGGTCGCGAGACACGTATGGGGATGCGGCGGCACGTCAATGCCCTGACCGGATTGGAATTCCACCGGCCCCATATGATCGAAGAATACGAACGGACCGACGGAACGCACATCGCGATGGGGTAAAACGCGACGGACAGAAATACCCCCCAGATCGGATTCCTTGCCAAAGATCAGCTTAACCATATGTCGCCTCCGTTCTGGTGGTGGGAAAAGCGGCGGGATAAACCGCCGCCTTTCATAAGTCCCCAGTCAAATTCTGTACTCAAAATCTGACCATCCTGTGACCTTACGGGCAGGGATAGGTGTAGACCTGATGGATGTTTTCGATTTCTTCGAGAACGCTGTCCGACAGGGTGATGTTGGCCGAGCCGATATTGGATTTCAGCTGTTCCATGCTGGTCGCGCCGATGATGTTGGACGTCAGGAACGGGCGCGAATTGACATAGGCCAGCGCCATCTGGGCCGGATCAAGACCATTGTCCTTGGCAAGCTTCACATAGGCTTCGGTTGCCTTGACGCCGTTTTCGGTCAGATAGCGACCAAAATATTGCGGCCATTTGGTCACGCGGGTGCCATCCGGGCGCGCACCGCCAAGATACTTGCCCGACAGCGCTCCGCCGCCCAGCGGCGAATAGGCGAGAAGACCGGCATCTTCGCGGATCGAACATTCCGCCAGACCGACTTCATATTGCCGGGTCAGAAGGCTATAGGGGTTCTGAACCGAGACAACGCGCGGCCAGCCGTTCTTTTCGGCCAGCTCAAGGAACTTCATCAGGCCCCACGGGCTTTCATTCGAAAGGCCGATATGGCGAACCTTGCCGGCCTTGACCAGCTCATCCAGTGCTTCGAGGCTTTCCTCGATCGGGGTGAATTCCTCGTCCGGCTCGTGGGTGTAGCCGAGCTTGGAGAAGAAGTTGGAATTCCGATCCGGCCAGTGAAGCTGATAAAGATCGACATAATCGGTTTTAAGACGACCAAGTGAAGCGTCAATCGCCTCAAAGATCTGCCCGCGGGTCAGACGCGGCCCGCCACGCACATACGGGAAACGATCCGCCGGACCGACAATCTTGGTGGCGATCACCAGATCATCGCGTTTTCCGCGCTTTTCAAGCCAGTTGCCGATGATGGTTTCGGTCGCGGTAAAGGTCTCTTCCATCGCCGGGACCGGATACATTTCGGCGGTGTCGATGAAATTGACTTCGTTGGCAGTGGCGTAATCAAGCTGTTCAAAAGCTTCTTCCTGGGTGTTCTGCTGGCCCCAGGTCATGGTGCCAAGGCAGATGACGCTGACATCAATGTCTGTACGCCCCAGTCGACGATATTCCATATGAAATTCCCCTGTCTTATGCCGCCCGCACTGTTGGAGCGGGGCGACACATGATTTTGCAATGGTATGAATATATCCGCTTGGCCGCGCGATGAAACCGTTTGCGGGCAAATTTCTTATGATTTGAAAATTCGCGGTCTTAGATAAACAGGGTCAAAACCCCGGTATAGCCGTAGAACCGGTCATTGCAGATTTCGCCATTGCCGTAAAAACCGGTCAGTGGCAAATCACCCAATTCATCACGGATGATCATCATTTCGCGGCTTTCGGTGCCAAAAAGATGCGGGCCACGGGCGACACAGCTGCAATAAAGCGCCCCGCGCGGTTTGCCCGGTAGACGTTTTTGCAAATCAGCCAGCATGCGACGCAAATCCTGTTCGGCGGCGGCACCGTCACGGCGGACAAAACGAATGGCATCGCCCGCCTGCACATCGCCACTGATCGCGATCATGTTGTTATGGGGATCAATCCCCATCAGATTACGCACGACAAAGTCGCCGGTATCGGACCCCGGCACCATCAGGGCCGCATGATAGCGCCCGGATGCCATGGATTGTTCGCCGCCATCTGCTTCGAGTTCTTGTTTAAGCACATCAAGGGCGGGGCGATCATCAAGGGTGGAGATGATGCCTTCTCGTCCCTCGGTCACGCGGTGGACCGGGCCGATTGGCGTGCAGGCCTGACTGATGCCGACCTGAACACTGGTTTTGCCATCAAACAAAACACCCGAAAGGCCACCATTAACCACCCGGTCGGCAATCTGCGGCGCGCCGCGTTCCCCCGATGCGATGCCGCCAACCAGATAGGTCGAGCCCAGCCGTGCCAGTTCGGCCAGCTGACTAAGACTTTCGGGGGCAGCGGGATCGCCATGAACAAGGCCAAAGATCGGTTGCAAGCGATCAATCGCGCTTTGCAGATCGCGTGCATCCAGATCGGCCTCGGTCTTGAGCGGCTCAAAGATGTGGAATTCATCACGGGCAAACGGGGCCACCATGACAGAGGCCGCCGGAACACCGAAATAGGCCCGGCCCGATCCGCAGACGCCAACGCCGGAGGTTCCGATCCAGTGTTCAATCGACAGGCGGGAACGCAGGAAGGTCAGGATACTGCCGAGGTCATCGGCCAGCGGTTCGGAGACATATAAAAAAGCCAGCCCCTGTTTGGGCAGTGGTTCTTTTTCGAGAAGTTCTGCAAGCTCGGATGCGACCGAGGCCCAGTTTTCGCCGCTGGCATGTGCCGCCCGAAATTCCGCCGTCATGCTGTCTCCCGTTGCTGACTGGTCAGGGTGCCCGGGTCTTGTGCCCGGTCGATAACCAGAAATCTGATGCTTACATCCAAGCCCAGTTACATCTAAGCATTGGGCTACCCCTTCGACAAGGGCTTGGGCGGCGGTTCGTGATCCGGATCGAAACAACCAATCAGGAAACGTGTTTGCGCAGGATCTCCATCGCGGCATTAAGCTGCGTCATGCGCTGATGTGAGCCGTAATTGCTGTCGGGGTGGTGGATGGCGGCCAGAACGCGGTATTTGGCACGGATGGCGCGCAAATCGGGCCGCGCACTTGGCGCAAAGCCCATGACATGCAGGGCCTCGTTAAAGGTGGTGACGCCGCGATCGAGCGGATCAAAGGCAAGGTTATCAACAATCTGGCGCAGACGTTCGAGTTCTTCACGCGATTGCAGAAGTTCCACGGGTGGCTCTGCCTGACGTTTTTTAAGTGCACGGGCTTCTTCAAGGGCGGCACGTTCGGCGGCGAGGACATCGGATTTCTCAACCCGCATATTGACATCACCCGCGTCGAAATCGATCGCCATTTGCAGTGCCTTGCGCACGGTGATCACCGAAAATCCGGGTGGCAGGCGCAGTTGCAGCCGGGGTTTGCGCCGCCAAGGGCGCCCCTCGGCCGGGCCGGACTTCAAGACTATGGTTTCGCGATCCCCCTTGGGCGAGTCGCCGGGGTCCTGATAATCCTCAATCGCCTTTTCGGGCACAATCAACATGACCGACCGCGCCAGATCGGCGGCATTCACCCCGCGCCGTTCTGCCAGTTGCAGCACAGCGTCACGAAAGATCGAAGAACAGGGAATGGTGTAGGACTGTTTGACGGTGGAAGAAGACGACACTGAACAATCCCTTTAAGGCATTGAAGTATTTAACTTAAATCTGAAACCCCCGGACACCGAAAGCGCAGATCAAACGCGCCTTTGCACCCGATAACAAGAAGTGTATCGACGGATTTAGCCCCCTGCAACTGCATTTGCAGTCAAAATCGAATCGCTTCCGATTCATTCACAGGCCTATCGGCGACTCGTTGGGAATCCATGGAGTCCCCGGAAAAACGCCAACACATTGATATGACGGGATATTTGTTTGAAGGCGTGCATTTCAGGCACCCAGGACACCTGTTTGGTTTCCCAAGAGTTATCCACAGGTCATAAATGTCGCCTGATTTCGGGAAATTTGATTAAGTTATTGATATTATGTGATTTATCACATTGTGCACTTGCGATACCCCAGCCCTGCCGGAAAGGCAAAAAGGATCAGAAACCCGATAATTGGATAACAGCCTAGGAAGAGATGTTTTGAAAAAACAACATACGCAGTAGCAGAAACGCTGTTCGAAACAGAACCGAAAGTAAATGAGGTGTTAATTTTACACCAAACCGCGTGTTTTGGTCCTCAAATGAGGGTTTTCAGGCGAAAATCACGGTGTTCGCAACACACTCGGAACTCTATTAACTTATTGATTTATATTATATATTTGTCTTTTTGTCGCGTTGGCTTCACCTTCTGAAGATCCGGCGGCTTAATCATTTCGGGTTGTTGACGTTTTCTATCTACATACGTAGTTTTTTGCGCTTCACAAGCGTCGAAATTGCGCCAATCTGTGCCTTTGTGAAATTTTATAACCTGTCGGGACGCGCACAAGCCCTTGGAAAACCGACGGTTTTGCCCCCCAGATCATAAAGCGTCCGGCATATACCCATGCAGATGCTTCGCGCTTAGCTGGCGTCTGAGGTTTGCAGCAGGTCGACGACGTCAGGCAGGATGCGCTTGACGATCACGTCCACGCCATCGGCATTAGGATGCATCCCGTCATCCTGATTAAGCTCCGGCTCGGCGGCGACGCCTTCAAGGAAAAACGGATACAAATCAACCTGATAGCGGCTGGCGAGATCGGGATAGATGCTGTTGAATTCATCGCCGTAGGCCGTCCCCATGTTGGGCGGGGCCATCATACCGGCCAGCAGAACATCGACATCCATGCCGCGCAGCTTTTCAAGGATTTCTGCCAGGTTTTCACGGGTCTGGGATGGCTCCATGCCGCGCAGCGCATCATTGGCACCAAGTTCGAGCAACACCGCATCGGGTTTCTCAACCAGCGCCCAGTCGAGACGCGCCAGTCCGGCTGCCGTGGTATCGCCCGAGACGGAGCTATTGATCACCCGGACATCGTGGCCTGCTTCCTTAAGAGCCGCTTCAAGCTTCGGCGCGAAACCGTTTTCATGATCAAGGCCATAGCCCGCCATCAGGCTATCGCCAAATAAAACAAGGGTTTTTGGCGTCTGGTCGCTATCCTGTGCCTTGGTTTCATGGGCAAACCCGGCCACTCCAAGGGTTGCAAGGGCAAGCGTGGCAAGGGCCAAACCGGCGGATTTGCGAAAGCGTGATACCAACTTATGCGTGAACTTGATTACAGTGCGACCTTGCCCAAACGCCAAATTCATTACAAATCTCACCTTTACATGCTGCGAACTTGCCGGAGCGGTTTCCGACCGTTTACCCTTAAAGAAGTTATTCAGATCAAAAGAAGTCTGAACCAGAAACGTCCTGATCCGTAAGCTTATGTAGCCTGCTTTGTTGATCTTGCAACGGACAACCCGATAGGACCCGAAATGAGTGTGACCGAAACCACCACGATACCGGAACAAAATGTCGCCGCGTCTGGTGAAGCGCCAAAACAGACAATTGATGTGCAAAACCTGAAGCTGCGGCTGCAGGGTCCGGCCGGGATTGTCGAGATCCTTAAAGGGGTTGATCTTGCGATTGGTGCGGGCGAGCGCGTCTCGCTTGTCGGTCCGTCGGGGTCCGGCAAGACATCGCTTTTGATGGTGATCGCCGGGCTGGAACAAGCCCAGGAAGGTGTGGTGAAGGTCTGCGGCAAGGACCTTCGCGCCCTTGATGAAGATGGCTTGGCGCTTTATCGCCGCCATCATGTCGGCATCGTGTTTCAGGACTTTCACCTGATCCCGACCATGAGCGCGCTGGAAAACGTTGCGCTTCCGATGGAGTTCGCCGGGCGTGCAGATGCCTTTGAAAAGGCACGCGAAGAATTGGAACTTGTCGGGCTGGGTCACCGCACAGATCACTATCCCGGACAGCTATCAGGCGGGGAGCAGCAGCGCGTTGCGCTTGCACGTGCGCTTGCGACCGATCCGGAGCTTTTGCTGGCCGATGAGCCGACCGGCAACCTTGATGGCACGACCGGTGAAACGATTATCGAATTGCTGTTTGACCTGACCAAACGGCGCGGCTCGACCCTGCTTTTGATTACCCATGATCCCGCCCTTGCCAAGCGGTGCGACCGCACCGTGATGCTGCGCGACGGCGAAATCGTTTCGCATCTGGAATCGCAGTCATGAGCACATCTGTTTCCCCCACTGACGGTGCGGACCGCCTTTGGTCCATTGCCTGGCGGGTCTGTCGGCGCGAGTTGCGCGGCGGGCTTTCGGGCTTTCGTATTTTTCTGGCGTGCCTTGCGCTTGGCGTCGGGTCGATTGCCGCTGTCGGAAACGTTTCGGAATCCGTTCTTTCGGCACTTGAGCGTGACGGGCGGAAGCTTTTGGGTGGCGATGTTGAACTGCGCCTGACCCATCAGGAAGCCACCGGTGATCAGATCGAGTGGTTAACCGCGAACACCGAACGTGTGGCCGAACTGGCGACCATGCGCACCACGGCCTATGGCCCGGACCAGCGCCGGTTGGTGGAGCTTAAGGCGGTTGATGATGCCTATCCGCTGTTTGGCGAGATGGAGCTTGCCGATGGGGTTCCCTTTGACGGGATCCTTGATCAGAAGGATGGCGTCTGGGGGGCTGTGACCGAGGCCGGATTGCTTGAACGGCTTCGCATCAATGTCGGGGATACGGTTGCCCTTGGCGATATTGATGTTCAGATCCGTGGCGTGATTGCGACCGAGCCTGACAAGGCGGTTGGCTTTTTCAACTTTGGCCCGCGCCTGATGGTGTCGATGGACGGATTGATGGACACCGGGCTGGTGCAGCCAGGCAGTCTGATCCGCTATTATTACGCATTGGATATCAATGATAATGAAACCCCGACCGCGTTTCGCGAACGGCTTGAAGAGCGGTTTGAAGATGCGGGCTGGCGCATACGCGATACGGCCAATGCCAACCCCGGCCTGAAGAGGTTTATCGAGCGCCTGACCCTGTTCCTGACGCTTGTTGGCCTTTCGGCGCTTCTGGTTGGCGGCATCGGGGTTGCCAATGCGGTGCGCAGCCATATCGAAAGCAAAACATCCGTCATCGCCACACTTAAATCCATCGGCGCATCGCATGGCTTAGTACTTCGGATTTACTTCCTGCAGATCCTTGTTCTGGCCCTGATCGGGATTGCCATCGGGCTTTTGATCGGTGCGGTGACACCGGCGTTGATTGCGCCGCTCCTCTCCGGGCGCCTGCCGATTGATGTGACGCTGGGTCCGGCATTGCCATCCTTGATCATTGCAACAAGCTTTGGCGTTTTGACCACCTTGGTGTTTGCGCTGCCATCCTTGTTGCGCGCACGTGAAATTCCGGCAGCACGATTGTTCCGTGCCAGTGCCGGCCTGTTTAGCAGCAGTCCGGTGCGCAAGCGTGACCTGCCCTATATCGGGGTGCCGCTGGTACTGTTGCTGATCCTCACAGTGCTGACCGCGACCGACAAGGCGATTGCGCTTGGCTTTATTGGCGGGTCGGCAGCGGCCGTGGTGATTTTCACCTTTGCAGGACAGGGCATCGTATCCCTTTCGAAACGGTTGATTACGGGTCGCAGTGCCTTTTCAAGACTGGCGCTGGCCAACCTGCATCGTCCGGGCGCAAGTACCGTGCCGGTCGCATTGTCGCTTGGGCTGGGCCTCACACTTCTGGTGACGATTTCTGGGATCGAGGGCAACCTTGATAACGAGATCAACGAGAACCTGCCGGACTCTGCCCCGGCCTTCTTCTTCCTTGATATTCGCCCTGATCAGATCGAGCAGTTCCGAGGTCAGCTTCTGGCACAGGACAACGTTTCGGATATCGAACAAACACCAATGCTGCGGGGGCGGGTAACGGCGGTCGATGGCGTTAATTCCAACGATGTCGGGCCGGGTGATGATCGCTGGTTCCTGCGCGGGGACCGCGGACTTACCTTTGCCGCCACCCCGCCGCCCGAAACCAAACTGGTCCGCGGCGAATGGTGGCCAGCCGATTACAATGATGCGTCCAAGCCACTGGTGTCGATCAGTGCGGATATCGGTAATGCGTTTGATCTTGAACCGGGCGATACATTGACCGTCAATGTGCTGGGCCGCGATATCACGGCCGAGATCGCCAACTGGCGCGAGATTGAATGGCAAAGTCTTCGCATGAACTTCGCGATGGTGTTTTCACCGGGCCTGATCGACAAGGCGCCCTATAGCCTGATCGCGACTGCCCATATGCCGCGCGAAATGGAAGAACCGGTTGATCGCATGATCGGCATGGACTTCCCGAATGTGTCGGCCATCCGGGTGCGTGAAGCGCTTGAAGCGGCCAATGCCATTCTGGCGGGGATCGGAACGGCGCTTAACGCGACCAGCATGATCGCGATTGTGGCAGGCGTGCTTGTCCTTGGCGGGGCGGTTGCGGCCGGTCGGCGCAAGCGCATTTATGACGCCGTGGTGCTCAAGACCCTTGGCGCAACCCGAGCCAACATCCTTTATGCCTATGCGCTGGAATACGGGATCCTTGGCCTTGCCACCGGGGTGATTGCGGCCGTCGTCGGTTCGGTTGCCGCCTGGTCGGTGCTGGTGCTGATCATGGAAGCCAACTGGGTTCTTCTGCCGATGACCATTCTGGGTCCGATTGCGATTGGCCTGTTTGCCACGCTGGCGGCGGGCTTTATCGGCACATGGCAGGCCTTGCGCAGCCCGGCAGCACCGTTGTTGCGCAACGAGTAAGCCCTCAGCAACCAGAAATCTCAAACAGACAAGGCCGGATCCTGATGGACCCGGCCTTGTTTTTTGCAAAAACCGTTTCGAAAACGATCTGAATTCACTGATTGAGGATCAGGCGATGTCGCGGAGCGCCCGCCTGACGACCTTGCCGGTGGTTGTCATCGGCAATTGATCAAGGAAGGCGATCTCGCGCGGATATTCGTGTGCGGCCAGACGGGTTTTAACGAAGTCCTTGATTTCGCTTTCCAGCGCCGGGCTTTGGGCAAAGCCATCAGCCAAGACAACAAAGGCTTTTACGATCTGGCCGCGCTGTTCATCGGGTTTGCCAATCACACCTGCCATGCGCACAGCCGGATGGCCAATCAGGCAATCCTCGATCTCGCCCGGGCCGATGCGATATCCGGCCGAGCTGATCAGATCATCGTCACGCCCGACAAAGCGGATATAGCCATCAGCATCGACACAGCCCATATCGCCGGTCAAAAGCCATTCACCGACAAACTTGTCACGGGTGGCCTCGGGATTGCGCCAGTATTCAAGGAACATCACCGGATCGGGCGCACGCACAGCAATGCGGCCCATTTCACCGGGTTCAAGAACCTTGCCGCTCAGATCAATCACCGCGACATCGTGGCCGGGCACTGGACGGCCCATCACACCGGGTTTGGGTTCCATGATCGACTGACAGGAACTGACCACCATGTTGCATTCGGTCTGGCCATAGAACTCGTTGATGGTGAGGCCAAACACCCGTCGCCCCCAATCAAGAAGTTCCGCACCCAATGTTTCGCCACCGCTTGCAATGGAGCGGAGTTTAAAATTGAACCTTTGCGCCATATCATCGCCAGCGGCCCGCATCATCTTGAGTGCTGTTGGCGGCAGGAAGGTATTGCGCACACCATATTCGGCCATCAGGCGAAAGGCATCCTCGGGCGTGAATTTTTCAAACCGGTGGGCGACGACTGGTACCCCGTGATGCCAGGCAGGCAACAGGACATCAAGAAGCCCGCCAATCCAGGCCCAGTCGGCGGGGGTCCACATGACATCCCCGTCTTCGGGGAAGAAATCATGCGACATTTCAACACCGGGCAAATGGCCAAGCAATACCCGGTGCGCATGCAGCGCGCCTTTTGGCTGGCCGGTGGTGCCGGATGTGTAAATGATCAGGGCCGGCTCATCGGCACGGGTATTGACCGGCTCAAACTCGTCACTGGCTTCTGACGACAGGGCCTTGAAATCAAAACATTGATCAGGCGCGCCATCAATCACATAGACATATTCAAGGGCCGGCAGAAGATCGCGGATTTCAGCAATCTTGGCCGCCCCTTCGCGGTCTGTCACCAAGGCCTTGGCCGCGCAGTTACCCAGCCGGTATTCCAGCGCATCGACCCCAAACAACGTAAAGAGCGGCACGGCAATGCCGCCCATTTTATAGGTCGCAACGTGGGCAATCGCCGTTTCCGGGCTTTGTGGCAAAAGAATCCCGACCCGGTCACCGCGCCTGATGCCATGACGGCGCATGACATTGGCAAAGCGGTTCGACAGGCGTTTGATCTGTGCAAATGTGTAGTCGCGGCGCGACCCATCACGCCGACGATGCATCAATGCCAAACGATCCGGGTCATCTGCCCATTTGTCACAAACATCGACACCGATATTAAAGTGGGTTGGCACGTTCCAGGCAAAGCGTGAACGTACCGCCGCATAGTCTGAACGACTGCCCAGCATGTTTCCTCCCTGAATTCGCCGCTGTTCTTTGTTTTTGGGTGCGGCAAATGTTGCGGAGCATGCTAGTGGCAATCGGTGGAAATTGGAAGGTCTGTCTGCGCGGCCCCGATGGCCGGTATTTAGCTGCCCGGATCAAGCAGGAAGGTGAAGTTGGCGTTCTGTCCGACATCAGTCGTTGCACGGGCATGACAGCCAAGGCAGGTGGCATCGGACTGATCCTGCATGAAGCTTTCAAGCGTGCTGTTGGTCAAAAAGCGCGGCACTTCGCCAATACCGAACGGTTCACCGCCGGGATTGCCGATCCATTGCGTGCCGAGCAGCATATAATTTGCAAGGACGCTGCCATTCAGCTTGGTCTGCCAGACAAAGTTACTTTCAGCCGTACCTGAAAATAGCCGCCAGCAACGCACAATATCGGGCGGGGTTGGGTGATCCCCGGACGCAAGGCGGGCATAGGGCGGGTTGTCTGCCCATTTCAGAATCTCGGATATCGGTTGATTGGCTGGACTGCCGGCTGGCAGTTGTCCGCCGTAAAAGGCGAATTCCCCTTCGACGGCTTCGGGCACGAGACAGCCGTTTTCAAACGGTTGCTTGGTGATGATGCTGTTGGGGCGGCGGGCATTGGCGGCCAAGGGCACATTGTCGATATGCTCGAAACTCGACCAGATCCAGCGATCCCCGTTGCCGCTGGCGACCCGCTGGACAAGATGCATGCCCACCAGCCCGACCGTGACATCAAGACATTTGGCCCGGCCATCAATTGTCTGATCGCCGGCAAGCGATATTCGCGCCGGGCGGGTGAAATAACGATCCCGACTTGTCGCATCCGCAGTTGGCAGAATACGCCAGGAAAACTTCAGAAGCTGTGCCCCCATCGCCCCGGGGGCAGAGGCTGGAATGGCAGGGCCGGACGGGTTTGCAGCATCATTGGCAACCGCATCGGTAGAAGCCAATTTTACCTTCGTTGCAACATCGGCCTGCAGATGGCCGGTGGGAAAATCAATGTTTTTCCCGGACGTGGCAAAGGCGGCACGCCCGGCTGGCGTTTGCAGGTTGTTTGCGATGATATAATCAGCAGCGACCGGATTAATGCGGGTTTCGAAAAGAACGAAATTGCCCGCCTGATCAATCAGAACATCACCGGTAGATTGCAGATAACTTGCCAACAGCAAATGCCCGTCGGGAAGATCATCGGTACAGGCCGGATTCGGATAGGCCACCCCGGAAAACAGGTCGCGCCGGGTCGGGAAGCTTTCCCATAAGGCTGCCTGATCGAGATGATTGAGTGGCGCCATCAGCGACGTGAATGCCTGCCAGGAGAAGCGGTCAAACGGGCGCTGGGCGTGATAGGCAAGGAAACGATAAACGAAGCTGGCATCGAATTCTGGCACATCAACCGGCGCAATAGCACACGGCCCCGTCTCACTGCCATCGGCACAAAATTCTGCATTGTCATAGGTGTCGGTAAAAACCGGAATATCGCCATCACCGGCCGCACGTTTCAGACTGGCATTTTGCGCATGCCCGACCGTCGCGGCAGTCAGCACACACACAATGACCAGGCCCAGTTTTGCCACGGCATGCGCCAACACCCTGACAGGGGTCAATGTGGGCATATCGAGTGCGATGGAACGTGACATGATCCAGGGCCTGTTTACGTTTCACGACGGTTTTGTTCGTCCCGTAAGGGCACCATCATAGACCTGTTTACCGAACCTGTCGCCAATATGCGATTTCACGATAGCGTCACATCCAGGGTGAACAAGTTCACATCTGACAGCGGCCCGGAGTTGCACAATCTGTCAAAACGTTGCTTTTCCCGGAAATCCTGCCATATTTTGATCATCGCAGAATTGTATACCTATGTTCTGCTCACAATTGGATCAAAGAGGGATTTCAATGGCTTTTGAAACGCGTCAACGCGGCTATGACGTCTCGGTTGGCCGGTCGGCGGCCGAGATCGATGAAGGTCTCCGCGCCTATATGCTGCGTGTCTATAACTACATGGCATCCGCACTTGCCCTGACCGGTATCGTGGCAATGGCTGTGTCGACCAGCCCGACCCTGATGCAGGCTATTTTCGGCACCGGACTGCACTGGATTGTCATGCTGGCCCCGATCGGGCTTGTGTTCTTCCTGAGCGCGCGCATCCACAAGATGAGCTTTGGTGCCGCACAGGCGACATTCTGGATCTACGCCGCAATGATGGGTCTGTCCCTTGCGTCGATCTTCCTGGTTTATACCGGTGAGTCGATCGCGCGCACGTTCTTCATCACCGCGGGTACCTTTGGTGCGATGAGCCTGTTTGGCTATACCACCAAGAAAGACCTTTCGGGCTGGGGCAGCTTCCTGTTCATGGGCCTGATCGGTATCATCATCGCAATGGTGGTGAACATCTTCCTTGCCAGCACGATGCTGCAGTTCGTCATTTCGGCGGCTGGTGTTCTGATCTTCACGGGCCTTACCGCCTATGACACCCAGCGCATCAAGGAAGAATATCACGAGCATGACGATGCAACGACCGCAGGCAAAAAAGCCCTGTTCGGCGCGCTGCGTCTGTATCTCGACTTCGTGAACCTGTTCATCATGCTGCTGCACTTCTTTGGCAATCGCGAATAGAAGTTGCCCGGCAGTCGCAGTCAAAACCCCCGCAGCATCCGCTGCGGGGGTTTCTTTTTGTCTTTGGTCAGGATGATGGCCTAGGACGCGTTTGCCGTGTCTTTGCCAAGACCACCGGTTGCGTCCATAAGCGTCTTGCGATGTCCAAGCTGCGACAGAAAGTTTTCCGAGCGGGTGAAGCCACCTGACGCGGCACGCGCAGCGCCCTTTGCACCGGCTTCGTTAAATGCCTCGTAGGCCTGTGAATAGCTCATCCGGGCGTGGGTGAGCATTTCGATATCCTTGTGCAGATTGCCGTTGGTCAGATAGACGGTGGCAAGCGCGAACATGATCCGACCCCAGATATAGGGATGATCGCGCCGCGTGCAGACTTTAAGGGCGGCCTGAAAAACCGGGACAACCTGCGTATCGGGGATGGTCACATCGCGAATGGTGGCAGACGATACAATCGCATCCGCCAGACCATAGGCGATCAACGCATAAAGCGGGCCGTGAACGCGTGCATTGATCATGCCAAGCGCCCGGCGATAATGCCCAGCGCCCTTGTCGACGATCTGGGCATTTTCCTTGTCCTTGCCGGTCAGGACCATGGCCTCGCCAAGTTTGCAGATCGAAAGGGCACGATCCACCGGCGAGCCCATCGAAAGTTCGATTCTGCGTTCCAGCATGCGCCAGATCGCAATCGACAATTCGCCAGAGCGCGCTTTGAGGTTTGCAATCAGTGACCAGTTCACAAGCGATCCATAAAGGGCGAGTGCGGCCGTGGTGCGTGGATCCACCTTGGAAAAATCCGTAACGCGATCAAGCAATTCCGAAACCTGGCTGGCTGGCGCGGCCGGATCATTTTCCGCCAGAGCTTCGCCCTTGAGCCCAGTTGGCGCGGCGGTTTTCCCGGTGGCGGCCACTGGTTTTTCGGCAATATCTGCCACCATCTGGCGGATATAGGGTTCCATGACACGAAGCGCACTTGCGCAATAGGAACGATCACCGGTTTCCGACAGGACGAACGCCCCGAACCCATAGGCCAGCGCCGCACCGGCACCAGCGTGCGAAAAGACTTCTCCGCCCAGAACGCGGTCCTGAAGGTCTTCCATGATCGCCGCCAGACGCGCAATCTGAAGGGCGCGCTGTTCGCCGCCCCGGGATGTCAAGACAAGCTGTGCATTCAACAGCACCCGCAATGCCTCAGCAACGTCGGAATGGGTCGGCTGACGGAAGATATAGGTCTGGGGCAGCATCAGGTCATAAAGCGACGATGTCAGGGCATCGCTGACCAGATAGAGGTTGAGATACCCGGTGCTGGTATCCTGACGCCCCCAGAAGACCGTATCTGCATCTTTGCGGTGCGCCATATTAAGAACGCTTAGCTGCGCTTCGCGTATGGCCTGAAACGGATCGGCGGCATCGGGATTTGGTGAAAAGAACTGATCAATCCGAACCCCTTCGCTTTCGGGGACAGACGAAACAGCGGCTGTCACGATATCTGAAATATCATCAGCGGAACTTGCACCGATATGGGCGTTGGTATCGGCAGGCGTGAAGCGGGCGATGGCATATCGGCACAGGACATCATCTGTCGCCAGAATATCTCTGGGAGCACCCCCCGTATCATCGACAGTATCGGCACCTGTGATCAAGGATTTGAACACAAGGCCAACCATTGACCAGAAACCAGCCATTCTTGTCCTTATCTGTTCCCTGCTTCTCGGAGCCTGAACAGCAGGGATCTCAAGACTTTAGTAGGGACATTTTCGTCCTACAAATCAGGTTGGTCAATGGCGTGGGTTGTCATTTCACTCATACCGAAGAATAGGGTGCACGATCCCAAAAAGGGTGAAATGACATCCAACAAAACAGTGTTTTACCGGGTTCAGGACTCCCAGGGCCGTTTGCGCTGTCGCGATGCGTTGGGCGTGGAAGAAGCGGGTTTTGATGAATTTCGGCCCCAAGGACCGCGGGATGGTGCCGCCTTGGCAACACTGGCACCCTGCCCTGCCGGACGGCCCGGTGCATTGCTTGCGGGCGGGCCTGACATTTCCTTCAGGCGCGCGATGCGGTTGGCCATGTTGGGATGGGTTGAAAACAGGTTATCAACACCTTTGCCCGACAGCGGGTTGGCAATGTACATGTGGGCCATCGCCGGGTTGCGTTCGGCATCCATGTTCGGGATGGCGTGAACACCCTTATCGAGTTTGTTCAAGGCACTGGCCAGCCACATCGGATGGCCACAGATTTCAGCCCCGATCTTGTCGGCTTCATATTCACGGGTGCGCGAAATTGCCATTTGCACGATCATCGCCCCCAAGGGTGCGAGAATGGCAATCAGGATCATGCCGATCCCGCCCAGTGGGTTGTTGTTGTCGCGGTTGCCGCCAAACATGCCGGCAAACATCGCGAAGTTGGCCAATGCGGAAATCGCCCCGGCGATGGTCGCGGTGATGGTCATGGTCAGGGTGTCGCGGTTTTTGACATGGGCCAGTTCATGGGCCATGACGCCAGCGATTTCGTTGCGATCAAGCAGTTTGAGCAACCCTGTGGTCGCCGCCACCGCCGCGTTTTCAGGGTTACGGCCCGTGGCAAAGGCGTTTGGTTGCGGGTTTTCAATCACATAGACCTTGGGCATGGGCAGGTCGGCATTGCGCGCAAGATCGCGCACCATCGCCACCAGTTCGGGGGCTGTTTTGTCATCTACCTGCCGGGCACTGCGCATGCGCAGCAGCATCGCGTCCGAATTCCAATAGGCGAACACATTCATGGCGGCTGCAAACAGCAACGCGATAATCATGCCCTGTTGGCCGCCAATCATCATGCCGACCGCGCCAAACAGCGCCGTCAATCCGGCCAGCAACAAACCTGTACGCGCATAGTTCATGGTCGAAAACCCTTATCGACAAACATTCCGACCGAAAGATAAGGCGAAGTCCGGCCAAGGCAAGGGCCATCGAACCAAACTGAGATATGGCTCACATCAGAAAAACCAAAACGGGGCCGACTTGCATCGGCCCCGTTCGGGAATTTAAAACAGCCGGACCGGCGGGGTCGGGGGAAAAAGACGGTCCGGCTGTTTATGCAACGATATCGGTCACTCCGCAGGCTGGTGTGTTTCAGCCTCATCAAGTGAACGAACGTCGTTGCGCCGGCCAATCATGCGTACAAGAACATAAAAGACCGGGGTCAGGATCAGGCCAAATATCGTCACGCCCAGCATGCCCGAGAACACGGCAATACCAATCGCGTGGCGCATCTCGGCACCGGCACCACTGGACAGAACCAGCGGGACGACACCCATGATGAAGGCCAGAGAAGTCATCAGGATCGGGCGCAGACGAAGGCGGCTGGCCTCGATCGCGGCCTGAACGGTGCTGCGCCCCTGATGTTCAAGTTCGCGGGCGAACTCGACAATCAGGATGGCGTTCTTTGATGCCAATCCGGCCAGCACAAACAGGCTGATCTGGGTGAAGATGTTATTGTCACCCCCGAACAGATAGACACCAAAGATGGCTGACAGGATGCTCATAGGGACGATCAGGATCACCGCCAATGGCATGGTCAGGCTTTCATATTGTGCTGCCAGCACCAGGAACACGAGCAGGATACAGATCGGGAAAACAAAGATCGCTGTATTGCCTGCCAGGATCTGCTGATAGGTCAGCTCCGTCCATTCATAGGACATGCCCGGTGGCAAGGTTTCATCAAGGATCTTGGTGATCGCCGCCTGTGCATCGCCACTGGAATATCCCGGTGCCGCGTTGCCATTCAGATCGGCAGAACGGAACGCGTTATAGCGCATTGCCGTATCCGGCCCGAATGTTTCGGAGACCGACAGCACAGAACCAAGCGGCACCATATCGCCGTCCGCGTTACGCGTTTGCAGGCGCAGGATGTCATCGGGGCTTGAACGATATGGCTTGTCTGCTTGTGCGATCACCTGATAGGTGCGGCCAAAGGCATTGAAGTCATTGACATACATCGACCCCAGATAAACCTGCATGGTCCGGAAGATTTCATCAACCGGGATGCCAAGCTGCTGGACCTTGGTACGGTCAAGCGTTGCCTGAAGCTGTGGTACGTTGATGTTGTAGCTTGAAAACACACCGGTCAGTTCCGGTGCGGCCCATGCCTTAGCAAGGACCTGCTTCATCGCATCATCAAGCGCACGATAGCCCTGATCGGAGCGATCCTGTACTTGCAGCTTGAAGCCACCGACGGTACCAAGACCTTGCACCGGCGGTGCTGGAAAGATGGCAACAAAGGCCTCGTCAATCGCGCCAAATTTCTGCTGGAGCTTGCCGGCGATGGCAAGACCCGACAGATCATCGCTTTTGCGTTCGGCGAAATCCGTCAGCGTGACAAAGACGATGCCGGCACTTGAGCTGTTTACAAAGCCGTTGATTGAAAGCCCCGGGAAGGCCACAGCACTCTCAACACCGGGTTCGCGAAGCGCGATGTCAGACATTTCACGAATGACGTCTTCGGTCCGGTCGAGTGTGGCGCCCTGCGGAAGCTGGGCGAAGCTGACAAGATACTGCTTGTCCTGAAGCGGTACGAAGCCTGTCGGCAGGATCTGGAAGCCCTGATAGGTCAGGGCCAGAAGACCGACATAAAGCACCATCATGATGGCCTTCACACCCAGCAGGCGCTTCACACCACCGGCGTAAAGATCGGTGCTGCGGTTAAAGAACCGGTTGAAGGCGCGGAAGAACCAGCCAAAGACAAAGTCCATCCCGCGTGTCAGCCAATCTTTCGGCGCGTCGTGACTGCGCAAAAGAACTGCTGACAAGGCCGGACTCAGCGTCAGTGAGTTTACGGTGGAAATGATCGTGGCAATCGCGATGGTCAGGGCAAATTGCTGATAGAACTGGCCGGTCAGGCCGGAAATGAAAGCAATCGGCACAAACACACCGGTGATGACAAGCGAGGTCGCAATGATCGGCCCGGTCACTTCGCGCATGGCGGCAACCGTTGCATCGCGCGGCGAAAGACCACGTTCGATGTTTCGTTCAACGTTTTCGACGACGACAATCGCATCATCGACCACGATCCCGATGGCCAGGATCAAGCCAAACAGCGAAAGGACGTTGATCGAAAAGCCCATCAAAAGCATCAGCGCAAAGGTACCGATGATCGATACCGGCACAGCGAGCAACGGAATGATCGAGGCACGCCATGTCTGCAAGAACACTGTCACCACGACAACCACAAGGGCGACCGCCTCAAGCAACGTCATGATGACCGACTTGATCGAACCACGGACAAACACGGTCGGGTCATAGACAATCGAGTAGTCCAGATCGTCCGGGAAGTTCTGTTTGAGTTCTTCCATGGTGGCGCGGACGTTGCTTGAAATATCAAGCGCGTTAGAGCCCGGCGATGCAAAGATCGGGATTGCCACCGCCGGCTTGTTATCAAGCAAGGAGCGCAGCGCATATTGCTGGGCTTCCATTTCGATGCGCGCAACATCGCCCAAACGCGTAATCGTGCCGTCAGTTTCGCGTTTGATGATGATGTTTTCGAACTCTTCGGGGCTTTCCAGACGACCGCTGATATTGATCGGCAACTGGAACTGCACGCCAGTGTCATAAGGCGCACCACCAATGATGCCGGCTGCCACCTGTACGTTCTGGCTTTGGATGGCCGAAACCACCTCGCCCGCGGTCAGGTTGCGTTCGGCAACCTTGTCGGGGTTGAGCCAGACACGCATAGCATAGTCGCCCGAGCCAAACAGCCCGACCTGCCCGACACCGGTGATACGCGCCAGACGGTCACGCACATTCAGCGTCGCGTAGTTCCGCAAATACAGCATGTCATAGCGTTCATTGGGCGAACGCAAATGCACGACCATCGTCAAATCCGGCGAACGTTTGGACACCGTGACACCAAGCTGGCGCACGATATCAGGCAGACGCGGTTCGGCCTGTGAAACACGGTTCTGGACTTTTTGCTGGGCCAGGTCGGGGTCGGTGCCGATTTCAAACGTCACCGTCAGGGACAGATTGCCGTCGGTGGTGGCCAGTGAGTTGATATAAAGCATCCCCTCAACCCCGTTGATCTGTTCTTCAAGCGGGGAGGCAACGGTTTCGGAAATCTCGGCCGGGTTTGCACCGGGAAATTTGGCTTCGACCACGATCGAGGGCGGCACAACTTCCGGATATTCGGAAATCGGCAAACGCCACATGGCAATCAGGCCCGCCAACAAGATCAGGACGGACAGGACGCCAGCAAAGATCGGGCGATCCACAAAAAAGCGGGAAAGATTCTGCATGTTTTTCAGCCTTGCATTAAAGCGCAGTCACACATCGATTACGATGCGGAGGCCTGCAGAATTTCCGGCGCGACAGGCATACCCGGCCGAACCTTCATGATGCCATTGACGATCACCAGATCACCTTCGTTCAAACCCGATGTCACTATGCGCATGCCATTGATTTCCGAGCCCAGCGTTACCTGACGATAGGCAACCGTATTGTCGGGTTCGACAACATAGACAAACTTGCGATCCTGATCGGTGCTGACAGCTTCTGGCGAGACCATGATGACGTTGCTTTTGGCCAATGTGCCGACCTCGAGGCTGGCGAATGTGCCCGGCAGAAGACTGCCATCAAGGTTATCAAACAGCGCACGGGTGCGGATGGTGCCGGTCCGCGGATCAATACGGTTGTCAAAGCTGTGCACGTGACCGGACACATGACGACCATTCGACAACGTCATATTGACCGGAATGGTTTGGGCGGCGGCGTCAACTTTGCCGCTGTCGCCAAGACTTTCAAAGAAGGTCTGCTCATCCAGGTCGAAGTCGGCATAGATTTTACCGGTTGAGACAATCGTTGTCAGGACCGGGGCATTGGGGCCGGCATTGACCTGGTTGCCAACCGTCAGCTCAACCCGGCTGACACGGCCATTGATCGGTGCTTTGACATAGGCGTGATCAAGCTGGATTTCCGCCAGTTCAAGCTTGGCCTTGGCGCGGCTGACGTCACTTTGGGCAACCTGATGGGTGCTGAGACGTTCGTCATAGACGCGCTTGGAAACCGTGCCGTTGGAAACGAGTTTCTCTGCGCGTTCCTTTTCCTTTTTCGCCAGCGACAGGTTTTGCTGGGCAGCCGCCAGTTCGGCACGGGCTTCGTCGACCGCGGCCTGATAACTGCGCGGGTCAATCACGGCAAGGATATCGCCCTCGTTGACCAACTCACCGTCTTCAAAAAGGATTTCGACAATCGCACCACTGACCTGCGGGCGCAGCTGGACTTCCTCGACCGCACTCAGACGGCCGGAAAAGTTGCTCCAGAGGCGGACAGATTGCGTTTTGACACCCGATACGGTGACCGGGGTTGCCGGGGGGGCGGCTTGTTCGGTTTGAACCGCGACCTCATCAGCGGCGGATCCGGTGATATGCAGACCATATCCACCGGCGGCAGCAACCAGCGCCAAGGCGGCAGCTGGCAGCAAAATTTTGCGTTTTGATCGAGACTGCATCATTCCATCTTCCAAATAGGTTACGCCGCGCACAGGCAGCACGTTTGGAAGAAAAATGGATACCGATCGGTATGTTTGCAAGTGAATTTAGAGAAAAAAGTGAACTATTTTCTCTGGACAACGAAATTTACAGGGGACTTAGGCGGCTGTTTCTGCGTCTACATCCCTGTATTTGCATTGCAAATTAAGGATTCGGCAGATGCCGTTGCGAATGTCAGACCGAACGGTATCAAGATCGTTGAAAACCTGGCCATAGGTCAGCAAACCGTGAACATACTGGAAAATCAATCGCGCCAAAGTTGTGGCGTCGCCATCTTCACCCAGCATGCCCTCACCTTTCAGGCCGCGCACCATGGACGCCAGATATTTGATCTGCTCTTCGGCAAGTTCGCGTGAACAGGCCTGGATCGGCTCATCTTCCGGGCCGACCTGACCACCGGCGGTGAAAATCGGGCAGACACAGACTTCGTTTTCCCCAGGGACGGCATAGCGTTCCTGCTTGTTGCAAATGAGCTCGATATAGCTGTTAAGCTGCTCCAGCGGTGGAACATCTGGGGAAAAGATGGCACGAAGCTCGTCCTTGCCCTTTTCCCAGTGATGGCGGGCCGCTGCGGCAAACAGCTCTGCCTTGCTGTCAAAGTGATGATAGAACGCACCCTTTGTTACCCCGGCATGCTTGCATACATCACTGACGCCAACGTCGTGGTAACTGCGTGTTGCCAATAGCTCCATCGCCGTTTCAAGCAGCTTGATCCGGGTTTCTGTGGCGTTCCTCATAACATTAACCTGTTTTGTTTATATGTCTCAGATATACATACCGGTTGGTATTTTTCAAGGAATACACCGGCAATATTTCGATCCCATCATATAATAATGGCAGCAGAATGACAGGATTTCCCATTAATTTCCGTGATCTAACGCAAATCGCGCTGCATCGCCTTTTTTACCAATCGGCGGTATGTTTTCTCTACGACGCTATGAGCACAGGCCATTGATTGAAAATAAAAGAAGGGCGCCCGTTACAGGCGCCCTTCCAGTTTTTAAAAACAAGGTCTTCCGACCCGCCAGACATCAGGCCCCGATAAGGGCCCTGATCTGGCGGTTGGCCACCGTGATCATGGCAAGATCGATCTGACCGGCCGAACGCAGTTCATTGATCAAATCATCACAACGTGCACAGCCACGCTGACGATCTTGCACCCAGATATCGACAAGGTCGGAACCGGACGAGCCCTTTTTACCCGCAGCCAGAACCGAACGGGTCAGTTCGCGCTGATGCCCGAACAGATCGTCGATCACTGCCGCACGTGCCAGTTTCTGCCAATGAGTATCGGCTTCGATCGACTCGGCGGCGGAGCGCATCAGGCCCAACTGGAAACGTGCGCCGACTGCGAAATAGGTGGCCGAGACCTCGATCACATCGCGACCGGTTGCCTCAGCGATACGAACCACGTCACAGATCGCCACCAACTGGGTCGCAGAGGCCACACGCCATGCGAGGTCGTCGGGGACACCTTGGGCGACCAGCGATTTGGCCTTTTGTTCCAGCGCCTTGCGTGCAGCAGCATCCTCGGGGACGATTTCATCAAAGCTTTCAATCACCTTGGAAACCGCCGGGCGGAACATCTCGATCTTTGCGCCGACATTAAGCTCCTCGCAATTGCGCAGGAACCACTGGGTGACATCGTTCACCATGCGATTGATTTCGCGGAACATGCTGGTCTGCAATTTCGCCAGCACGACATTATCAAGCGCCTCGATGCCTTCCCACATTTCGCGCAGCCCAAAGACAGACCGCGTGATCAGATAACCGCGCGACACATCAACTGCCGACATGCCGGTGGCTTCCATCATGTCATGGACGAACGTGCCGCCAACCCGATTGACCAAGCTGTTGGTCGCCACGGTCGCAATGATTTCGCGTCTCAGGCGATGGTTTGAAATCGCGTTTGCGTATTTCTTGCGAAGCGGTGTCGGGAAGTAGCGCACCAGTTCCTCGACCAGAACCGGATCATCGGGCAGGTCGGATTCAAGGATTTCGTCATAAAGCCACAGCTTTGCATAAGGCATCAAAACCGAGACTTCCGGGCGGGTCAGGCCTTCATGCGCGTTAGCACGACGGCTGAGTTCCTCGTCATCGGGAAGGTATTCAATCTCGCGGTTCAGGCGCCCTTCGCGTTCGAGCATGCGGATCAAACGGACCTGTGCATCGAGGATATCGGCCTTTTCGGCATCGGCATTCGAGATGGCCTGGCTTTGCAAATAGTTGTCGCGCAGCACCAGTTCGCCGACCTCGTCGGTCATGTCGACAAGCAGCTTGTTGCGTTGCTTTTCGGTCATGTCGCCAGCCGCAACCACTTCGCCCACGAGGATCTTGATATTGACCTCGTGGTCCGAGCAGTTGACACCCGCCGCGTTATCGATCGCATCGGTATTCAGGCGGCCACCGGCATGGGCGTATTCGATACGGCCCCGCTGGGTCGCACCAAGGTTTGCCCCCTCGCCAATGACCTTCGCATGGACTTCGCGACCATTGATGCGGATGGCATCGTTGGCACGGTCACCGGCATCGGCATTGGTTTCAAGACTGGACTTGATATAGGTCCCGATCCCGCCAAACCACAAAAGTTCGACATCGGATTTCAGGATGGCCTTCATCATATCCGCCGGGGTGACCTTGCCACTATCCAGTCCGAGGACTTTGCGAACTTCGGGTGACGGATCAAGGGTCTTGGCCTTGCGATCAAAGATGTCGCCCCCCTTGGACAGGACCTTTTTGTCATAATCGGTCCAGCTTGAACGCGGCATGTCAAACAGGCGTTTGCGCTCAGCAAAGCTTTTGGCCGGGTCCGGGTCGGGATCGACGAAGATGTGCATGTGGTTGAAGGCAGCAACGAGTTTGATCTGCTCTGACAGCAGCATGCCATTGCCAAACACGTCACCCGACATATCGCCGACACCGGCCACGGTGAACGGCGTGGTCTGGATATTCTTGCCCATTTCGCGGAAGTGACGTTTGACCGACTCCCATGCACCACGGGCGGTAATGCCCATTTTCTTGTGGTCATAGCCCTGTGAGCCGCCCGATGCGAATGCATCGTCAAGCCAGAAGCCATAATCCCGGGCAACCCCGTTGGCGATGTCCGAGAAGGTCGCCGTGCCCTTGTCAGCCGCAACAACCAGATAGGGATCATCATCATCGAGACGCACCACGCGTTTTGGCGGCACGATTTCGCCGGCAACGATATTGTCGGTGATGTCGAGCATGCCGCTCATCAGTGTCTTGTAGCAGGCGATGCCTTCCTCAAGGAACGCTTCACGCGTGCCATCGACCGGCGGACGTTTGACAACAAAGCCGCCCTTGGAGCCGACCGGGACAATGACCGCATTCTTGACCATCTGGGCTTTGACCAGACCGAGGATTTCGGTACGGAAATCTTCCTGACGGTCTGACCAGCGAATGCCGCCACGGGCCACCGGACCACCACGCAAATGGACGGCTTCAACCCGCGGGGAATAGACAAAGATTTCACGCCATGGACGCGGCAGTGGCAAATCTTCGATCACGGCCGAATTGAATTTGACCGACAGATAGGACTTTGGATTTCCATCCGCATCATGCTGGAAGAAGTTGGTGCGAAGGGTCGACTGCACCAAATTCAGGAAGGCGCGCAAAATGCGGTCTTCATCCGGGTTCATCACGTCTTCGAGGCGGCTGACGATGTCAGCCTCAATCGCTGCGACCTCGTCACCCTTTGCCGGATCGCGATCCGGATCAAAGCGCGCAATAAACAGTGACACCAGGGCGGATGCCAGCGCCGGATTGTTGGCGAGCGTCTTGGCCATATAAGCCTGCGAGAAAGCCGATCCGGTCTGGCGGGTATAGCGGGCATAGGCGCGCAGAATCACCACTTCGCGCCAGTTCAGATTGCCAAGCAGCACAAGGCGGTTAAACGCATCATTTTCAACTTCGCCATGCCAAATGCGGACAAACAGTTCCTGGAACTTGTTGCGCACATCATGGAGGCTGAACTCGCCGTCAACCTCGACCCCGAAATCATGGATGCGCACATCAATCCCGACATCACGCGGACTGACAGTGAAGGGATTCTCGGTAATGACCTTGAGCCCCATGTTTTCCAGCATGGGCAGTACATCCGAAAGGGGTACTGGCGCACCGGGATTGTAGATCTTGAAGCGCAGTTCGTTTTCGGCAGCCTCGATCGGGCGATAAAGATTTACCCGCAGGTCATTGGCATTAATGACCTCCTCGATGCGCTCGATATCAAGCTCGGCACTTTCGACCGTGAAGCGTTCACGATATTCCGTCGAGAAGCTTTCGCCATAGCGACGATGCAGCGCAAGACCGCGTTCCTCACCCAGTTCACGTACAAGGACCTGACGCAGGGTATCGGACCAGTCACGTGCCACCTCGACCAGTTGGCGCTCGATATCAGCCACACTGTATTCGGGCAATTCACCGGGATTGGTTTTGACCAACAGGTGCAAACGCGCAAGCGGACTGTCGCCAATCAGGGTGTAGTGCGCCGTGACTTTGCCATCAAAGGCGTTTTCAATCACGGTCTGGAACTTCAGGCGCAGCTTGGTGGTAAAGCGATCGCGCGGGCAGAACAGCTGACAGGAGACAAACCGTTCAAACGCATCGCGGCGCACGAACAACGCAATGCGTTGACGTTCCTGCAGATGCAGGATGCCCATGCACGTATGATAAAGATCGTCCAGATCGACCTGGAACAGCTCGTCACGTGGATAGGTTTCCAGAATATTGACCAGCGCCTTGCCATCGTGACTTGCCGGCGGGAAACCGGCACGCTTGACGGTTTCGGCAAGCTTCATGCGCAGAAGCGGGATCAGACGTGGGGACAGGTTATAGGCGACCGAAGTAAACAGGCCGACAAACAGGTGCTGACCAACGACCTTGCCCTTGGCATCGAACTGTTTGACGACAATCGTATCAAGATGCACAGGACGGTGAACCGTCGATTGTTTGTTGGCCTTGGTCACCATCAGCAGGTTCGGCTTGGCGACGAAATCCTGGACCTCGGCTGAAAGGTTGCCAATCTGGCGCAACTCATCAAAGACGTGGGTTCCTTCGCGCGACAGAATGCCGAGCTGATTTTTGACCTCGACATCCACCGGCCCCTTTTTGCCGGCATTTTTAAAGCTGTATTCCCGGTAACCAAGGAAAGTGAAGTGGTCATTGTGCAGCCATCCAAGGAAGTCCTGCACTTCGCGGCGGTCTTCGTCTGGCGCGCCTGCCTTGACATCACCAATCTCATCAAGAACTTCGGTGACCTTTTTAAGCATCGGCTGCCAGTCGCGCACAGCAAGTGCGACGTCGGTCAGACTGTTTTCAAGTGCTTCATGGACCTTGGCCAGAACGTCCTTGTCGGTCTGCTCGTCGATTTCGACATGCATGACCGATTCACGCGGATCATTGGTTTCTTCAACGCTGGCAACACTTTGCAATTCACCCTTGTCATCACGGGCAATGCGCATGATCGGGTGGATGACAAGATGAACGGTCAGATCAAGTTCATGCAGGGCGGCTGTCACCGAGTCCACCAGGAACGGCATATCGGTATTGTTGATTTCGATCACCGTGTGATCAGACGTCCAGCCATGTTCTTCGAGATCGGGGTTATAGACCCTGATTTTGGCTGTGTCAGCCGAGGGGCGCTTTTGCGCGAATTTGTAAAGTGTAAGTGCCGCGCCATAAAGCGAGTCGACCGAGCGACCCGCCATGTCGTCAGGCGGAACATCCTTATAAAAAAGGCGAACGAATGCTTCTGCACCCTTCGCCGTTTCACCAGACATTCGTTGATGGATCTTTTCGACAACCTTGTCGATGACTTCCCGCTTTGGGTCGCCGTTTCGGGCTTTCATGACCAATTTCCCTTTTTCCCGGCTCTGTTTACCAGAACCGAAACACCGATCTTTGCGACCGGTGTCACACACCACTGATTTGTCTCGTTATTTGGGAAGGAAAGCAGGAATTTCCACCATAGACCCACCTGGAAATCCGCTGTGTCCCTTCACGCTTACACATAACGGATCATCTGCCTAAAAACTATGCTTCTGCACAAAAAAAATTCATTTAACCAATAAGCTAGCCTTTGGTTGCCAGATCGTCGGCGCACATGAACTGTCACAGAATTTTGCACTTTTTTGCGACGCAAAACCCGCTACACTTTGAAATACGACCCGATTTGAGAATTTCTTCGCACTCGCACATGATCCGGAAGGAGCCACGGCATGCTTGAAGGCAAAAAAGGGCTAATCGTCGGAATTGCCAATGAAATGTCCATCGCCTGGGGCTGTGCGCGCGTTTTCAAGCGCGAAGGTGCCGACATCGCAGTGACCTATTTGAACGACAAGGCCAAACGCTTTGTCGAACCATTGGCCAACCAAATCAATGCCCCGATCTTCGCCCCGCTTGATGTCCGCAATGAGGCACAGGCAGACGCGCTGTTTGCCGAAATCGAACAGAAGTGGGGAAAACTTGATTTCGTGCTGCATTCGATCGCCTTTGCCCCGGCGGATGACCTGCACGGTCGGGTAACCGATTGTTCACGCGACGGGTTTCTGGCGGCGATGGACATATCGTGCCATTCGTTTGCGAGGCTCGCCAAACGGGCAGAGCCATTGATGCAGGGTGGCGGTGCACTTTTGACCGTGACCTATATGGGATCGGAGCGCGTGATTGATCATTACGGGGTCATGGGGCCAGTTAAGGCAGCCCTTGAGAGCACGACTCGCTATATGGCGGCTGAACTGGGCCCGAAAGGCATTCGCTGCCACGCAATTTCACCCGGGCCGCTTTTAACCCGCGCGGCTTCCGGGATTGCCGAATTTCAACACCTGATGGACCAGGCCACAGACCGCGCGCCGTCGCGTCGTCTGGTGACAATTGGTGAAATTGGCGAATTGGCGGCGTTTTTGGCCAGTGACCGGGCAAAATCATTGACCGGCGATGTGGTGCATATTGATGGTGGCTACAACATCATGGGCTGAGACACGGGTTAGCATCGCCGGCTAGCGTCGCTTGATTGCATCCTCGGCATTGGGGGCGACACGCTTGATTTGGCGCGCCAATGCCAGTTTGGCTTCGGCATCCGGGTCGGATGCGGCGGCAGCAAACAGATCGGGGACATCCCCACCATTGATTGCGATCATGCGGGCATCGGTTTCCGCCTGACTTTCGACCCGGCCATCGACCAGATGGCAAAGATCAAACCCGGCATCTTTCAGGGCTGGCGCAATCAGAAGCGTGCGATGACAGTCCAGCGGGTCCTTTTCGGCACACATCAGGCAGATGCGATATTTTTCCGCCCCCGAAACCAGCCGTTCGATCCCCGATTTAAAATCAGGCCGATCTGCCATCAGGCCATAGTCAAGCTGCCCATCGGGGTAAAGTTCCGGAACTTGCGGTTTTCCGCCCATCACATCGCCCATGAACACATAGGCAATACCGTTTTCCCGCAGGAACGGCCCGAAGCTGTCAGAGTCGAATGCTGTCCAATAACTTGATCGTTTGAAGGTCCGGATATCTGCCACCGCCGTGATGCCGTGGGCCTTGAAAAGCGCAAGCAGGCTTTCACGGTCATGGCCCGCATAGCCGACTGTGTAGATCAGGCGCCCTGATGACGTGGATTTTGTATTATTCGGATCAGACATCACAGAAGCACACGACAATTCGCATTTGCTTGCAAGCATGAAACAGCCAACGGCCTTGGCCCAAATGCAAAAAGACCGCCCCGAAGGACGGCCTTTTAAAACTTTCATCATGGAGCGGGCGAAGAGATTCGAACTCTCGACCCTAACCTTGGCAAGGTTATGCTCTACCCCTGAGCTACGCCCGCATCATCATGAAAGCGATGATATGTGAAACCGGTCTGATGGAGCGGGCGAAGAGATTCGAACTCTCGACCCTAACCTTGGCAAGGTTATGCTCTACCCCTGAGCTACGCCCGCGTTCATCAGATTGTTTCTGCCCCTGTGGAGCGGCGCGGATAATAGCCCAACAAAGAGCGATTGCAACCCTTTTTTCTTTGAAATCGCGACATCAGGAATTTTGGCGGTTTTCCTTGACTTTAAGCGTCCCAATTGTCGAAATCCGACCCGATTTATGCAAATTTGCGTCCGGTTTTGAACTTGGTTATCTTTTGGCGCACAGCCATAAGGGAAAGAGCATGAGTGATCCATCAACCCCGCTTTTCGATCATCTGGCCAAATTGGGTATCGAAACGAAAACACATGAACACGAACCGTTGTTTACGGTTGAGGATTCGCAGGCACTGCGTGGTGACTTGCCGGGGCTTCATTCCAAGAACCTGTTTGTCAAAGACAAGAAGGGCGCATTGTGGCTGGTGGTTGCCGAGGAAGAGACCGAAATCCGCATGAACCACCTGCACAAGCGGCTGGGATGCGCGCGCCTGTCGTTTGGCAAGCCGGAGCTTCTGATCGAAACGCTTGGCATAAAACCGGGGTCCGTCACCCCCTTTGCATTGCTCAATGATCGGGACCGCAAGGTCAACTTGGCCCTTGATGCCAAGCTTGCCAACGGGGAGCTGTTGAACTTTCACCCCTTGCGAAATGACCGCACCACGACAATTTCCTCGGCAGACCTGTTAACCTTCATCGGCTCACTTGGTTATGAGGCGATGATCATTGATTTTGATGCCGAACCCGCCACGGCCGATGATAAATGAACCACGGACATCTGAGGTAAGTCCTTAAATCTTCTTATATTCAAGTATAAGTGACACGCAATATCACATGGCTGCCTCTTGTCGTCCGGGCATGGCGGTATCATCTAGAATTCAGAATTAGCGAGTGAACAATAATGTCGATCATTCTTGATGCGAATGCGCCGGATGGCGCCACCACCCAAAATCAGGATTCTGACCTGATCAAGGACAGCAGTGTCGAAACCTTCGTCCAGGACGTTATCGAACCGTCGATGGAAGTGCCGGTGGTTGTCGATTTCTGGGCGCCATGGTGCGGACCGTGCAAAAGCCTGACACCGGTGATCGAAAAAGTCACCCGTGAGGCTGGCGGACGCGTGAAACTGGTGAAGGTCAATATCGACGAGAACCAGGAACTTGCGATGCAGCTTCGTATCCAGTCGGTACCGACGGTTTACGCCTTCAAGGGCGGCCGCCCGGTCGATGGTTTTCAGGGCGCACAGCCCGAAAGCGAAGTGCGCGCGTTTTATGAAAAACTCGCCGGTGGTCCGATTGAAAGCCCGATCGAGGGACTGCTTGAACAGGCAAGTGCCGCACTTGCCGAGGAAAACTTTGAAGCAGCCCATGGTCTTTATGTCAGCGTACTTGAGCGCGAACAGGACAATGAAACCGCAATTGGCGGCATGATCCGTTGTATGGTGGGCATGGATGAAGTTGAAGAAGCCCGCCACTTCGTTGACAACATGTCCGATGTTGATCGCCTGAAGGCACCGATTGCAGCCGCGATCAGCGCGCTTGAACTGGCCGAGACCGGGGTTTCGGGTGAAGACCTTGAAGCCGCGCGCGCCAAGGCAGAAGCCAACCCGAACGACCCGCAGGCACTTTATGATTACGGCATGGCCTGTTTTGCCAAGAACAAGCGCGAAGAAGCGGTCAATGCCATGATCACCATCATTCGCACCAACCGCGAATGGAACGAGGACGCAGGACGCACCCAGCTCCTGAAGTTTTTTGAAGCCTGGGGTCCGATGGACCCTGCCAGCGTCGCCGGACGCCGTGCATTATCGACGGTATTGTTCTCATGAGCATATGCGGCCCCTTTGATCCTGAACTTTCGGACCTTCCGGAAACCATGCCGGTGTTCCCGCTAAGCGGTGCCCTTTTGCTGCCGCGCGGGCATTTGCCGCTCAATATCTTTGAGCCGCGCTACATGAATATGATCACGGATGCGCTTGGACAGGACCGGATGATCGGGATGATTCAACCCCGACCGGATCAGCGTAACGCCTATTTCATGGACCCGGATCGCCCGGAGATCTTTTCGACAGGATGTGCGGGCCGCATTACCGCCTTTAGCGAAACCGACGATGGACGGTTTCTGATCACGCTCACGGGTGTCTGCCGATTTACCGTGATCGAGGAATTGCCCGAAAATTCCGGTGGATATCGCCGGGTACGTGGCGATTTCGCGCCGTGGAAGAAGGATCTGACCACACCCAAGGATGACGATACGCCGATCAATCGTGATCGCCTGCGCATGGCGCTTGACGCCTATTTCGCGCAACATTCGCTGCAATCATGCTGGGACACACTGGCAGATAGCGATGATGAAATGCTGATCACCACCATTTCCATGGGCTGTCGCCTCAGTCCGCTTGAAAAACAGGCTTTGCTCGAATGCACAACGCTGTATGATCGCGGCGATATGCTAACGTCGTTGCTTGAAATGGCGGTCCATGCCGATCCCAAGCACGCACACAGCAATGCCAACTGAACATACTTGCCGCCGCACACGGCAAATCCAACCCGAAGGCTGAATTGATGACCGCGACCCATAGCCCGGTAGACCCGAAACTTCTTGAAATCCTTGTCTGTCCGGTGACCAAACAGGCGTTGGAATATGATCGTGAAAATAACGAACTGATCAGCCCAAAGGCCGGTCTTGCCTATCCGATCCGCGACGGCATTCCGATCATGCTGCCCGACGAAGCCCGTGCCATCGAAGACTAAGGCAAAGGTTGCCTGCCACCATGCCCAGCGACGGTTTTACGCCTGCTTTCACCCCGGTTGAAATCAACTATCTGCGTGATGAGCGCATTCTGGAAATCATCTGGGATGACGGTGTTCAAACGCGCCTTGGCGCCGAGCTGCTTCGCGTGGAAAGCCCGTCCGCCGAAGTTCAAGGCCATCATCCGTCAGAAAAAAAGATCATCGCCGGCCGCCGGTATGTCGGCATAATCGATATTGTGCCGGTCGGGAATTATGCCGTGCGCATTACCTTCGACGATTTGCATGATAGCGGCCTGTTTAGCTGGCAATATCTGCGCGAATTGCACGAAAATCAGGATAAGCTCTGGAACGACTATCTCGCCGCACTCAAAGCACGCGGCCTGTCACGCGATCCCGCCAAGCGCTAACGCCCCCCCCTTCTTCCTAAAAGTCCCAAAACAAAAACGGCCCTGCCAAAGACGGGACCGTTTTTAGTGTCTTGCTGTCCGGGGAATTTATCCTCGGACGCACGCTTTCTTAGAAGCGATAGCCAATACCGAGACCGAAGACCCACGGGTCAAGATGGGCTTTGGAGGTGTTCGCACCGTTATTGATGCTGACATCGGTATCAAGGAAAATCTTCTTGACGTCGAGGTTGACAGACCACGGACCAGAAATCGCATAGTCAAAACCTGCTTGGAAAGCGTAGCCAAAGCCGTCGTCATATTTGACAGAATTGAACTGGCCCGGCTTGGAGTCATAGAAGAAGGTGTAGTTGATACCTGCACCAACATACGGGCTCCAGCGGCTTTCCGGCATAAAGTGATACTGCAGGGTCAGTGTCGGCGGCAGAAGGCGCACAGAACCAGCATCAAGGCTCGGGTTCGACCAATCCAGATCATGCTGCGTGGTTGCTGCGATCAGTTCGAGCGCGATGTTGTCAGTCAGGAAGTAGGAAAAATCGACTTCCGGAACAACGTCGTTGCTAAGTTGGCCTTCGCCAGAACCAATCGTGTCATCATAGGTATCTTCGTCCGGCACCATAGCAATGGCACGGGCACGAACAACGATGTCGCCAGCCTGTTTGGTTTTGAATTCGGCGGTCTGTGCGGAAGCCGGATTGGCAGCAACAAACGAAGCGGCCATCATGCCACCCAACAATGCGGCACCAAGGAGTTTGGATTTGAATGACATTATCTGTCCCCTGTTAGTTTGATCAACTCGACGGGGACATTGCGCTTTTCTGTTTGCTGACTTGTTGACACAAATCAACAATCACTCACAAAAAACGACATGTTTTTGAATGGTTTTAAATGACCTTTGATCACCTATCGCAATTTTTCGACCGGAAGATCTGGCTATAGTCCCCGGTTGCGGCAAAAGGCGATCCGGTTACAGCGGCTTGCCCTGCATCAGTTTTGGCAAGGTACCGGCATAGCCCATCGCATGCGACATGAAGGTCTTTTTAAGGGGCGGGATCTTTTCGACAATCGCCAATCCGATATCACGCGCCCAACGGATCGGCGCGATATCATTGGAGAACAGGCGCGTGGTGATATCGGTTACCGCCAGCATCACCGTGTTGTCGAAACGGCGCCATTGTTCATACTCTGCCAGCACATCGGCACTGCCGATATCACGACCGAGACGGCGGGCATTGACCAGAATTTCTGCCAAAACCGCAACATCGCGGATCCCCATATTCAGGCCCTGACCGGCAATCGGATGCATGCCGTGCGCCGCGTCACCAATCAACGCCAAACGATCCTGGGTATAATGATAGGCGTGCTGCAAACCAAGCGGATAGCAGAAGCGCGGCCCGATAACTTCAAGATCACCGAGATAGCCGTCAAACCGGCGATGCAATTCATCAAGGAAGGTCTGATCATCAAGATTGACCAGATAATTGGCCTGATCCGTGCCCTCGGTCCAGACAATCGAGCAACGGTTATCGGTCATCGGCAAGATTGCAAACGGGCCTGCCGGCAGGAAATGCTCGACCGCCAGCCCCTTGTGGGGCTGCTGGTGCTTGACGGTGCAAACCACCGCACTTTGCTTATAGCTCCAGTTATAGGTCTTGATCCCGGCCCATTCGCGCAACATTGATTTGCGCCCTTCGGCCCCGATGGCAAGTGGTGCGTGCACGACTTGCCCGCCAGCCAGCGTAATGGTCATCGCACCCTGATCACGTGCAATCGTTTCGACCTTGGCCGGTGCAATCATTTTGACCAGATCGTTTTTTTCGATGGCACGATAAAGCGCACTGCGCGTGACAAGGTTTTCGACGATATAGCCAAGCGGCTCGTTACCGACATCATGATGGTCGTAATGCAGGAAAAGCGGGCTTTGACCATCGGCAATGCGGATATCAAGGATCGGCTCCGCACCATCGGCCATGTTTTCCCAGGCACCGATCACTTCCAAAACCGATTTGGAGGCGGCGGCAATCGCACAGGTACGGCCATCGTAATTGGCCGTCAGGATGGTTTTGGGGTCTGCATAATCAATCACCACCGACTTGATGCCACCATGGGCCAGCGCCAAGGCCATGGAGGCACCGTTCAAGCCGCCCCCAAGAATAATGACATCGGTTTGAAGTGGCTGCTGATCATGCATATCGCAATTTCCTGTGTCGTTTGGCCTTGGCCAGTGATGCCGGTTTACAGTGCAGCTTGGCATCCTGCGTTGACCTGACGCAATAGGGCGTCGTGAAAGCGTTGTTTGCACATCTTTACCCTGCCAGATACGCAGCCACAACCCGCACCGATCATCGACGCGCAGTTATCACACCCTTGCCGGCACAACATCGGGGCAAAACCATCTTTGACAGCCGTGAGTGCACCATCGCCACCCGCCAAGGCATATCACCCCTTGGTTGCGACAAGGCCTGCAGAACAAGAATGCGATTTGCCACAGAGCCTTGAGCTGTAAGCGCTTTTCAATTACGCGACAGGTTGATTAAAAAATATGCATATTTTTTGAACAGCCACAGATTTTGTGCAGATTTTAATCCGGTCATGACAGAACGAAGCCATAATCCCGTCAGATCGATTTATCATTTTATGCAACAAAAACAGTAATTTACGATTTTTATTCTGAGTCTGGCACGATTCTTGGTTTGGAGACTGCGACTGCGAAATCGTGATTACCACGTTGGTACTCAACGGATATGCCGGGAGGTCGCATTATTATGAAACTTGTTACTGCTGTCATTAAGCCGTTCAAACTGGACGAAGTCCGTGAAGCGCTTAGCGCACTGGGCGTCCAGGGTTTGACGGTCACCGAAGTTAAAGGTTTTGGTCGCCAGAAAGGTCAGACCGAAATTTATCGTGGTGCTGAATACATGGTCAGCTTCCTGCCGAAGGTGAAGCTGGAAGTCGCCATCACGGATAATCTGGTTGATCAGGTTGTCGAAGCCATCACCAAAACTGCTCAAACCGGGAAAATCGGGGACGGTAAGATTTTCGTTCTTGATGTGAATCAGGCGGTTCGTATCCGTACTGGTGAAACCGGCGACGACGCCCTGTAAGTCCAGAGACAAGGGGAGACATTATGACTATTTCCATGAAGAAAACCGGCCTTGCTGCGGCTGCAGCTACCGCCCTTCTGGCAATCGCTTCTCCGGCTTTTGCTCAGGACGCAGGCGTTCCGGCTGAAACCCAGTTCATTCTCAACAGCTTTAGCTTCCTGTTCAGTGGCGCAATCGTCATGTTCATGGCGGCCGGCTTTGCTATGCTTGAGAGCGGCCTGGTTCGTACCAAAAACGTTACCACCATCCTGCTGAAGAACATTTCGCTCTTCGCGATTGCTGGCATCATGTACTACCTCATCGGTTACAACCTGATGTACATGGATGTATCTGGCTGGATCGGCTCGCTGAGCCTGTGGAGCGCAGATGACTCCGCTGCCCTTGGTGGTGATTTCTCTGGCGGTTATTCCGCAACGTCCGACTGGTTCTTCCAGATGGTATTCGTTGCAACCGCAGCTTCGATCGTATCGGGTACTGTTGCCGAGCGTATCAAACTGTGGCCGTTCCTGATCTTCGTCGTTGTTCTGACTGGCGTTCTGTATCCGATCACCGGTGCATGGACCTGGGGCGGCGGCTGGCTGTCGGAAATGGGCTTCTCTGACTTTGCCGGTTCCACCATTGTTCACTCGGTCGGCGGCTGGGCTGCTCTGACCGGTGCGATCATCCTTGGTGCACGTAAAGGCAAGTACGGCGAAGACGGTTCCGTTCACCCGATGCCGGGTTCGAACCTTCCGCTTGCAACGCTTGGTACCTTCGTCCTGTGGCTCGGCTGGTTCGGCTTCAACGGTGGTTCCCAGCTTGCTATGGGTACCGGCGCTGACGTCATCGCCATTGCCAACATCTATGGCAACACCACCATGGCTGCTGCCGGCGGTGTGGTTGCAGCAATCATCCTGACCCAGATCCTTTACAAAAAGGTCGACCTCACCATGGCACTTAACGGTGCACTGGCTGGTCTGGTCTCGATCACCGCTGCTCCGGACACCCCGACCATTGGCTCGGCGATCATCATCGGTGCAATCGGTGGTATCCTGGTTGTTGTTGCAGTTCCGCTGCTCGACAAACTGAAAATCGACGACGTTGTCGGTGCTGTTTCGGTTCACCTTGTTGCTGGTATCTGGGGCACGCTTGCTGTTCCGTTCACCAATGACGGTGCTTCGTTCGGTACGCAGATCACCGGTATCGTTGCAATGGGTGCCTTCACCATCGTTGCTTCGTCTATCGTATGGCTGGCTCTGAAGTTCACTGTTGGTATTCGCCTCTCCGAGGAAGAAGAAGCCAACGGTTCGGACGCGACCGAGCTTGGTCTGGAAGCCTATCCGGAATTCGGTAAGGGTTCCCAGCGCTTCTAAGCAAGACTTTCTGACAGGTGCCGTGTTCGCACGGCACCTGATCGATCAGATCAAAAGCCCGTCCGGGGAAACCCGGGCGGGCTTTTTTTGTTCCATGCTGCCTTTTTGGGCAGCGTTTTGATCACTTGGAAGGCAAAGACGTTTTTTGTCCCTAAAACAGGATGCCTCACCCCGACAGTCAAATACCAAGCAACAGCCTTGGCATTTTATGCTTTGCTGCTTGGTTTTGCGGCATTGGCACGAAAATTGATCTTGGCTGCCCCGAACCAGAGTCCGGCTGCCCCGACAAGACCGGACCGAGAGGAAACGCTATTTGAAAAGGGGACGCCTTATGGGGGCCTTCCAGACTGCCTCGGACGTATTTTTCGTCCTGATGGGCGCTATTATGGTGCTCGCAATGCATGCCGGTTTTGCCTTTCTTGAAGTCGGCACGGTTCGCAAAAAGAACCAGGTTAACGCACTGGTTAAGATCATTGTTGATTTCGCTGTTTCGACCATTGCCTATTTCTTTGTCGGCTACAGCATCGCATATGGCGTTGATTTCTTTGCCAATGCTGGTGTTCTGAGCGGTCAGATCAGCCCCGAAAACAGCCCGTCCTTTGCTGATAGCGGTTATGATCTGGTCAAATTCTTCTTCCTTTTGACGTTTGCAGCAGCGATCCCGGCCATTATTTCTGGCGGTATTGCAGAACGCGCGCGTTTCTATCCGCAGTTATTCGCCACCGCCATTCTGGTGGGGGTTTGCTATCCCCTGTTTGAAGGCATGGCCTGGAACAACAACTTTGGTTTCCAGGACATGATCGAAGCCACTTTTGGCGCACCGTTCCATGATTTTGCCGGTTCCATCGTCGTTCATGCCGTTGGCGGATGGATCGCCCTTGGCGCTGTGATCAATCTCGGCGTTCGTCGCGGGCGATACACCAAAACCGGCGGCCTCGTCGGTATTCCGCCGTCAAACATTCCCTTCCTGGCTTTGGGGTCCTGGGTTCTTTGTGTTGGCTGGTTTGGCTTTAACGTCATGTCCGCACAATCAATAAGCGGCATCACCGGACTGGTTGCGGTTAACTCGCTGATGGCGATGGTCGGCGGCATTCTGACGGCATTGATTGCCGGTCGAAATGATCCCGGGTTTGTCCATAACGGCGCACTTGCCGGACTTGTTGCCGTTTGCGCCGGGTCAGATGTCATGCATCCGTTGGGTGCACTTGTGACCGGCGGTCTTGCCGGTGCGCTGTTTGTCTGGGGCTTCAATCAGTGTCAGGCAAAATGGAAAATTGACGATGTTCTCGGCGTTTGGCCGCTGCACGGCATGTGCGGCCTTCTGGGCGGAATTGCCTGTGGCATCTTTGGCCTTGAGGCCCTTGGCGGCATGGGCGGTGTTTCGTTCAGCGCACAGCTGGCAGGATCGCTGATTGGTGTCGTTTTTGCGACCGTGGTCGGCTTTGTTGTCTATGGCGCCCTAAAAGCCACCATTGGCATCCGTCTGTCCGAAGAAGCCGAGTTTGATGGTGCGGATATCTCGATCCACAACATCGGCGCATATCCCGAGGATGATCTCCGCGCGAGCTAGGCTGCGCGACCCGCCACAGAGTTAATACTCTTTAAAGCCCGGAAAGCGCGTCTTTCCGGGCTTTTTGCGTTGGCTTACCCGTGCTCTTAAATGTTTCTTTGCACTTTTGGCATAGGGGTAAAGTCAGGGGATTTTACCCATCTTCCGAATAACGGGACCGCGAACGGCGGACCACAGATCATGCTGGATTGACGACGACCATGTTTAACGCGCGCCTGGATCAATTGCCTGCCTATCCGTTTCCGCGATTGGCAACCCTGCTTGACGGGATCGAACCCGGTCAGCCGCCGCTTGTAATGTCGATCGGCGAGCCACAGCATGAACCGCCCGCCATGATCACCGAGGCAATGGTCAAACATGCCAGCCTTTGGCACAAATACCCGCCAGGTGCCGGCACGCCGGAGCTGCGCGACGCCATCAAAAACTGGCTTGATCGCCGCTATAACCTGCCCAAAGGCATGATCGACCGTGATGATCACGTCCTGCCGGTCGCAGGCACGCGCGAGGCACTTTATCTGATTGCCACCACCGTCATTCCACAGGATCAACCGGGTCCCAAACCAAAGGTCTTGCTGCCCAACCCGTTCTATCAGGTCTATTGCGGGGCGGCGGTGCTGAATGATGCCGAAATGGTGCCGCTGGCGGCGGGGCCGGAAAACGGGTTCCTGCCCGACCTTGATCAGATTGATGCCAAGGATCTTGATGCCTGCGCGCTGTTCTTCCTGTGCTCGCCCGCCAATCCGCAAGGGGCGATTGCATCGCGTGCGTACCTCGAACAGATCATTTCACTGGCGCGCAAGCATGACTTCGTGCTGGCGATGGATGAATGCTATGCCGATATCTATGACAGCACCGCACCGACCGGCGCGCTTGAAATCTGTGCGGCACAGGGTGGAAACATGGACAACATCCTTGTCTTCCACAGTCTTTCGAAACGGTCCAGCGCGCCGGGCCTGCGTTCAGGCTTCGTTGCCGGTGATGCAAAGATCGTCAAACGCTTTACCGCACTGCGCAGCTATTGCTCGGCCACCATTCCGATGCCAGTCATGGCCGCATCCACCGCTCTTTGGAACGATGATGCCCATGCGGAGGCCAACCGGGATATCTATCGCGCCAAAATCGACATCGCCGAGGAAGTCTTTGGCAACCGGTTTGGATTTTATCGCCCGCCCGGCGGATTTTTCCTGTGGCTTGATGTCGGCGATGATGAAGCCGCCACCCGGAAAATCTGGAAAGAATCCGGGGTCAAGGTCATTCCAGGCAGTTACCTGTCATTGACCGATGCAAATGGCAACAATCCGGGCAAACGGTTCATCCGCATTGCCCTTGTGCATGATCTTGAAACCACGCGGGAAGGACTGACCCGCATCGCGAAGGCATTGGAAAGCTAAACCGATACTTCGCCCGACCAGAACAGCAGGACTTAACCAGAACGGATACCCAGATGAGCAGCCAGTCAAACACTCTTGGAACCGCTTTCATGCCCGGCAGTCTCGTGACACTGCTCAAGCGCAGTGGCTTGCGGTTTTGCGGCCTTGGGCTGGTATTGCTGGCCATAGCCCTGTTCATCATGCTGATTGGTTTTCATCCGGGTGACCCATCGTTTAACCACGCAACCGACCGCACGACGGTTTTTAATCCGTTGGGGATCGTCGGGGCTTATGGCGCGGATTTGATGCTGCGTACCCTTGGTCTGGCATCCGCACTGATTACCGTTTTGCTTGTCGCATGGGGCCTGCGCCTGATTGCAGTCAAACCGTTCCGCTGGATGTGGGCACGTTTCCTTGTTTTACCGCTGGCACTGCTTCTTGTCGCGGTTTCGGCAGCCGCCATTCAGCCGGGTATGCATTGGCCGCTGACGGTTGGTCTGGGTGGCTTCGCCGGTGACTTGCTGCTGGGCAAGCTTCAGGCCGGTTTTGCGATGATTGGGGTTCCCGGCGCACGGGCGCTGATCGCATTGGCATCCATGATGCTTGGTCTGGCACTGACGATCTTTTGCATGGCCTATTCGCTGTCTGAATGGGGACGGTTGGGTACGGCCCTGTCCTTTGCCGGTGGCAAGGTGATTGCGGGCATTCGTGCCATTATTCCGACCGGCAGCAACGATGAGCCGCTTGCCAAGCGTGCCCCGGGTTCGCGTCAGGAACCGTCGATGGACAAAGGCAAGTCCAAGCTTGGCACGGCCATTTCAACCCGGAAATCCGAACCGGATGTCGACCCGGACGATTATGACGGGTTTGACGACGATGACGATCACGAACCGCCGGTTCATATTGTCGCGGCCCCGGCGGCCAAGCTGCAACCCAGCCAGAAGGCTGCAGCGCAGCGTCAGGCATCGTTTGATCTGGGCTCGGATGAGTATCGTTTCCCGCCGCTTGATTTGCTTGGTGAACCTGATCCGGCAGATGCCAACCAGATCGATCAGGAAGCCTTGGCGCAGAATGCCCGTTTGCTTGAAACCGTGCTTCAGGACTTTGGCGTAAAGGGCGAGATTGTTCAGGTCCGCCCGGGCCCGGTTGTCACCCTTTATGAGCTCGAGCCCGCGGCAGGTGTGAAATCATCGCGCGTGATTGGTTTGGCCGATGATATCGCGCGTTCCATGAGTGCGATTGCCGCCCGTGTTGCCGTGGTACCCGGACGCAACGTCATCGGGATCGAACTGCCAAACTCGCGCCGCGAAACCGTGCATCTGCATGAAATCCTGGCATCGAGTGACTTTGAAAAGAACACCGGCAAACTCAATATGAGCCTTGGCAAGGATATCGGCGGCACGCCGGTGATTGCCGATCTGTCGAAAATGCCGCACTTGCTGATTGCCGGTACCACCGGTTCGGGTAAATCGGTGGGTGTGAACGCAATGATCCTGTCATTGCTCTATCGCCTGAAGCCCGAAGAATGCCGCTTCATCATGATCGACCCCAAGATGCTGGAACTGTCGATCTATGACGGCATTCCGCACCTTTTGACGCCGGTTGTGACCGACCCGCACAAGGCAGTTGTTGCCCTGAAATGGGCCGTGCGCGAGATGGAAGACCGTTATCGCGCCATGAGCCAGGTCGGCGTGCGTAACATTGCGGGCTATAACAAACGCATCAAGGAAGCCGCCGCCAAGGGCGAACAGCTGACCCGACGTGTACAGACCGGCTTTGATCCGGAAACCGGCAAACCGATCTTTGAAGATCAGGAACTCCCGATGGAGCCGCTGCCGTTTATCGTCATCATCGTCGACGAAATGGCCGATTTGATGCTGGTTGCCGGCAAGGATGTTGAGGCATCCATCCAGCGATTGGCACAGATGGCCCGTGCGGCTGGTCTGCACCTGATCATGGCGACCCAGCGTCCGTCGGTGGACGTGATCACGGGTACGATCAAGGCCAACTTCCCGACGCGTATTTCCTATTCCGTGACATCAAAAATCGACTCGCGCACCATTCTGGGTGAAATGGGTGCCGAGCAACTTCTGGGTCAGGGGGATATGCTTTACATGGGTCAGGGCGGCCGTTTGCAGCGTGTCCATGGCCCGTTTGTTTCCGACGAAGAAGTCGAAAGTATCGTCAAACACCTGCGCGATCAGGGCGACCCGGCCTATCTTGAAACCGTTACCGAAGAACCCGAAGAAGACCCGGTCGCGGCCTATATGGCCGGTGGCAATGCAGGGGCTGGTGGCGGCGGATCAGATGATGATCTTTATAATCAGGCGGTTGGCATTGTCCTGCGTGAAAAGAAGGCATCTACCAGCTTCATCCAGCGCAAACTTTCAATCGGCTATAACCGCGCAGCCCGCATCATCGAGCAGATGGAAGAAAACGGCGTCGTTTCCGCCGCCAACCATGTCGGCAAGCGTGAAGTGCTGATGGAAAATATGGACGGTACGCCCTACGAGTATTGACCTGATCAGACTCGAATAGACGCTGCATACAAGCTGAATTCATAGAAGACCCTCACCTGTTTGGTGGGGTCTTCTTTTTCTCATGCAACCCAGAGATGTTTTGCATTACCATAATTAAAATTAAATATCTCTATTTTACAATGCGCTAAGATGAACGCCGGACTGCCGATTGGCATAAATCAACGACTACCTGCTCGGGAAACGCGATTTACGCACCTGGTTACCGTTCGCCCCAATTCACGTCGACGGAACGACAGAACAAGTAACAAGCAGGTGCGTCATGAAACTTTCGGACTACTCTTTAGCGTGGAAACTGCGCGGCGTTATGTTTCTGGTCGCTTTGGCACTCGCCGCAGTGTCGATCATCGACCTTTATTCCCTGTACACGACCATGATCAAGGACCGTCAGGAAACTCTGCGGTATGTTGTCGATCAATCAGCGTCGATCATTGATAATTTTGCCAACCGGGCAAAACAAGGCGAGTTTTCAGAAGAAGAAGCCAAAAAACTTGCTCTGGAAACGGTCAAGGCTCAGCGCTTTGACGGTGAAAACTATGTTTTCGTCGCGAGCCTCGATGGCACAATGGTCATGCATCCGATCAATGCGTCGCTGAATGGAAAGCCGGTCTCGGCGGTCAAGGACCCGACCGGTGCGACACCTGTTGCAGCGTTGGTTGAAGCTGCCCGTGCTCCTGAAGGCGGGTATGTCGATTATGTCTGGCCCCATCCCGAAAGCAAAGAAGTCACACCGAAACTCGGATACGCCAGAACAGCAGGCGACTGGGGCTTGGTTGTTTCTGCAGGAGTCTATATGGACGATGTCATGGCTGCATTCTGGCAGAGCACGACCATCGGCATCATCGTTTTTGTTGGCGTCCTTGTGATCATCTGCGGTCTTGGCTTTGCAGTCGAGAAAAGCACAACCGTGCCAATGCGCAAAATCACCGAAGCCCTGTCGCGGGTTGCAAAAGGCGATACTTCTGTCCAGACAGAGGGACAAGACCGCGGGGATGAAATTGGCGATCTTGCCCGTGCTCTTGAGGTTTTCCTCGAAAACCGTAAGAAAGCCGACCGCCTGCAAAAGCAACACGAAGAAGCCAATCAGGCACAGATCGAACGTGCGAAACGTATCGATGCACGCATCAAGGCGTTCGAGAACGATGTCGAAAGCAACCTGACTGTCGTCAACGCCGCCCTGTCGCAACTGCGCAGCACGGCATCCGAGATGGCCGGTCAGTCTGATCTGACCACCAGCAAGGCGGCCAATGTTGCCGCTGCCACCGAACAGGCTGCAACCAACGTCGATACCGTTGCCGCTGCTGCGGAACAACTGGCCGCAGCAATTGATGAAATCACATCTCAGGTTGCCCGCAGTTCGGAGATTGCGCAATCCGGTGCAGATGAGGCCGATGATGCCAGTGCAATCTTTGCTGAACTTGCCAACGCATCGGACAAAATCGGTGAAGTCGTCGAACTGATCCAGTCGATTGCCGAACAGACAAACCTGCTTGCGCTCAATGCAACCATTGAGGCCGCCCGCGCTGGTGAGGCCGGCAAAGGCTTTGCCGTGGTCGCAGCCGAGGTCAAAAACCTTGCCAACCAGACCACCCGTGCGACTGAAGATATTGCCGGACACATCACAGGCATTCAGGAAAGCACCCAAGGTGCCCTTGGCGCGATTGAGCATCTTTCAGGGCGCATGAAGGAGCTTAATGAAGTGGCGGGCGGGATTGCAGCTGCGGTCAGCGAACAGGATGCGGCAACCGGTGAAATTGCGCGCAACGTCGCCGAAGCTGCGTCGGGCACAAAAGAAGTCGCCCACAACGTTGTCGGACTTCGCGAGTCTGCCGAAGAAGAACGCCAGGCATCTAACGAAGTCCTGCGCGCATCTGACAGCATGACCGACAAGTCGCAGGTTCTGCTGAGCCAAATTCAGGAATTCCTCAAGGATATCCGTGCTGCGTAACCTGCCCATTGCGGCAAAAAGACACCAAATGAAAAGGGGCAGGCTGTTTTGCAGCCTGCCCCTTTTCGTATTCTGTGATCCGATGAAGATCAGATCGACTGGTTGATCCAGTCGACAAGAGCGCTTTTCGGAAGTGCGCCGACTTTCATCGCAGCGACTTCGCCACCCTTGAAGATCATCAGGGTCGGGATGCCACGAACACCGTATTTCGCCGGGGTGTTCGGGTTTTCATCGATATTCACCTTGGCGATCTTGAGCTTGCCGCCCAGTTCACCAGCGATTTCATCGAGATATGGGGCAATCTGTTTGCACGGACCGCACCACTCAGCCCAGAAATCGACCAAAACCGGGTCGTTGGAACCCAGAACGTCGGTATCGAACGAACCGTCGGAAACTTTAATCGTGGTCATACTTTCAGATCCTAGTTGTTACGAGGCAAGGCGGGCGAACCCGCAAACCTCGATCCGCTTTATGAGGCCAAGGTAGGCAGCACTGACGCAAACGTCAAGCGCATTGGGCGATCCGCGCGAAAGCGATCTTCGTCAAAGCAGGCGTTCTGCAGAGTCGGTTCTCTAACCAAATGTCAGAATGTGATCGGGCAACTCTACCATCCACGGCCCATTGGTCCAGAGAATGAAACACCTGACCTTTTTGCCCGGATACATTTGGACCAAGGCCGCGCGATAGATCGACATCTGGCGACGATAGGCACGCGGCGTGTCTTCGACATCGCGGGGCGGCGGACGATTGGTTTTATAATCGACAATCATCACTTCATCGTCGCGGACAACAAGCCGGTCAATCTGGGCCGAAACCACATCCCCGCCAACGATACCAACCAACGGCACCTCGGCCCGTGATCCCGGCGCAAAGACCGGAGCAAACGCTGGATTATCGAAAATACCCAGCGTTTCATTGGCAATTTCAACCTGCAGATCGGGATCAAGCGCATGGACTGGCTGGGCAAGGAAGCGTTCCGCAGCCTTGCGACGGGCCTGCTCGGGCAGGTCTGGCAGAAGTTCCAACAACTTATGGATCAGAAGACCACGCTTGAAGCTTTGCCCCTGATCGCCACCCAGCGGCGATTGAACAGCCGGTTCGTCTTCAAGCGGCCGACTGGGCGCCAGTGGTTTGGGCGGGAAGGACTCTTCTGGCGCAACAGCCCGAATTAACTGGCGTTTTACAGATTGTTTTGAATCCGAAATATCATCAGAACGGTCTGGTTTGGGCGCCTGACTTTGATCGGTTTCCCAGACCCAGCCTTCGCCGTCCCATCCTGATCCGGAATAGGTCGAAAGATCAATCTGGGTCGGTTTAGCGTACCCTTCCATTGCTTGGCTACACAGGTTGTACCAGCAATGTTCGGGGGCCTTGCGCCGCCCCTGCCAGCCGCAAATGTAGAGCCGGTCTTCGGCGCGTGTCAGGGCGACATACAGCAGGCGGTTATATTCCTGATCGCGTTTGAGCGCGATGTCATCGCGCAGGCGCGCAACAAGATCGGTTTCAAGCGCCACCCGCGGCAGCCAGAACATCAGGTTGCGGTCTTCCTGCCAGAACAGGTTGGGGGCCTGTGTTGGCACCTGCATGGTATCGGGCAGGAACACAATGGGGGCCTGAAGGCCCTTGGCACCGTGCACGGTCATGATGCGGACTTCATCGCGCCCGCTTTGTTCAAGGTCACGTTTGATTTCCGCATCGCCCGCCATCAACCAGTGCAGGAAGCCCTGAAGCGTCGGCGCATGATCAGCCTCATAGCCCATGGCAAGGTTAAGGAATTCGTCAATCGGATCGTTGGCCTCAATCCCCAGACGACCAACCAGACGCGCACGCACACCGCGTGCTTCTTCGCCGCGACCGCCGAGCAGTTCGGCATAAAGTTCAAACGGGCGTTCGTAATCAACCCGGCCCAGCCACTTGAACAGGAATTCATAGGCGCGCGCAAACGGTGATCCGTCTTCAACCACAGCCGCCTTTTCACGCAGCGCATGCCACAGGGTTCTGGAGCGATTATGGGCAATTTCAAACAGCTGATCGTCATCAAGCCCGATCAGCGGGCTTTTAAGCACCTCGGCCAGTGTCAGGTCATCTTCGGGCATCAACAGGAACCGCCCGAATGCCACCAGATCCATCACAGCAAGCTGATCGGTGATTTGCATGCGGTCAACACCGGCGACCGGAACGTTGCGTTCCTTAAGCGCCTTGACGACCTCATCGACAAAGGCGGTACGACGGCGCACAAGGATCATGAAGTCACCGGCACGCACCGGGCGACCACGCGATGTCAGGATTTCCTTTTCATCAATCGCATGGCGGATGCGCCCGGCAATGACGCGGGCAAGGCGGATCTCCGGATCTTCAAGGCGGACAATGCGGGTTGGCGGTGTCCAAGGGTCTTCGGGTGCGCGTTCTTCGGGCTCAACCGCTGGCCAAAGTTCAATCCGCCCGGCCTGCCCGACACGAAACGGGCTGTGCTGCACGTCTGCCCCGTCATCACCGACGCCTTGCCGTGCCACCGGACCGGCAAAGACACGATCCACCGTGCCCAGCACCGCATCGGTAGACCGGAACGAGATGTTCATCGGTACTTCGCGCCAGTCGGCGGCAATTTCACGCGCCCGTTCACGGAAGTAGCGGCGCATTTCAGCAAACTTTTCCGGATCGGCGCGCTGGAAGCTATAGATCGATTGTTTGGCATCGCCGACGGCAAAGATGGTACGCGGCTTATCGGCATAGCGCCCGGCGTCGATAAAGAATTCCTCGGCCAGAATACGCACCACTTCCCACTGCTCGGGGTTGGTATCCTGCGCCTCGTCAATCAGGACGTGATCAAGACCTTCGTCCAGTTTGAACAACACCCAACCGGCAATCCCGGCCTGACGTTGCAAAAGCTGCAAGCTGGTCAGGATCAAGTCATCATAATCAAGGCGGGCATGCAGGGCCTTTTTGGTGGCATAGCGATCAAGCATCGCATTGCCGATGGTGATCAGTGCCGATGTCGCACCGGCCATGGCAGCGGCCTTGCGTTGTCGGTCGACCTCGACCAGACGCGCACATTCCTGTTCAAGCGCATCGGCCCCCATCGGGTGATTTTCTGCCGCCCCCTTGGTGATCAGTTTGGCGCGCGGTTCACCCGCCGTGGTAAAAAAGACACTGCGATATTCGTTAAACACCGCAAGGCGGTCTTCGACATTCGTTTTTTCAAGGAACTGCGCCAATGCCGGCACGCGCGCGGTATCGGTTTTGGTTCCGGCCTCAAGGGCGGCAAGCCCGCGCATCAAGCCATCCCGGTCAAAGGCATCATCGGAAAGCGCCTTGGTCAGGATGGTTTCATCATCAAGTCCGACCGGCACCCCAAGCGCCTTATAGACCGCATCACGCATGCGATTGGCCCCGCCAAGATTGGCCAGCATGCGCTTCAGGCGACCACGTTCGCGGGCAAGCTCGCTCATGACCTCGCCAAAGGCACCTTCGCGGACTTGTCCGGTAACAACCGACAGGGCATGGGCCAGATCATCATCACGGCCTGTTCGGGCGAATGCCAGGACCTCTTCCTGGACATCGGCCATGGTTTCGGCGGCTGTGCGATCATCCATGATTTCAAAATGCGGCGCCAGACCGGCTTCCAGCGGGAAACGGCGCAACAGCGACTGACAGAAGGCATGAATGGTCTGGATCTTCATACCGCCCGGCGCATCCAGCACACGGGCAAAAAGCTGGCGCGCGCGGATGGTTTCATCGGCACTGGGTGCTGCACCGGCAAGGTTGGCGAGATCGGCCTGAAGGTCGCGATCCTCCATGGTGGCCCACAGACCCAATCGTTCATTCACACGGTTGGCCATTTCCGCCGCCGCGGCCTTGGTAAAGGTCAGACACAGAATACGATGTGGCTCAGTGCCCGAAAGCATCAGACGCAAGACGCGATCAGACAGCACCTTGGTCTTGCCCGCCCCGGCTGAGGCCGACACCCAGACGGATGCCGTCGGATCAGACGCATTGCGTTGCAGGACGTTGGGATCAGTTCCGCGCATTTCGGTCATGACGCATTACCCTCCCCACCATTATCAACATCATCAAGCTCTTCGACATCCTCGCTGCCCATCCATTCGCGCAGACGGGCAAGATGGACATAGTCGGAATATTTCGGCGCGTGATCGGGATGCGGCACACTGAGATAGGGCGTTTCAGGATCAGCAAAGGCCGCCGCCAGCCCATTCACCCCATCCACCGCCGCATGCGCAAGCTCTGCTGGCGTGGTTTTCATCCGGCCTGTGTTGATTTCAACGATCTCACCCGCCGGGTCCCCGCCCGAGAGTTTCCAGAACGCCATGCTGGCCGGGGGACCTGCCGGTACATCGCCAAAACCGCCCTTTTCGGCGATGGCGGCTTCAAGCGGCAATTGAGGGGCAAAGCCGTTGGCAACGTCACCCTGACTGGGTGGTGCGCCGGTTTTATAGTCAATGATCGCAATCCCCCCGTCGCGCAGCTGATCAATGCGGTCGGCACGGGCATAGACCTGAAAACCGCTGCTGGTATCAAGGGTTCCGGATTGTTCGGTATAGGATTTGCGCACGGCATCGCGCCGCGCTGCTTCGGTCTGGATGAACCATTTGGCGATGCGCTCGAACCGTGGCCACCAGAAGGCCCAAAGACCGGGCCGGGCCGCAAGCGGCTTGAACACTTCGCGGCCAATGATCAACAGTTCCTGTTCGCCGTCCGGCGGCAAATGGTCAGGATGTCGGGTAATGAACTGATCAAGGGCATCATGGATCAGGTTGCCGTAGTGAGCTGCACCAGGGTCTTCGTCGACAGCATCAAGTTTGCGCAAGCCCAAGATATGGCGGGCATAAATGGCATAGGGGTCGCGCATCCATGTTTCGATCTGGGTCACTGACAGGCGATCGGGCCTTGCCGATACAGGTGGTTTAGGGGCCGGGCGTCCGATCTTGATCCGCATGCTCGAGGCCGGTTCATCAATAAGATCAGCCAGCGCCCGCCATTCGGCAGCGTCGGGCTTTTCCATCGACACGCGCGATTTGCGCAGAATGTTTTCGATGCGTAACAACCAGCGTGACGGTACGGTTGGCGTGCCCTCGATACGCAATGCACGGGTCATCACCACATCGGGCGAACAAAACAGTTGCTGAAAATCATGGGCCGATTGCCCGACCCGGTGTTCGGGGGCGGGCAGGCCGAAATTACGCCGCATCGGGCGGCTCATCCACGGATCGGCCCCGGCTTCGGGCGGCCAGACACCCTCATTAAGCCCGCCCAGTATGGTCAGATCAGCCTGCTGCATCTGGGCTTCGACCGTGCCCCAGATAAACAGGCGCGGATGTTTACCATAACGCGGACGCACGGCACGATCCGCCATCAGGGCATAAAGAAACGCGCTATACCGATTGCCCGGCATCGGCGCAAAATCCGTCAGCGCATTCAGCAGTTCATGAACGAAATCCGCCAATGCCTCGCCTGCTTCGCCGCGCCACAGGCGATCCGCGCCGGTTTGGGTGTCACTGGCTGCCAGTGCCTCAGCCGCCGTAACATGACTGCGCAGCAGATGAACTGGCGCGTGCGTTTTATCTCCGGTCAGATCATCAATCAGATCAAGGCATGTTTTAATGCGTTCCACCAGATCACTGAGGCGCGCATGATCATCACGGATGCGTTCAATCCGGCCAATGGCGCTGTCTGACCCGGATGTGCTGAGGCGGGCGACTGTATCCTCGCACCATCCATCAAGCGCTGTTTGCAAACCATCCAGCCCCGGCCCCGGTCGGGCACCGCGCAGGACTTCCTTCTCCAGAAGACGGGTCAGGACGCGGAAATTCTCCGGTGACAGACCCGCCGCCGAGAGCGGATGTTTCAGCAACTCCAGCAACGGAACAGGGGCGAATTCTTCCTGCACGGCACGGACCACAAGGCGCAGATAAATCGCCGGTGCGGTGTCATGCAGCGGGATACCGGCCGAGTCATCAATTTCGACCTCCCACCGGCGGAGTTCGGTGGCGACACGCCGGGCAAGGCCACGATCCGGCGTCACCAGCGCGCAGGTCTTTTCGGGATGCTCCAGGGCCTCGCGCATCATAAGGGCAATCGTGGTTGCCTCTTCACGCGCACCAGAACAATCCACACGCAAAACGCCATCCATCACATCCGGGGTAAATCCGGCGATATGGCGCCAGTGATGGGTGGTCTTGGCCGGTCGCAATGCCTCGCGGGCCACACGGCGGCGCTCAATCGTGGCATCGCTTTCGGGCTCAATGGCCGGCCAGGGCAGCACACTGTCAGCATGACGGCCAATATGGCCCAACGTCTTGCCCAAAAGGTGTTGCGGATGGGCGGCATCATCGGCAATCGCCGCCCAGTCTTCGTGACCAAGTCCCGTCATCAGACCGGGCAGGACCACACGGCCCTGCGGCATTCTAAGCACCGCCGCCATCAAATCTCGCAAGGCGGGGAAAGGGCCGGTTGAGCCGACAATCAGCACCGGCGTTTCGGGCGGGTTTTCTTCCCATAGATCTATCTGTGCGGCAATCAGGGCATTGCGCCGCATGGCCCGGTCACTGACATCCTGAGAAGCCAAAATACCCGGCCAGTGGATGGTCAGGATCTGCAGGAATTCAAGGGTGAGCTGCCAGTGTTCGGCGAATTCTTCGGGTACCAGTCCCTTGAGATCGTCAAAGGCGCAGTTTTCCGTTTGCACCTGATCGAGAAAGCGTGCGAGTTCGCCGGCAAGACGGGCGGCCTGATCGGCAGTTGGTTTTTCACCGCGATGATCAGGGCGGCCCATGATCAGCTGGGTCAGTAACAATTTACGTTGGAGATCGGGGATGGCGGGCGGCAGATCAAGGGCAGCTTGTTCACCACCTGCACCATAGATCGCCAATTCATCTTCGTCGGCCTCGCCCAGCGGGCGAATGGTCGGAAGCAACGTAACCGCACCCTGTGATTGCCGCAAAAAGGCATCGCGCATCACCTTCGCGGAACGCCGGTTGGGCACCATCAGGACATAGTCAGGCAGACGATCTGGCTGATCGGCGGTTTCCGCCATCAATTGCTTGGCGATCAGATCGGCAAAGGCAACCCCGGGCGGAATGAAAAACAGGTTTGAGGGCGGCGTTGCCTCCCCCGCGAAGGAAGCTTCGTCATATTTGGGCGCGTCCATGTAATCAAACAGGTCGGCCATCAAACTCCCCTGGATGCAGCTTTCTTGGCGCGCTCAGTTTCAAGCGCCTTTGCGATGACGGGTTCGGAATCTTCAAGCGCCTCTGGCGTGCCGATGTGGAAATATCCGCCATCATGCACCAGACCATAACACCGTCCCGCAGCAAGCGCCTTGTCATAAACGACATTCAGTGACCAGGCACCATCCGGCGTGCCTTCAAACAGATGCGGTGCGAGAACCTGCACACCGGTAAAGAAATAAGGGGCTGACGGCGCGTCACCGCGCCGTTTCAAGCGCCCATCCACCTGCCAGAAGAAATCCCCTGCCCCATCATAACCAAAGCCATCTGCCACCGGACAGAGGGCCAGAAGCGCATCCATGTGATCGGGGTCAAAGGCATTGATCAGGCGATCAAACAGCGGCTCCCTGCCCTCGGTCCAGAAAACATCGGCATTGGCAATCAGGATTGCGTCTTCGTTGAGTTTCGAGAGCGCATTTTTTACCCCGCCGCCGGTTTCAAGCAGGTCTTCCTCGGGCGAGGTGATGATGGTGGGAGCAGTTCTGCTGGCGACATGATCAATGATCTGTTGCCCAAGATAATGCGAGTTGACCACCGCCTGCGTGACACCGGCGTTTGCCAGTTTATCAAGCACATGATCGAGCATCGGCTTGTCTGCGACCGATATAAGCGGCTTTGGCATCGCATCGGTGATCGGGCGCATGCGTTTGCCAAGGCCAGCCGCCAGAACCATGGCCTGTGCCTTTGTTTCTGGTGCGCTCATGATTGTGCCTCTTTGCCTGACAGGTTCTGGGTTTTGGAAATTGCCGGGGCAGTGCGCGCATCGGCCGGAATATGGGCGTCCACCCAATCCTGAAGGGCAGGCAGGTTATCAGCCGCCCCGCGCAGGATCATCTCCCAGCAGCGCGGGATGTAGTCGAAATAGCGCGTCTTTCCAGCCTTGATCGCAAGCCAGCCAAACCGGCCAAGGATGCGGAAATTGCGTACCATCGAGGTTGCAATATAGGCCGTTTCGAAATCAGAACGATCAACATCAGGGAACGCGGCGAGATAGAATTCCTTCATTCGCGCTTCAAGGTCCAGGCCGATATCATGGCGCACATCGCGCAGAAGCGACGCCAGATCATAGGGCCTTGGCGCGATTGCCGCGTCCTGGAAATCAATGATGCCGCAATCATCACCGCCCTCGCCATTTTCGACCAGCATCAGGTTATCAACGTGATAATCACGGTGAATGATCACCTCGCCCACCTGCCAGCAAAGTGGCAGCACGGTTTCAAGAAGCTGATCAAAGGTTGTGCTTGCCGCATCACGCTTGGTCGCATCCGGGATGATGAGTGGCAGATAATCCGCCTTGAAGCTGGCAAGCATCCGACGCAGGTTTTCCGGGTCATAGCGCACCAGACCGCAATCATTCATCCCGCCCCCGTCGCAGAAGCGGTGCAGGGTGATCAGTTGTTCGATGGCACGCAGATAAAGCGCATCCTGCGTCATGCCATCCAGCATCACACTGCCCGTGAGCGCCTCGGTAAAGGTGATATCACCAAAATCCTCGATCAGGACCAAACCGCGTTTTTCATCCGCCTGATAGATTTTCGGTACCCGCCAACCTGCCTGTTGGAACAGGCTTGTGGTTTGTAATACCGGCGAAACAGAGGCCGGACGTTCGGGATTGTCATGAATGCCGTGCGGATCGACATGAATTGCCGTCGGCGGAAAATCCATCAGAAGCGCGGTGTCATGGCGCCGTTCAAGGCGGAAATATTTCCGCGCCGAGGCATCATCAACCAACGGCATGACCTGCGCGGTCTGCCAGCCACAGGTGACGAGAAAATCCTGGCGTTCGGCATTACGTCGTTCCTGGTCGGGGCTTGCGCGTTTCATGACGGATCCACCACCAGATCATTGATCCGCGTCACCCAATCATCACCATGCGGCTCAAGCTTGAACACACGGCCATCAGGAGTCGATCCGGGTTCGATATGAATATCAAGACGGTTTTCCGGGGTGAGATATTCCAACCGATCCGGCCATTCGATCAGGCTGATAGCGTCCGCAAAGGCATCTTCGATATCAAGTTCGTGGACTTCTTCGGGATCAGACAGTCGATACAGGTCAAAATGCCAGACAGGCACGCGATCAAGCTCATAGATCTGAACCAGCGTAAAGGTCGGACTGGGAACTTCTTCGTTCGGATTATCGGCCACTGCCCGAATGAAGGCACGGCAAAAGGCACTTTTACCCATGCCAAGTGTTCCGTGCATCAAAATCACATCGCCTGCCCTGGCAACAGCGGCAAGTTTGGCGGCAAGGGCTTCGGTCCCGTTCTGATCGCTGACAGTGACTGTCTTGCTCATAATGTCCGTCTTTTGAATGGCTCTTGCCTTCTGTTTTAGGGGGTTGATGCGGCACTTCGCAATGATTTTGCGAACCCGATTGAGGCGTGTGGTTCAAATCACGGCGCAAACCCGGAAAAAGGCCGGTTTACATTGCGATATCGTGTTCCAGATGCTATCTCGCTGCATAAGAAATCCCGCACACCGCCGGGCTTGGGGGCAGCCCCCTACCCAAATTTGATTTTATTTGGATGGAATAAGTATGTCAGACGCATCGCATAGCACAGATATTGCCATTATTGGCGCAGGCCCGGTCGGGCTTTTTGCGGTTTTCGAAGCCGGTATGCTGGGGCTTAAATCCCATGTGATTGACGCGCTTGATATGGTCGGCGGCCAGTGCAGCGCATTGTATCCGGAAAAGCCGATTTTCGACATTCCGGCCCATCCGCAGATCGCCGGTCAGGACCTTATTCACGAGCTAGCCAAACAGGCCGACCCGTTCGAGCCGACCTATCATCTGGGTCAGCAGGTCACCAAGCTTGAGAAACGCGATGATGGCCGCTTCACGCTGGTCACCACCAAGGGCACGGTGATTGATGCCGGTGCGGTTGTGATTGCGGCTGGTTGTGGTGCCTTTGGCCCGAACAAACCGCCGATGGATGGCCTTGAAGAGTATGAAGGATCGGGTGGCGTTCAGTATTACGTCAAACGTCGTGCCGACTTTGCCGGCAAGAACGTCGTGATTGCCGGTGGCGGTGATTCGGCTGTCGACTGGGCCCTGTCGCTGCATGACATCGCCGCCAAGGTGATGGTGGTTCATCGTCGCCCGAAATTCCGTGCCGCCCCTGACAGCAGTGCAAAACTGCAGGCGCTGGCTGAGGCGGGCAAGATCGAGATGGTCATTCCCTATCAGCTTAAGGGGCTTAAGGGTGAAAACGGCATTCTGTCACACGTGGTTGTCGCGACGCTGAAGGGCGAGGAGCGCGAGCTTGAAGCCGATCACCTTTTGCCGTTCTTTGGTCTTGCTATGGAACTCGGTCCGATTGCCGATTGGGGCCTTAATCTTGAGAAGAACCATATCGGCGTAAAACAGGCGACGATGGAAACATCCGTCCCGGGCATCTTTGCCATCGGCGATATCGCAACCTACGAGCACAAGCTGAAACTGATCCTGTCGGGCTTTGCCGAAGGTGCGAGTGCGATCCACGCCGCACGCTCCTATATGTTCCCGGACAAGGAATTCCACTTCGAATATTCGACCACGACGGGTGTTCCGAACGAATAACCCGACATTTGGTCAAAGTTTCAAAGGAAGCGCACCATGACCACAAAACATCCCAAACATCCTGGGGGTTGTCTTTGTGGCGCGGTGCGCTTTGTTGCATCCGGGGACCCGATTGGCAGCAATCACTGCCATTGCGACATGTGCCGCAAGGATAGCGGTTCGGGTGTTTCGACCTTTGTCGCGTTCCCGACCAATGCCGTCACATGGGATGGCAAGCCGCGCGAATATGAAAGTTCGCCCGGCAAATATCGCGGATTTTGCCCAACATGCGGATCAAGCATCACCTGGCGCAAGGGCGATGATGACAGCTTCATCGATTTCCGATTGGGCACCTTTGATGACCCAAGCCGGTTCAAGGCCAAAAAGCATCTTTGGATGCGCACGGCACTGCCGAGCTTTGCCGGAATTGATCCGGAGATTGAGCATTTCGATTAAGCGCGACGATCCTTGGGGCATTTAAAGTACTGAAGCTCGTTTCTGCCAAACTGGTGACATTACAGGTACCGGACAAAAGAAACTTGTCTCTGGCCCTCGGGGCTCAATCATGACAGGCTGCAAAATTCTACCAAGAGTAGAATTCGCACATATCACCATCAGGGGAACGAAATGAGCGACCAGGATCAGGACGACCAACCGAACAGCCGCCGAAAAATGAATATGCGCAAACTGATGCTGTTTGGATCAGGTACGCTTCTGCTTGGAACCTTACTGATGATGGTGACATTCCAAACCACCTTTCAGATGATGATGCATGGACGTTCTGCCGGCAGCTTCATCATTGTCATTGGTACAGCGGTTGCGATCGGCCTTTTGGTCGCTGGTTCGACCATCATATCGAAATGGGTGTCCCGCAAGGTTGAGGCTATTCTGGAAGAGTAAGCTTGGCCTCTTGCGCGGCTTCGCCGTTCGACGTCAAGTATTTCACAAATATAGCGTCTAGAAGTTCGGCTATGTCTTAGAGCTTCACCGACACGCCAAGGTGCTCGGCCAAAACGCTCACGATCATGCCGTGATCTTCGTGCGATGCGAGGCCGGATACTGTAATCGCGCCTATCACGCCGACACCGGCAACACGGACCGGGAAGCTGCCGCCGTGATCGGCATAGTCGGCAAAATCGATCCCGTGATCGGCAAGGGTTTTGCCCTTGGCCTTAAGCTCCGCCCCAAAGCGCATCGAGCTTTGATGTTCACGTAGCACCAGATTGCTTTTGCGCCGTGCCCAAGCATCGTTGGCCGGTTTGGCCCCGGCAAGCGATGCGTGAAACAGGGTGCGGTCCGGGGTGCGGATATTGATGGTAACCGGAGCGTTTTTGGCCTGTGCGACGCCGACGAGTTTGGAGCCGATTGACCAGGCGGTGTCTTCGTCAAAGCGATCAAACACCAGAATTTCTTCCTGCTTGGCGAGCAATTCCAGATCCATCGGGGCCTCCTTGGGCAATTGGTTGGGCTGCGTCCATCCATAGCGCAGCAGGTTAGCCTCTGAAAACAGCAAAGAAAAAAGGCTGCATCAACAATGTGATACAGCCTTTGTTTAGAAATCGTAATTTCGACTTACTTGTCGTCGCCCATCTTGAGCGCGTTGATAAAGGCCGATTGCGGAATTTCGACCTTGCCGAACTGACGCATCTTTTTCTTACCTGCCTTCTGTTTTTCAAGAAGCTTACGTTTACGCGAAACGTCACCGCCGTAACATTTCGCCGTCACGTCCTTACGGAGTGCTGATACGGTTTCACGGGCAATCACCTTGCCACCGATGGCGGCCTGAATGGCGATGCGGAACATCTGGCGAGGGATCAGGTCCTTGAGACGCTTACAGATCTCACGACCACGGTATTCAGCCGCCGAACGGTGAACCATCAGGGCCAGTGCATCGACCGGTTCTTCGTTCACAAGGATGGAAACCTTGACCAGATCGCTTTCATCGTAACCCGCGATCTCGTAATCGAAGCTGGCATAGCCGCGAGAAATCGACTTCAGACGGTCATAGAAATCAAACACCACTTCGTTGAGTGGCAGTTTATAAACCGCCATCGCGCGGTTACCAACATAGGTCAGGTCAAGCTGAACACCACGGCGTTCGGTGCAAAGGGTCAGGATGCCGCCAAGATATTCGTCCGGCACCATGATGGATGCCTTGATCCATGGTTCTTCAATGGCCTTGATCTTGGTAACGTCCGGGAAATCAGCCGGGTTATGCAGCAGGATTTCTTCGCCCTTGCTCAGCGTGATCTTGTAGGACACCGACGGTGCGGTGGTGATCAGATCAAGCTCGAACTCGCGTTCCAGACGTTCCTGAATGATTTCCAGATGCAAAAGACCCAGGAAACCACAACGGAAACCAAGACCAAGTGCGGTCGAGTTTTCCGGTTCGAACTGGAAGGACGCGTCATTGAGATGCAGCTTTTCAAGCGCATCGCGCAGCACTTCATATTCACTGGTATCAACCGGGAAAATGCCACAGAACACAACCGGGATGGACGGTTTGAAGCCGGCCAACGGCTTTGCGCAGGGACGTTTTTCTTCGGTAATCGTGTCACCGACTTCACATTCGGCCACGGTTTTCATACCGCAGTTGATAAAGCCGATTTCACCCGGCCCCATTTCATCAATCGCAAGCGGCTTTGGCGTGAACACACCAACGCGTTCGATCTGATGGGTGACCTTGGCGTTCATGAAGCGGACTTTCTGACCCTTTTTCAGGGTGCCTTCCTTCACGCGCACCAGAATCATCACACCGAGATAGGTGTCATACCAGCTATCAACCAGAAGAACTTCAAGCGGTGCGTTCGCATCGCCAGTCGGCGCCGGAAGACGGTGCACCAGTGCTTCAAGCACATCAGGCACGCCCAGGCCGGTTTTGGCCGAGATCATCACAGCATCAGAGGCATCGATGCCGATCACTTCTTCGATCTGTTCCTTGACCTGATCGGGTTCGGCTGCCGGAAGGTCAACCTTGTTCAGGACTGGGACGATCTCGTGATTGTTTTCAATTGCCTGATAGACGTTGGCAAGGGTCTGGGCTTCCACACCCTGTGCTGCATCAACCACAAGAAGCGACCCTTCGCAGGCAGCGAGCGAGCGTGACACTTCATAGGCGAAGTCAACGTGGCCCGGCGTGTCCATCAGGTTGAGCGTATATTCCTGCCCATCCTTGGCGGTGTATCTCAGTCGCACGGCCTGGGATTTGATGGTGATGCCACGTTCACGTTCGATATCCATCGAATCGAGAACCTGATCGGCCATTTCACGTTCGGTCAGGCCACCGGTCAACTGGATCAGGCGGTCGGCCAGGGTTGATTTACCGTGGTCGATATGGGCGATGATCGAAAAGTTACGAATGTTCTTAAGGTCAGTCATTTTTGGCTGCTTCTGGCACTAAAATTGGCTGGCATTTCGCCGCGTGGCACATTGTTTCGAAACGGTGTGATCACCAGATACCCGGTTGATACATAACGCGCAAATCGCATTCTTTCCAATATCCCCTGCCCCGTCAGCCAGCCAATTTCGGCAGCGACATCAGGCCTTTCGCATCACGGATGCGAAAGAGCACGATCGGAAAAACCAGCATTGCGTGATCATTGCATCATTCGGGAAATCGGTTCTGATATATCCCGGATCAATCACCAGCGGGTTTATAGGGGTTTTTGCACGGAATTAGAAGCGTTGTGTTATGTTCACGGCGTCTGCGAATAACCTGCAGTCTGGCACGGCCATCACTTGTCGGAACGTGATCACGTTATGGGTCCTGGTCACAAGATGTCGGGTGCATCCCAAAACAAGCCTTTAACGCTTACATTCATTTGTTTGCATCCTTTTCAACCGCGCGAAAAGGTCTTAAATTTCAAGGTTGAGGAAACCATAACTCTGTCTGGCAGGGGCACGCCAATAACATGTTCATAATGTCAATCGAGCCATCCCTGTCCCGGCGCAGTCTTGTCAAGTTGCGCAAACGGCTAGCCGCCTTGACGCTGACGGGTGTGTTTGTCCTGCTGTTTTCCTTCTTTTTCATTCAGAAAACGCTTTATGACAGCGCGGTCGAGCACGCCAGTGCCCAACTTGAAGCAACCGCCTTTCGGCTGGGATCGATGTTGTTGCTTCATAATGATGTCGACCTGCAAAAGATCGTGGCGGACAATTCCGACATTACCGTTGGGCTGCTTGATAACCAGCTTAACCAGATCAAGGGCTTTATCCCGCCGCATCTGATCGGTGATCTGGGCGACTATATCAGCACCCAACAAACTGATCGCGATTCCCTGGTCTGTGTTCACAGCAGCGAAGTCATGGTTCTGGCTTATAGCAAACTGCCACAAATCGACCGGATCGTGGTGGCCTATACGCCGCGCAGCGCGCTTTTGAATAACTGGCGCGATGCTTTTATCCTGCACGCGCTGATGTTTGTCATGGCGATGACCATTCTTTGTGGCCTGGCGGTCTGGTTATGGCATCGCCTCAAACGGCAGCACATGCGTGCTGCCCATCTTGCCGAACATTTCAGCGACACGGAAAATACCTTGGCGGAATGCGGCTGTGCCGTGATCAGTTGGCCGGTGGAGACCACCGACGGAAAACTGACGGCGCAACTGAACTGGCCGGAAATCCTTGGTCCGACAGCCGAAAACATCGAACCGACCATGACGGATTTTCTTGACCGGTTGTCATCGGAGTCCCGCACAAAGCTTCGCGGACCGCTGATTGACAATGTCTGGCAGGATGCCCGGATTGGCACCATGGTCGATATCCGCACAGCCAAAAACCAGATGCAGCGTTTCTATCTGATGGCGCATCGCTACAGCGAAGACAGTCGGGAATTTATTTCGGTTTTGCTTCTGGAAACTGCGGCCCAACAGGAACTGTGCCATCCGTTTGAAACCTACCTGCGCCATACACCGGAACCGGCCATTGTGGTCAATCAGGATGGCATCCTTAAGGGGTTTAGCCCCGCCCTGGAAGAGCTGATGGGTTTGCCGGTGCATGACATCGTCAACAAACCTTTCTTTATGCTGTTCGTTCCCGAGGACCAACAAACCGCGATGACGGCCATGCGCCAGAAAAACGGCACTGCGACGATCAGTGATGGCAAATCAATCCTGCGCGTACTCGACCGCAAGGGCAATGTTCGCTGGCTGGCGTGGCATTGCGTGGGCCCATTTGACGAGATGATCTTTTGCAGTGCGCGTGATGTGACGGAGTTTGTCGAAAATGCCAACAAGCTGCGCGACACACTTGATCAGCTCAAGCGCAGCAACGAAGACCTCGAACAGTTTGCCTATGTGGCATCCCACGATCTGCAACAACCGCTGCGCATGGTCGCCAGCTATACGCAACTTCTGAAGCAGCGTTACAGTGGCAGCCTTGATCAGGAAGCCGACGAATATATCGACTTTGCCGTCGATGGCGCCAAGCGCATGCACAAGCTGATCAGCCACCTGCTTGAATATGCCAAGACCGGAACGCGCGAAGATTTCGCACCGATTGACTGCAATCAGGTGCTCAACGAGGCGCAAGCGGACCTCAAGGACGTGATTGGCCGTGAACATGCGACCATCACCCATGACGATCTTCCGACCGTCAAAGGTGACCGGATTGCCCTGTCGCGGCTGTTCCAGAACCTTTTATCCAATGCCATCAAGTATCGCCGCCCGGGCGTATCACCGCACATATCCATCACGGTCGAACCCGACCCGGTGATGCGCGACTATTGGCGTTTTTCAGTGCGTGATAACGGTATTGGCATTCACCCCGAGCATGCACAACGGATTTTCCGCCTGTTCCAGCGCCTGCATAAGGACGAGTTTTCCGGAACGGGACTTGGCCTGTCTCTGTGCCGCAAGATCGTTGAACAGCATGGCGGCCGCATCTGGCTTGATACCAGCCGACCGCTCAGCGACCCGGGCACGACCATCATCTTTACGCTTCGGGTTTACCAAGCCGAGGCATCCCGCATTGGGCAAAACAATCCTTGAACGGCTCATAACATTGCAGCATGGCAAGCATATTGCTTGAGACTGAGAGTTAGACGGGCAGACAGGTAAAAGCTGCCCTGTGCCTGTTATGGAGCGTTAGATGTTCAAGACCATGATCCTGTGCCGCCCTGTATTCAAATCTGTTCCGGTGATGCTGGGCCTTTTGGCGCTCAGCGCATGTGGATCGGACATGCGCACCATGAATGACAGCCACATGCAGAAACTGGCTTATTACTTCGCTGAACATGAGCCGAGCGAGCCACTGCCGCGGGGCTGGCGCCGGCTGGATGGCGCAGAAATCAATTACCGTTTTGCAAACGAAACATATGCCGTCTATTCAATTGACGAGGACGAGCAGCTTCTGGTTATGCATCTGTATGACGATGGTACGGGTCGACTGGAAGCCGATGATGATCGTGAACGTTGCGAATGGAACAGCATGGTCGATCAGCTGACCATCGAATGCGACGACACCGATATGGAATGGCATGTCTTTACCAATGGGCCGGATCTGATCGCGCTTGATCTGGATGAGGACGAATACGCCATCCTGCGCAAACGCCCCGGTCGGTAAATTTGACCGATACCCCACAAACAAAACGGGCTGCCCAACATTGGAGCAGCCCGTTTTTATTTGTATCTTTGGCGAAAGATCAGGCGCGCAGAGAGCCAGCCGTGGCTTTCTCAACCGCTTCGACAACCTTTTTGCAGACCGCTTCAATTTCTTCTTCGGTCAGAGTTGCCTTGGTCGGCTGCAGCGTGATCGAGAAGGCGAGTGATTTCTTGCCATCCTCAATCCCTTTGCCGGCATAAAGGTCAAAGATCGTCACATCCGTGATCAGATTACGATCGGCACCTTTGGCGGCCTTGATGATCGCCTCTGCCTTCACAGCTTCATCGAGCAGGAAGGCAAAGTCGCGTTCGACCGACTGGAAGCTTGATGCGTTCAAGGCCGGACGGGCCGTGCCCTTTTTCTTGGGCATCGGTACGTTTTCAACAAACAGTTCAAACGCGACAACGCGGCCTTTGACGCCAAGCGCCTTAAGCACTTTTGGATGCAATTCGCCGAAATAGCCAAGAACATTTTTCGGACCCAGCTGCAGGGCTGCCGAACGGCCCGGGTGATACCATTCCGGTGCACCATCGGTGTTGACCTGAACATTGGCGGCACTGGTACCCAGTGCTTCGATCAGGGCTTCGGCATCGGCCTTGACGTCAAAGACGTCGACATCACGGCGTGAACCGGTCCAGCTGCGCGGGGTTGTTGCACCGGAACGCAAGCCTGCGGCCACCAGACGCTGATCGCCCGGCTGATCGCCAAAGAATTCCGGACCAACTTCAAACAGCGCCAGATCGGAAAAACCACGGGCCTGGTTACGACCGGCCGCCGCAATCATGTTGATCAGGGCGTTCGGACGCATGATATCAAGGTCGGAACTGATCGGATTGGCCAGATACAGACCGTCTTTGAGTTCACCAAACAGCTTGGCCCAACGCGAGTCGGTAAATGACCAGGTCACGGTTTCATAAAGACCGCGTGATGCCAGAACGCGGCGGGTCAGGCCAACGCGTTTCTGGAACGGCGACAAAGCCGGAACTGGCAGGCTGGTTTCACGTTCCAGCGGGACAGTCGGGATTTTGTCATAACCGACAATGCGCAAGACTTCCTCTACCAGATCGGCTTCACCGATGATGTCCGGACGCCAGGTCGGTGCGACGGCGGTAACAACTGGTGCAGAACCGCTAATCTCAAAGCCCAGCGATTTCAGGATTTCAATCGCACGATCTGCTTCAACGGTCACGCCGCCCAGCTCACGAATACGATCAAAGCGCAGATCAAAGGCGTTGCGCGGATTTGGTACTTCGCCCGCCTTAACGACATAGGATACTTCACCCCCGCAGATCTCGGTGATCAGATGGGTGGCAACTTCCATGCCCCAGGCAACCGACTGCGGATCAACGCCACGCTCAAACCGATAGCGCGCATCGGAATTGATCTGAAGCTTACGACCGGTCTTGGCGATGCTGATCGGATCGAACAGTGCGCATTCGACAAACACATTGGTCGTTTCTTCAAGGCAGCCAGTTTCTTCACCACCGATGATACCACCAATGCCCAGTGCCTTTGCCTGATCGGCAATCACCACCATGGAGTCGGAAAGCGCGTATTCCTTGTTATCAAGGGCTGCGATCTTTTCGCCATTGGTCGCGTAACGCACATTGATGTCGCCCGACAGTTTGTCGGCATCAAACACATGCAGCGGACGGCCAAGGTCATGAGTCACAAGGTTTGTGATATCCACCAGAGCGGAAATCGGACGCAGCCCAATGGCTTCCAGACGGGCTTTCAGCCATTCCGGGCTTTCGGCGTTTTTCACACCGCGGATGTAACGGCCATAGAAGGCCGGAACTGCATTGTTGGATGCGATTTCGCTGCTGATCGTAACGCCAATCGGGCTGTCAAACGCACCAGTGACCGGCTCTTGGCGCGGATCGGCCTTAAGCGTTCCGATGCCCGCAGCCGCCAGATCGCGGGCGATCCCGCGCACACCGGTGCAATCCGGACGGTTCGGGGTCAGGCCGATTTCAAGGATCGGATCATCCGCACCAAGGACAGACGCAACCGGCGCACCGATTTCGGCATCTTCAGGCAGTTCGATGATGCCGTCATGGTCTTCACCAAGGCAGAGCTCACGGGTGGAGCACATCATACCCTGGCTTTCGACACCACGGATCTTGCCCGGCTTCAGTTTTGAGCCATCAATCGGAATGATCGCGCCCGGCTGTGCCAATGCGACCTTAAGTCCGGTACGGGCATTCGGCGCACCACAGACAACCTGAATGATCTTCTCGCCAGTATTGACGCGGCAAAGCTTCAGGCGATCAGCATCCGGATGTTGTCCGGCTTCTTCAATGTGGGCAACACGGATGTCGGCAAGGGCTGCCGCGCGGTCGGTCACGCCTTCGATTTCAAGACCGATATCGGTCAGTTTTTCCGCAACCACCTCAATCGACGCATCGGTATCAAGGTGCTGTTTCAGCCAATTCAGTGTGAATTTCATAGTCTCAGCCCCTTACCATGTTCGGTACATCCAGCGGCACGAAACCATAATGTTTCAGCCAGCGCAGATCGGTATCGAAGAAGGTGCGAAGATCGGGAATGCCGTATTTCAGCATGGCGATACGTTCGATCCCCATACCAAAGGCAAAGCCCTGATATTCTTCGGGATCAAGGCCACAGGCGCTCAGCACGCGCGGATGAACCATGCCGCAGCCAAGAATTTCCAGCCAGTCGTCGCCTTCACCAATCTTGAGCTCCCCACCTTTGCGCGAACAACCGATATCCATTTCGGCACTCGGCTCGGTGAAGGGGAAGAAGCTTGGACGATAGCGCACCGGCACATCATCAAGTTCGAAATAGGTTTTGACGAACTCAAGCAGACAGCCCTTGAGGTGACCCATATGGGTTTTCTTGTCGATCACCAGACCTTCGACCTGATGGAACATCGGCGTATGAGTCATATCGCTGTCAGAGCGATAGGTACGACCCGGCGCAATGATGCGGATCGGCGGAGTTTTGGACTGCATGGTCCGGATCTGCACCGGCGAGGTGTGCGTTCTCAGCACAAGGCGCGATCCATCTTCCTGTTCGGGCAGATAGAAGGTGTCCTGCATTTCACGCGCGGGATGTTCCGGCGGAATGTTCAGTGCGGTAAAGTTATGGAAGTCGTCTTCAACATCCGGGCCTTCGGCCAGGGCAAAGCCCATTTCGCCAAAGATCGAAACGATTTCATCAATCGTCTGGCTGATCGGGTGAATGCGGCCCGCGGTTTCATCCGGACGCGAGGACAGGGTGACGTCAATCCGCTCGCCCGACAGACGCGCCTCGAGGGCGGCATCTTCAAGGGCAGTTTTACGGGTTTCGATTGCGCCAGCGACCTGGTCCTTGACGGCATTAAGCGTCTGACCAAATTCACGACGCTGGTCAGGGTCCATCTTGCCAAGGTTTTTCATCAGGCCGGTAATGCGGCCTTTCTTGCCAAGGGCGCTGATGCGGACGTCTTCAAGCGCGGTCAGATCCGCTGCCTTTTCGACTTCCGCCAGAACCTCTTCGCGCAATGCTTCGATGTTTTCCATAACTTCCGACGCTTTGGCTTGGGTTTAAAAATCACAAAAAGAAAAGGGACGGCCAATATGGCCGCCCCTGATCAAATCAGGCAAGTGCCGATGAAACCTTTTTACAAAGGTTTATCAGTCCAGTGCAGCCTGCGCCTGGGTGACCAGAGCTTTGAAAGCTTCCGGCTCACGCACTGCGATGTCGGCAAGAACCTTACGGTCCAGTTCAACACCAGCCTTTTTCAGGCCATTCATGAACTGGGAATAGCTCAGACCGTTCTCACGTGCGCCAGCGTTGATACGCTGAATCCAGAGCGAGCGGAACTGGCGTTTCTTAACGCGACGATCGCGGTATGCATACTGCAGACCTTTTTCCACAGCCTGAACGGCGGTGCGGAAAGTATTGTTGCGGCGACCGCGGTAACCCTTGGCAGCCTTAATAACCTTGCGGTGACGAGCGTGTGAAGACACGCCCCCTTTTACACGAGCCATTTAACTCTCCTTCAACCTTAACCGTACGGCAGGAATTTTTTGACGATGCGGGCATCTGCGTCACAGAGAATCTCCGTGCCACGTGCCTGGCGCTTCATCTTGGTCGGTTTCGCAGTCAGAAGGTGGCGCTTGTTTGCCACGTTGTGACGGACTTTTCCGCTGGCGGTCAGGCGAAAGCGTTTTTTCGCACTCGCTTTGGTCTTCATCTTGGGCATTTTTCTATCCTTGCAAAAGCAATGAAAACGAAATCCCCTACGGCGGCTGGGCATGCCCTGAAGGATTTATATAAACCTTCCAGCCTCACCACCTGTTTTGGGGACGGGTGGTTATAGACTCCGACTTTATCTTTTTCAAGGGCCAATTCAGCCCTTTCCCCTTGCTTTTTGGGACATTGAGCCGCCATTGTGCGCAGGCACCACTTTTTCAGACCCAATCCATCATCGCGCATTTTGCCATCTGACTGATCACATGTCGCAAATCACATCAATCATTTTGCCATTCTTTGCACTGATCGGCCTTGGCTGGGTTGGCGGCAAGTTCAAGATCGTATCACCCGACGGGATGCGCGGCATCAACGGGTTTGTGTTCTATTTTGCGCTGCCCGCCCTGTTGTTCAAGGCACTTGCAACCCGAAGCCCGTCAGAGATTTGGCAGCCTGACATCATCCTCGCCTATGGCGGCGGTACTCTTGTGGTTTATGGCATTTCGCGGCTCATCGCCTCGCGCGTGTTCCACCTTGATCCGGCCAGCCAGACGCTATTTTCCTTTGCCGGAACCATGGGCAATGTCGGCTTCATGGGGCTTCCGCTTATCATCGGGTTGCTTGGCCCACTGGCGACTGTGCCGCTGATTGTCGCGCTTGCAGTTGATTTGATTGTGATGCTGCCGCTCTCCCTTTTGTTGCTGGAAGGGACAAAGCACGCCAAGGGCAGCCATCCGACAGGCAAGATCATCAGAGGCACCCTGACGAACCCGGTTGTGCTTGCAATTATCATCGGCGTCCTTGCAAGCTTGCTTGATCTTGAATGGCCCGACGGCGTCGACTACTTACTGGATTTGTTGGGGCAAAGTGCAGGCCCGGCGGCATTGTTTGCCATTGGCGTTGCGCTGGTTGGGCGACCGATTGCCGAAAAGCGCGCCGAACTTGCCACCATGTCGGTTGCCAAACTGATTGTGCATCCGATTGCGGTATTTATCGGGTTTTGGATTGTTGGCTCAGCAAGCGGGCTTGAAACAAAGGCCGTCTTGTTACTGGCAGCTCTTCCGACAGCGGGAAATGTGTTCGTGATAGCAACGACCTATGACCGCTATATCGTGCGCAGTTCCTCGATCGTGCTGGTGACCACCGCACTTGGCGTGGTCAGCTTTTCCATCTTCTCGGTCTATATTGAGACGGTTGTCGGGTGGCTTGGCCAGTAAAAGGGTCGAAGCAGCCTGAGATCAGAAAGAATATCCGAAAACATCATGAGGCTTCAGGCAACGGTCAGATTGCGGTCTTGATGGTATGAGCCCGACCGATCCATTTTTCGATTCGGCTCATCAGTTTTTCGCGATTGATCGGTTTCAGTACGAAATCATTGCCGCCGGCGGCAACACCACCCCGCAGGTCTTCTTCACCCTGACGCGCCGTGACATAAATGATTGCGCAGGCCAGATCGGGAAACTGGGTCCGGACATTAATTGCGGTCTCGAACCCGTTCATGTCAGGCATCATGATATCCATCAGAATGATGCGCGGACGTTTGGTCTTGAGAAGTTTGAGAAGATCCTTGCCAGAGGAAACACCCTGAAACGTAAACCCGCCGCTTTCGACGATTCGTTTCAGAAGAACCAGACTTTTGGGGTCATCATCGACGCCCACGATCAAAAGATCATTTCCGACTGGCATGGCATTCCCTCTTTGGCTTGAACCTTGGGGTAAAAGGCAAAACGCCGCGTCTTAACGCGGCGCCAGTACCATAATCATAACACGGCCTTCCATCTTTGGCATCATCTCCGGTTTTGCGAGGTCCTCAAGGTCCCCCGAAAAACGCTGGAGCATGCCAAGACCGAGGTCCTGGTGAGCCATCTCACGTCCGCGGAAACGCAACGTGACTTTCACCTTGTCTCCACCGCCAAGAAACTTCTGCGCTGCACGCAGTTTGACGTTGTAGTCATGGATATCGATGTTCGGACGGAGTTTGATCTCCTTGACCTCGATAACCTTCTGTTTCTTTTTGGCCTCGTTCTGCTTCTTGCTTTGTTCGTATTTGAACTTGCCGTAATCAATCAGCTTGCAAACTGGCGGCTCGGCATTCGGAGCGACTTCGACAAGATCAAGTCCAGCTTCCGCTGCCATTTCAATGCCTTCACGCACCGTCATCGGGTCGGACATGTTGCCTTCAGAGTCAACAACACAGATGGAACGGGCTTTGATATCCTCATTGACGCGCGGACCTTCCTTGGTCGGCTGCATCGGTTTGCGTGGTCGTGCTATGGATAATCTCCTATGGTCATCAAACAAATCGGTTAGAAACAGAAAAACACGCAAGGACGTTCAGGGATGTTTTCCTTGAAACCTGACCTAGCATATCCACGTGCGTTCAGAAAGCAATGATTTTAGGCAATTACAGCGCCCTCAAAGCGCCATTTTCCGCGCCTTTGTCCGAGATCGCCAAATTACGCGGAAACCTGAATTTTTAGTCTGTCAAATCGAGACGTTCGCGAATGACTTCCATCACCCGGTTAACTGTGAGTTGGCGCAGATCACTCTCGCGTACAATACTGACTGCATTCGGCCCATGACCGCGTGGCGCACTGAGTTTCGGATCTGAGTCACGCGAAAACAATACAACTGATGGAGCTCCGGCAGCGGCGGCGATATGCATTGGCCCTGTATCATTGCCAATCGCCAGAACCGAACGCGCTGCAAGCGATGCAATATCAAGAAACCCGGTACGACCCATCAAATTGCGTGCCTTCGGGCACATCTGATCAATCCGGTTCAGAACATCTGCTTCGCTATTGGTTCCGATCAGAACCGGGGTCAACCGATAGTCTGCAAGTTTCTTGGCAAGAAGACCGAACCGCTCAGCCGGCCAGCGTTTTGCAGGGCGATGCGGCGCGCCGCCTGGGCATATCAGAACAAACGGGCTTCGAATGCCAAATCGGTCAAGATCGATGTCCGGGCCAGAAATAAACGGCGCCGGAACATTCTTGATACCGGCGTCCGCAAGTTGCTCTGCAACGCGGTCAATCGTATGCATGGTGTCGCGGGTCGGATTGGCGTGCGGGTGAGAGCATCCGCGCGCAATCCCTGACCACTCAGGCCTGGGTCCCGGCCAAAACAGTTTATAATAAAAGCCGGTCCGGTCGGACGTTTGCAGATCGTACACCCGGTCAAAATTACCGTTCCGAAGAAAACGTCGCAGCGCCAAGACTTCACGCACGTTGCTCAGCTTCGGGCGACGGTCGATGGCGATTGAGTCAAAAAAACCACAGGCCTTTACCAGATCGACATAAGGCCGCATGGTCAGCACCGTGATATGCGCATCTGGATGGGCGGCACGGATGGCCGCAAATGGACCCATCGCCAAGACGACGTCGCCAAGGGCAGAAAGTTTGATGACAAGTATGCGTTCGCGTTTGTATTCTGCTTTTGCGACAACAGCGGAATCATCCCGATTGGAATTTTGCACGTCCTCAGACGAAGTTTCGGCCTTATTATCCATTATGCGGCGTTCCTACTGACGCGCTTCAGTGCCTTGGCATAGACGTTCAACGTTCTCTCAGCCATTTGCTCAAGCGAAAACTCGGCAATAACATGATCACGTCCCTTGGCCGCCAGCTTGGCACGTTTTTCAGGGGTCAGATTCAAGACTTGGACAAGAGCCCGTGAAAGTTGATCAACCTCACCCGGGCTAACCAGCCAACCGGTCTCTCCAGGCAAAACTGTTTCCATCGCCCCACCATGCGCCGTTGACACAACCGGGCGGCCCATAGCCTGCGCTTCAGAGGGGATACGACCAAAAGCCTCCGGCTGAGTTGATGGACAGGCCACAACATCAGCAAGCATGTAGGCAGCTGGCATATCGTTGCAGTGATCAACAATGTGAACGACATCTTGTAAACCAAGCTTACGCGTGATCTCCAAAACTTCCTCGCGATAGCCTGTGCGGCCCTGATCGGATCCGACAATGAGACAGCGAACCTTGCGGTGTCCAAGTGCCTCAAGAACGGCCGGCAGTGCCTTTATCAGGAAACCATGCCCCTTCCAGCGCGTGATCCGCCCCGGCAGCATGATGACATATTCCTCACCATTCAAACGCCACTGGTTGGAAAGCGCAATCAGGCGTTCCTGACTGACATTTTCCGGATTAAACAGATCCACATTCGTCCCACGCGGTACGATATTGAGGCGATCCGGATCGACCTTGTAATATTTGTTGATGTGATTGGCGATGTGCTTGGAAATCGCAATCACCTGATCACCCATGGTCATGATCGCGTTATAGCGACGCTTGAACGGGTTGTTGTATCCGGAATAGGTTCCGTGGAAGGTCGTCACAAACGGAATGCCGGTCTTGCGCGCCGCAAAATACGCACTCCAGGCCGGGGCACGTGAACGGGCGTGAATGATATCGACACCCTCTTCACGTATCAGCTTGACCAACGCATCGATATTCTTGCGCATGGTCAGGATGTTCTTTGATTTAAGCGGCAGGGTGATGTGCTTGGCTCCAAACCGATCCAGTTCGCGTTCGAGCCGGCCACCCTGGGATGCGACAAGCGCCTTGCCACCGCCATCAACAATTGCGCGCGCGATATCAACTGTTCCGCGCTCCACACCACCGGCATCAAGTTCGGGAAGCACCTGTAAAATAACGGCAGGCCGATAGTCCCCACCTTGCGCTTGGGGCTCTGATCGATAGACTGTTTCTGTCATTACTTCTGACGCGCTCATGCAACTCCAACCATCAACACCCAAGGACATACGCCCCGGATGACCCATGACCTGCCAACGCCACAGCCTGCAAAGCCCGAATATCTCAACCGTCCAGATGGCTTAAAAATCGCATACCATCACGTGCCGGGCAAGCCATCTGACGTACAGGCGCACAATACACCCAGTGTAATGTTCCTCGGCGGGTTCATGTCAGACATGACCGGCACCAAGGCAACCCACCTTGAGGCGCACTGCATTCGGCAGGGGGTGGCTTATACCCGCTTTGATTACACTGGTCACGGACAATCGTCGGGCAAATTTGCCGACGGCACCATCGGTCAGTGGGCACATGATGCCATTGCAGTTCTTGACGAAATCACCTCTGGCCCGCAGATTCTTGTCGGTTCTTCGATGGGCGGCTGGATCATGCTTCTCGCAGCCCTCGCCCGACCGGAACGCATTGCTGGATTGGTTGGCATCGCCGCTGCCCCTGACTTTACCGAAGACCTGATGTGGGCGCAGTTCAGTGAAGAACAGAAAAACACCATTACGGATAAAGGCGCACTGATCGAGCCGACCGAATACGGTGATGATCCTTATACGATCACTCACGATCTGATTGAGGATGGCCGAAACCAGCTTTTGCTGCGCAAGCCGATTGACCTGAAATGCCCGGTTCGACTTGTTCAGGGCATGCAGGACCCGGATGTGCCGTGGCAGACAGCGATCCGCCTGACCGAGGCGCTGGTATCTGAGGATGTCCGCGTGGATTTGATCAAGACCGGCGATCACCGCCTTTCTGAGCCAGATCAGCTTGACGTGATCACCAAGCATATCGACGACGTGATCGCAAAGACGGCGGGATAATGCGCCGTCTCGCATAAATTACGTATGGCGATAGACGATCAGGCCAGAACGACCTGATCGTCTTTTATTTTCACTGCAACCGGTTCAAGCGCATCGCCCGTGCACGGACCTGAAACGCATTCGCCATCCTCGATGCGAAAGCGTGCGCCATGGGTTGAACAGATGATTTCATCGCCAAAGTCGCTGATGAATTCGTCGGGCTCCATATCCAGCGGCACACCGATATGCGGACAGCTGTTGATGTAGCAAAAAACGTCATCGCCACTGCGGACAACGAAAATACCGGTACCACCAAGATTAAGACCCTTGGCGCCGGTGGCATCGAGATCGCTGAGCGCGCAAAGTACCGTGCCGGACGCAGGCAAATCACTCATGGGTCGACCCCGCCCATCTCGCAGATCGCCGCCCAAGACGCGTCATCAATTGGCATGACAGACAATCGTGATTGTTTGAGCAGGGCGAGATCAGAAAAGCGCGGATCGGCCTTGATATCGGCAAGGGTCACCGGCGTTTTCAACGGTTTGACCGTTTCGAAATCCACTTGAACAAACTTGCCCTTTTCGTCGGTCGGATCCGGGTAATATTCCCGGACCACTTTAACAATGCCGACAATGCGTTTTTCATTCACCGAGTGATAAAAGAACGCCTTGTCGCCGATTTTCATCGCGCGCAGGTTCTTGGCTGCCTGATGGTTACGTACACCATCCCAGCCTTCGACACCCTTCTTGACCTGATCGTCCCACGACCAGCTTCCCGGTTCGGTTTTGACCAGCCAATACGCCATGGATCAGAAGACCTTCTTGAACGGACGAATGACAACGGATTCGAACAGGCCAGCCTTGGCATAAGGATCATTGGCAGCAAATTCGCGCGCATCTTCGATGGCATCAAACTCGATGATAAAGACCGAGCCATTCATGCCTTCCATATCGGGATCAAGGGTCGGACCCGCTGCAACGATACGATCAGCAAAACCGCCCTTGATATAGGCCAGATGGTCTTCGCGATTGGCCTTGCGCACATCAAGATGGCCGGGCTTGTCAACACAACGGATGTAGAAATGCATGAACGGTTTCCTGCTTCTTTATGGGTTCAATATTCATAAATTGACAGAAGCCCCGCGCATTCTCAAGCCGAACTGCGCGGTCAATAACCGCAAGGCCAGAATTTAATCGGCGTTTTCAAGCTCATCACGGAACGGGCGCTGCAACAGGGCATTGATCGTACTGCGCAGATCCGCATTGTGATTGGCAACCTGATCAACCGCCGCACAAATCGGCATTTCGACACCATATTTGCTGGCAACAGCGGTGATGGATGCCGCGGTATGCACGCCTTCGGTCACGGACCGACGTTCGGCCAGAATGTCCTGTGCCTTGCGACCTTCACCAAGTGCGACGCCAAAGGTGTAATTGCGTGATAACGTGCCGGTGCAGGTCAGGGTCAAGTCACCAAGACCCGCAAGTCCCAGCATGGTTTCAACCCGGCCACCCATGGCAACCGCCAGACGTGACATTTCGGCAATACCACGGGTAATCAGGGCTGCACGGGCGTTGTCACCCAATTTCAGTCCGGCCACCACGCCACTGGCAATCGCCAGAACGTTTTTGATCGCACCAGCCACCTCAACACCAGCGACATCGGTACTGAAATAGGGACGGAATTCCGGCGTGCCGATCAACTCGACCAGGCGTTTGCCCAGGGCACGATCTTCACAGGCCAGCGTGATTGCGGCTGGCAGGCCGATTGCAACCTCCTTGGCAAAAGTCGGCCCCGAAAGGACCGCCACCGGCACGTTTCCGAGGGTTTCAGAAACGACCTGTGCCATCAGCGCACCGGTTTCCTTTTCAATGCCCTTGCAGCAAATTACCGCCGGGAGCTGATCTGGCCAATGCGATGACAATTTGATCAGGGTTTCACGCAAATGCTGCGCAGGCGTCACCAGCAAGACCGCATCAGAATCACGCAGACCTTCGTAATGCGTAGTGGCCCGCAAGGCACCCGGAAGCTCTATACCTGGCAGGTAAAGATCGTTCTCACCTTTGGTGTTGATCCGATCAGCCAGTTCTTCGTTGCGCAAAATCAGTTCAACGTCTTCACCGGCCCGCACAGCCTGCACAGCCAGGGCCGTTCCCCAAGCACCGCCACCCACAACTGTAATGCGCTTTTTCATGATGTTTGTCCGGCAAAAATGAAGTTGTTTCGAGGATCGGCAAATACGTCAAACGCGCTGGATGGGCCTTACGCCTTGACCCCGGCACCCGGGCGTTTGGGGGCCTCAGGATCCAGTGGCCAGCGCGGACGCGGCTTGAAATCAAGATCATCGCGCTCACCCAGACGGAACCGCTCCAGACCGGCCCATGCAATCATCGCGGCATTGTCGGTGCAAAGATGAAGCGGCGGTGCGACCAGTTCCATCCCGGCCTGATCGGTCAGTTCCACAAGACGCCCACGCAGATACTTGTTGGCCGCAACCCCACCGGCAAGCACCAGCGTTTTGCCACCGGGGTAATCGCGCATGAATTCAAACACGGCATTGCGCGCGCGATCAATCAGGGTATCACCCACCGCACGCTGGAAAGATGCGGCAAGGTCGGCTTTGACTTCTTCCGTCTGTTGTTCGACTGGGAAGCCATCCAGATAAGTCCGAACGGCTGTTTTGAGGCCCGAGAAGGAGAAATCGCACCCCGGCCTTCCACGCAATGGGCGCGGCAAACCGAACCGGTTCGGATCCCCCTTCGCGGCGATCTTTTCAAGCGCCGGACCACCTGGGTAACCAAGCCCCATCATCTTGGCGGTTTTGTCAAACGCCTCTCCGACCGCGTCATCAATGGTTGTGCCGATGCGCTTGTACTTGCCAACGCCCTCGACAATCAGGACCTGACAATGCCCACCGGACACCAGCAACAGCAGATACGGAAATGCGACGTCGTCGGTCAAACGCACAGTCAGCGCGTGACCTTCCAGATGATTGACGGCAAGAAACGGTTTTTGGGCGGCAAAGGCAATCGCCTTGGCCGTCATGGTACCAACCATCACGCCACCGATCAGCCCCGGCCCCGCGGTGCAGGCCACGGCATCAAGATCATCAAAATCAACACCGGCATCATCCATGGCCTCGGCCACCAGACGATCAAGATGTTCAAGATGGGCACGTGCGGCAATTTCCGGCACCACCCCGCCATAGGGTCGATGATCGTCAAGCTGGGACAGCACACGGTTAGCCAGAATTTCGCGCTTGTCGTTCACGACAGCAGCGGCCGTTTCATCACAGCTTGTTTCGATACCCAGAACGATCATGATCCTGATCCGTTTTACCAACTCTGCCGACACGGACGGCAATCGGAATCCTATTACAGGTGTGACGATGATGTAGCGGAAAGTTCATGCGCTTTCCACCCCCGTGCAGCGCAAATGCCATATGCAGTTATCGCGCTTCACGAAGGCAGCGAAGATTTTGAACCGCGACCTAAATCAATGCAGCCCAGTTTCGAGCGATTACAATAACCGAAAATTCAGCCTTTTGCCGATGGCAATAGGCTGCCCGCAGACCTTGTTTTTAAACAGTTTTAAGACTAAGACTTCACTCATGACAGATACAGTAAAACTTCGCATCGGTACCCGCGGTTCGCCCCTGGCTTTGGCACAGGCGCATGAGGTCCGTGACAAACTGGCAAATGCCCATCCGGAACTAGCCGAAGAAGGCGCAATTGCCGTCACCGAGATCACCACAACCGGCGACAAGATCCTTGATCGTGCCTTGTCGGAAATCGGCGGCAAGGGACTGTTTACCAAGGAAATCGATGACGCCCTTCTGGGTGGCGAGATCGACCTTGCTGTTCATAGCATGAAGGATGTGCCAACTGTTCTGCCCGATGGCATGATCCTGCCAACCATCCTGCCACGCGAAGATGTCCGCGATGCATTTATTTCGCTGAAATATAAAAGCTTTGCCGAAATGCCCGCCGGGTCCGTGATCGGATCAGCGAGCCTTCGTCGTCAGGCCATGATCCTGAACAAATATCCCGACCTCAAGGTCGTGACGTTCCGCGGGAATGTGCAAACCCGTTTGCGCAAACTCAGCGAAGAACAGGTTGATGCCACACTTCTGGCAATGGCCGGCCTGAACCGATTGGGGCAACCTGACATCGCCACAGCCCCGATTTCCGAAGACGATATGTTGCCGGCGGTTGCGCAAGGCGCCATTGGCATTACCATCCGCGAAGATGATGCACAGTGCAAAAAATGGGTTGCTGCGCTTCATTGCGAAACCTCTGCCATTCGCGTGGCAGCAGAACGTGCAGCGCTTAAGGCACTTGATGGATCATGCCGCACCCCGATCGCAGCACTGGCAGAGTTTCAGGATGATGGCTGCCTGCGCCTGCGTGTATCGATTGTGCGCCCGGACGGCAGCGAACGCCTTGATACCGAACGCATGATCGCCAAACCCGATATCGCAACGGCGATGGCGGCTGGCACGGATGCCGGTGAAGAACTCAAGCAACGTGGCGGACCGGACTTCATTTCCGCCTGATCTTGGTAACAGACTGGGACGCAGATGGGACCCTTGGTGCTAAATACCCGGCCCGATACCGACTCTGCCGACCTGTTGGCAGCACTTGATGAGCGCGGCTATCGTCACCTGTCTGCGCCAATGCTGAATATTATCTTTCGAGTGCCGACAAGCCTGCTTGATATCAAGAAATACCAAGCAGTGATTTTCACATCGGCGAACGGGGTCCGGGCATTTGCCAAACTGACCGGGGATCGGTCGCTTCCGGCTTATTGTGTTGGCGACGCGACAGCCAGAACGTGCGCCACATTTGGCTTTGATGATGTTTGTTCGGCAAATGGTGACATCAACGATCTGGCAGCCTTAATTCGCAAAGAAGTTGATTCCGCACATGGACCACTTTTCCATCCGGCCGCGCGTAAAACGGCAGGTGATCTTGGCCAGATGCTTTTGACTGATGGATATGACGTCGATCGGCAAACCGTTTATGAAGCACAAGAAAGCAAGTCGTTCCCAGAAGTCGTTTTAGAGGCGCTTCGTAATCATCATATTGAAGCTGTTTTATTTTTCTCTCCCCGCACTGCGGAAACCTTTGTTAAGCTGGTCCGCAGCTATAAGCTGGAAAGAGACTTGTCCGGAACAAGCGCGATTTGCCTAAGTCCGGCGGTGCAATCGAAGCTATCCGATCTTACATGGTATAGAACACGCGTTGCATCACAACCGACACAAGAATACCTTCTTTCCGAGCTAGGGTCCCTGTCGTAATGGCTTCCTGCGCCTGACGCCGTCTTGGGAATAACCGCAAACTGCAATGGTCTGATCGTGAAAACACCAGAAACGCCAAAAACCAATGCTTCCGCAAAATCGGCCGACACCAAAGAGTCGTCCGACACCATTTCCGTAGATAGCAAAGGCAATGCGAAATCGTCGGCCAAAGCGGCCGATACCGGCACAACTGCCAAATCCAGCGTGCCAAACTCAGGCACGGTCAAATCTGGTGACACCACTGCGAAAAAGGACGGAAGCCCTGCGGACAAAACCGCAAGCAGCACAACTACCGCAGCAACTGGCACGTCAAAACCCGACACCAAAGCCGGTGACGATAAAAAGGCATCGGCAACGAAATCGAGCGCGCCCGCAAAACAGAAAAGCGGTGGTGGCAAAGCGCTGTTTTTGTTTGTGATTATTATCGTCGGTGCCCTGGCAGCAGGCTGGCTGACACGCGCAATCTGGTGGCGCGATGCAGAACCGGTTCTGACCCAGTATGTACCAAGCAACATTCTTGCCGAAATCGCACCTGAGGGCTACGGCCCGGATGCAAGCAATGGCAGCGAGATTACAGTCACCAACACCCCGTCAGACAATGGTTCATCTGATGGTACAACTCCTCCTGCCCCCAACGAAGATGCCGCCATGACCGAAAAGGATGACGGCGTGTTGGCGACCGAGGGGATGCTTCCGACTGTTACGGATGAAAGCGCCTCAACCGCGAACTCCCAGCCCATCCCGGATGGGTCTGTCGTCATTGACCCGGACCTGACCGAACGCCTTTCGCGTTTGGAAGGCACGATTGATGCGCTTCGCGAACGTCTGAACAATGAACGTGGCGATACACTGAACAACACGGTTGCACGTCGCATGGCAGAGATCGAAACCCGTACCGCCCCGATTGAGGAGCTGGCACGGGTCGAAAGCGAACTGGCTGGTGTCGCCAATGAAATGCGCGAGCTGTCTGCCCGCCTGTCGACCATGGAGGAAGAAATCCGTGCGACCAGCGGCCTGCGGGTTGAAAGCCGTGGTCAGGCCATTGCCATGGCCGTTACCATTCTGCGTGATGCCCTTCAGCGTGGCGGGCCGTTTGTCATTGCCCTGAACCAGCTTGAACGCAGTGCAGGCGATGACGAAGTCATTGCAGAACAGATCGCAACCCTGAAACCATTGGCAGATCAAGGTGCACCGACGCTTGAAAAACTGCGTCAGTCCTTCCCGGCGATGGCACAGGAAGCAGTTGCAGCTGCCACAGATGATCATTCGGGCAGTGTCCTTGATGCGACTTGGGCGAACATCAAGAAGCTGGTCCCGATCCGGCGTGTTGATGCCGCAGGCGAAGAGTCGCTTGAAGGCCGTCTGGTTCTGGCGGAAAACGCGTTGGCGCAGGATGATCTTGATGCCGCCGTTGCCGCCCTTCAGGGGGTCGAAGGTGACCATGCTGCGGCCGCGGTAAGTGACTGGCTCCAGGCTGCCGAAAACCGTCAGACCCTTAATCAGGCAATTGCGACGCTTAGTTCACACGCGATTACCATTCTGACCAGTACCAGTTCGGAGGGCAGTCAATGATCCGCCTTCTGATCTTTATCCTAATTACGGCAGCACTGGTTTTCTGCACCGTCTGGTTTGCTGATAATCCGGGCCGCATGACGATTGTCTGGCTGGGATATCGTTTTGATGGATCGATCGGCATGGTCGCGCTGGGCCTTTTGGCGCTAACCGCCGTGCTCGTTCTACTGTGGCGCGGCTGGACGATCATTGCCAATTCCCCGGGCTGGCTTGGCCGTCTGCTGGGCAGCCGTCGTCGCAAAAAAGGCCAGCAAGCCCTGACCATGGGATTGCTGGAACTGGCGTCAGGCGATGTGCGCCAGGCGCTGAAACATACCCGTGCGGTCGACCGTTATCTTGAAGACGATACCCTGACCCGGCTTTTGACAGCACAGGCAGCAGAATTGGACGGCAATAATGACGCAGCCAAACGCCAGTTTGAAGCCATGCTGGAAAAACCCGACTCCGCATTCTTTGGCCTGCGGGGCCTTTTGCAATTGGCGTTGAAAGCCAATGACCGCGAAGCCGCCCTTGATTATGCCGAACGGGCACACCGTTTGCGTCCACGCAATCCTGCAGTCATCGTGACACTGTTTGACTTGCTGCTGACCTCAAGACGCTGGGATCGGGCGCTTAGCCTGTTGGTTGATGCTGAAAAGGCCGCCGTCTTTAGTGAAACCGAACTGACACATCGCCGTGCGCTTTTGATCACGGCCAAGGCAGAAGACGCGATTGCCGAAGGCGAAAACGCAGAAGCCACCAAGCTTTTGCGCAAGGCGCTGAATTCTGCACCCGATTTCACTGGTGCGGCTGTTCTTCTGGCCGGGCTCTATCGTGATCTGAAACAGGATAGCAAGGCACGCGACGTCGTAATGCAAAGCTGGCGCACAGCACCGTCGGCAGCATTGGGTGCGATTTTCCGCGAAACGTTGACCGGCGATCCATTGGCAAAAGTCAAAGCGGTCGAAAAACTCGTCGCGACAAACCCCGGCCATGTCGAAAGTCAGATTGTTCTGGCCGAAGCAGCGCTTGAAGCCGATCTTTGGGGGATTGCGCGCGGCAACCTTGAAAAGGCCATGGCAACCAAGGCCGAAGCCCGACATTACCGGCTGTTGGCCGATCTTGAACTGCGTGAAAATCAGGATGGCGCGAAGGCCCGTGAATTGCTGATCAAGGCAAGCCACGCCAACCCGGATCCGGATTGGCGTTGCGGGGCCTGCGGGGCCGAAACTGATCGCTGGGTTGTTTCCTGCCCGTCCTGTCATTCATTTGGCAGTGTCGACTGGCGCGCACCGCTTCGTGTTCATCAAGATGACGCCGCCAAGAAAAACGCAGAAGCGGAAACCGCAAAACCGTCTGCGATTACACAGACTGGCGTCCTGATTGATCAGGATACAGATTCGGATGAAGCCAAAGATGCCAAGGCAACCGTCCGAGGCTGATGTTTCGTTCTGATGCTATCAACACAAAACCCCGCAAGGATGCCTTGCGGGGTTTTGCTTTTTAAGTCCGAAACGCCTAATGGCGGAAATGACGCATGCCGGTAAAGACCATCGCAATGTCATTTTCATCGGCTGCGGCGATGACTTCTTCGTCACGCATAGAACCACCTGGCTGGATCACTGCGGTCGCACCTGCCTTAACTGCTGCCAGAAGGCCATCGGCAAACGGGAAGAACGCATCCGACGATACCACTGATCCCTGTGTGCGCAGATCGCTCTCGCCAGCATTCTTGCCAGCTTCTTCGGCTTTCCATGCGGCAATGCGCGAGCTGTCGACACGGCTCATCTGACCGGCACCGATACCGACGGTCTTGCCGTCTTTGACATAGACGATGGCGTTTGATTTGACGTGCTTGCCAACGCGGAAGGCAAACAGAAGGTCATCAAGCTCTGCCTCGGACGGCTTCCGCTTGGTCACGACCTTAAGCTCTTCGCGTTTCACACGACCCGCATCGCGGTTCTGAAGCAGGTAACCGCCTGCCAGCGAACGCAGGGTCATGTCTTCACCTTCCGGATCGGCCATGCCACCGGTGACCAGAAGACGCAGGTTTTTCTTCGCTGCCAGAACTTCCTTGGCCGCGTCATCTGCATCCGGGCAAATCACGACTTCGGCAAACAGTTTGGCGATTTCTTCGGCCGTCTGTTTATCAAGCGTACGGTTGACAGCGATGATGCCACCAAACGCCGATACCGGATCACAGGACAGTGCTTTGTTATAGGCATCAATCAGGCTGTCACCCTCGGCAACGCCGCACGGATTGGCATGCTTGATGATCGCAACAGCCGGCTTTTCATCGAACTCGGATACCAGTTCGAACGCGGCGTCGGTGTCGTTCAGGTTATTAAACGACAGTTCCTTACCCTGAAGCTGGGTCGCGGTTGCTACACCCGGGCGGTTTTTGCCGTTGGTATAGAACGCTGCCTGCTGATGCGGGTTTTCGCCGTAACGCAGCGTCTGTTTCAGTTCGCTCGAAACATTCAAACGCTGCGGGAAGGTTTCACCAAGTTCACCGGCAAACCAGCTTGAAATCGCCGAGTCATAAGCACCTGTGCGGGCAAAGGCCTTTGCAGCCAGAACACGGCGGGTTTCAACGGTGGTGGCACCACCATTGTCATTCATCTCGGCAACGACGCGGTCATAATCGGACGGATCAACAACCACTGTCACCGACTCATGGTTCTTGGCCGCAGAGCGGATCATGCTTGGCCCGCCGATATCGATGTTTTCGATGCAGGTATCAAAATCGGCACCCTTGGCAACGGTTTCTTCGAACGGATAAAGGTTCACACAAACCAGATCGATCGGGGAAATATCGTTATCTTCCATTGCCTGCATATGGCTGGAAAGAGATCGGCGACCCAGAAGGCCGCCGTGAATCTTCGGATGAAGAGTCTTGACACGACCGTCCATGATTTCGGGAAAACCGGTGTGATCGGCAACTTCCTTGACTGGCACGCCAGCGACTTCAATCGCCTTGGCAGAGCCACCGGTTGAGAGGATTTCAACACCCTGTGCGTGGAGGGATTTGGCAAATTCGACCAGACCGGTCTTGTCAGAAACGGAAATAAGCGCGCGCGCAATACGAGCAGTCATTGGGTTCGCTTTCATGCATCAATGTGATGAAGGTTGCGGACCCATTGATGATATATCGGCCCACAAAATCAGGAATGCGCATGGCTGCTCGTGCATGCTAAATGAAAGTGTGCGGGCAAACCGGCCTTCAAACGGGACCGGACAACAATGCATCCGATCCGGGCCGACACATGATCAATGAGTCCGAACCATGTTTCGCGCGGAGCTTTAGCATGTGCGACGCAAAATGTGGACCCCGAATTCTTGCATGGCGGCTTTTAACAATCAGGCCAGCAAACCTTATCACCCAGCGAAAACGGGGCGGCATCGCTGCCACCCCGTTCCGATTTTACCAAGTGTCGGATCAGGCAACGTTTTTACGCACGCCCAGTGTTTTGAGCGCATCAGAAAGTGAGGCGTGCTCAAGCCCGGCATAAAGCGCAAGTTCGTCACGAACCGGCGCACCAAGGCATTGCTCGAACACATCCTGGTTGGATTGTTCGGAATAGTTTTTCTGCTCGTCACTACCAAGATTCGATTGGAAAATCCCGGCAGCACTGACTGGCAGGAAATCCTCGTAAATGATCGGGTCGGCGCGCAGATATCCCTGATCGACCAGTTCATTGATCGTAGTTGCCGGATCAAGATCGCATTTCTTGGCCGCATTCAGGCCAGCCTTGGTCGGGCTATAGCGGAAGAAAGCCAGCTTTTCGACGCGCAGGGTCTCATAATCATCCGGGAAGGCGCGGAAACACTCTGCCAGTTCGGTTTCATAATCGAGCGCATTCGACCCACCGGCATTGATCTGCACCGCTTGGCGGGTCGCGGCCAGAAGCGTGTCATAAAGCTTGCGACCCTCGCCGGTCAGGGCAATACCGCGCTGCTCGATCTCGCCAAAGCGGGCGGTATGGGTGCCGACCGTTTCATCACGACGATTACCGATAAAGTTCACCCGTTCTTCAAGCGCCTTGAAGCTGGTCTGGCGCAGCAGGATCGGACAGGACCGCGCGGGCGGGCCTTCGACAATTGCCTTTGGCGTGATGCCGCGTTTGGGCATGTCCTGCTGCACGGCATCGATATCCAGCGTACGTGGCGTCAGGTGGTTGATATGCGGCCCCTTGAAGCAGACCACATCAGCTATCAGGCGATGAGCGTCATGAAGCTTCTGATAGGTTTCAAGCGTTACTGTCGCATTGCTGTGCCAACGGAATGTTTCCAGCGCCTCGGCAACGAATTGTTCGGCCTGTACACGGGTCAAGCCGCCATTCTTCTCTGCCAGATAAATCAGCTTAGTGGCATCCGGGGTGAAGATGTCGCGCTTTGCAAGAATGCTCTCGGCCTCATTGCGCAGATCTTCGTCTTCGATCAGCTCCAGACGCAAAAGCGAAGTAAAGACACGGAACGGATTGCGTTTAAGCGCTTCCTCGTCAATCGGGCGAAATGCGGTTGAATGCACCGGCACACCGGCAACAGACAAATCATAATAGCCCACCGGATGCATACCCATAACGGCAAACAGTCGGCGCATATTAAACAGCTCTTCTGGTTTGCCGAGCCGGATCGCGCCGTGTCGTTCAAGGTCGATACGCTCAAGCTCGCCATTATATTCAAGGCTGTCGGCAAGTTTGGGATCGGATTCAAGTTTGTTCTGATTGATCTCGGATACCAGTTCCATCAGGGTGCCGTATTGTGGCACTTCGCTGCGATACATGTCGGACATCGCGCTGGAAAACATCGAACGAATTTCATCGGGATGGACAAAGGCGTCTGTCGACATGGGGCCTCCAAAAGACGGGATCACATTGAACCTGTGGAATGGCCTTATTCGGCAAGATCATTCCCGTTCATCATCAGGATGGCAAAATATGGTCCGGTTTCGGGCATGACAAACGACAATTTTGCACGAATTCATTCCATCAAAGAATGAACGTGCAGATCATTGAAACAACAATTGGAAATGCGGTGAAAAGCAGCTTTTAGGAGGCTGCCTCGGTTTCGCTGCCATTGCTGTCTGCAAAGATCGACTTCACACCGATCTCGGGCGGCTGGAATTCCGGCACCAATTGGCTGATCAGCTCCAGCGTTTTAGCAGTATTGCGGTTGGTAGCACTGTCTTCCAGCGCATCAAAGACCTGCTTGATCAGGCCATAATCAACCACACGCGGGGCCGCCAAAAGCACCCCATCGGTCTCGGTCGGGACAGGCGGTTCGGAATCGTGGAAAAGCTCTTCATAGAGCTTCTCACCCGGGCGCAAACCGGTGACCTTGATTTCCACATCCTTGTCCGGCTGCAAGCCAGACAGCAGGATCATCTGTCGCGCCAGATCTATGATTTTGACCGGCCGGCCCATATCAAGGACGAAAATCTTGCCGCCCTCGGTCACCCCGTGGCGCCCCAGCTCCGCAGATTGCAAAACAAGTTCCACGGCCTCGGCAATGGTCATGAAGTAGCGGGTGATGCCTTCGTGGGTCACGGTCAGCGGGCCACCGGCCTCAAGCTGGCGCTTGAACAGGGGCACCACAGACCCGGTAGAACCCAGAACGTTGCCAAAGCGCACGGTGACAAACCGGGTCGATCCACGCTGGTCAAGCGGGAGAGTTTCCAACGCCTGACAATAACATTCCGCCAGACGTTTTGATGCCCCCATGACATTGGCCGGATTCACCGCCTTATCAGTTGAAATCAGAACCATTGTGCCAACACCAGCGGCACGGCAGGCCTCGGCCACATTGCGCGTGCCCAGCGTGTTGGTCAGAATACCTTCATTGGGGTTGTGTTCGACCAGCGGGACATGCTTGTAGGCCGCGGCATGGAATACTATTTCGGGCTTGTAGAGATCAAAAACCTGACCGATGCGGGTTTGATCGCGAACATCACCAAGAATGCTTTCACGCGGCAAATCGGGGTACTTTTCCGCCATCTCCATATCGATGGCGTAAAGCTGGAATTCCCCGGCATCCAATAAGGTCAGGCTGTCCGGACCATAAGATGCGATCTGACGCACCAGTTCCGAACCGATTGATCCGCCGGCGCCGGTCACCAGCACCCGCTTGCCAGCAATCATTTCGCGCACACGATCGCGATCCAGTCTGGCCTGCGGGCGACCGAGCAAATCTTCAATCGCCACCGGGCGGATTTGCAGCGGATCGGCCAAGCCTTCGCGCAGATCGCCCAGCTTGGGCAGACGGGCCAGGGTCATGCCATAGCGATCAGCAATCTCGACCCACTTGGCGTTGTCCTCGTGGCGAAGGGCATCACCACTCAGAACCAAACGCCGCGGCAAGCCGTGCCTGCCCTTTTGTAATTTCTGAATGACATCTTCAAGCTGATCGACAGTCGCCAGAACGTCAACACCATGCATGTTGCGACCGACCCGACCTTGAGTCAGCGAAACGATACCAATGACCTTGAACGGAGTATTAGCAGATCGTTCGGTCTCGCGGATAAAGGCTTCTGCCTCATCGCCCGCGCCGATCAACAAGACCGGAACACGTGCTGTTCCCTGACGCACCAGTGCACGTGCAGTCGATTTGTCCTTGGCAATCCGATAGGTCAGGCGTGCCCCGCCAAGCAAGGCCATCAGAAGGAACCACTGAATGATTGGCGCCGAACGTGGCATCCAGTCCAGACGTGTGGTCAGAAACAGAACTATGAAAAGAACCGCGACAGCAACCGATACCGCCTTGGCAATACGGATGACATCGTTGAGCGATGCATAGCGCCAAATGCCGCGATACAGACCGAAATACCAGAAGGACACGGCTGCGATCAGCGTGAAAATGCCAGAAGAAAACAGAATATTTTGCGGCGCATAATACACCACGCCATCCCCGACCCGCAGATACAAGGCTAACGGGAAGGAGATTGCCGCCATGATGATGTCATGGACAAAGGCAATATGGCTTCGCTGAAATAATCGCAGCATGCGGTCCCTTACCGGCAGATTTCTGTTTTTATAAGGATATACCCGCTTGGCGACAGGCGGATAAGGGTTTCTTTTCGCGCCCCGCCCACGTCAAGTCAAGCAATGCACGCAATCGTCTGATCGATCAGGTGCCGGGTGTTTCGCGAACCGGCATTCTCACCATCATACCGACAAGCCCCAACACAACGATCAGTGCTGCAATCACCCGCATCCAGTCCGGTGTATCACTTTGGGCAAAGCAAACAGCAATCAGAATAAGGTTGCTGACAAGGATCATGAGCGACACCCGTGCATGCGAAAACCCACGCTGGGTGGCTTTCTGATAGAAATGTTCGCGATGCGCTTGCCAGATTTTCTCGCGCTGCAGAGCCCGTTTGATCAGGGTGAATGTCGCATCAAACAGATAATAGGATGGCAAAATCAGCGCGATGGCCCAAGCCCCTTCGGAGGCGACCTTTAACAACAGCCACCCCAGAATAAAGCCAAGCGGGATTGATCCGACATCGCCAAGAAACAGCTTCGCCGGATGCCAGTTCCAGATCAGGAACCCGATCATGATTGCAAGAATGCCAAGCCCGATATAGCCAAGCCCGATGAATTGCGGCAACGGCACAAAAAGGGTGAGCACAAAAATCCCAAGGCCGATTGAACCGGCTTCGACACCGGTAATCCCGTCAATCCCATCCATGAAATTGAACAGATTGATGAACCACACCCATGCCAAAACCACCAACACGTGATCCAGCCACATCGGCACCAGTCCGCCAAGAACCGGTTTATCAAGGGCCAGCATGCCAATAATCACCGCAACAAATTGCAAGGCAAAGCGCTTAGCCGCGGACAGGTCATGACGATCATCAAGCCAACTGAGCAAACCAAGCCCCGCGCAAGCGGCCAGCATCAGCCAGTCACCAACAGCCGAAACACCGGTGAAGACAAAAACACCTGCCACCAGCAAAATCAGAAGCGGCGTCACGGCAAGCCCGCCACCACGCGGGGTCGGTACAGCGTGACTGGAACGGTGATTTGGCATATCAAGGATCGCCTTGCGCCGCAGATAATTCAGCACCACCCACGTCAGCAACATCGAGCCGATCAGAAAGATGCTTGCAAAGGTCGCAAGTCCGGCAAAAGTCATCGTTGGATCGCCCTTGTCTCAGTCCCCATCAGATTGATCCGTCTGGATTAGCCGGACCTACCCCCTATCGCAAGGCTTTTCACCCTGTCAGCCCCACCATCCTGCCACCATTCCCGACACAGCCGCACAGAGCAGCCATGCCACGCAAAACCATGCTTGATGCTTTACAGTTTGCCATGCTGCGCTTAACTACTGCACATAAACCGAAACCGGAGATATCCCTTTGGCAGAACGTCGTTCCCGTCCATCCCAGCGCAATGCCCCCCGCAAACAGGCGGTAGAGGCACCCGATCCGCGCATGCTTGCGCTTAAAACCCTGCAGGAACTGCGCGGCGGTGAAGTGACGTTGGACGAACTTCTGTCAAAGCATGGCTATGGTCTGCCGTCGCTTGATCGTAATTTCCTGCGTCAATTGCTGGGCACCACGCTGCGTCATCTGGGCGAAATTGATGCCGTGCTTGCCCCGCGTTATCAACCACCACAGGACCGGGTCGCAGCACGCTTGACCAACATCCTGCGGCTTGGTGTGGCACAGCTGTTCTTTATGGATACGCCTGACTACGGTGCGGTCGACAGTACGGTCAATCTGGCGCGTGATGCGGGTTTGCATAAATACACCAAACTGATCAATGCCGTTCTGCGTGGCTTGCAGCGTGATGGCTTTGAATGGCCGGAAGGTGTTGAAGACTGGCAGCTCAACATCCCGGCATGGCTGCGCGGATCCTGGAAAAAGGCCTATGGCGCCGAGATCGCCCAAGGCATTGCCGAAGCAAGCCTTGGCCACGCGATGCTGGATCTGTCGATCAAGGATCGCAGCCAGACCGCCGAGTGGGCCGAAAAGATGGATGGCATTGTCCTGCAGACCGGATCGGTGCGACTTGAACCGGGTCGCCGTATCCGTGATCTTCCGGGTTACAAGGATGGCGACTGGTGGGTGCAGGACGCAGCCGCTGCCATTCCGGCAACCCTGTTTTCGGCCTACAAGGACAAAACCATCTATGACCTGTGCGCCGCACCGGGCGGCAAGACCATGCAGCTTGCATCCCTTGGTGCGAGTGCAATTGCGGTCGATAAATCCGAAGGTCGCCTGAAACGCGTTTTTGAAAACCTTGAACGTGTCTCGCTTGGCGCAGCAGTCGTCACCGGCGATGCCACCGATCTTGCACCTGATACGCCACGCGCCGATGCGGTTTTGCTTGATGCGCCCTGTTCAGCCACAGGCACCATCCGCCGCCATCCGGACATTCTGCTACGCCAGAATGACAAGCTGATGCAATCGCTTCTTCCCATTCAGACCAAGCTGCTTAATCAGGCGGACAAGCTTTTGAATGTCGGGGGAGAGCTGATCTATTGCACCTGTTCGCTGCAACCCGAAGAAGGCGAACATCAGGTCAAATCGTTCCTGGCGGATCATCCGAACTATGAACGCAAAGCCATCACCGCCGACGAACTGGGTGGCTGGGATGAAGCAATCAACGATGCGGGTGAATTGCGCATTCTCCCCATTCACATGGCCGATTTTGGCGGCATGGATGGATTTTTCTGTGCACGGCTTGTCAAAAAGTCCTGATTTTCAACCACAAAATCACGGTTTAACGCACACAAGGCAGCCATGAGTCCCATTCGGGTGACATAGGGGGCAATCTGGGGTATGAAGGCCGCGCATTTCCCATATCCCGCATTGCTTCAGGACCTGTGACGCATGACCACGTCAAATATTAAAATTGCACCTTCGATCCTTTCGGCGGATTTCGCCCAGCTTGGCGTTGATGTACGCGCTGTTGACGAAGCCGGCGCTGACTATATCCATATCGATGTGATGGATGGCCACTATGTGCCAAACATCACGATTGGCCCGGACGTGGTCAAGGCACTCCGCCCGCATAGCGACAAGGTGTTTGACGTGCATCTGATGATCGCACCGGTCGATCCATACATCGAGGCATTTGCCAATGCCGGTTCTGACATCATCACCATCCACGCCGAAGCCGGCCCGCACCTGCATCGCTCGCTTCAATTGATCAAGTCACTGGGCAAAAAAGCCGGTGTCTCGCTCAACCCGTCGACCCCGGAAAGTGTGATTGAATATGTCATGGACATGGTCGATCTGGTTCTGGTCATGACCGTGAACCCGGGCTTTGGCGGCCAGAAATTCATTCCAAGCCAGCTTGAGAAGATCAAACGCATCCGCAAGATGATTGATGCCACCGGCCGTGATATCGACCTTGAAGTCGATGGTGGCGTAAACCCGGAAATCGCCCCACAGGTGATCGAAGCCGGGGCCAATGTTCTGGTGGCTGGTTCCGCGACCTTCAAAGGCGGCCCGTCTGAATATGCCAACAACATCAAGGCTATCCGCGGCGCGTAACTCGCTGCCTTGCTGATCGCAAAAACAAAAAAAGGCCGGGGCACAATGCTCCGGCCTTTTTCGTGTCTGCTTTAAGCGCGTTCAGATCAGAAATCGATGCAGCGGCCCTTGTTTTCCCAATCGCCAAAGCGGGTCGGCTCAGGCCCCTTGGGTCCGCCGATTTCGCGGGCCTTGGCGGCGGCTTCCTTGGCGGCCTTGGCTTCGGCAAGCGCATTGATCGCGTCTTGAGACAATTGTGGTGCGGCTTCTGCTCCCGCAATCTCGTCAGATGCCGGATTGGCTTCTGCCTGCGGCTCTGCCTTTTCCGTGGGAACTTCGTGGATGACGGTTTCGCGGAACTTTCCGGCCATTCGTCTTCTCCTGCTTTGGGCACGGCCCGGTAAATCACATTTGCCAAAGAAATAACGTCCCAAACCAGAATCGGCAAGTCCGCTTGGCTTCGGGGCAAAGTGTCGACAAACCCACATGATTTCAGACCTTTGGAATCAAACAGGGAATCCTGGTGTGGATGCGGACAAAAATTTGGGAAAAACAGACTCTTTCCCGGCGCGTCCAAAGCCGCTATTCCAAGCGTACGAGCAAAACAAGGAGAAACCATGCGTCCAATTCCCCAGCGTATCGCCGAAGAACTTTCGGTTCGTCCGGAACAGGTCATTGCCACCATCGAGATGCTCAATGAAGGCTCCACCGTTCCGTTCATCGCCCGTTACCGGAAGGAAAAAACCGGCGGGCTTGATGACACCCAACTTCGTACGCTGGAAGAACGCCTGCGCTATCTGACCGAGCTTGAAGAACGCCGCGCATCCGTGCTTGAAAGCATCCGCGAACAGGAAAAACTGACGCCGGAACTCGAAGCCGCGATCAACGAGGCAGACACCAAAACCCGCCTTGAAGATCTTTACCTGCCCTATAAGAAAAAGCGCCGCACCAAGGCCCAGATTGCCCGCGAAGCCGGATTGGAGCCGCTGGCCGACAGCCTGTTTAACGACCCAACGCTTGACCCCGAAACCGAAGCCGCAAAATTTGTTGATGCTGAAAAAGGCGTTGAAGACACCAAGGCCGCCCTTGATGGCGCGCGTCAGATCCTGATGGAACGTTTTGCCGAGGATGCCGACCTTGTTGCCAAACTGCGTGACCACTTGTGGAATGAAGGTGAAATCACCGCATCAGTGATCGAGGGCAAACAGGCCGAAGGTGCCAAGTTCTCGGACTATTTCGAACATTCCGAAAAAATCAAAACCTGCCCGTCACACCGGGCACTGGCGCTTTTCCGCGGGCGCAACGAAGATATCCTTCAGCTTAAACTGACCCTTGGCAAAGAAGACGAAGACCGTCCGCGCAGCCAGCCGGGCCGCGCCGAGGTGATGATTGCCGCCCATGTCGGTATTGCCGACAAGGGCCGGGCGGCGGATAAGTGGCTGATGGACACTGTCCGCTGGACCTGGCGCGTCAAACTGTCGCTGTCGATTGAGCTGGATCTGTTTGGCACCCTTCGTGACTCCGCCGAGGAAGGTGCGATCAAGGTCTTTGCCGATAACCTGAAAGACCTGTTGCTCGCTGCCCCCGCCGGGCAAAAGGCGACCATGGGTCTTGATCCGGGCGTTCGAACCGGTGTCAAGGTTGCGGTTGTCGATGCCACAGGCAAACTGGTCGATACCGCAACAGTTTATCCCTTCCAGCCGCGCAATGACGTCGAAGGCGCGATCAACACCATGGCTGCGTTGGCGGCCCGCCATCAGATCGAACTGATCGCGATTGGTAACGGGACGTTTTCACGTGAAACCGACGAACTTGCCGGTCAGATGCTTAAACGCTTCCCGGCACTCAAGGCGACAAAGGTCATCGTCAACGAAGCCGGTGCGTCTGTTTATTCCGCATCGCAGTTCGCAGCCGAAGAATTCCCCGACCTTGATGTGTCGCTTCGCGGTGCAGCCTCCATCGCACGCCGCCTGCAAGACCCGCTGGCAGAACTGGTGAAGATCGAGCCGAAATCCATCGGTGTCGGGCAGTATCAGCATGATGTATCGGAAACCAAACTGGCCCGGTCGCTTGATGCCGTGGTTGAGGATTGCGTGAACGGTGTCGGCGTTGACCTTAATACCGCCTCCATCCCGCTTTTGACCCGTGTGGCCGGCCTGACCGAGACGCTGGCGCGCAATATTGTCGGGTATCGCGACTCCAATGGGGCGTTCCAGTCGCGTGCAGATCTTAAAAAGGTTGAGCGTCTCGGACCAAAGGCGTTCGAGCAGTGCGCGGGCTTCTTGCGTATTCGCGGCGCAAACAATCCGCTTGATGCATCGGCTGTTCACCCGGAAGCCTATCCGCTGGTCGAAAAGATCAGCGCCAAGGCCGCCAAGCCGTTGGCAGAACTGATCGGTGACTCGGCCTTTATCAAGACACTCCGCCCCGAAGATTTCGCCGACGACACATTCGGCGTTCCGACCATCCGCGACATCATTGCCGAGCTTGATAAGCCCGGCCGTGACCCGCGCCCGGAATTCAAGACCGCCAAATTCACCGAAGGTGTGAATGAGATCAAGGATCTGCGTACCGGCATGAAGCTTGAAGGCACGGTCACCAACGTCACCAATTTTGGGGCATTCGTTGATATCGGCGTGCATCAGGATGGCCTTGTCCATATCTCGCAGCTGGCCGACAAGTTCGTCGAAGACCCCCGTCAGGTGGTCAAGGCCGGTCAGATCGTGTCGGTCACCGTCATGGAAGTCGACGCGCCGCGTAAACGTATCGGGCTTTCGATGAAATCCGCACCGGATTACGAAGGCACGCGTGAAAAACGTGCAGACAATCGTGGCGATGCATCGCGCGGCAACCGTCCGCAGCATTCATCAGGCCCGCGCCATCAGGGCGGCCAAAGCCGTGGCAATGCCGGTGGTAACGCTGGCGGCGATGGCGGTGCGATGGCTGCCGCACTCAAGGCCGCGATGGAACGTCGCAAGTAACATATCGCAAAAAGGCTTCGAAACGGCGGGATGGCACATACCATTCCGCCGTTTTTCTTTTGCCCAATCATGCCGATCGGATGAATTGACAGAAGACGGTTTAAAACCCATGTTGAGCACTCACCAAGGGGAGCCCCGACAAGGGGGCTGAGAAACTGCCGCGCAGTGACCCTTTGAACCTGATCCAGTTCATACTGGCGTAGGGACGGTGCGAACGCGGATCACGACGTTCTCCATCTTTCCGACTTCGAACTGGGTCTCCATACGCAAAGTTTCTGCATTGGAGCCTCGACATGACGACCAAAATTTCCCAGACCGCAACCGATCTTTTTGAACGCATGCGTGCGACCAATCCGTTGGTCCAGTGCATCACCAACTATGTTGCAATGAACTATGCCGCCAATGTTTTACTGGCAGCGGGTGCATCGCCCGCAATGGTTCACACACCAGAAGAATCCGGTGAATTTGCCGCGATTGCCGGTGCGCTGACGGTCAATATCGGCACTCTTTCACCCAACTGGGTCGAAGGCATGATTGCCGCGGCCAAGTCGGCCAATGCAGCGGGCAAGCCCTGGGTGCTTGATCCGGTGGCGCATTTTGCCACCGGGTATCGCCGCGAGGCCGTGGCGGAGCTTTTGAAACTCAAACCCACCGTCATTCGCGGCAACGCATCGGAAATCATTGCGCTTGGCGGCGGCCAAAGTGCCGGTCAGGGTGTCGATAGCGGCGATCCGGTCGAACAGGCTGAAGAAGCCGCACGCGGCCTTGCCATCGCACAAGGTGCCATTGTTGCCGTTACGGGCGAGGTTGATTTTGTCACCGATGGCACAAGTTCGGTGCGCATTGCCGGTGGATCGGACCTGATGCCGAAAATCACCGCCACAGGCTGTTCGCTAACCGCGCTTGTTGGCGCCTATCTTGCGGTTGCACCGGATCAGGCGTTTGAAGCCACCGTTGCCGCCCTTGGCAATTTTGCCGTGGCGGGTGAAATCGCTGCCAAAACCGCAAACGGCCCGGCTTCCTTCATGACAGCCTTTATCGATGGCCTTTATCGCCTTGATGCCGCGACCTATGCCAAAAATCTTCGGGTCAATGTTCTATGAAGTCGTTTGATCTGTCGCTTTATCTCGTGCTTGATCCCGATCTGTGTCGCGACCATTCGATGGTGGAAACCACGATGGCCGCGATTGCAGGCGGTGCCACCCTCATTCAGCTGCGCGATAAAAAGGCCGGGACCGAGGGCCTCATTCGCGTTGGTCGGGAATTGATGAAGGCGATGGAAGGCACCAACGTACCACTGATCGTGAATGACGATATTGATGCCGCCATTGCCATTGGCGCACATGGCCTGCATGTCGGTCAGGATGATCTGCCTTCGCAGATTGCCCGCGACCGCCTTGGCCCGGACAAGATCATCGGCCTGTCGATTGAAAGCGAAGACGTCGCGCAAAAGGTGGACCGCACGATTGTCGATTATGTCGGCATCGGCCCGATATTTGCCACCGCAACCAAGCCCGACCATAAACCGGCAATCGGCTTTGACGGGCTTGAAAAACTGGTGCGGATGGTCGGATTACCATCGGTTGCGATTGGCGGGCTTAAGGGTGAACACGCCCTGCCGGCACTTGAAAGCGGTGCTGATGGCATTGCCGTTGTCTCGGCGATTTGTGGGCAGCCCAATCCAAAACAGGCCACCGCATATATCGCTAAAAAAATCAAATCAGCGCGGGCTTATCTGTCGCAGTAACCTTGGGCTTTCGCGGTGCAGATCTCCAATGACCAGAGCTGTTATGGGGCGCAAAACGCATGGCTGTTGCGCCCAAATAACAATGACCGGCACGGAAATGCCCCATTTGCGCCGTTAATTTTTCGGCTTCGTAGCGCACGTTATCAGGCATCAACCAAGAACAACCGCGCGAGGAAGCCATGCTTAGATCTCTGCGTAGTAAGCCGGTTGCCATTGCCCTGATTGGGCTTATGACGATCACGACAGCCGGGCTGGCTGCAATCAAGGTCGCACCCAAACCGACCACCGACAGCGTTACCATCCATTCCGAAATGGTGCGCGGTGAAGTGACCCTGCGCCACCCGGATGGCACCATCGCCATCAGGCGTGATTGCGTGCGGTTCCCGTGCAAGATTGACATCTCGTCGCTTGAACGCGGGGACTATGACGTCACACTGACAAATGGCGATGAAAGCCAGAAGATGGTAGGACTCTACAAAGAGTAGGCATCCCGCCTGCCCCACGACCCAAACCGTTCAAATTTTTCCGGAAAATCCGGGAACGTTTTGATGGCCTGAATGTTCATCATATATCGAACCATTCAAAGGTAATGTGGCGATGCGTTGCATAAACGCTCGTGCGTGCTAGATAAAGTAGCACGGGTAACGACCCGGATGCGCCAGTCGGCCCAGCAACAAAGGTTTCCAAGATGTTGCACGGGATTTTCACTTTTATCGACGGCGCAAAAAGGGATATGTTGCGTTACCGCACAGATTAATAATGAAAGTCGAGGAACTGTATCATGGCATTTGAACTCCCAGCACTTCCGTATGCATATGACGCGCTTGCGCCGGTCATGTCCGCTGAAACCCTTGAGTTTCACCATGACAAACATCACAACGCCTATGTTGTGAACGGCAACAAGCTGCTCGAAGGTTCGGGCCTTGAAGGCAAGTCGCTTGAAGAAGTTGTTGTTGCATCTTACGGCGACGCTTCCAAAGCAGGCCTGTTCAACAACGCTGCTCAGCACTGGAACCACATTGAGTTCTGGCAGATGATGAAGGGCAATGGCGGCGGCGCCATCCCGGGTGAACTCGAAAAGAAAATCGTTGAAGATTTCGGCTCTGTCGATGCCTTCAAAGAAGCCTTCATTCAGGCTGGCGTAACCCAGTTCGGTTCTGGCTGGTGCTGGCTTGCGATGGACAAGTCCGGTAAACTGGTTGTCACCAAGACCCCGAACGCGGAAAACCCGCTTGTTCACGGTCAGACCCCGCTGCTCGGTTGTGATGTTTGGGAACACTCCTACTACATCGATTACCGCAACGCGCGTCCGGACTATGTCAAAGCCTTCCTCGACAGCCTGGTTAACTGGGAATATGTCGCAGAGCGCTTCTCCAAAGCTGGCTAATCAGCCGACGCTTTGAGACTGAATTACAAAAGCGGCTCCTTCGGGGGCCGCTTTTTTTGTTTGCGCAACATAAACAATGAAAAACCCCGCCGGCAAACCGGCGGGGTTTGGATCGAACATGATCAAACGCGTGATCAGATATCGAATTTGATGCCCTGCGCGAGCGGCAACTCGCGGGAATAGTTGATAGTATTGGTTGCGCGGCGCATATAGCCTTTCCATGCGTCCGAACCGGATTCACGACCGCCACCGGTTTCTTTTTCACCACCGAACGCACCACCGATTTCCGCACCGGAAGGGCCGATATTGACGTTGGCGATACCGCAATCGGAACCGACCGAGGACAGAAACAGTTCGGTTTCGCGCAGATCGGTCGAGAAGATGCACGATGACAGACCCTGCGGCACGTCATTCTGAAGCGCGATGGCTTCTTCAAGGTTCTCGTACGTCATGACATACAGGATCGGTGCGAAGGTTTCGTGGCGCACGGTCTCGGTCTGGCCCGGCATTTCAACCACTGACGGGGTGACATAAAACGCGTTCGGATATTCCGATTCCAGGGTACGTTCGCCACCATGCACGGTGCCACCGTCTTTCTTGGCATTGGCAAGGGCGGCCTGCATGTTGGTAAAGGCTTCTTCATCGATCAGCGGACCAACCAGAACACCATCGGCCAGCGGATCGCCAATTTTCACCGACTTGTAAGCCGCAATGATTTTCGGCAGCAGCTGATCCTTGACATCCTTGTGAACGATCAGGCGACGAAGCGACGTGCAACGCTGACCACAGGTGCCAACAGCGGAGAACACAACCGCACGAACGGTCATATCCAGATCGGCAGACGGGGTCACGATCATGGCATTGTTGCCGCCAAGTTCAAGAATGGTGCGGCCAAAGCGCTGCGCAACACGCGGGGCAACTTCGCGGCCCATGCGGGTTGAACCGGTGGCTGAAATCAGCGCAACATCGCGGCTGTCGGTCATGATTTCACCGATTTCGCGATCACCAACCACAACCTGATGCAGGTTGGCCGGTGCATCACCAAATTTGGCAATCGCCTTTTCGAGGATCTTCTGGCAGGCAAGGGCTGTGACCGGGGTCTTTTCCGACGGCTTCCAGATCACGGCATTGCCGCAAGCCAGTGCAAGCGCTGTGTTCCACGCCCACGGCGCGACAGGGAAGTTGAACGCGGTGATCAGGCCAACAACACCCAGCGGATGCCAGTTTTCCATCATCTTGTGGCCCGGACGTTCGGACGCGATGGTCAGACCGTAAAGCTGGCGCGACAGACCGACTGCGAAGTCGCAGATGTCGATCATTTCCTGCACTTCGCCAAGACCTTCCTGATAGATCTTGCCGCATTCAAGCGACACCAGACGGCCCAGCGGTTCCTTGGCCGCGCGCAGTTCTTCACCCAGAAGACGCACCAGCTCGCCACGACGCGGACCGGGAACCTGACGCCATGCGCCAAACGCCTTTTTGGCGTTGCCGATAACATCGGTCATCTCGGCCGGGGTGGTTTCGGTGACACTGGCGAATTCCGAACCGTCAACCGGGGTCTGGACACTGAGGGTGCCATTGGCAATCTCTGCTTCGGACAAACCAAGTTCGGTCAGAATGGATTTGTAGCTCACAGTAAAACTCCCTTCGTTTTAAACTTTCCGGCGCGGATCACCGGCAAATTCGATCTCTGTTCAATCCCTGATATCCGCCACCTTGGGCAGCAGTTTGGCGATGATGGCAAAGGCCTCATCAACCTGATCAAACGGAATGGTCAAAGGTGCCAGCAGGCGCACCACATTTGCGTGCTCACCACTTGGCATTAACAATAGCCCGTTATCACGGGCCAGTTGCAACAAGCATTGCAAACGTTTGGGTGACGGTTTGCCGTCATCTGCAATCAATTCAAAGGCGCGCATCGCCCCGATGCCGCGCATGTTGCCGATCACATGCCCGCCGGGCAGATCGCGCAACCATGCGATATGGGTGGCGTATTTTTCACCAAGCTGCTTGGCCCGTGCAGTAAGCTTGTCGGTTTCCAGAACCTCAAACACGCCGGTTGCTGCCGCGCACGCGACAGGATTGCCGGAATAGGTGCCCCCAAGCCCGCCCGGAGCCAGCGCACTCATGACATCCTCGGCACCGGTGATGGCTGCCAACGGGAAGCCCCCGCCAATGCCCTTGCCCATGACAAGGATATCGGGCGCAACACCGGCATGCTCAATGGCAAACATCTTGCCCGTCCGGGCAAAGCCCGACTGGATTTCATCGGCAATCAATACCATACCGTTTTCATCACACAGGCGACGCAGGGCGACAAGAAACGCGCCATCCGCAGCACGAAAACCGCCTTCGCCCTGAACGGGTTCAATCACCACCGCCCCGACCGACGCCGGATCGGCGGAAACAGCAAACAGCTTGGCGATGGCGGCCATCGCATCATCAACCGATACACCGGTTTCGGGGCAGGGATATGGCAGATGCCATACCGGCCCCGGCAATGGACCCAGCCCGGTCTTATAGGGTTTGGTTTTACCCGTGAGCGAAAGGGTCGCAAGCGTCCTGCCATGGAAGCCGCCCTCAAAGGCGATTACGCCGGTGCGACCGGTAAAGGCGCGCGCAAGCTTCAGCGCATTTTCCATCGCCTCTGCGCCGGAATTGGTCAGCATTGATTTTGCCGGACCTTCAATCGGGCAGTTTGCTGCCAGCCACTCCGTGACCGCGACATAGGGCTCGTGCGGCAACGCATTATAGCAGCTGTGGGTAAAGCGTTCGCACTGGGCGGCAACGCGTTCCATCACCACCGGGTTGCGATGACCGACAGTCAAAACACCGATCCCGCCAATGAAATCGATATAGCGTTTGCCTTCGACATCCCATGCCTCGGCATTGAGCGCACGATCAAGATAGACCGGATGCACATTGCGCACCCCGGCCGATACCGACGCGATTGCGCGCTCGCGCATCTGCGTGCTGTCTTGGGCTGGTTTGGTGTTTTCGTCACGGGGCATGTGGGGCTGCTCCGACCTTTTTGTTGATGATTTAAATGACGTTCAGTTCAAGCACTGGGGCATTGTCACGGATGCGTTCATAACCAAACACCGACAGATCAAGAGTTTCATAGCCGTTTGTTGCGATCAGTTCGGCAATACCACGACCAACCGCCGGGCTTTGTTGCAGGCCATGGCCCGAGAACCCGTTGGCAAAGATGAAGTTTTTAACGTCCGTGTGACGGCCCAGAATCGCATTCTGATCGAGCAGGTTATAGGAATAGTGACCCGCCCAGGCATTGACGACCTTGATCGCCTCAAACCGTTCGCACCGCTCATACAGACCCGGCCAGATGATGTCGTCAAACAGGCTGTGATCGACGTCGAAATCCCAGCATTCTGGATCGCGATCCTTGGGTGGGGCAATGCCGGTAATAAAGAACTCGCCTTCCGGACGCACATAAAGGCCGCTTGGGTCAATCAGCATCGGGCAGGATGCGCTGATGTCTTCCGCGTCCCGGCAATTGAATACAAAGATGCAGCGTTTGCGTGGCTCGACCGGAATTTCAAGGCCGACCATCCGGGCAACCTTTGATCCGCCGGTGCCCGCCGCATTGACAAGCTGGCCACAGCCAAAACGACGACCGTCCTTAAGAACCACACCCGTAACCTGATCACCATCGCGCTGGACCTCGACGACTTCGCCGTCAATGTATTCGGCAGCGCGACGGCGGGCCTGTTTGCGGAATGACTGCATCAGGCAATAGGCATCAAACCAGCCTTCGCCCGTGCGTCCCCAGCAACCGGCCGCCAGATCGGATGTGTTCATCCACGGGTATTTCGCGGCAAGGTCATCAGGTTCCATCCAGATAATGTCACCGCCAAACTCGGTTTGCGTCGCATGGTTCTGACGCAGGATATCGCGCCCCTGATCGGTGGCCAGAATGAGGTAGCCCTTTTCATGCAGGGCAATGTCGACGTCGGAATCAAGATCGCGGTTGAGATTGCGCAGGAACTGAATGCCATAGGCCGACATTTCAATATTGATCGGGGTTGAAAACTGTTGGCGGATTGAAGCCGCCGAAAGTGCGGTCGAACAGAACTCATAGGTCGAGTCTTTTTCAATCACCAGAACCCGACCCTTGAAATCATCACGACCGGTCAAATGCCATGCGATGGAACTGCCGATAACCGCACCACCGACGATGATCACATCATAATTTTCGTCAACAGAACCCATTCTTGCCTTCTACCCGATGCAAATTGTTGCTTTCCGGCCGCTGATGAACCGGTATTTTGCGATGGTGCGCTGGAAACCGTTACCCGAATGAAGGGGGAGCCATCCTTCCAAAACATTCCAAAGTAACAGCATTCCAGCGCAGATGGCTGTCAGCCCAAACGCTTCTTGGGGTGGCGCGAGGGGGCTTTGAACCGTTTAAAACCGTACGCCTTGGCTGCACAGCAAACAAACGATATATTCGCACCATATCATTCCGTTTTGTTATGAACTGGTTTTGCCATGCGTCGCGTCCTGCCATCCCTTACCGCCCTGCAATTCTTTGAAAGTTCGGCCCGTCATCTGTCTTTCACCCGCGCGGCAGAGGAACTGAATGTGACGCAAAGCGCAATCAGCCGTCAGATCCGTGCGCTTGAGGAATATCTCGGGCGTGATCTTTTTCGCCGTGTGAAGAAACGCCTGAAACTGACCGCGGCCGGCGAAGCCTATGCCGCGCAGGTCCGTGACCTTCTGGATCGGGCCGAGGCCGCCACCTTGCAGGTCATGGCCTATTCCGATGCGGGCGGGATGCTCAATGTTGGGACGCTACCGACCTTTGGCGCACGCTGGCTTGTGCCGCGTCTTGGTGATTTCAAGGCAACCTGGCCGGACATTCAGCTCAATCTCATTACCCAGACGCGGGAATTCAATTTTGACCGCGAGGGTATCGATATCGCCATTCACTTTGGCGAAGACAACCTGCCGGGCTGCGTGACCCACCGTTTGATGGGGGAAACCCTGATTGCGGTCTGTGCGCCCAAGCTGCTTAAGGAAAATGACGATCTGCCGATTGCCCGCGAACGCGTGCGCAACTGTACTTTGTTGCAGCATTCCACCCGCCCGCGTGCATGGCAGGACTGGCTTGCGGCCACCGGCGTTGCCGTGGTCGATGAACTGGCTGGCCCCCGGTTTGAGCATTTCCACATGGTCATTCAGGCCGCTGTCGCAGGTCTTGGGCTGGCACTTTTGCCGGAATTTCTGGTACGTGAAGAGCTTGAAAACGGGCGTCTGGTCGCACCCTTTGATGTATCGATCCCCAACCAGCACGCCTATTACGTGGTTTATCCCAAGGAAAAGGAAAACAACTTTGCAGTCCGCGCGTTTCGCGACTGGCTGATTGCAACCTGTCGCACCGAACAGGATGACCGCCCCATCCCGTCGGGCACCGCCGCCTGAGAACTGGTCAAATTGAGCTAAGCGGCTGGTGATCTAGTCAGCGCCAATCTTTTCGGACGATCCAGCACGCATCGCTGCACAAAGTTGCACCGCCACAACAACAAACAGGAAGTAAAGTGCGACCTGCCAGTCGCCCAGAAGGTCATGCAAGGCCCCAAACAAAACCGGGCCGATGGCCGCAAACAGATAGCCCACCGATTGCGCCATGCCCGACAGTCGAGCAGACGTTTGCGGATCTGCCCCACGCATGCCGACAAGGGTCAGAGCAATACTGATCATGCTGCCTTGCCCAAGCCCCATGCATACCGCCCACACATAGGGCAATTCGGTGGTGGCAAAGACAAAGCCCGGAATGGCGATGATCAACGGAATATGAAGCACCAGCATCGCCAGTTTCTTGTTGGCAATCCTCGAATAAATCAGCGGCGCACCAAAGGCAGCCGGAATGCCGAATACGTTAAACAGGGTCAGAAGCGTGGCGGCTTCGGCCTCGGAAATGCCGTGATCAATGAAGACTTTGGCAACCCAGGCGGTGCCGGTATAGAACATCAGCGACTGACAACCAAAGAACAGTGCCAGCCACCAGGCTTCGACATTTTTCCAGAGCGAAATACGCGTAACCGGTGCCGGTGCCGCGCCGACATGGCGATAGCGCAACATCGGTAGCCAGCAAACAAAGGCAATCGCGGCAAATACCGCCCAAACGCCGAGCGACCAGCGCCAATCACCATCCGCCGCGTTTCGGAGCGGGATCGAAACAAATGCCGCGATCGTCGCACCACTGGACATGGTGAAGGTGTAAAGGGCAGTCACCAGTGCCACATGGGTCGGAAAACTGCGTCGTACCAGTGATGGGGTCAATACGTTCAGAACCGCAATTGCCGCGCCCAAAATAATGGTTCCGACCACCATGATGTCATAGGCCCCGCTGGCGCGAAGCCCCTGCCCGATGGCGATGAACAGCAACATGGTCAGAAGAGTCGCTTCGAGACCGAATTTCTGCCCCAGACGCGGCGCAAACATTGAAAGCACGCCAAAGCTCAAAACCGGCAGCGTTGTCAGCAAACCAAGCTGGGTCCCTGAAAGCGACAGATCAGTACCGATGATTTCCGCCAAAGGCCCCAGACCGACAATACTGCCCCGCATGTTCGCCGCCAAAAGCAAGATCGCCAGCAAAAATCCGATATGCGCCCCCAAATGATGGAAGCCACGCCCGGCATTCGATGCGGCATTCTTTCCCGGCGTTGTCTTCTCGGAAGGATTGGTGTGTGGGGCCGTCTTGTCAGTCATCTGGATGATCCATGTTGTGTCGCGATGGTGGCGCGGACAGAAATTCAGTTCGGCATAAATTCAAAAATCGGGCTTTCAGACCGCAACAACACCCCACAATACCCGGAGCGCAACCAGCACAAACAGAACGGCAATGATCCGCTCAATCCAGGCAGCGTGATCGCGCAACCAGGGCAACACCGCCCCGTGCGACAATCCGACGGCGACAAGGCAATACCACGCCCCGTCGATTACGGCGGCGGTAAACGCCAGAAGGAACTTGCCGCCCCATTCAAACTCGGGCGAAACAAACTGGCTGAAAAGGGCCAGGAAAAACAACGCGATCTTGGGATTGAGAAACGCAATCATGAACCCGTCTCGGGCGGCCTGCAGGATCGAACCTGATACCTTGCCCGCACTATCCACATCAAACTTCGCACCCGCCTTGGCACCGCGCCACGCCTTGATCGCAAGCCAGATCAGATAAAGCGCACCAAGGATACTGACGGCATTGTGAAAGACCGGTACAGTCTGAAACAGAATGCCAAGTCCGGTCATGGTGATCACAGCATAAAAGCCGATACCCAGTGCATGCGCCAAGGCGCAGGCAAATCCGGCCTGGCGGGAATGACCAACAGAATAGCGCAATACAACGGCCAGACTTGGACCCGGTGTCATTGCGCCAAGTACACAGATGGTTGCAACCGACAACCAGGCGGCGAAGCTCATAACGTTTCCTTTGGGTGACGCAGGTTTATTCCCGCTTGGTTTTATCGAAAGCTATCTGCTTGCCAGAACCGTTTCAACGGAAATGAACTGTCGCTATGATGCGCATCCGCGCCAACCCGCCACCTGAACACAGCATTTCGTAAAATACGGTTTTAAAACATGTTTCTGTTGCTCAAGAATGCCAATGTCTTCGCCCCGACGCCGCTTGGCATCAATGATATCCTGATCTGTGACGAGAAAATTGTCGCCATTGCGCCGGATCTGGTGGTTTCTGTTCCGGCCGAAATCAAGACCATCGACCTTGGCGGCAAGATGACCGTACCAGGCTTTATCGACGGACATGTCCATCTGATCGGGGGCGGTGGCGAAGGCGGATTTGCGACGCGTACGCCAGAAGTTGCGGTTGGCAAACTGATCGAGGCTGGCATTACATCCGTTTGTGGATTGTTGGGCACAGACGCCGCAACCCGCCACATCGCATCGCTTTACGCCAAGACCAAGGCGCTTCGAACCGAAGGTATTTCCGCCTGGTTCTTCACAGGTGGTTATCGCGTGCCGTCACCAACCCTGACCGGCAATATCGGGGATGACGTGACGTTTCTGGATGCCTGTATCGGGTTGAAAACAGCGATTTCAGATCACCGCAGCAGCCAAAGCACGGTTGAGGAGCTCGCCCGCATCGCATCCCAATCGCGCATTGGCGGCATGACATCGGGCAAGGCCGGATCGGTTGTGGTTCATCTGGGCGATGGTGACGGGCACTTTGATCCCCTGATTGCTGTGATCGAGCAGACCGAAATACCCATCGGCCAGTTCATCCCGACCCACGTCAACCGCAAGCGCGCCTTGCTTGATGCGGCCAAACTCTGGGCAAAGCGTGGCGGCAATATCGATTTCACCACCGGGATTGATGCTGAACCCGATCCCAAGGGGGCGACCAAAACATCGACCAGCATTGCCGAATGCCTGGCCGATGGCGTTCCGCTGGATCGCATTTCAATGACATCGGATGGCAACGGGTCACTGCCGGATTTTGATATTGATGGCAATATGGTCGGGCTTTCGGTGGCTGGCTTTGAAACCGTACCGCGCGAATTTGCCGATCTGATCGAAGTCGAAAAGCTTGATATCCCGACCGCCTTGGCCCCGATTACGATCAATCCGGCACGCATGCTGGGCCTTGCGGCACGCAAAGGGCAGCTAAAAGTCGGTTATGATGCCGATATCCTGGCTTTCGATGAAGCTTTAACCCCCGATAGCGTCATTGCACGCGGAAAACCGGCCATGATTGGCAAGGAACGACTGCTCCGCGGTACTTTTGAGGACTAATTTGGTTTTTGGACCGGATTACGGCAGTTAAAAACGCACTAGAAACCAATAATTTGCGAATTTGGTGCCTTTTTATCGTCATATCTGCCCCAAATAGCCCCCAATACAGCCAAACCTCGTGCCTATTTCCCCGGTAAGCTTTGCGATCAGACACAGGTCCACGAATGACCTGTGCCCAAAAACCTTGGAAAGGACACGAGAGATGCGACAGACAGCCATGATTTTGGCCGTTGCAAGCGCATTGGGGCTTTCGGCTTGTAGCGGATTGAATGACCGAGACCAGAAAATGCTGAGTGGCGGCGCAATTGGTGCCGGTGTGGGTGCTGTTGGCACCGTGATCACCGGTGGCTGTGTTACCTGTGGCGCGGTGATTGGCGGCGCTGTGGGCACCGGTGCGGGCTATATCATGCACGAGAATGAGAAGGCCCGGAAATGATGAAACGGATCATTCTTCTGGTCGCTGCGTTCGGCCTAACCCTGCCTTTCGCGGCACCTGCGCCCGTTAAGGCCGACCCGCCGTCATGGGCACCTGCCCATGGCTATCGTGCCAAGCAGCACAAAGGCCACAAACGCAATTATAGCCGCCACGGTAACGAGCTTTTTGTCTCCGACGGTGGTTTCCTGCGCTGTAACCGTGATGTGGTTGGTGCCATCATTGGTGGCGGCACAGGCGCGGTTCTTGGTTCAACCATCGGCAAAGGAAGCGGCCGGGATGCAGCCATGATTGGTGGTGCCATTCTTGGTATGCTCAGTGGCTACTCGATTGGTCAGAGCCTTGATCAGGGTGATCTGGCTTGTACCGGCTATGCCTTGCAACGTGCCCCTGATGGGCAGGCCGTCCGGTGGCAAAACCCCGATTCGCAACACAGCTATAATGTTGTGCCGACCAACAGTTGGCAGAACGCCGACGGACGCTATTGCCGCGAATATAGCGCAACAGCCCGTATTGGTGGAGAACTGCGGAAAACATACGGTACGGCATGCCGCCAGGCTGATGGTTCATGGCAGATCGTGTCCTGAGAACCGAACGCGCGCCAAGCATATTTCAATCTGGGGCCATGCCCCGCAAAAAGCCCGGCACTGCCGGGCTTTTTTGTACGTTATCTGATACGTAGCGCATCTTAAATTATTTCAATTCAATGTCTTATAGGTGGCTATACTCTCGCAACCGTTATTTGTTTTACGTTAACGTCACTTTGGGTTACAGTCCTGTCATAATCAAAACAAAATACCTGCTGACTGAGGGAGGCGTTCGTGGATGACATCCTCGAAACCGTAAAAGAAAAACTGCCGCAACTGCGCGGTCTGAATGCTGTCGTCGCCTTCGACTGTGGCGATGACGGACATATCGTGATTGATGCCACAGGCGACGAGCCGGAAATCAGTGATGATGATCTGTCCGATGCCGATTGCATTCTCAAGATCAAAAAAGCCAACCTCGAAAAGCTGATCGCCGGAAAGCTTGACCCGATGCTTGCCTTTACCATGGGCAAACTGAAGATCAAGGGCTCCATGGGTGTGGCAGCAAAGCTGTCATCGATGCTCGACTAGCTTTGTCGGTATGGTCTGTTTGACGAGGGAAACATGCGTAATCGCATTGCAAAAGGCAGCATATCGGCCCTGATTGCCGGCTTTACGATTCAATATGCCACCGCGTCGCTGGCATCCGGATCGGAAACGCTCAATTTCCGTGTCCTCAAGGACGGGGAGCCGATCGGTTATGAAACCGTCGAAATTAAACCAACAGCGACCGGTCAAACCGTGACGATCAAAACGCTGACCGATGTGCGGGTTTTGTTTTTGAAGTTCCATTACGACCATCAGCGCACCGAACAATGGCAGGACGGAAAGCTGGTCTCGGTCGAAACCACCACCAATGATGACGGCACACACTACACCTGGCAGGCCAGTTATGACGAAGATTGTTATGCGCTGGCGGGCGAAGGTGTCGGGAAACGTGATGCCTGTGATGCGGCCTGGCCGCTGACCCTGTGGCACGAGGATGTCACGGGTAAAACCGATCTCTTTAGCGTCATCAATGCTGAACCCTACACTGTGCACACTCAAAGGGTTGGCGAAGAAAACGTCATGGTCGAAAGCCGGGAAAAACCGGCAGTCCATTACGAAATGTCTGGCGATGTCGAACGGCACCTCTGGTACGGCACCGACGGAAAACTGCTCAAAACGAGTTTTAAAAGGAAGGGTTACGACATCGATTTTATCAGGGTCGATGCGATAAACCCTCAGCAATAAAAGCGGGCGTTTTAAATCAAAGATTTGAAACGTTTAAAGATTAGGGAGAAATAGATGTCCTACTTCAAGAAGAGCTGCCTTTGGGGTGCAGCTTCGGGTACTGCACTTCTATGCGCACTCGCTAGTGTTGGCACCGCGCAAGCGTCCGGTTTTCAAGTCCGTGAAACCAGCGGCACCCTTCAGGGTTCAAGCTTTGCCGGTATGACCACACTGTCAACCGACGCATCGACGATGTCCTACAACCCAGGCACAGTTGGGCAGTACAAAGAAACCAGCTATAGCGCAGGTATTACGGTCATTCGCCCGGTGGCGAAAGCGACCAACACCGTTGCAACCAATGGCGCACGAACGGTGATCGCACAAACCGGCGGTGGCTACAAGGATATGGCACAGGATGCTGCGGTACCAAACGCACATGCTGTCTGGAAGCTAAACGATCAGATCAATCTCGGTGTTTCGATTACGGCACCTTGGGGTCTCGTGACCGACAACGATTCAGATTTCGCCGGACGCTTTTTTGGTACGACATCAAAAATCAAGACAGTAAATATCAAACCAGTTGTTGCCTATCGTTTCGACAATGGGCTGAGCATTGGTGCGGGACCGCAGGTTCAAAGATTCGAGGCCGCCCTTAGTAAAGCCGTTCCGTCGCTTGGTGGCGCCGTTGCAGAGGGTAACTCTACGATTGAAGGCGACGACATCGGCTACGGCTGGACAGCCGGGATGAACTGGGAAGTCACGAAAACCACCCGTGTTGGTCTTTCTTATATCTCCGAGGTTGAACATAAACTCAAAGGCGATATCACCTTCGACAATGCCGCAAAAAACTTGGCCACGCCCTACACGGACCGAGATGCAAATGCCAAGATCACCACGCCGGAGTCTATTGCTTTCGGTATTTCTCACGACCTGTCTGATAAGTGGACTGTCATGGGTGACGTGCAATGGACCAACTGGAACTCAGTTGGCGATCTAGTCTTTAACTACAGCGGCTTGATTAACTCCGCCTCGACTGCCACTGGGAGTACAACTGAAAATTATCAGTGGGGAACGTCGTGGTTTGGTGCCCTCGGTGCACGTTACCAGTATGACGAAAAATGGTCGTTTACCGGTGGCGTGGCCTATGATGAGACCCCGATCCAAACCCGTAACCGCAATGTGCGCTTGCCGGATTCAGATCGATACTGGGTCTCATTTGGCGCAACATACAAGGCTGCTGATTGGGCTGATGTGACACTGGGTTATACTCATATCTTTGCTGATGAAGCACGCGTAGATCACGCGTCTTCGCTCGTTGGTAATTATGCTGCCGACTACGAAGCCAAAGTCGACATCATCGCGTTGCAGGCGAATTTCAAGTTCTGATTTACTATACTGTCCGGTGCGGGGTGCTTTGGCGCACCGCATCGGGCTCCCTTTTTTTGCCCGCAAAGTGACGTTAACGTAATGGAGTTAACGCAAGTGAACAAAGTAAACGTCCAAGAATCCCCGATCCTGCGCGATGGCGTTGATATCAGCTCGCCGGTAAGAACCTGCCCGGTCCATGAGATTTTCGATAAAGCGGCGGCACGGTTCCCGTTGCGCCCGTGTCTTGATTTCCTCGGTCGAGTCTATGATTACAAGACCATTTCCGAGCAAATCGACCGTGCTGCCGAAGGCTTTAAACAGCTTGGCGTGCGCAAGGGTGACAAGGTCGGGTTGTGCCTGCCCAATACGCCCTATTACGTGGTTTGCTATTACGCGATCCTGAAATGTGGCGGTGTAGTCGTGAATTTCAATCCACTCTATGCCAAGCGCGAGATCGCCTATCAGATTGAAGATTCAGGCTGTCGCCTGATGGTGACGCTGAACCTCAAACAGATCTATCCCAAGGTGGCAGCATGCCTTGATGAAACCTGCCTCAAGCGGATCGTCGTCTGCGAAATGAGCGGCATCTTGCCGCCGGTTAAAAGTGTTCTGTTTTCACTGTTCAAGCGTAGCGAACTGGCCGATGTGCCAACAGATTTGCGTCACATCCCCTATTCACGGGTCATCGGATGCAAACCGATTGATCGCGTGGTGGATATCAATGTCCATGATCTGGCGGTTTTGCAATATACCGGCGGCACGACCGGACGCCCGAAGGGGGCGATGCTGACCCATGCCAATTTGAGTGCAAACGTTGATCAGCTAACCCGCTGGATGCCAGACGCCAAGCCGGGCCACGAAGTGACCCTGTGCGTTTTGCCATTCTTCCATGTTTTTGCGATGACCGTGGCGCTCAACACATCAGTCAATCTCGGAGCGGAAATGGTGTTGCAGCCCCGCTTTGAGTTGGGTTCCCTGATCAAGGCGTTGGACAAGAAAAAGGCCACCATCTTCCCGGGTGTTCCGACGATCTATACGGCGATCAACAATTCGCCGGAAACACTCAAATACGACCTCTCACACATCCGTTGCTGCATTTCGGGCGGTGCGCCGCTGCCGATCGAAGTCAAACACCGGTTTGAGGAAATTACCGGCTCAAAGGTGGTTGAAGGATATGGCCTGTCAGAGGCCAGCCCGGTCTGTACTTGCAACCCGCTTAAGGGTGAGAACAAGGAAGGCTCGATCGGGCGACCGTTGCCCGGGACCGAGATCGAAATCCGATCGCTGGATCGGCCTGATCAGGTCGTGCCACTTGGCGAAAAGGGTGAGGTCTGTATTCGTGGCCCGCAAGTCATGCCTTGCTACTGGCAAAACGAAACGGCCACCAACGAGACATTTGTCGATGGTTGGTTGCGGACCGGTGATGTCGGTTATCAGGATGAGGATGGCTACACGTTCCTGGTTGATCGTCTTAAGGATGTCATCCTGTGCAGCGGCTACAACGTTTATCCGCGTGCCATCGAAGAGGCACTTTATCTGCATGACAAGGTTGCCGAGGTCACCTGCATCGGGATCCCCGATCAATATCGTGGTCAGGCGCCAAAGGCGTTTGTTCGCCTGAAAGACGGTGTCACCGATGTGACCGCCGAAGATCTGCGGGCATTTCTTGATGACAAGATTTCAAGAATCGAAATGCCGCGCGAAATCGAAATTCGGGAAGAACTTCCCAAAACCATGGTCGGCAAACTGTCGAAAAAGGAACTGGTCGAAGAAGAACGACAAAAGAGAGAAGGAAATACGGTTTAGTTACAATGCGTTGGCGTCACCATACACACACTGAAAAAACTTAAGTGACGTTAACGTAAACTAATTGACGTATACTGAAAAATAGATACCATAAGGGGCGAACAATGACAAAAATTGACGAACGGTTTTATACCGTTCCCGAACTGGCCGACGATCTTGGCATCACGCCGCGCACCATCCGGTTTTACGAGCAAAAGGGGCTTTTAAACCCGCAACGTGCCGGCACCACCCGGGTCTATACCCGACAGGATCGCGCCAAACTGCTCCTCATTTTGCGGGGCAAGCGACTGGGCTTCAGCTTAAGAGAGATCGCGGACTACCTTGATCTTTACGGCGCAGACCCAACCCAGGCAGAGCAAATCAAAATGCTGCTGGAACGCGTTCGGGAACGGATTACTGACCTGGAAGAACAGCGTCAGGCACTGGACGTCACTTTGGATGAACTGCGTGATATCGAACAGCAATCGGTTGATGCACTTAAAGAAAAGGGACTCGATCCGGTATCGTAACAAGTTGCCCGGATCAGAGGACAGCTCAGGAAGGAAGACAAAGCCATGACCAACGCCGTAATTGCCGGATATGTCCGATCACCCTTTACCCCGGCCCGCAAAGGGGCCCTTGCAAAGGTCCGCGCTGACGACCTTGCGGCACAGGTCGTCAAAGGTCTGGTCGAAAAGACCGGCATTGATCCCAACGCGATCGAGGACCTGATCCTTGGTTGTGCCTTCCCGGAAGGTGAACAGGGCTTGAACGTTGCCCGCCTGATCACCTTTATCGCCGGTCTGCCACGTTCTGTTGGTGGCGTGACGGTCAACCGTTTCTGCGGATCGTCCATGCAGTCGATCCATCAGGCGGCTGGTGCAATCGCGATCGGTGCCGGTGATGTCTTTATCTGTGCCGGTGTCGAAAGCATGACCCGGGTACCGATGATGGGCTTTAACCCCCTGCCCAACCCGGAGCTTTATAAAGCCATGCCCGAGGCCTATATGGGCATGGGCGATACGGCCGAAAATGTTGCTGCCAAATACAGCCTGACCCGTGCCGATCAGGAAGCCTTTGCAGTTGAAAGTCACAAACGTGCTGCTGCGGCACAGGCCGCTGGCAAGTTCACCGATGAAATCATTCCGATCCAGACCAAGGATGGTGTTGTTTCCGAAGATGGCTGCATCCGCGCAGAAACAACCGCCGAAGGCTTGGCCGACCTCAAACCCGCCTTCAAGGCAGACGGTGTTGTTACTGCGGGGACCTCTTCACCGCTGACCGATGGTGCGTCGGCTGTTCTGGTCTGTTCCGAAGACTATGCTGCGAAAAACGGCCTGACCCCGATTGCACGTATCAAGTCGGTTGCGGTTGATGGTTGTCTTCCGGAAATAATGGGCATTGGCCCGATTGGCGCATCGAAAAAGGCGCTTTCGCGTGCCGGTCTGAGTGCGGCCGATATTGATGTCACCGAACTTAACGAAGCCTTCTCGTCCCAGGCCATGGCAAGCATTTCCGAACTTGGTCTTGATGGTGCCAGGGTCAATATTGATGGCGGTGCGTTGGCGATTGGTCACCCGCTTGGCGCGACCGGTGCGCGTATCGTTGGCAAGGCCGCAAGCATCCTCAAACGTGATGGCGGCAAATATGCGCTGGCATCCCAGTGCATTGGCGGGGGTCAGGGAATCGCGACCATTCTGGAGGCGATGTAATGACCACCATTAAACAGGTCGCCGTTATTGGTGCCGGTGTTATGGGGGCGGGGATCGCTGCCCATATCGCCAACTCCGGGACACCCGTCCTGCTGCTTGATATCGTGCCCGAAGGTGCCAAAAACCGTAATGCGGTTGCCGAGGGCGCGGTTGCCAAGATGCTGAAAACTGACCCGGCTCCGTTCATGTCCAAACGGGTCGCCAAGTTGATTACGTGTGGCAATATCGAGGATGACCTTGATAAGATCGCCAAATGTGACTGGGTGATCGAGGCCGTCATTGAACGCCTTGATATCAAGCAGGATCTGTATCGCAAGATTGATGCAGTCCGTGCCAAGGGATCGGTGGTGTCGTCAAACACATCGACCATTCCGCTCGCAACCCTGATTGACGGGATGGACGAAAGCTTCGCACAGGACTTCATCATTACCCACTTCTTCAACCCGCCTCGCTATATGCGTCTGCTGGAGCTGGTTGGATCAGGTGTTACCCGCGATGGTGTGATTGATGCGGTTGCCGATTTTGCTGATCGCAAACTGGGCAAGACATGTGTCACCTGTCATGACGAACCGGGCTTTATCGCCAACCGTCTGGGTGTCTACTGGATTCAAGCCGCCATGATTGAGGCCATGGACCGCAAACTGACCGTCGAAGAAGCCGACAGCGTCATTGGCCGTCCGTTCGGCATTCCCAAAACCGGCGTCTTTGGCTTGATGGATCTGGTCGGTCTTGATCTGATGCCCCATGTGCAGTCAAGCATGGCTGGCCTTCTGGATAAATCCGACCCGTTCCATGCGATCTATCGCGAAAGCGAACTGGTCAGCAAACTGATTGCCGATGGCTATACCGGGCGCAAGGGCAAGGGTGGTTTCTATCGCCTGAACCGTGAAGGCGGTGAGAAAGTCAAAGAATCGGTTGATCTGCAAACCGGTGAATTTGCCAAATCCGAAAAGGCGCGTTTGGGCAGTGTCCGGGCCGCAGGCAAAGATCCGCGCAAGATGATGGAAGCATCTGACAAGGGTGGCCAGTATGGTCGCGCTGTCATGGGCAAGACGCTGGCCTATGCGGCCGTTATTGCCGAGGTCGCTGCAAATTCCATTGTCGATGTCGATGATGCGATGAAGCTGGGTTATGCTTGGAAAACCGGGCCGTTTGAACTGATTGATGCCATTGGCGTCGATGCCCTGATTTCGATGCTCGAAGAGGACGGCGTTGAAGTCCCCGCCTTGCTGAAAAAGGCCGCAGGCAAATCGTTCTACAAGGTCGAAGACGGTGATCTTTATTACCTAGGCTTTGATGGCAGCTATGCCAAGGTCACCCGCCCGGATGGCGTCATCCTGCTTGAAGACATCAAACGCAAATCCGAACGGGTTGCCGGTAACCGTGCCGCATCGCTTTGGGATATCGGTGATGGCGTTGCCTGCCTTGAATTCCATACCAAGATGAATGCGCTTGATGCCGATGTGCTTGGCGCGATCAAGACATCCATCCGAACTGTCAAAAAGCAGTTCAAGGCGATGGTCATCTATAACGAAGCAAGCAACTTCTCAGCCGGGGCAAACCTCGGTCTGGCGCTGTTTGCCGCCAATATCGCCGCTTGGCCAGAGATCGAAAACCTCGTTGAAACCGGTCAGGAAACCTACAAGGCGCTTAAATATTCGCCCTTCCCGGTCGTTGGTGCACCCAGCGGCCTTGCCCTTGGTGGCGGTTGTGAAGTCTTGCTTCATTGCGATGCGGTTCAGGCGCACGGAGAAACCTATATCGGGCTGGTTGAGCCCGGTGTGGGTCTGATCCCGGCCTGGGGCGGATGTAAGGAAATGATCCGTCGTTGGGCGGAAAATCCGAAGTTTGTCAGAGGCCCGATGGCCCCAAGTGCGAAGGCGTTCGAGATCATCTCGGTCGCGACCGTTGCCAAATCGGCGATGGAGGCCAAGGAAAACCTGTTCTTCCGCGAAACTGACGGCATCACCATGAACCGCAACCGTTTGCTGGCCGATGCCAAGGAACGCGCACTGTCGATGGTTGATGGTTACGAAGCACCCGAAGAATTTACCTATCGTCTGCCGGGCGAAGCGGCGCGGGTTGCCTTTGAAATGGCAGTCGATGGTTTCCATCGCCTTGGCAAGGCCACCGATTATGACCGCGTGGTCGCCGGTGAACTGGCAAAGGTTCTGGCCGGTGGGGACACCGACGTGACCGAGGAACTTTCCGAAGACGATATTCTTGAACTGGAACGCGAAGGCTTCATGCGTCTGGTCCGCAATGAAGGCACCATGGCCCGGGTTGAGCATATGCTGCTGACCGGCAAGCCGCTGCGCAATTGACCGGTCCGGGAGGAAACAGAAAATGGCTGAATATAAAGCACCCCTGCGCGATATGCGCTTCGTCCTGACCGAGCTGTTTGATTTCAACGATATCAATCAGATGCCCGGTTGCGAGGATTTTACCCCTGATGTGGTCGATGCGGTTCTCGAAGAGGCCGCCAAAGTCTGCGAAGAAGTCCTGTTCCCGATCAACCGGTCGGGCGATGAGGAAGGCTGCGCTTGGGATGACGGGGTTGTCACAACCCCCAAAGGTTTCAAGGAAGCCTACCAGACCTTTGCCGAAGGCGGCTGGACCGGGATTGCCTGTGACCCGAAATATGGCGGTCAGGGCGCGCCGAAATCCATCAATGCGCTGGTCGAGGAAATGATTTGTTCGACCAACCTGTCCTTTGGCATGTATCCGGGTCTGTCTTTTGGTGCCTATGCCGCCCTTCACAGCCACGCATCGGACGAACTCAAGGACAAATTCCTGCCCAAGATGGTCGATGGCACTTGGTCGGGCACCATGTGTCTGACCGAACCGCATTGCGGTACCGATCTTGGCATCATCAAGACCAAGGCCGAACCCCTTGATGACGGGTCCTATGCAATTTCCGGCACCAAGATCTTTATCTCGGCCGGGGAACATGACCTGACGGAAAACATCATCCATCTGGTTCTGGCCAAGCTGCCTGACGCGCCAAGCGGCACCAAGGGCATTTCGCTTTTCCTTGTGCCAAAATTCATGGTCGGGGATGACGGATCACTTGGCGATCGCAACGCGGTCAAATGCGGTTCCATCGAGCACAAGATGGGCATCAAGGCATCTTCGACCTGTGTCATGAACTTTGATGGCGCGGTTGGTTATCTGGTCGGTGAACCCCATCAGGGCATGCCCGCCATGTTCACCATGATGAACCAGGAACGCCTTTCGGTTGGCATTCAGGGTCTTGGCCTTGGCGAAGCGGCCTATCAGGGTGCGCGGGCCTATGCCAAGGACCGCCTGCAAGGCCGCGCCCTGACCGGTGCGAAATCCCCGAACCAACCAGCGGATTCCATCATCGTCCATCCCGATGTGCGGCGCATGCTGCTGACCGCAAAGGCAACCAATGAAGGCTGCCGGGCGATGGGCATGTGGGTCGCCCGTGCGCTTGATACCGCCAAACACCACGAAGATCCGGTCAAACGCGAAGAAGCTGACGAGTTCGTCCAACTGATGACCCCGATCGTCAAGGCGCTGTTCACCGACTGGGGCTTTGATAACACCAACCTTGGTGTTCAGGTCTTTGGCGGGCATGGCTATATCCGCGAATGGGGCATGGAGCAGTATGTTCGTGACGCACGTATCGCCCAGATTTACGAAGGCACCAACGGCATTCAGGCACTTGACCTTGTCGGGCGCAAAATGCCGACCAAAGCCGGTCGTTACCTGCGTCGTTTCTTCCATCCGGTGCAAGAATATATCGAAGCCAATGTCTCGAACGCCGACCTTGGTGAATATGTCCAACCGCTGGCGAAAGCCTTCATGCGTCTGCAACAGGCCACCGGCGAACTGGCCCAGCGGGGCATGAAAAACCCCGATGAAGCCGGTGCTGCCGCAACCGAATTCCTGCGTCTGTTTGGTCTGGTTGCCGTCGGCTTCATGTGGGCCCGCATGGCTGAAATCGCCCTGGCCAAACAGGATGATGATGCTGAAGGGTTCTATAAGGCCAAGCTGATCACGGCCAAGTTCTATATGGAACGTATCCTTCCGCAGTCCGGTGCCATGTTCAGCCAGATCATGTCTGGTTCCACGACCATGATGGCACTTGACGAGGAGCTGTTCTGATCATGAATTCGGGCCGCAATAACAACGCTTTGGCATCAGGAAACGGAGTTCTGTCGTGAACCTTATTTTCCGACTGATCCGTGTCGTGATCCTGTCGTTGTTGCGGCCCGGGTTGCATCCGCTTGATCCATCGACCCTGCATTTCCGCGCATGGCCTTTGGATCTTGATATCAATGTGCATATGACCAATTCGCGGTATTTCGCATTGATGGATCTGGGCCGGACCGAGCTGATCATGCGCAATGGCATTGCCAAGCAGATGCTGAAACGCAAATGGCAGCCGGTGGTGTCGGGGTCGACCATGCGGTTCAAACGCGCGATCAAACCGTTTCAGAAGTTCGCACTCGAAACGCAGGCTTTGTATTGGGATGAAAAGGGCTTCTATCTCGAGCAACGCTTTGTGGCCAAAGGCAAGACGCTGGCCCTTGGCGTGGTAAAGGCGGTTTTCGTCGGCCCGGATGGCATTGTTGCGCCTGAGGAAGTCTGTCGGATGGTCGGCGCAGATGAGACGTCCCCTTCAATGCCCGACTGGCTTTCTGGGTGGCCCGATATGGAAACCGCGATTGAAGCACGACTGGCGATTTAACACACACGAACAACCGGAAAACCGGGAGAATTGCGGAAAAACACCGCGCAGGAGGAAACATCATGGCATCCGATGACGCCGTATTGCTCAACATCACTGATGCGGTCGCAACGATTACGCTGAACCGCCCGGACCGCATGAATGCACTGGATCAGGCTATGGTCAGTGGCTTGGCAACTGCCATGGACAAGATCGAAGCCAACCTTCCCGATATCGGAGCCGTCATCATCGAAGGATCGGGCGGCACGTTCATGGCTGGCGGTGATGTGAAGTTTTTCCATCAGTTGTCAAAAGGTCCGGTCGAAGACGCGCGCCCCTCAATCGAAGCATTGATTGATCGGGTTCACGAAATTGTTTTACGCATCAACGCCCTGCCCCGCCCGGTGATCGCCAAGCTTGAAGGGGCTGTTGCCGGATTTGGCATTAGTCTGATGAATGCCTGCGACCTTGCAATCGCGGCTGAGGAAACCGTTTTCACCCTGGCCTATATCCATATCGGCACCTCGCCCGATGGTGGTGCAACCCATTCGCTGACCCGGTTGGTCGGCATGAAAAAGGCCAAAGAAATCGCCCTGCTTGGCGATCGGTTCGGGGCCGATGAAGCCCATGATTGCGGCCTGATCAACAAGGTCGTCCCGGCAGATCTGCTAGCATCCGCAACCGCGAAATACGCCACCCGTTTGTCCGCCGGACCGCGCGATGCGATTGCCCGCACCAAGGCGTTGCTGAATGCCGCCCCCGAGGCCGATCTGCAAACACAGTTGAAGGCCGAGGCCAAATCATTCGCTGATTGCACCGTAAGTGCCGATTTCCGCGAGGGCGTCACTGCTTTTGTGGAAAAACGCACGCCGCGTTTTGGCAAATCATAAAAAGAATTCAGGGAAGAATTTGATGACGAGTCTTAAAGGCAAAACACTGTTCATCACCGGCGCATCGCGCGGCATCGGAAAAGAAATTGCCCTGCGTGCAGCGCGCGATGGGGCCAATGTTGCGATCATTGCCAAAACCGATGAACCGCACCCCAAGCTGCCCGGCACCATCCATAGTGCGGCCGCCGAGATCGAGGAAGTTGGTGGCAAGGCACTGGCCCTTAAGACCGATATTCGCGATGAAGACCAAATTGCCGAGGCTGTCGCAAAGACCGTCAAAACCTTTGGCGGGATCGACATCCTGATCAACAATGCCAGCGCGATCAATCTGACCCCAACGTTGCAAACCCCGATGAAGCGGTTTGATCTGATGCATCAGGTCAATACGCGTGCGAGCTTCGCCTGTGCCCAGGCCTGCCTGCCGCATCTTCTGGAATCGGACAACCCACATATCCTCACCATGTCACCACCGCCCAACCTGTCCCCGCAGTGGTTTGCCAATCATACGGCCTATACGATTTCAAAATACGGCATGAGCCTGATCACACTTGGTCTGGCAGCCGAATTTGCCGATGAAGGGGTGGCCGTCAATTCGCTTTGGCCGGTCACGGTGATTGAGACCGCAGCGCTCAACATGATCCCAGGTCTTGAGCAGGGCCGTGCACGCACACCGCAAATTCTGGCCGATGCGGCGCATGCCATCCTGACAGCGCCATCGCGCGAAATTACCGGGGGCTTCTTTACCGATGAAAGTGTGCTTGAGGCCATCGGTGTCACCGATTTCGAACAATACAATCTGACACCGGGCAAACCGCCCTATCCGGACTTCTTCCTGGAGCTTGATCGCAACGGCAAGAACGACCCGCAGGTTGCAAAACTGCTTACGAAACTGGGCCGCTTTCACAAAGCAGCCTGACCGTCATGGCGCCGGGGAAGTGTGTGCCTCGGCGTCTCGTAGGGGCCTGATTTTACGGCTGTGGATGATCTGCACTGGAAATCGGGCTCTCTCGCCCGCTGAACTAAACCCGCCCTTTGTGGCGGGTTCTTTTTTGTGGCATGCGCACATAAAGGCACCGCCACGGGGAGAATGGCGGTGCCGCCTTCGCATTAAACGCTAGACGTTGAGGGATATGATGAAAAAGCGTGAAGCGAAGGAGTAGTTATAAGTAAGCTTCAGGACGCGCGGCGTTCCAGTGACTGACGCGGCATTTCACAAGCAACAAGACTTGGTGTCGGCAACATCATCTGTACCGAAAGTGCCATGCCAAGGTCGCGGTGATCGCGTTTGGCATCCAGGAAATGCTCCGACCAGATGCCGTCACGGTTGGCTGACAGAAACGCACAACGCAGCATCGAAAAACGGCTTGATCCATGGCAGTTATGTTCGCCAGTCACCTGTGCAAGCCAGCCGGCAATTGCGTCATGGGCAGCCTGATCAAGGATGTCCTGCATGCTGGCCCGATCACTGGCTGCAATGCTGTCTTCGGCGAGCGCATCGCGAAGGGCGTTGATCATGCGCTGACTGGCCTGCGGAGAGTTGACACCGAATGAACGCAACCACGCACGTGCCGTGTCTTCGATCAAACGCGTCATCGCAGCCGATTCAAACGCGGCATAGGTGAAACCCTTTGATGCAATGGTCATGTCAGTCATTCGTCTGGCCCTCCGGGCGGTGAACAATCAGCGGGACTTAACGCTTCGTTAAGAATGAATATCGCTGAAAAAACGCGGGATAATTTGCTCGAATCTGGGCGTTTTTGTGACGTCGAGAATCTTTTGAAAACAAACCACTAGCTTGCTGGTTTCGGACCTTCGGCTGTGATGTGATCCCGACCTGCCATGATCTGATCAAGCGGCTTGACCGGCCAGGACAGAATCAGAAGCTTTTCATCGCGCGTCAGGCTTTCAACGCCAAGCCGGGCAAGCTTTTCATAGATGATCCCGATTTCGATCGCGGTACGCGCATCCGGCTTGCGCACCGGCAGCAAAGCCGAATGCAGCGCATTGGCGTAAGGATCTTCGATCAGGCGCAATAACCCGTCTTTGACATCGTCATCACCGCTTTCGGCATTGATCCGTGCCAACGCGCGAAGCTCTTCGGGGCTGTCATATTCTTCGGGAGTAACAAAAAGCTTCATCCGGCGCGCTGCCTTTCCGATGGCAAGGCTGCTGGAATAATGGGTCAGACATGGCGAAAGCACCAAACCGGCCAGAATGGGCGACAACCACCAGAAGAATGCCGTATCCACAAAGACGGCAATCGCGCCCCAGACCACACCAATCACGATAATGGTGCGATGGGTTTTAAGGGCGGCCTTGAACGGTACCCCGGCGTCGTCACGTTCCTGTGCGTCCCAACCCACCTGATTACCAGTCAGGACCGAGAACACGAACTGGGAATGGAGCATCATCATGATCGGGGCCTGCAAGGCAGAATACAGGGTTTCAAGCAGGCCACTGGCCAATACCATTACCCCGCCATACTGCTTGCGGTCGCGGCCAAGACAGACCATCAGGATCGAGATGATCTTGGGCAGCACCAGCATGCCGATGGTAAAGATCAGCAACACCAGCATTTCAAACGACCGATCCACCGGCCATTGCGGAAACATGGTGAACTGACCGGGGAAGAAGCTATAGGTCAGTTGGGTGTTCTGAAGGGTCGCAATCGTCGAGCTCAGCAACAGCAAAAGCCACAGCGGCGATGATACAAAGCTCATCACACCCATAAAGAAATGCAGACGGCTGAGCGGTTTAAAGCCCGGCGCAACCATCAGGCGCGCATGCTGCATGTTGCCCTGGCACCAGCGCCGGTCACGGATGGCAAAATCAATCAGGTTGGGCGGCAATTCTTCCCAACTGCCTTCAAGCTGCGGGATCAGCCAGCACCGCCAGCCTGCCTTGCGCATAAAGGCGGCTTCGACGAAATCGTGGCTGAGGATATGGCCACCCATCGGCGGTTTGCCCGACAGAACCGGCAGGCCACAGCATTCAATAAACGCCTTGGTGCGAATGATCGCGTTATGGCCCCAATAGTTCGAACTGCCCATGCACCAGAATGACAGACCTGCCGACATGGTCGGGCCATGCACGCGCGAAATGAATTGCAGGATGCGGGCAAACAGCGTCTGGCGACCGGTTGGCTGCGGCGGACTTTGAATGATCCCGGCATCCGGATTGTTTTCCATCAGATAGGCCATATTGACCATGGCCTCGCCGGACATGACGCTATCGGCGTCAAAGACGATCATGTGATCGTAATTGGCGGCATAGGTCTCGCAGAATTCCTTGAGGTTGCCGGACTTGCGTTCGGTGTTTTCTGCGCGGCGGCGGAAGAAAATCTTGCCGCGTGCATTCAGATCCGAACAGGCCTTGGCCCACGCCATTTCCTCGGCAATCCAGATATCGGGATCGCGTGTATCAGACAGCACAAAGAAATGAAACGCATCAAGTTCGCCGGTCGCAGCGAGGCTTTCATAGCTTGCGCGCAATCCGGCAAAGACGCGGTTGGGGTCTTCGTTATATACCGGGATCACCACCACATTCTTGGATCGCAGGCGACCTTTGCGCGCAATCGGCTTCAGGCGTTTGAGCGTAATGGCATCAAGTCTCAGACCACGCAAAACCAGCCCGACAATCCCGGTAAAGAACGACAACGAAATCCAGGCAAAGTTGATAGTAAAGAACGCCACAACCACCATTTCCATGATGGTCAGCTGATCCGCGCCCAGAACATCGGTCATCAACCAGGCCGCATATGCAGTCGCCGCAATCGATGCGCCAAACAGGAAAATCCGCCGCGATCCGACACCGGGCCCGCGCAGTTTGACCGTCGGATCACAAAATGCGTCCTCTGATCGCTCTGCGGGTATGGTCCCTTTCGCGGGTGTGTTGGCGGCTTCTGTCATCTGGCTCTTCTGGGGTTATCTGTTTCTGGCAATTGAGGCGCTTGATCCCAGAGGATCAGAAGGCCCACGGCATGGTCCAGGTCTCGCTCAGGACCTTGTTCTGATACAACAAGAAGACCCTGAGATTGCTTGATGTCGCATCCCCGGCATTGACCAGGTCAAAGAACACACGCACGCCACCATTTTCCGGATCGGGCAGGATGCGGATGTTACGGACTTCACCCTTTGATGCGCTGATATCAGCCCGCAAGTTATTGGCATCCTTGATGAAATAATCCAGGTCACCACCGGCAAAGTTCAGCACAAAACGCGTACCGGACCGATCTTCATCACCTTGGCTGGCCAAACGCTGGATACGAGTATCGGTTGCTTGCGCCATGCCATGCAAACCTGTGCCATCGCGGGTCGCGGTAACACTGTATTCGACCTGCATTTCACCGCCGGCCGCCGGCTTGGTTTCCGGCACCCAATAAGCAACGATATTGTCGTTTGTTTCCGACGGGCTCGGGATTTCGACCAGTTCGATATGGCCCTTGCCCCATTTGCCCTTCGGCGTCACCCAATAGCCCGGCTGCTGGTCAAAGCGTTTTTCCAGATCCTGATAATGATCGAAGTTGCGGTCACGCTGCAAAAGGCCGAAGCCGATGGGGTTTTCATCCAGGAACGAGCTCATCTGCAGATGCTGGGGATTGTCCAGCGGACGCCACAACCATTCACCGCGGCCATTATTGATCAAAAGCCCGTCGCTTGAATGGACTTCACCGCGATAATCATCAAAGAACCGGCGGCGCTGTTCGCCAAACAGGAACATGCCATTCAGCGGCGCAATGCCGATCTTCTCCACCCCGTCGCGGAAGAACAGGTGGGCCTTGATGTCGGCTTGGCTCCGGTTGCCGGGCGTAATATCAAACTGATAGGCACCCGTTATCCGTTCACTGTCGAGCAACGCGAACACGGTGATGGTATTTGCGCCATCCTTTGGCTCGACAATCCAGAATTCACGAAAGACCGGGATTTCTTCACCTGTTGGACCGGCAAGATCCACGGCAAGGCCACGCGCCATCTGGCCGATTGACTGGCCCTGACCCTGAAGGCGGAAATAGGACGCGCCGAGAAAACGGGTCAGCTCATCATTGCTGGTGACATCAGAAAGCGGATAACGCAGGCGGAACCCGGCATAGTTTTGCGTCGAAAAATCATTCCCCGACAGGCCGGTCTTGCCGAAATCAAACAGTCCGGCAGAGTAAGGAATGACCTGAACTTCGCCGTCGCGCACCAGATTGATGGTTACCGGCACGTCATACATGGTGCCCGGATGAAAAAGCTCCAGACTGAAATCCGTCTCGGCCGGATTAAAGAAGGCACGCTGCGACTTGAAGCGTATCTGTGCGTAATCTTCTGCGCTCAGGGCTAAAAGTGCTTCGGGCAGTTCGCGATGCGGATTAACGAACGGCTGTTTGGCAAGATTGCGCGCAAGGTTGGTCACCATTGCCGGATCGAACATCACCGGTTTGGAGACGTTTGGCTGTTTTTCGGCATCAGACACCGCATTCTCAACCGTATCTTCCGGTTGTGCTGTAGTGTCGGCTGTCTGTTCGGCCGGTGCAGTTTGCCCGGAAGCTGGAACCGGCGCTGAAACTGGCGCAGACGCATTTTCCTCGGCACTCTGTGGGACAGGTGCCGGATCACTTTCCTGTGCATGGATGGCCGCAGGCCCGCCGATCATGATCAACGCGGACGCGGCAGCACCCAAAAGAACACGTCTGAGGGGCAGCTTGCTATGCTGCTGAAAATGTTGCGTCATGCTCTTATATGCTACCAACCGTTGGATTTTTCCGAATTTATTGGTTGCTGTTGTGCACAGAAAACAGGGCAGGAATGTGTCGTCATCAGGGTAAGAATCCGCAAAGCCACAACCGATCAGTTGCCCGAAAGGATTGCTTTAATCCCGGACATGTCATTGGGAAAGCGTCATTTTTGCATGGGCAGCAACGGAAAAACGCTGCAAAGAACCGCTTGACGGAAACGCAAAACCGTTTGTCAAACCGCTGATTGAAACGCGCTGTTTTCCGCGCTGGAATCGGCGTGCAATTCACGCGGGGAAATGTTGTGGCGCTGCTGGATGGCACGTGCCAGTGCCGTTGTGCTGCGATAACCAACCTGGCCTGCCACCGCCTGCAACCTTTTGCCATCGCGCAACAACCCAAACGCCAGATCAAGACGAATGGTTTGCAGGAAATCACCGGGCGATGTGCCCAGCAAATCGCGAAACCGGGCTGCAAAACTCGCCCGCGACATACCAGCAATTTCCGCCTGTCGTTCAACCGACCAATTTTCGCCGGGTTTCTGATGAAGTTCACCGACCACGCGCGCAATCCGCGGATCACGCATGGCGGCCAGAATGCCCGGACGGACAAGGTTCTTGGCCTGACAATGGCGCAACACCATCAACAACAGCAGATCAACCAGAAGATTGATTGCCGTGCGTTGCCCGGGCTGCGCGCCCTGTGATTCCGAAAACAGCTGATCGGTGATGGCCTCAAGCCCGGGGAGCTCGTCAAAGGGCAACAAAAGATATTCCGGCAAGCCCAGTTTCGCTGGGCTTAGACCAATATCGGGGAAATCGAGATTGGCACAGACCATTGCCGCGCCACCTGCGGGCGTCTCGATATCGTGGGGCACCGGACATCCGAAAAGAACCACGCCGGGGCGATCCAGTATCGCCTTTTCGCGCCCTTCAAAAAGGACCCGCATCGTGCCACTTTGCAAAACATGCAACATGCCTTGCTGTTGCGATGGCAGATCAGCTCGTCCCTGATGATGACTGCTGCCGCAATGGGTTCCGGCAAAAATCACATCACCGCGCGGGTGATGTCCGGCAAACAGATCGGACAGGACATCCTTCTCAGACGAATTGCGTGCTTCCTCAGACAACAAGTCACTTCTCCGACGATAGGCTGTTTTCAGATTTCAAGACGCCCTCTTGATGAACCAGTTCCGTGATCGCCTGCCAGTAAAGACCCGGTGATCACCCCGTGAAGGAGATGAAAAATGACCAAACGTTCCAGCTTCATGCGTTCCGCTGCCCTCGCCGCCGTCCTGGGTATTTCCGCAGTTGGCAGCATTGTTGCCATCAGCGCACCGGCATCAGCCGCACAGGAAGTCCACATTGTTGAAGGCTACGCCCTGCAGGGTTTTGACCCGGTTGCATACTTCACCGTAGGCGCCCCGACCCCGGGCAACTCCGAATTCAAGGCCGAACATGGTGGCGCGACCTATCGCTTTGCCAGCGCTGAAAACCGTGACCTGTTCAATGCCAACCCGGAAAAATACGCACCGCAATATGGTGGGTTCTGCGCCTTTGGTGCGGCAATGGGTCGTAAATTCGGTGCCGATCCGCAGGCATGGCGCATCGTTGACGACAAGCTGTATCTGAACCTGAACAAGGAAATCCAGCAGCGCTGGGTTGCCGATATCCCGGGCTTCATCCGTGGTGCTGACCACAACTGGGAAATCATCGAAACGATCGAAGACGCCAAGCTGGCTGATGAGAAAATGGCCCCCAAAGGCCTGACCATCGGCGCACAATAATCCCGGGCGCGGAATGCCCTGATCCGGGTTCCTCCCTGGCTCCCTGTTGCCCAGTATGACAATGGCCGGCCCGAATGAACGGGCCGGCCATTTGTTTTTTGATCTTTAGATGGCGCGATCAGTATCCGACCGCACAACCATCCTTGCGCGGGTCCGAACCCGCAACATACCCCGCATCGGTCTTGGCAATCAGCTGCGCGCCGCCAAAACCAAAATTGGTGCTGTCAGGCGTTTCGACCTTGATGACATGCCCCTTGGCCTTAAGCGCGTCAATCACCTCAGCCCCGACCGATGTTTCCACCGCAACATTCAGCCCCGAAAGTGCCTGCCAACGCGGTGCATCGGCCGCTGTTTGCGGATCCTGCCCCCAAAGCTGGGTACGGAGCGTCATCTGCAAATGGCCCTGTGCCTGCATCGGGCCGCCCATAACGCCAAAGCTCATGACCGGATTGCCATCAAGGCCCATCAGGAAGGCCGGAATGATCGTCTGGAACGGACGTTTGCCGCCCTTGACCAGATTGGGATGACCGTCTTTGAGGCTAAAGCCGTGACCACGGTTTTGCAGGCTGATCGAGGTGCCCGGCACCACAACACCAGACCCAAAGCCCATATAGTTCGACTGGATGAACGACACCATCATGCCGTTTTCATCAGCCGTACTGACATAAACCGTGCCGCCATGTTTGGGCGCACCCGCCTTGAAATCCTGTGCCTTGTTGGCGTCAATCAATGCCGCACGCGATTTCAGGTAATCATCAGACAAAAGATGTTCGACGGTGACATCGGTCATATAATCCAGATCGGCGACATAGGCTTGCATATCGGCAAAGGCCAGTTTCATGGCCTCGATCTCGAGATGCAGTGCCTCGACCGAATCCGGTTCATAATCGGTTATGTTGGTATGGCGCAAAATGCCCAGCGCGATGAGGGCTGAAATCCCCTGCCCATTTGGCGGGATTTCATGCAGCTTCACATTGCCAAAGCTTTGCGAAATTGTGCCCACCCAATCGGCCTTGTGATTGCCAAGATCTTCTTCCGACAGGGCCGCACCATGTTCCTTGGCAAAGGCGGCAATCTTGCTGGCCAGTTTGCCGCGATAGAAACTCTCACCCTTGGTTTCAGCGATATCAATAAGGCTTTCGGCCGCCGCCTTGTTGACAAACAGCTCGCCCGCCTTGGGGGCTTTTCCGCCCGGCAGGAAGGCCTCGGCAAAGCCAGGCTGTTTACCCAGCAAATCGCCGCCCTTTTCCCAAAGGGTGGCGATGATCGGCGATACGGCAAAGCCGCGGGTCGCGTATTCAATTGCTGGCTCGAACAGTTTTTCGAACGGCAGCTTGCCGAACTTTTCGGAAATTTCACGCCAAGACGATACCGCACCCGGTGTGGTGACCGATTCCCAGCCCCGCTGTGGCATGGAGTCAGAACCGGCAAAACGTTCCGGGTTCCAAGCCGCAGGCGCACGGCCAGACGCATTCAAACCATGCAGTTCCTTGCCATCCCAAATGATGGCATAGGCATCCGATCCAAGGCCGTTGCCGGTCGGTTCGACCACGGTAAGCGCAATGGCGGATGCAAGTGCGGCATCGGCGGCATTACCACCGGCCCACAGCATCCGCAAACCAGCCTGGGCTGCAAGTGGCTGGGATGTTGAAACCATATTGCGCGCCAGCACCGGGGACCGGCGTGAGGCATAAAGCGCGTCGTGACGAAGTTTCATGGAAGTCTCCTAATCCTTAATCGCCGTCTTGTTCATCGGTGGCAGGACGGTCTTTTTTGCGCATCTTCAGGACCGAACGGACACTGAAAATGACTGAAAGAAGGGCCGCCGCCAGAAGAACGGCGGAAATAGGACGGGTAAAGAACACCGTCCAGTCGGCATCACTCATCAGCGCGCGGCGCAGGTTGGTCTCAGCAATCGGCCCCAGAATGACACCCAGCACCAGCGGCGCCAGCGGATAATCAAGCGACTTCAATCCATAGCCGACAAGTCCGATCGCACCGAGCAGATAAAGATCCGTCACCCGGTTATTGAGCGCAAAGGCCCCGATCACGCAACAGATCATGACAGTCGGCACGATGAACTGTTTGGGAATGTCGGTCACGCGCAGGAACAGGCGCATCGACAGCACGCAGACCACCAGCATCATGAGCGATGCCACAACCATGGCAACGAACATGCCATAGGCAAGATCGGCATTGTCCATGATCAGACGCGGACCCACCGAAATGCCATGCACCATAAGGGCCGCCATCAGGATCGCATCGACTGCCGATCCCGGAATACCCAGTGCAATCATCGGAATAAGGCCGCCACCGGCCGTGGCAGAGTTCCCGGCTTCGGACGCAATCACGCCATCGGGGTTGCCCTTGCCGAATTCATCGGGATTTTTGGAACTGCGCTTGGCCTGATCATAGGCCAAAAGGTTCGCGATCGAACCACCGGCACCCGGAAGAGCCCCAATAAACACACCAATAAGCGAGGAGCGAACCAGATTGACCGGATGCATCAGAACTTCACGCATCACAGCCCAAGTCTTGAATTCGATGACATCGGGAATAAGCGCATCACTGCTTGGGCCTTTGCCATGATCCTCGAGCTCCCCCATCAGCTGACTGATGGCAAAGATCCCGATCAAAACCACAAGGAACGGCAGACCAGGCATCAGGACCGACGACTCAAATGTCAGACGCGGCTGGCCCATCATCGGGTCGGGGCCAATGGTCGCAAGACCAAGGCCAATCACCCCGGCAATCAGACCGCGCATCAGCGAATTGCCCACAAGGCTTGCGACAATGGTCAACGCAAAGACGATCAGCGAGAAATATTCCCACGGGCCAAGCTTGACCGCAATCATCGCAAGCGGCGGAGCCGCAATGATCAGAACGATGGTCGAAATGACAGTCCCGAAGAAGGACGACCAGACACCAAGCGAAAGGGCGCGTCCCGGTTCACCACCGCGCGCCATCGGATAGGCATCAAAGGTGGTTGCGACTGAACTTGGCGTACCCGGAATCCCCAGTAGGGCAGCACTGATCAGGCCACCGGTATAACCGCCGACATAAACCGACAGCATCACCGAAACCCCCTGCAACGGACCCATCGTAAAGGTCAGCGGCAAGGTCAGAATGATCGCCATGGTCACGGTGAAGCCCGGGATTGCGGCTGCGACGATCCCGGCAACGGAACCGATCAGCATGTAAATCAGGGTATCGAATGCGAAAACCTGATGTGCACCGGCAAGAAATGCATCCAACATCATCGTAAAACTTTATCTAGCCCGCAAACAGCACGCCGCGCGGGAGGAACACGTTAAAGACTTCTGCAAACAGCATGTTCAAGCCGACCGAGAAAATCACGGCGGCGATCAGCGACTGGAAGAGGGTCTTTTTGGAAATACCTGCGATCATCAATTGCGCGATCAGCAGAAACACAAAGGTGGTCAGCGAAAAGCCACCAAGCGGCAGCAACAGCAGATAGACAACCAGAAGCCCGAACAGCGCAAAGGAATAGCGCCGGGCAACAAGCCATGCACCCAATGACGACCCAAGACGGTTTGCACCCCCGGCCTTGCGGATATCAATCACCGCACGCACCGCTGCGATCAGGCATAAAACCGCAAGCACGCCGAAAACCAGTTCCGGGAAGGAACCCGCCCCAAGCGGCTCCCAGCGTGAGGTCGGCAAAGTGCTGGCACGCAGGCTCAGAAACGCAGCACCCAAACCGATAGCGATATAGGAAATCAGCCGTGCGACTTCAGTTCTTGCACGAAGAGCAGCGGACGCACTTGCGTCCGCTGCTGCTGCTTTCGCAGTCGACTGACTCATCCCTGAAGTTTGCCGACAACTTTGTCGACTTCACCGTCAAGTTTATCGAGATAGGCTTTGTATGCCTCGTGACCGAGATAGATGTCAGCCGAACCGGCATTGGTCATCTTTTCGCGGATATCAGGCAGGGACATTGCCTTTTCAAGCGCAGCATCAAGAGCCTCGACGATCTCGTCCGGGGTACCGGCCGGAAGAACAACACCTCGGGTCACCGCCATCGAAAGATCATAACCCTGTTCGGCCATGGTCGGGACGTCCGGCTCTTCGGAGGTACGTTCTTCGGTGCCGACACCAGCAAAGATCAGGTCGCCGTTTTTCACAAACTCGCTGGCCGATGCAACGTCACCGATCACGATATCAACGTTGCCGCCAACAGCCGCACGGATACGCTCGCCAGTGTCGCGGAAACCGACATAGCTGAACTGAACGCCAAGGGCTTCTTCGATCATTGCCATGTGAAGATGCGGAACACCGCCAAGGGTCACACCGGCGCGCACGGCCCCCGGGTTTGCTGCGGCATATGCCTTGAGCTCTTCCAGGTTGGAGAAGTTGTCATTCTTCGACAGCACCAGATACTGCGGCGACGACGTCACCAGAGCCACCGGAATGAAGTTTTTGTAGCTGAGCTCGGTGATGCCAAGCTTGTTGGCGGTGTAAAGGCCTTCGTGGATCTGCGAAATGGTATAGCCATCAGCCGGACGTTTGGCGAATTCGGCCAGACCAACGGTGCCACCGACACCTGGCATATTGACGATCGGCACGGCCTGACCGGTGACTTCCGACAGACCCATGGCGACAATGCGCATCAGTGTGTCACTGCCGCCACCCGGGCCCCAAGGCACAATGAATTCGATCGGTTTTTCTGGATAGTCCTGCGCCTGCGCCGGACCTGCGATGGCTGCGGCCAACAAACCGGCAGCGACTGCAATCTTGTGGAACATGTATCTTGCCTCCTGATATCTCGCCTGAAATGTGTGAACCATTACTACTTTGGTTCAATCTATTTGTCAGGACATTGTTGGCAGCAACAAACCACTTTCGCAAGCGCAAAAATAATATTTGGCTTTAAACAAGGATTATGTTGCAGGTTTTCACCAAAGATGGATAGTACCACTTATTAATTGATATCATAATTGGTACGGATTGGTTCGAATGTTTGAAATGGATGGCGCCATGAGCCTCTATCTCGTCTGGGGCGCAGCCATGCTGTTTGCTGGCGTCCTTGGCGGGATCATGGCCGGGCTTCTCGGTGTTGGTGGCGGGATTGTGATTGTCCCGGTGCTTTATCATTTTCTGACCACCATGGGTGTCGATGAAAGCCTTCGCATGCAGGTCGCAGTTGCCACATCGCTGACCACAATCATTGCCACGGCAATCTCATCAACGCGCAGCCACTATAAAAAGGGCTCGGTCGATATTGCGCTTCTCAAACATTGGGGCCCGGCGATCATCGTCGGCGTGATCCTTGGCACCGCGATTGGCGGACTGGCCGATGGCCGGGTTCTGACCATCGTGTTTGCCGTTGTCGCCCTGATCGTGGCTGGCAACATGATCCTTGTGAAAGACCGCGAAACCAACGAAACCAAAAACCCGCCAAAATCCGTCTGGGCGGTACTTGGGGTGATTGCCGGCAGTCTTTCGGCCATGATGGGAATTGGCGGCGGCACCATTTGCGTGCCGGTCCTGAATTTCCTGGGTTACGACATCCGCCGCGCGGTTGGCACCTCGGCCGCGATTGGTCTCATCATCGCCCTTCCCGGCACCATCGGCTATGCGATGTCGGGCATTGGCGTCGACGGTCGCCCGCCATTTTCAATCGGCTATGTCAATGTTCTGGCGGCGGCCCTGCTTATACCGATGACGGTACTTTGTGCACCAATCGGGGCACGCATAGCCCACACCATTCCGCGCCGGGCATTGCGCATGTGCTTTGGCCTGTTTCTGGCGATCACGTCTGCGCGGATGTTCTATGACCTTCTGAGCTAGGCATCCTTGCAAACATCTGGAAACAAACAAGAATTGTATATGCTTGTTCTTAGATAAACCAATGGCTTACAATGATAGGTGCGCATTGGTTCGCCAATAGATACGCATCTGGAAACGTCGACAGAAACGCCATAAAAAATGACCAAAAACCATGACTGAATTCGCGACCCAGGCGCTGGCAGAAAAGCTCAAGACCGGCTTTGCACAGGGGGACTTTGTCAAGGACGGGCGCGTGATCGCCGAACGCACCCTTGCCGAACAGCTTGATGTCGGTCGCAGGGCGCTTCGCAAGGCGCTTGATCAGCTTGAATCCGAAGGCCTGATCTGGCGCCGTCAGGGTCAGGGCACCTTTGTTGGCACCCCGCCAACCCCGCGCCTGCGCAAGCTTGAAGGACTGGCCACCAAAACCAGCCCGTTTGAAATCATGGAAGTCCGTCAGGAAATCGAACCATCGATGGCCCGGTTCGCCGCCCTTCGCGCCTCACAAGGTGATATCGACGCCATGCGCAGCATGGTCGAAAAGGCCGCCGGCGCAACCACACAGGCCGAATACGAAAAATGGGATGCCGCCTTTCATCAGCGCCTGGCCGAATCGGTCAAGAACACCCTGTTTCTGGCGGTGTTTGAGGCCGTCAATGCGGTCCGCCGCGAAGCAGCATGGGCCCGCCTGCGTGAAAGCAGCCATTCAGACACATTGATCGAAGAATTAAGCAATCAGCATCGCGACATCATCAACGCGATTGAGCTACGCGACCCCAAACGCGCCGAAGACGCCATGCGCCGCCACCTGTCCGAGGTGGAACACGCACTGAAGCAAACCTGATCTGATACCGATTTTTTTGCGGTCAGCCCTGCGGCGCAAAGTCCGCAAACATCCCGTGATAGGCCTTAAGCGGCGGCTTGGCATAGGCACCTGCCTTGCTTGTGCGAAGTCCCAGAAACGCCATGGCCTCGATCATCTTGACCGCGGCACTGACCCCGTCAATCACCGGCACGCCAAGTTCCTCGGTCAAACGATCGGCGATATCGGTCATTCCCGCACAACCCAGAACAATCGCCTCGGCATAATCATCAGCAAGGCAAATCTCCGCCTGCTTCTTAAGTGCGGCGTATGCCGCCTTGGCATTGGCCCCTTCGAAATCCAGCGTTCTCACACCGGCGGCCCGGACGACACATTGCGATGACGCCCCGTATTTCGACACCAGATGTTCAAGCGGCCGGACAGAAACCGGCATCGGGGTGACAATCGCAAAGCGCGATGACACGGCGGCCGCCATACGCAGGGCCGCCTCGCACAGCCCCAGCACGGGCGCACCGGTCAGGCAGCGCGCAGCATCAACCCCAGTATCATCAAAGCACGCCACCACATAGCCGCCGATTGGATCAGATTCCTGTTCGGGTGCTGCTTCGAGTTCGCGAATGACCGAAAGCAATCCGACACTGGCAAAGGCCTCGTCGTAATAGCCCTCGATACTGTCCGGCCCGAAAGTCGGGTTGAGTGCCAAAACCTGTGTTGTCGGCCCAACAATCCTTTGCGCCTGTTCGCCGACCTTTTTGGTAAAGCCGGTGGACATATTGGGGTTGATAACGGCAATGCGGCTCATGCTTTTTGTCCTTTGCGACGGCGCATGATGGCAACCGTGCCCAATGCCAGTGCAATCACCAGAAACGAGAACCCGGTGGTCACCGTGCCCAATGCATAAAGTACCGGCGTGGTGACATTGGTTGTCATGCCATAGATCTCAAGCGGCAAGGTATTGAGCGCACCGGCCGTCATCAGGGTGCGGGCAAATTCATCGTAGGACAGGGTGAACGAGAACATCGCAACCCCGATCAGGCTTGGGCCCACCATCGGCAAAACAACATATTGAATGGTTTGCCAGTTGCTTGCGCCCAGATCGCGCGCGGCTTCCTCGTAGGACGGATCAAACCGGTTAAACACCGCAAACATGATCAGAAGACCGAACGGGAACGTCCATGTCAGATGCGCACCAAGGGCCGAGGTAAACCATTGCGGCTGCCATTCAACGATATTGAACAGCAAACCGATGCCCAGCGAAATCAGGATTGACGGCACAATCAGACTGGCAATCGCCAGATAGAAAATCACGCTGTCGCCCCGGAACCGCTTGCGGAACGCAAGACCGGCCATGAACGAAACAACAACCGTCACCACCATGACAATCAGACCAAGCTTAAGCGACCGGCTGAACGATCCACCAAAATCACCAACGGCCTGCTGTTCAAACAGATTGCCAAACCAGTGGAACGAGAACCCGTTCATCGGGAAGGTCAGACCGCCATTCTCGCCCTGGAAGGACAGAATGAAGATCGTCAGCATCGGGCCATAAAGAAACAGCACGAACAGCGTAAAAAATGCCGCAAGGAAATAGAAGCTGGTCGGACGGCGTTCACGGGTTTTGGTTAACAATGCCATGATCACAGCTCCTTGCGGATATCAACAAGACGCAACAACGCGGTCACGATCAGCAACACCGTGATCAGCAATACCACCGCACTGGCGGCTGCCGCCGGATATTGTAGAAGTCCGATTTCATTGGAAATCTGCAAACCGACCGAGGCACTTTGCCCGCCACTCATCAGGCGGACCGTGATGAAATCGCCCATAACCACCGTGATGACAAAGATCGACCCGATGGCAATGCCGGGCTTGGACAGCGGGACGATGACGGATTTCAACGTCTCGAAGCCGCTGGCACCTGCATCGCGCGCCGCCTCGATCAAGGATCGGTCGATGCGCATCATGGAATTGAAGATCGGCACCACCATGAACAGGGTGTAAAGGTGGACATCTGCCAACACGACTGCGAAATCGGAAAACAGAAGGAATTCAAGCGGCTGATCGACAATCCCGAGATTGATCAGGGCAGAGTTCAAAAGCCCGTTACGCCCAAGGAACGGGATCCACGAAATCATGCGGATGATGTTCGACGTCCAGAACGGAATGGTGCACAGCATGAACAAAACGATCTGCCAGGTCAGACTGCGCACATGAAACGCCAGGAAATAGGCCACCGTAAACCCGATCAGCAGGGTAAAGACCCAGGTCAGAACGGCATATTTCAGGGTATTGAGATAGATGCTCCAGGTTACCGAGGAGCCCAGCAGGTACTTGTAGTTCTCTAAAATGAAGTCCGGCAGGATGCGATATTCGTCATAGTCCCAGAAACTGACCACAACAATGGTCAGAAGCGGAATGACAAGAAACACCGCAAAGATCAGCGCCATTGGCGAGATCAGGAAATAGGACGATCTTTTTGACGTATCAGAAGCCATGCTCTGTCCTTGAAACCCTGCCAGAAAACCAAAAAGTAAAAACGAATAAATGGGCCCGACATGCTGTCGGAAAATTGAAAACGTAAAATCAGAAAGTCGGGGTGACGGGCGCGACCAAAGTCGCGCCCACCAGATATCTGTCGCAGATTATGCTGCGATGAATTCGTTCCACTTGCGGACCATGTGCTTGTTCTCGTCCATGACGGAGTTCCAGCACGCGACCGAGCCCATACGCTCTTCGTAGGAACCGCCATCGCGAACCGCACCTGCTTTTTCCATGACCTTGCCATCCGGGGAAAGGATGTCGCCTTCGGCGGCTTTGCCTTCCATCCAGAAGCCCCACTCGTCTTCGGACATGAACTTCTTCGCGGTTTCCGGTGCTGCGCTGTAGTAACCCTGACGGTTAAGATACGCACCAACCCAGCCCGACAGGTACCAGTCGATATATTCGTAGGCTGCTTCAAGCTCGAGACCCGAAAGGTGCTTGGCAAGACCGATGCCACCACCCCATGCACGATAACCTTCCTTAAGCGGCTGGTATTTGCAGGCGATGCCTTTGGAACGAACTGCGGCAACGGCCGGCGACCACATGGACTGAATGACAACTTCGCCAGATGCCATCAGGTTGACCGACTCATCGAAGCTCTTCCAGAAGGCGCGGAACTGGCCGGCTTTCTTGGCGTCGATCATGACCGCGATGGTCTTGTCGATTTCTTCCTGGGTCATGTTGCCCTTATCGCCATAGGTGACTTCGCCCATGGCTTCGCACACCATCGCCGCATCCATGATGCCAATCGACGGAATGTTGAGGATCGATGCCTTGCCTTTGAATGCCGGATCAAGCAGATCGGCCCAGCTGGTGATTTCGCGATCAATCAGGTCAGGGCGAATACCAAGGGTATCTGCGTTATAGATGGTCGGGATCAGGGTCATCCATTGGGTCGGTGCAGATGCGAATTCGACACTGTCGGCACCTTCAACGAAGCCAACCGTATGCGGCGCGGTACCTTGCGCGATTTCTGAATCCGGGGTCAGTTTGCCATCAATGAACAGCTTGGAGATGTACTGATAGTTTTTGAGCTTGGTTGTATCCATCGGCTGCATGGTGCCGGCCGGGAATACCTTCTTACAGATCCAGTATTCGATATCGGCAATATCAAACGAGTTCGGCTGGGTCACGGCGCGCTGGGCAACCGCATCCGAATCAAGGGCGGTCATCTGCAGGGTAAAGCCAAGATCTTCTTTGACCTTGTCCGCAACGGCGTTGATGTTCGAAACACCGGTACCGAACTGACGCAGGGTAACGTCCTTGATGTTCTGCGCCCAGATGGTCGGGAAACCGGTGATGGCACCCGAACCGATGGCAGCACCGGTTACAACCGCTGCACCCTTAACGAAACCACGGCGTGAAACGCCGGTGTCCGTCTCGATTGTTTTCTTTGAAATTTTCTTTTCGATCGTCATGTGAAGCACTCCTGATAGCTTGTTGGTTTATTTCATTCAGGCCAGAACATGGGCATGTTCCGGCTTCCAATAGGCGATGAATTTGTCCAGTCGCCTGACCGGTGCCTGCCGAAATTCGCTTTCGGTCTTCATTAGGGTTATTTCCTTGCCGTCGGCTGTCGTTGCGACAATCCGAACCCACAGGCCGAGATACTCGACCGTGGTAATTTCGACAGGGATCTGACCGTTCTTGCTGTCTGCTGGTGGCGTTTCGTCCAGACCGATCAGGTCGGTACGAATGGTGAATTCGATGTCCTCGCCCGCCTTGCCGTCTGCAAAACCGGGCAGGAAGAAACTGTCCAGACCGCGCGCAAGCAACGTGCCTGCCGGGCCGGATTCCGAAACGGTGCCTTTGAAGATGTTCTGACCGCCCATGAAGTTCGCGATGAAGCGCGATTTGGGCTGGTTGAATATTTCGTGCGGGGTGCCTTTCTGGCGAATGATCCCGTCTTCCATCACGACCACCATGTCTGATAAGGCCAATGCCTCGTCCTGTGCATGCGTGACGTGAACGAACGTGATGCCCAGTTCCTGCTGCAGACGGCGCAATTCATCACGCATACGCGCCCGCAGGAACGGATCAAGGGCCGAAAGCGGTTCATCAAGCAAAAGGACGGACGGCTCGGTAATCAGGGACCGCGCCAAAGCAATACGCTGCTGCTGCCCGCCAGAGAGCTGGTCGGGCTTGCGATCTGCAAATTGCTCCATATGGACCCGGGCCAACATCTCTTTGGCCCGATCTTTACGATCCGATGGGGAGACACCTTGCATCTTGAGGCCAAAGGCAACGTTCTCCGCACAGGTCATGTGCGGGAAAAGTGCGTAATTCTGAAACATCATGGCCGTGCCGCGCTTGACTGGCGGCAGTTCGGTCACATTGCGATCCCCGATCAGAAGATCGCCCTCGCTGATCACTTCATGACCGGCGATCATGCGCAGTGTGGTTGACTTGCCGCACCCCGACGGACCAATCAAACAGCAATACGCCCCTGCCGGAATTTGCAGATCAATCGATTTCACTGCCTGTGTGCTGCCGTAAAATTTACTGACAGCAATCAATTCAATGGCCCCGTTGCCCGTCATCCGCTCACCCGTCGCTGCATGCAAAATTGTTAACAATCATGTCAGCGATCTAAGGCAAGATGCGTGCCACTTGATTTCATTGGCAGTTTTTCAGCGAGTCCCGCCAAACTATCAAAACTGGCGCGTTTGTTAGGCTCCTCATTCTGCCCGTTTTATGTCCACTTTATGCATATTTATTAATCACTGTGATTTATGTGCGAAAATTATAATCATCTTCGTCCCTGCACGGAAAATAAAGAACCATTTTATGTTGTGCAAATCGTCAACAATTTTGTAGAAATAGAGAACCACCCAACGAACATGAACGATGGAAAGTATCGTCACGATGGCCAAGGCCGAACAGACCGGCAGCTATAAAGGCAGCGAAAAGCTGCGCCCGGAGGAAATGATCTATCACGAGATGCTCGACGCGATCCTGGATCGCCGTCTGGAGCCGGGCATGAAGCTCATCGAGGAAGATCTTGCCAAAACCTTCGGGGTCAGCCGTGCACGCATCCGTGCGACTTTCCTGCAGCTCGCCCATGACAAGCTGATCAATCTGGTGCCCAATCGCGGCGCCTTTGTCGCTGAACCGACCATTGACGAAGCCATCGAAGTCTTTTCCGCGCGCCGCATGATCGAGGATGGCGTGGCACGCAAGGTCGCCACCAGCATGACCCCCGAACGCGCCGAACAGATCAAGGCGCATCTGGATCGCGAACATGACGCCCATCATCGCGGGGATCATCGGGCTGCCATCATTTTATCAGGTGAATTCCACCTGTTGCTTGCACGGCTTAGCGGCAATCTGGTGATCGAGGAATTCCTTGAACGCCTGATCCTGCGCACGTCGCTGATTATTGCCATGTATGAAAGCCCGCAACCGGTCGATTGCTCCCACACGGAACATGACCAGCTGCTCAATGCTCTGCTTAGTGGCGATCCCGATGTCGCGGCGGCTGAAATGTCACGCCACCTTGATGCCATCCGTGATCGCCTGCAATTGCAGCGGCCCAAACCGGGCAAAACCGATTTTGCCAGCATCTTTGGCCGCATCCCGACCTCGGAAGCCAGCTAATCCTCCTGGCGATTTCCCGTAACGCGCGCCATTCGCGACGCGCGCATATTCCGTTCACGCATCACGCGGAACCCCATTCGGATCCTCGCTGCCACGGTGATATTTGAACGTACCCGTTGATGTGCCGATCACATTACCATCCATGTCAAAGGCGGTTGCCTCGGTAAACACCACCTTGCGTCCGCCGCCCTGCTTGCGGGCAACAACCCGGACCAAACCATCCCTCGCCATCCCCAGGAAATTGGTGGTCAATGACAGGGTCAGGGATTTGCGCACATTGCCCGGCACAGGACAGAAACACACAGCATAGCCAGATGCTGTATCCATCAGGGTTGTCAGCACGCCACCATGCAGGATACCAGCCCGATTACAGTGATGGTTTTGTACATCAAGTTCGACCACCGCGTGGTCTTCGGCCCATTCCACAAGGCGATAGCCAAGATGATCCTGCAATCCGCTGCCATGGGCCTGTTCATAGGCCAGATTATCGTGCGTGCCGATCATGTGTAAGCCATCCCTGTCGTAAAACTCCACAAGCTATAGCAGAAATAGCTGAGTGCCGAAAACCGCGATGAGTCGCATACCTCGACCGGCCCCGACGCCACTCTTAACAGAGTTGAAAACCGCATCCCTTAATCAATGTTAGGCGATGCAACATGAAATAACGCTTTTATTTCAATGTGATAACCACACCGTTCTCCAACCAAGAACGGGATAGCGGTGAAACGAGAATAGTCGTCCGAACCAGCTGTCGATATATCTGTAGTCACCCCAGACACAAACGGTTCTACAAGGATCAAAGCCATGACGACGATTGCTTACAAAGACACCACCAGCATTGAACGCGAAGTCCGTATCGGTTGGTTCACCAGCTTTGTTCGTGCCCTTCAGGTTGCCGTGATCATGAAAGCATCCCAGGCCAAAAACCACGCAGAACTGACTGCGGACTGGAACAAGGCATGGCGTCAGGTTGAAGGTTAAGGCACCTGCTTTCCTTATCGTTTGAGGATGGTGCGACGGTCCTTAAATCATCGCACCCTCAAACTTCTTGACGCTTCGGGTTGAACCACCGACAACGGTTCCATGCAAAAGTTTGATATCGTGACCATCCGGCTTTTTGTCGCCATCGTGCGCGCCGGAAGTATCAATGAAGCTGCCCGGCGCGAACATATCGCGACTTCGGCAGTCTCGCGCCGCATTGGCGAACTTGAAGCCATGTTGGGCGTCAAACTTTTGCGCCGCCTGCCACGCGGGGTCGAACCGACCGAAGAAGGCACGATCTTTGCCCGCTACGGCGAAAAGCTTCTGGGCGATCTGAACCATCTTTCCAATGAATTGCGCGATTTCAACGCCGGTGAAAAGGGCAAGATCTATCTTGCCGCCGTCACTTCGGCGATTCTGACCGGCCTGCCATCGTTCTTGGCCGATTTTGAACAAGATTTCCCGCACATCACGGTCGATGTCCGTGAACTGACGTCGCGCGAAAGTGCCGAGGCCGTCCGCGAAGGTCGCGCTGATCTGGCAATTCTGGCCGATAACAGCCCGCTTGGCGATCTGTCCCATGATGTGTTCTGTGATGATCCGATCTGGGTTGTAACTCCCAAGGGGCATCCACTGATCCCCAATGCCGATAATCCGAAACCGGTGAAATTTTCCGAAGCCGCCAAATACGACATCATCTCACTGCATGAAGGCGGCGTGATTGATGATCTGATTTCCGAGGCCGCATCGAAAATCAAACTCGACATGCATCCGCATATCAAGGTCGTACGATTTGGCTCCTTGCGGCAAATGATTGCGGCGGGTCTCGGGATTGGTTTCCTGCGCAAAAGCTCGGTCGCAGGCTATATCGGGCATATGAACATTGCTGGCGCCCCGATTGCCGATGACTGGGCCAAACGCCAATTGTTGATCGCCCACGAAGGCAACGCCAACCTGACCAGTGCCGCACGCCTGTTTCGTGATTATCTTCTGCGCAAATCGGCAGAAACACAGTTCAAACCAGTTTTGGGCTGATCCCGCTCGTCAGGCAGAACGCTGTGCGCGTTCCGCCCAAAGGTCCTGTCCGCTCGGCCCCAGGGGCACTGCCATGCCGCCAAAACGCGCCACATGACGTTCGGCTTCTGCCAGAACAAGACCGGGCAGTTCAGACCATTGACCGACCGGCGCCAGCACCTCGACACGTTCATCTGATTTAACATCAAGCAGTTCGGGCAGATCTTCACGCGCGTGCGCTCCACCACCTGCAAGCATAGGCACAATAATCGCCTGCCTGTGGGCGGCGATGTCGCGCCAATCGCCAAGCGATGGCGATCCTTCGATATTACCAATGCAGATTTCCGCACCAACGCAAATCCGCCCCAGACGATCCGCAAGTCGGACTGTTTCGGGAAGCGGTTCGGTCAGGGTTTTCAAGCCGTGCGGAACAAGAAAGACAGATGTTTCAGCAAGGCTCCAGCCACGATTGCGTGCTGATGCATGAACATGCACGGCAATCATTTCACAAAAGTCCGGAAGGTTGATGGCCGGTGGCAGAATAACAGCATCGCCGAGCCCCGCCTCATGCAATTTGGCTGGCAGCTCTTCGAACACCAGATAGCCTTCACTGAAGAATAGCGGGAAAACAATCAGACGATTGGCATCAGCCGTTTCCTTAAGGATTTCGAGCTGGTCGCTGACAGAAGGTCGGCTTCGCATATATCCGTGGCTGACGCGACCATTCCAGTCAGGTGCAATTGTCCTCGCAAGGTCCCCTGCCGGATCACCGCCATTACCGCTGTTGCCATGGGACACCATCATGAGTGTCGGCATTTCGAAATGTGGCATGCATCTCACCATAGTCTGCATTGTCAAAAGCGTAGTTTGATATACGCATCATGCAACCATCTGGATCGCCAGACAGGTAAAAACCCCTGTTTTGGCGCGAAAATTTCATTGCACCAGATCCCACCGCGGCTGATCGCCAAAGCGGTCCTGGATGAATTCAACCAGCAACCTGATACGCGCAGCAAGCTGACGGCTGGGCGGATACAAAAGATACAGGGACAGAGGATCGGGCGCATAATCGCAAAGAACACTGACCAGTCGCCCGGTCTGCAATTCCGGCCCGGCGATAAATGTCGGTAATTCGGCAATGCCCAGCCCGGCAAGGGCCGCATCACGCAACACTTCCGCGTTGTTGCAGCAAAACACGCCATTGACCTGTACCGCGACCGGCCCGTCCGGCCCGGTCATTTTCCAACGTGCCCCGGATGGCAGGTTGCCGTAATGCAGACAAGGCAATCGCGCCAGATCACGAATGTCGGTCGGTTCCCCATGAATTCGAATAAACTCGGGCGAGGCACACAGCACGCGACGCATCGGTACGATTTCATGATCGATCAGGGCAAGAGTTTCGGTCGGGCGGCTGATACGCACAGTCATGTCAAACCCGTCTGCCACCGGATCAATAAAGTGATCATCAAGGGACAGCTCGACACGGATATCGGGATAGGTCCGGGCAAAATCGACCAATGCCGGCCCCAGATGCAACGTGCCAAAAGACATTGGCGCATTGATCCGGATATCCCCGGAAGGATGATCGCGATGTTCGCGGATGGAATCTTCTGCATCCCCCAGATCGGACAGAATGGCTTTGGCCCGCTGATAAAAGGCCTGTCCGCTTGGCGTGACCGATACTTTTCGCGTTGTCCGGTTCAGCAACTGAACGCCAAGATCGTCTTCAAGTGCCGCCACCGCGCGGTTAACCTGCGAACGTGATTGTCCGATCGCACGCGCGGCAGAGGCAAAGCTTCCTTCTTCCACCACGCGCACGAAACTCTTGAGGCTAGCCAGCTTGTCCATAATGCGTCTTCCTGTTTATCGCCCCGGTCGGTTCAGATTGTCGCATAGTATGCAACACAATGGCGATAATTACACGAATTGTCCCCTCGATTGAAAAGGGTATTCTGTCTTCAACAACAGACAACCTCATGGAGGTAGAAGATGCTTATTAAAGTTGATGCAGATACCCGCGGCCGTGCCCAGTTTGGCTGGCTTGATTCCAATCACACATTTTCGTTCGGGCATTACTATGATCCGAACCGCATGGGTTGGGGTCCGCTTCGCGTAATCAACGAAGACCGGGTCATTCCCGGTGCCGGTTTTGACACCCACGGTCACAAGGATATGGAAATCATTTCCTATGTTCTTGATGGTGCCCTTGAACACAAGGACAGCATCGGCACCGGATCAGTCATCCGTCCGGGCCGCCTGCAACGCATGACGGCCGGGACCGGTATCCGCCATTCGGAATACAACCATTCCAAAACCGATCCGGTGCATTTCCTGCAAATCTGGATCATCCCCGAAGCGGCCGGTCTGGAACCGGGTTACGAGGAAAAGGAAATCGCACGCCGCGATACCGGTTCCGGCCTGACCCTGATCGGCAGCCGCGATGGCCGCGAAGACTCGATCACCATTCATCAGAATGTCGATCTTTATGTCGCCCATCTCAGTGATGGCGAAAGTGCTCAGCACAAGATCGGCAAAGGCCGCATCGCCTGGGTACAGGTCGCACGCGGCAGCCTGACGGTAAACGGTGAAACCCTTAATGCCGGTGATGGCGCTGCGATCAAGGATGAAGACGAACTTGTCTTCTCGGACGCGGACAACGCCGAAGCCCTTGTTTTTGACATGGCGGCCTGAAGCGCGAAACCCGCGTGCCCCATGGTTAGGAGAACGACCATGACTTCGTATAACGCAAACACCCGTTCGATCATCCCTGCCCTTGGCAATGTATGGTCAACCCTGCAACCGCTTTCGCCTGTCATTGTCCGTGTGACCACCGGCCTTCTGTTGGTCCCGCACGGTGCCCAGAAACTGTTTGGTGCATTTGGTGGTTATGGCCTCGAAGGAACCGCAGGCTGGCTGGAAAGCATCGGCTTTGTTCCGGGCTTCCTGTTTGCCCTTGCCATCGGCCTTCTGGAATTTGTCGGCGGCCTTATGCTGACGATTGGCCTTTTGACCCGTCCGGTGGCAGCAACAGTTCTTGTCTTCATGGCGATTGCTGTTTCAACCCATCTTCCAGCTGGTTATTTCTGGAACGAGGGTGGTTTTGAAATGCCGCTTATGTGGGGACTTCTTGCCCTGTCCGTGCTTGTTCAGGGCGGGGGAAAGTTCTCTGTCGACCACAAGATCGGCCGTGAATTCTGATCACACCGCCAAATTCATGCGTGCCTTCAACGGGCTGCCTTTGTGGCAGCCCGTTTTTCGTTTGCTCCCCAAATGGGGATATTGCCCGCCCCGGAAAATGCCGAAGATGGTGATCACGCTACAGATCCAACCATTGCAAAGTGATCCGGAACGAAGCCATGAACATCGCGTCGCCCAGAAACAGTCAGAATGATATCGAAATCGCCGACGGTTTGCGCCGCTGCAAAGGGGATAACGCATACCGTAAACCGAATGCCGAAAAGCGTTTCCTGCTGGTCGATGACAGTATCGAAGTGCGCTTCTCCGTTCGCCGTGTCCTGCGCAGTGCCGGTGTTACGCACATAGACGTCGCTGAAAACGGCGAAATCGCGTTGCAGATGCTGGCCCAGGCGGGCCGCAAACAAACGCCATATGACGTGGTGATCCTTGATTATATGATGCCCGGAATGTCAGGTATCGAATTGCTTTATGAGATCGAGCGCCGTGAAATCAAGAATGCCGAAGGTACACGCAAAATCATGTTGACCGGTTTCTATGACGCCAAGGTCAATGAAGAAGCCAAATCTGTCGGCGCGACCTTCGTTCTGAGCAAACCCTGTGATGCCGCCAGCCTGTCTGCAGCAATCGCTTAGCGAGCCATACAAGCAATGCCGCATAATGCCTCGATCATATTTGTTGATGATGACCTCAACGTTCTCAGAGGTTTACGGCGGCGTATGTTATCAATGCGTCCGAACTGGGCGTTGCGCTTCTACGAAAGTGCGGAACAGGCGTTGATCGGACTGGAAGAACAGCCTGCAGACGTCGTCATTTCCGACATGCGCATGCCGTCCATGGACGGGGCGGAGTTCCTTCGGATCGTTGCAACACGCTGGCCGCAGACATCGCGCATTCTGTTGTCCGGGTATGCCGATGAAATCGCCATTCAGAATGGTGCTGCCGCCACCCATCATTTTTTGGCCAAACCCTGCACCGATAGCGACATTATCCACGTTGCCGAGCGCGGCCTGATCATGAACAAATATCTGCGCGACCCGTTTCTGGTTGATTTGCTTTCCATCGTTCCGGGCGATCTGATGTGGCCAATAACCTTTCGTCGCCTGCATTCCATACTGCAATTCAGCGGCCCCAGCAGCCATGCCGAACTTACTGATTTCGCGAACGATCACCCGGCGTTGACGAACCTTGTCCATGAGCTTGCCCTGCGTGAGCAACTCATACCCGCGGACAGTCATCCCGACTTCATCAAGCTTCTTAAAATCTTGGGCATCGAAACCATCAAGGCACTGTGCGTGCTGTGGTGCGAACTGGGACAACCCAGCCAGTTTGATGGCGAGCGGATCAGTGTCGACCTTCATCGTCCCCTTGTCCTGGGTCAGATGGCGGCCGATATCGCACGACTTCGCAACCTTGAACCGGAATCTGTCGATCAGATCCGTGCCGCTGCTCTTCTGTGTCACATCGGCGATATTTTCACTGCTCGCGTTGTGCCTGAAAAACATGCAGCCAGCCGCCATCGTGCAGACGTAGATAATTGCGACATCATATCAGCTGAAATCAGTGAAATGGGCTTTGCTCATCCGGCTGTATCAGCGTGCCTGTGTGCCTGCTGGGGTTTTTCCCATCAGATCATTGAAAACATCGCGTTTCATCATCGTCCGGAATCCGCACCAACCGACAGGTCGGAAAGCTTGCTGATTGTCTATGCAGCACAGCATTTTGCGCGCAAGGCAGGTGTTGATGGTGTGACACGCGCAGAAAAATATGACCTCGCGCGTGGATTTATCACCCGATGCGGTGCTGCGGCTGATTGGCAGGTTTGGGAACGCGCCTGCATTGGCAAGCACGTCCCGCTGGAAGCAACCAAGTCTCAAAATTTCTGAAACACGGCCTTCTGATCAAAGACCTGCCTGATTATCGAAGCAAACTGTTAAGGTCACTTGGCCCTTCAAGGAGATCCGCATTGGTGTCAGTGGCGGCGTTTTGATCGGGTTTCGGCAACCGGATCACAAATTCCGCTCCGTCGATATAGTCCGCGGACAAGGTCAGATCCCCGTTGAAATCATCCTGAATAAGTTTGCGACAGATCGGCAATCCCTGACCGGTGCCAACACCCCGTTCCTTGGTAGTAAAGAAGTAATCAAAGATGCGTTCCCGGATATTTTCGGGAACACCCGCGCCATTATCACGCAAGCGGATATAGACATTGTCATCATCGGACGTCACCAGAAGATCAATGCGCCCGCGGCGCTGACCTGTTTCACGGATGGCTTGTGACGCATTGACGATCAGGTTGATCAGCGCTTGCGACAAGTGGTTCCTGCGCCCGCTGACTTCGGTGACATCGGACTGCATGACAACGTCCAGATCGGCGATATGTTTGACCTGGTTGCGCGTCAGGGTAACGGCGGTATCGATTTCCTCGGTAATCGAAATCGGCTCCACGGCATCGGTTGTCGGATGGGCAAATTTGCGAATACCACGGACAATCTCGGCAATCCGGTTCAGGCCCTGAATGCTCTCGTCAATCGCCATCGGGACTTCTTCGGTAATGAAGTCGATCTTGGGTTTATCAAGATTAAGCCGTGCCGGTTCATCGGGATTCTTGCGATCAATCGCACCAACCAGATCGGCAAAACTGTCAGACAAGAATTCAAGATTGTTCTGTATATATTGTGCTGGCGTGTTGATTTCGTGCGCAACCCCACCGGCCAAGGTGCCAAGCGCATGCATCTTGGCGTAATCGGCGGCTTCCTCGATCACTTCCTGTTCCTGGCGCGCTTTTTGGGCGGCCATATCGGCGGCAAAAATCTTTTGGCGCTGGCGGATCATGAAAGTTGCAAGAACTGCCATGACAATCACACCGACGAAAAACAGATAGGACAGGATCTGAATATCGGTCTTCACGACCGAGATATTATTGGCGTTGTAAATCGAAACAAAGTTTGTTGTACGTACCACCGCCTGTTGCAAAGATTCGTTCATCGGCTCAAGCAAGCGATACAAAGCGCTCAGCTTTTCCTCAGGATCGGTGATGGTCGCCAACGCCGCGTCGATCTTGTCGATCTGAAGTTCAAGCTGTTTGATTGTTTCGGCGACTTCCGGCACCGTGAACAACACCTCAAACCCATCGCCATCACGCAGCAGGTAGACACGGCTGACCAGAATTTCATATTCCAGCAGGACCCGGTCGACCACATCGTCAGACAAACCAAACCGGCCGATTGCAGCCTCGATGTCACGCTGCACGACAAGAAACTGACGCTGCACCTGAAAAACCGCCCAGACGAAATTTTCGCGGTACTTGAACCGCTCATCGTCAAGCTGGTGGACAATCGCTGCCGACAGAAATCCATAAAGCACGACAAACAGGACCAATGCGATAAACATGGCCCTGCCTGACTGCTTGAACAGGAATGACTTAATTTGCTGCATCAACAGACTTTACCTGCCAGACGGAATAAGCCCAATAGGTATCAGTCTGAAACCGCGCGTCGGCGTCATAGGGGAAGATGACCCAGAATGGTCCCTTTTCGCGCACCGACATTTCGGCATCGTTGAGGTGATAGGCCAGAATGGCACCATCATTGCGCAGAACATCTGCAGGCACCATCACGTTATAGTCATTGAGTGCTGAAACACGCACGGTTTCCGCTTTCAGACCATAGGTGTCAAACAACGTATCAAAGGCAACACCACGAAACTTCTGTACCCCGTCAGTCCACTGGGTCGAGGTATTGATTTCGGTGGCCTGCAGCTTCATCAGTTCCTCAAGCGAAACATGGACAGTTTCACCATCAACCCTGGTCATGGACAATGTGCCACCCGCCAAAGACGGGGCGACATTAAATCCAATCAGTGCGATCACCATCGCAAACAGTTTAAGGGCGCTTTTCATCATTCTTTTCATGCTCCATCACACGATTATACACAGTGGTTGCCAGCAATTGTTTTTCAATGCCTGCATCAGAAATTTTGACGTGATATCAATCAGCCAGATGCCTGAAGGGGTATGATTGCGGTTTCTTCCCACTCTTCGAGTGACACCGGTACACCAAGGTGGAAACCTTGCAGTTCTGTAATCCCGTATACCCGCAGCCTTTCGACCACACCGGGGTTTTCGATACCCTTGGCGGAAATCGAAAGACCCATTTTCGAGCAGACCTGTGCAATCCATTCAACAAAGGCATCATCGAGAAAATCTGTCATGGTGCCACGCACCAGATCGCGATCAAGCTTGATGCCGGCAAAGACTTCCTGACGCAGCAGATCAAGCGAATTGTTCCCCGATCCGAAATCATCAATCAGAAGCGCAATACCGCGTTCGCGCAAACGCGTGGCATTGGCCAGCATCTCAAGATCGTTGGACAGCAATTGGCGTTCGGGAATTTCATAGGACACGGTCACCCCGCGCATCCGCATCTTTTCATAGAAGCGAATCAGCAGCTCAAAGAACTGCGGTGTCTTAAGAGAGAACAGCGACAGATTGACCGCAAGGTTGGCCTGATCGCCCATAAGCGCACGATAGCGCGGCGCCTGATCAATCATGATGGCCATCAACTGACTGCCAAGGCGGTTGATCACCGGATTGTCCTGAGAGGCTTCGATGATCTCGTCGATGCCAAATTCCTTTTCAAGAGATGGCATGCGACACAGGACCTCTGCCCCGCACAGGCCAAGGTCGCTTGCACGAAAACGCGGCTGCAGAACGGTGTGAAAGTCTGCCCGGTCAATGGCGTTATTGACCATCAGGGCCGTTGGGCCCGAAGAAACCTTTTTAACCGCCACGCCGGTATTGAGAATACGGTCAATCGCTTCCTTAAGGACCGCGACCGATACCGGCTTGGCCAGAACGCGTGTCACCATGGCCTGATTGATCGCCTCACGCAGCGACAGGCTAGAGACGTTACCAGACAACAACATCCGGTTGATACCGGGCGCCATGCGCGCTGACTGTTTGAGAAAGGAAATGCCGTCAATGTTCGGCATCACCAGATCGGCAATGATCAGGTCGGTCTGGTCGCGGTTTTGCGCCAGCCAATCCAGTGCAGCCTGCCCGTCTGTATGGGTGACGAATTCAAAGCAGCCCGACAGGGTACGACGTACCGCAGCCAGCAACTTTTCATCATCATCGACCATCAGAATGACGGGCCGTTGTTTATCAACCTGATCCATAAATGGACATCTCCGGAACGCGATCACCGCAGTAATCTTCTCAAGACAGCCCCGCCTAAATGCGTGCTATACAAATAGCGGAGCTTTGAACGTTCGCAGATTAGTGTCAGACTACCTTTCTCCAATATCCCCATTTGTGGAGGGCGCTTTTGATGACGGCCAAAAAGACGGTCCGGATTGCCTTTGTCGATGATGACGAAAATCTTCTGTCGTCTCATCGCCGCAATTTTGCCCGCCTGCGCCCGGACTGGGAGGGGGCCTTTGTCAATGACCCGATTGCCGCGCGTGACGCCATCATCGCCGATCCGGATGTTTCGGCAGTCATCCTTGATATCCACATGCCGGGCATGACCGGCCTTGAACTTGCCGCCGAACTGCGCAAGGCCCGCAAGGAATTGATCATTGTGATGCTGACGGGTTATGCCGATCTGCAATCAGCACTGCTGGCGGTCAATGAAATCGGCGTCTTTCGCTTCTATCCCAAGCCAACCATGCTCGAGACGATGCTTGATGACATCGAAACCGAGATCAAAAGCCGCCTTGGCCAAAGCGAAGATACCCTGCCGACCGAGTTCCTCGACCTGTTTGAGCTGGGCGTGATTGCGGTTGACGAGACCCTGACCATCCTGCATCTCAATTCACAGGGTGCCGAGGTTCTCAGGAGGTCTTCACTGGTGCGGTCCGGCCCGCAGGGACGCCTGATCATTGACCCAAGCCCGGAAGGACTGACGAAATTTCTTGTGCCGCCGGGCAAAACTGTTCCCCGCAGCCACCAGAGCTTCTCGCTTGAACGTGACGGTGAAAAGCTGTCGCTTCTTATTCGCCGGGTCCCCAAAAAAGCCGATGGCAAACAAAGCTTCATGATCATTCTGGTTGATCCGGCCCACCAGCGCCCGCCAGCGGTTGACGATCTGATGGATCTGTTTGGCCTGACCCGATCCGAAGCCAAACTGACCCAAAAACTGGCCGAGGGGCTGGCCCTTGATCAGGCCGCAGAACTGGTCGGAATCTCGCATTCTTCGGCACGGACGTATCTTAAGACCATCTTCTCGAAAACCGGCGTGAACCGACAGCCGCAACTGATGAAAACTGTGCTTTCAAGTATTCCGTCCTTGCGCTAACGCACTGTAAATTAGTGCTTAAGCAACGTCATCCGACCAAAGACCCACACCATAAAAACTTGAAAACGCCGCCAATACATCTACCCTGAGTTAAGAAACATCAGGGTCTTGAATGCTGGGGTGGGGCACAGGAGTTGACTGGACATAGCGACACATCAGAACCGTCGTCAAAACCGTCCTGGGCCTGTCATCGGTCGATGTCCGACCATAACCGATCTGTCAAACGGGCATGCGATATTCTGTTTGCCGGGATCGGGTTGCTGGTGCTTTTCCCTGTTCTGATGATCATTGCGGTCTTGCTGTTCGGATCTGGCTTTCACAATCCGCTGTTTTTGCAAAAACGGGTCGGCCTTGAGGGTCGGATCTTTGTCATTTTCAAGTTCCGAACTTTACGTGATCGCACCTGCCGCCCGCTTTCTGCACGCGGCCTGCGATTTGCAGAAACGCTCAGTTCAATTTTGCGCATCACCGGACTTGATGAATTGCCGCAGTTCTTCAATGTGCTACGCGGCGATATGTCGCTAGTCGGACCGCGCCCGCACAGCCTTGCCGATCATCATCGATTTACCAAACGCGTTCCCGATTATGCCGCCCGGCTTGCGATAAAGCCGGGCATGACCGGATGGGCGCAAATTCAGGGCTGGCGCGGCCCGGTCTGCAGCGATGATCACTTGCAGGCGCGCGTTGCCAGCGATCTTGAATATATCCGCCGCCAAACCCCTCTGTTTGATTGCGCCATTCTGGTCCGCACGGTTGTCCTTCCCTTCAGGACGCTGGCGCGATATCGGGCCCAACGCCAGCCCCACCGCGCACTCAAACCCTGTCTTGGTCGCGACCGGCGGCTGGTGTAATGCGTAAATTCGTGATGTCCGCTGCACTGCTCTGTGCAAATGTCGTGGCCCCCGCTGCCGCAATGGAAAATCCCGATGATGCTGGTGGCATTCGTCTCGGCCGAATTCTGGCAACCCCGTCACTTGAATTCGGCACGCGATATGACAGCAACATCTTCCAAAGCGATGCCAATCCGACCGGTGACGTCATCACAACCTTGACCCCGCGTCTGGCCCTGCAAGGCGACTGGCGGATTTTTCACCTGCATCTGGCAGCCGGCGGCGAACTTGGCTTTTTTGCCAACTCATCTAGTGATGACTATCAGGACATTGAGCTCAGCACTGCGGGCAGCCTTGATCTCGGTGCGACATCCGTTGAAGGCGGGGTTCAGCTTAAACGCGCCCATGACCCGCGCGGCAGTAACGATGTCCCGACCAGTGCCACAGAGCCCGTGATTTACCGTGATGTCAGCGCCCAGGTTGGCGGCCGCCATATTACCAACGGCCTGCATTACGAATCACAGTTTGCACTTCGCCGTCTTGATTTTGACGACAGCACCGCGCGCAACGGATCGATCATCCGCAATGATGATCGTGATCGCCTTGAACTGCGCGAGACGCTCCGCATTCTGTGGCCGCTTGATCTTGGGCGTGAGGCTTACGGAGAAATCACGTTTAACCAACGACAATATGACCGAACCCCCGATGATGGTGGACGCATCCGCGATTCTGCGGGGTATCAGGTGCTGGGCGGCATTCGCCTTGATCTGACCGATCTGATCACGGCCGATCTGGCGGCGGGCTGGATGAACCAGACTTATGCCGACCCGGCCTTTGGCGATATCGGGGATTATACCTTGCGCGGCGATTTCGACTGGTCGGTCACCCGCCTGACCAATATCGCGTTCAATGCTGCCCGCACTGTGCGCGAAACGACCCAGACCGGCGCCAGTGGCATTCTGGCCTTTGAGGCAGGAACGGGGATTTCCCATGAACTCCGTCGGCGACTGACCGTTTCGCTCAGTGCGGACTACAGCGCAGAAACCTTCCAACAGACCACACGGCGTGACAACACTAGTCGGTTTGGGATTGGCATTCGCTATGAACTGAATCGCCTTGCCCGGATCGAGGGTGGCCTCGCCTATGACCAGCGAAACTCAAACAGCGCGGGTGAGGATTATGAACGCCTGCAAAGCCACATCCGCCTCAAGCTGGAGATGTAAATGACAACACCAAAGCCACGCTTGTTCAATGGCTTGCGCACGGCCCTGATCACGCTGTTCGCCTTGATCGCAATGACGATGACGGCAACGGCACAGACCATCTATGTCTTGGACAGTGGCGATACGGTGCGGGTTACGGTGTTTGGCGAACCGGATCTGTCGGGCGAATTCAAGGTTGATGCCATGGGAAGGCTGAACCTTGCGCTGATCGGGCCGATAAGCGTGCGCAACCTCACCACCGATCAGGCGCGCCAGAAAGTCCATGACGCCTATCTGGATGGCTATTTGCGGCATCCCGATATTGCGGTCGAAATTATCGCCTTTCGTCCGTTTTTCATCATGGGGGAAGTCAATCAGCCAGGATCCTACGATTATGTGCCGGGGATGAATGTGCTCAATGCCATCGCGGTCGGCGGCGGGCTCACCTATCGCGGGGATGAGGATGACATCGAAATCCTGCGGGGTCATGATGCATCGCGCGTCGTTATCCCGGCAACGCTCGCCACCATCGTTATGCCCGGCGACATCGTGCGCGTGGCCGAAAGGTACTTCTAAATCACTGCAAAAGGACGGCTTTCCAGCACAATCCACTGTGCATTTTCGTTCAGAACGCAGGGGTTTTAGAACTGGTCCATATATCGTCGGATTTTCCGCTGTTTTCTGGATCAACCATCTTTACCTGCGCCCGTTTTCCATGATGAAATCGCGCTTACGCCATCAAGAGATGGCAAACAGATAAAAACTAAAACGATTTTGCCCCACGCAACGGAGTTCACGAAACATGTCCGGGAAAACAGAAACGCGCCATGGCGGACGCATTCTGGTCGATCAACTGGCCCTGCACGGGGCTGAACGCGTCTTTCTTGTCCCGGGCGAAAGCTATCTCGCCGTGCTTGATGGCCTTGTCGATCATCCGGGCATCGATCCGATCATTTGCCGTCAGGAAGGCGGGGCCGCCATCATGGCAGAGGCCTACGGCAAGCTGACCAATAAACCCGGCATCTGCATGGTCACCCGTGGTCCCGGTGCCACCAACGCATCGGCCGGCGTTCATGTCGCCCATCAGGACAGCACACCAATGATCCTGCTGGTCGGGCAGATCGGGCGTGACATGGTTGATCGCGAAGCGTTTCAGGAAGTCGATTACCGCAAAATGTTCGACCCATTGGCAAAGTGGGTCGGGCAGATTGATGACATCAACCGCATTCCGGAATATATCAGCCACGCCTATCACATCGCGACATCCGGTCGCCCCGGCCCTGTGGTTCTGGCGCTTCCCGAAGACATGCTTTCTTCAAGCGCCGAAGTACCTGATGCCAAACCCTACGTCCCGGTTGAGGCCAAAACAGCGCCTGAAGATGTCTCTCGCTTCCGTGACGCTCTTGCGAAATCCGCAAAGCCGGTCATGATCGTTGGTGGGGGTGGCTGGACCCGCGAAGCGACTGAAAACCTCAAATCGTTTGCAGTTCGTAACAATGTGCCGATTGCGACAAGCTTCCGCTGTCAGGACTATATCCCCAACACGCACAGCCACTTCATTGGTGATGTCGGGATCGGCATCAACCCGAAGCTGGCCGAGTTCATCAAGGACAGTGATCTTGTGATCCTTGTCGGATCGCGCATGGGGGAAATGACCAGCAGCGGCTATAGCCTGCTTGAGATCCCCTGCCCGAAACAGAAACTGGTCCATGTTTACAGCGGCCCGGATGAATTGGGCCGGGTCTACCGCCCGGATGTCGCAATCAATGCGTCCCAGCGATCCTTCCTGCGCGCCATCGCCATGATGGAGCCGGTGGATGGATCGGCCCGCGATGACATGATCGAAACCGCACACGCCAACTACATCGCCTTTTCCACCCCGGTTGAAACCCCGGGCGATGTCAAAATGGCGCATGTGGTGGCGGAATTGCGTGAAAAACTGCCTGACAATGCGATTGTCACCAATGGGGCGGGCAACTATGCCGCCTTTTTGCATCGCTTCTTCCGCTATCGGGAATACCGCACCGAACTGGCCCCGACATCGGGCTCGATGGGGTATGGGCTTCCGGCGTCGGTCTCAGCCAAGCTTGCCCACCCGGACCGCCCGGTCGTCTGCCTTGCCGGTGACGGATGCTTTTTGATGCACGGGCAGGAATTTGCCACCGCCGTGCAATATGGCGCGAATATCATCACGCTTGTGGTCAATAACGGTATGTTTGGCACCATCCGCATGCATCAGGAACGCAACTATCCCGGCCGTGTGTCTGGCACCGAACTGCACAACCCGGATTTCGCCGCCTACGCCAAGGCGTTTGGTGGATACGGCGAAACCGTCACCAAGACCGCGGATTTCGGCCCGGCCTTCGACCGCGCGGTCGCCTCCGGCAAACCCGCCATCCTTGAAATCCAGGTGGACCCACAGGCGCTTACCCCGATCAAAACCCTTGATCAGATCCGTGCGGGCACCTAAGACTGCATAATTGTTTCGAAAATGTAATAAGCGAGATCAGCGTTTGGGAATGCTGATCTCGCCGCTTTCCAGTCCGGCCTTCAGTGAATCGACGGCAACGGCCAGCTTTTCGTCAACGACATGCAGATAGGCCGTCCAGTCTGAAAGTTTGGAGAGCTCTTCCTTGCCATCGGAAATCCCCCGCAGCCCAATAAGCGGCAAATCAAACTTGTGGCAGGCCCGCAGGATGGCAAAGCTTTCCATATCGACCATGTCGGCATCAATCACATCATAGGCCGCACCCGACACCACATTCGCCCCGGTCGACAAACGCGCTTCGGGGATACCGGGAATGCGCAACGCCATCTCGATCTCGGCAGGCAGATCGACAAACGGCGTGCAGCCCTTCTCAAAGCCCAAAACCGATGCATCCATATCCCGATACGATATCGAAACGGCCTGATAAACCTCGGCCTGCTCAAGCGTGCGTGACCCTGCCGATCCCAATGTGACGACAAGATCAGGCAAATCATCCGACAGCTTCAATTCGGTCAATGCCGCGGTCAAATTGATCGCCGCCTCCACCGGCCCTACCCCGATCATCAAGGGTGTAAACCGCTCCTTGAGGTGGTCGCCATATTCCGCCGGTGCCGCCATTGGGAACAACACGTTATGGCCTGCGACATCATGAAGGTAACCGCGCATCTTTGACTTTCCGCATTCTTAAAATCAGAACCCGCAGCATAAAGGCCGGGGAACATTTCCGCAGCCCCAAAATCGCGGCATGACTGTCAGTGTAACGTGATGGTATCAAGCGGCGACAGAACGGGTCGGAGCGAACAGTTTGGCGAGATAACCAAAGCCCACAACAAGCGCGATCACGTCAAACAAAGCCATGGTCGATACGCCAATCGCGGCAAACCCGGTATTTTCAAGCAGTGGCTCGAAGCACTGGTCATTGATTTCCATAAACAGCCCGATGATGAGCAGGTAGGCGCCATAACGCTCTGAAAGTTCGTTGAGATCATGCTGTTTCTCGGCAATCTCTTCGCCATAAGCTCGTTTCGCCAACATTTCGCGCATCTCAAGGAACACGCCAAAGGCAACCAGAATGACGGCGACATCTTCTTCAAGCGTCACATCGGCATCGAATATGCCGGCCTCAAACGCAAAGGTCAGCGTGGCAAGGTGTGCCCAGCCGGTCATCACCACCATCGCCATGACAACAAAGGTCCAGATCGCCAACGAAACCGGATGAATGGTGAAAAGGAAAAACAGCTTTGTCATTGGTTCGCCCCAACAAATGCAATAACGCGCCCCTGCCGGTTTCGGCACGGTAAAAAATCATCCTTACGCGCACTATCCGCGGATGCCAACTGACAAAGCAATTCTGAGAGGAAATTGGCGCACCCGACAGGATTCGAACCTGTGGCCTTTGCCTTCGGAGGGCAACGCTCTATCCAGCTGAGCTACGGGTGCGCAATATGTAGGGCCGTGACTGGAATGTGTGGCCCGAGCGGTTTGGGTGATACAGGTTTTGACCTGAACGGGCAAGGGTTTTCGAACCCCGATACGCGCTCAATCATCCCCTATCCCGGTTAAGGTAACCTTGGCAGGTTGTGGCTGCAATCAGCTTTCGACATCGCGACGTTCATACGGGTCACGGACCACCCAGGTGCCATCCCATTCGCGGTCCTGTTCACGCCGTTCAAGGCGTTCCATGCGGTTCATCATCAGCTGTGCGGCAAAGTCGCTGTCATCAAATGCAATGACTTCTTCGTAAAGCGGCCGGGCGGCATCGAAATTGCCATCGCGGTAATGCGCCATGGCGGTTTCGTACTTGCTGCGCCATTCACGCCGTTCTTCGGAAAGTTGCCCGCCCTGCGCCAGCACTTCGTAAAGAAAAACGACCTTTTCAGTACCCAGCAGCACCACATGATCAAGGTCGCGCATTTCGACCTCACCCGACGCCATGCTGGCCGTTTCGTGCGAAGCCAGAATTTGCGTGCCATAGACCCGGTTGGCCTTTTCCAGACGGTTGGCATAGTTCACGCAATCGCCAACCACGGTATAAGCGCGTGATTTGTCCGTACCGATGGAACCGACAACCACCTCGCCGGTCGCAATGCCGACACGGATTTCAAGACCATGATCGCCAATCAGTTCGGCATATTTGGTTTTAAGCGCGTTAAAGCGTGCGACCTGTTCAAGGGCCGCCTGACAGGCATGTTTGGCATGGGCCCCTTCGCCGCAGAAGGGCGGGCCCCAGAAGCCGATCACACGGTCACCAACGAAGTTGTCGATAATGCCGCTTTGATTGGCAATCGGTTCCGTCATCGCGGTGAGATAATCATTCAGGAAGTCGACAAGCTTTTCGGGCGGCGTATGTTCCGCCAGCCAGTCAAAGCCGGTCAGGTTGACGACACTGACGGTCATCACGCGCTTTTCGGAATTCTCAAGCGCGGTTTCCTGATTGATCAGATTATTGATGACTTTCGGATCGACATATTTGCCAAACCGTTCGCGCATCCTGAACCGCACGCGGAGTTCGCGCGTCATGCGGTTAAAGGCATCTGCCAACCGGCCAAAATCACCCTTGGAGCTGAATTCAAGCTTGGTATCAAGTTTGCCCGACTGAATGGAATTCAGCGCACTCGTGGTTTTGCGCACGGCAACCACCACCGCATGCGCCATGTAATAGGCCAGCGAAATACCAATAATGACGGCCGCCAGCATCATGATGAATTCGGCCTGAATCAAGAAGTCTTCGCGCTTTGAAACGTTTTCAACTGTCTGTGCGGCGTAATCTTCAAGAAGCCGGATTTCATTGCGCAGGTTCAGCACGATAATCCGATGCAGGCCGCGCACGGTGTTTTCCTGTGACCGGGCATCGGCAAGGTTTCCTGCCCGCACCTGATCAAGCAGGCGTTCAACGCCCAAGGAAAACTGTGCCGATACATCGGCAAATTCCCGCATGCGCACATCAAGATCAAACAGCACACCCTCGTCAAAGTGACCGGATGCCTGCGCCCGACCAAGTGCAGCAAAGGTAAAGGATTTGCGGAAAGCCTGTTCGATCTGGGTTTGTTTGGCTTCGATTTCGATCTCGATGCCATTCAAAAGCGATGTCTGCGGTCCGTCACTTTCGACCACCCGCATGTAACGATCAATCAGCGAAATCTGTTCAAGCTGGCGCGCACGCACGTCCGAAAGCGAGTCCTTAACCGGCGTGACGTAGCGCGACACCGCCTCAAGATCACCATTGATGCCAAGGGACTGGATCACGGAGAAACCGGTGGCCACAACGAGCCACACGACAAAAAAGGCCGCGACACCCAGGAACTTCGCCCGAATGGTCCTTAGCATGCCGGTCCTGATCCTCCGGTTAAGTGATGGTGCATCATCAATTGCTGCTTGGCATATCGGAACGAAACAGCGGTTCGACAACCTGCATAATGCCTTGCAACTATTTAAAAAAGGCTACCTGATCATTGATTGAGGGTCAAAAAGCAATCAGTTGTTGGTGCAGGAATAAGTTTTCCGATCATCGCTGTCGACAACCCAGCGCCGAATATCCTCGATCACCACCGGCCCGTTCAGATCCCGCAACAGCATGTGATACCCCTTCGAATAAAGGCAGCGGTGATAGTAGGGCAAACCGAGGCTGGACAGTTGATCATCAAGCGCCGCAACTGCCTCAGGCGGGATCACCTGATCCTGCATCCCCGACAGCAAAAGTGTTGGCACAGATATATCTCCGGCCCGAACGCGCGCCAGATCCATGATATCGGCAACACCGGCAAGCAAATCGACCCGGACTGACGACATCATGTGCGGGTCACGCGACAGCCGACGCAACATTTCGATATTGTCCGACGGCCAGATATCAAGCCCCCGCCCGGTCAGCGGCAACCATGGCAGGCTGTGCGACAGGATCGAAAGTGGTGCGGTCTGATACCATGGCATCATGTTCCGGTTCCAAACTGCCGGTGCGACCAAAACCAGACCATCCATCAAATGCCCGCGGGTGGAAGCGGTGATGATCGCCACCGCCCCGCCCATCGAATTCCCCAGAAGGTAAATCGGCGTATCGGGATAGCGCGCGCGCAACAGCGCCAATGCGTCACTAGCATCATTGACCAGGCTCGCCGTGCCGGCCCAGAATGGACGTGTAGCCGTACGGCCAAAACCCCGCTGATCATAAGCATAGATCGCGATGCCCTTCGGGCCGACCTGTTCACCGAGCTCCATGAAGGCATTGGCATAATCGCCCATCCCGTGCAGACCAAGGATCACTGCGTCGGGATCTTCAAGATCACCCCAGCTTTGCAACGGCAGCGCCATACCATCGGCCGCAACAAAAACGTCTGGCCCAAGCACGGTCTGGGCAATCGGTGGTCCCGCCGGGCGAACGGTTGGCGCACAGGCACTTACCAACCCGGCAAAGAACAACATCGCACAGAGGCGGAAAACGGGGCGCAAAAAACACGGTGACAAAGTGGTGACCAACCCTACGCAGGAAACACAGACACTTAATGAAGATTATAATGCGTTCGCCCGCAAGGTATTGTCACACATTACATATTCCAAGCGGGCACTCGGGTTATTGAGGAAATTCTGGTTTAAGGTTTAACCAATCGGCCCGATCTAGTAGAACTACACTAGGTTCAGCGGGTTTTTTAATCCAATGACAGACGCAGACATTGGGTATTTTGCCTTGTTGCCATATCGATCGTTCCACACGTTTTCCAACGAAAGGATACGACCATGAGCATGAAAGAAGCTTACGAGAAAAAACTGGAAGCCCAACTCAATGAGTGGAGTGCCCAGATTGACAAGCTTAAGGCGCAGGCTGAGTTGGCAGAAGCCGATGCACAAATACAGTATCAGAAACAAGTCAAAGAGCTCCGCGCCATGCAAGACGAGGCCGAGCAGAAGCTCCGAGAATTGCAAAAATCAAGCGATACCGCCTGGCAAGACATGAAAGCTGGCATGGATAACGCTTGGGACTCGATTGAAGCTGCGATGAAAATGGCTACCAGCAGGTTCAAGTGATCGAGCAGATCTAGACGCAACCACACAAAACCCCGCAAGTTTTCTTGCGGGGTTTTGTAGATGATTACGAAAACGCAACGAACTAGGCGGCCTTGCCGGCACCTGCGCGTTGCTTGTTATTATCGCGGGTCAGCATCAGGAAGATGTCTTCAAGATCGCCCTCCTCGGTCGACAGATCCTTGATCGCAAGACCACAGCCATGGATCGCCTCGAGGATTTCCGCCATCTGGGTGTTGCTTGGGCGGTAATGAAGCGCGATCTGGTTTTCCGATTTAAGCTCTGCCCCCCAGGGCGACAGGGCATCGGGTACTGCGTTCAGTTCGTTGTTCACGGTCAGAACCAGCGTCTTGTGATCGATCCGGCGCAGCAGGCTGCGCTTGTCTTCATGGGCAATGACATTGCCCTGATTGATGATCGCGATCTCGTCACAAAGTTCTTCGGCTTCTTCAAGGTAATGCGTGGTCAGAACAATCGTGACGCCTGCTTTATTCAACTCCTTGACGTAAGCCCAAAGCTGCTGACGCAGTTCGATATCCACACCGGCCGTCGGTTCATCAAGAACCAGAACGGGCGGCGTATGGACCATCGCCTTGCCGACCAGAAGACGGCGACGCATCCCGCCTGAAAGCGACCTTGCGTACGAGTCTGCCTTGTCGGCGAGTCCGATGGCGGCAAGAATCTCGTCCGTGCGGCGTTCGGATTTTGGCACGCCATAGAGGCCCGCCTGCAATTCCATCACCTGACGGGGGGTAAAAAATGCATCCAAGTTCAGTTCCTGGGGCACGATCCCGATGGAGCAGCGTGCGGCCCGCATCTGGGCTTCGATATCGTTGCCCCAGATTTTTGCCGTACCGCTGGTCTTGGTGACAAGACCGGCCAAGATATTGATAAACGTAGACTTTCCGGCGCCGTTCGGGCCCAGCAGGGCAAAAAACGAGCCGCGCGGAATCTTGAGCGAAACGTTATCAAGGGCGAGTTTTTCACCGTTTGATCCCTTATAGACCTTTGTCAGCCCCTCGACTTCGATGGCATAGTCGGGCATTGCAGTCATATGTCCGTGATCTCCACTCTTTTCCGCGTCGCTTGTTTGCGCTAAGACCATGAGGCGCCATGAGCACGCGGAAGTATTGATTGAATATGCCCAATCGGTATCATTCCCGGGAAACCGGGGTCAATGCTGTCCACAGTGCGCGGCCAATCCCGATGGTCATACAAGCCTGAAAAAGGCAAACTTGGAACTGGATATATGAAGATCACCGAAGAAATCAAAGTCGGCACGCTAAATGTTGCCTGCGACGGCGGAAAAGGTCACCTTGGGCACCCGACCGTTTACCTTAATCTTGAGGAAAAAGGCGAGGTGGTCTGCCCGTATTGCTCGAAAAAATATATCTTCGACAAATCCTTGGCCGAGCACGCAGCCCACTAATCCAATACGCACCTTTTTAGGTACAGTATGGGGCCAGACCCTGCCGGTGCTTGCGCACAGATGGTCTGGCAGACCATATATTGTCACCTGCCTATGCTGTCGTGAACGCCATCACGGCCAATCCACGGGGAACTTCCATGACGTCTTCTGCACCTAACAGCTTCCGCGCTCTGCCCGATCCGGACGGGCATTTCGGCAATTTCGGCGGACGCTTTGTCGCCGAAACCCTGATGCCGCTGATCCTTGAGCTGGAACAAGCCTACAAGGACGCCAAGGCAGACCCCGCGTTTAAAAAGGAGATGGATTACTATCTCCGTCACTATGTTGGCCGTGAAAACCCGCTTTATTTCGCCGAACGCCTGACCGAGGAACTCGGCGGTGCAAAGATCTATTTCAAGCGCGAGGACCTCAACCATACCGGCGCGCACAAGATCAATAACTGCATCGGCCAGATCCTGTTGGCCAAGCGCATGGGCAAAACCCGTATCATCGCCGAAACCGGCGCCGGTCAGCATGGCGTTGCGACCGCGACTGTGTGCGCACGCTTCGGCCTGCCTTGCACGGTCTATATGGGTTCCAAGGATATCGAACGTCAGTCGCCCAACGTCTTCCGCATGCGCCTGCTTGGTGCCGAAGTCAAACCGGTCGTTTCCGGTTCGAACTCGCTGAAAGATGCGATGAACGAAGCCCTGCGTGACTGGGTCACCAACGTTGAAGATACCTTCTACATCATCGGTACTGCGGCTGGCCCGCACCCTTATCCGGAAATGGTCCGTGATTTCCAGTCGGTCATCGGCAATGAAGCCCGCCGACAGATCATGGAAGCTGAAAATCGCCTGCCCGATCAGGTGATCGCATCGGTTGGCGGCGGGTCCAACGCCATTGGCCTGTTCCACCCGTTCCTTGATGACAAGGGTGTCGAAGTTGTCGGTGTCGAGGCCGCAGGTCACGGCGTTCATACCGGCAAACATGCCGCAAGCCTTTCGGCAGGCAAGCCGGGCGTTCTGCACGGTAACCGTACCTATTTGCTGATGGATGATGACGGCCAGATCAAGGAAGCCGATTCGATTTCGGCCGGTCTGGATTATCCCGGCATCGGGCCGGAGCACAGCTGGCTTAAGGATATCGGTCGCGCGCGTTATGAACCGATCACCGACAAGGAAGCCCTTGCGGCCTTCAAACTCTGTTCGGAACTCGAAGGCATCATTCCGGCCCTGGAATGCAGCCATGCGATCGCGCAGATCATGAAAGAGGCCCCGAAAATGGGCAAGGACAAGATCATCCTCATGTGTCTGAGTGGCCGGGGTGACAAGGACATCTTTACCGTGGCCGAAGCACTGGGAGTAGAATTGTGAGCGACGCTATCATCGGCGGCCAGGACCGCATCGCCAAACGTTTTGCCAAGCTCAAGGAAGAAGGCCGTGCCGGTCTGGTAACCTTTATCACCGCAGGCGATCCCGACCCGGAAACCTCGTTTGAAATCCTCAAACAGCTGCCCGAAGCCGGTGCCGACATCATCGAACTGGGCATGCCGTTTACCGATCCGATGGCCGATGGCCCCGCCATTCAGGAAGCATCGCTTCGCGCGCTTGCCGCTGGCATGCATATGCGCAAGACGCTGTCGATCGTGCGCGGCTTCCGCGATCAGGATCATGATACGCCGATCATCCTGATGGGCTATTACAACCCGATCTATATCTATGGCGTCGCCGAATTCCTTGAAGATGCGCGCAATGCCGGGGTTGATGGCCTGATCGTTGTTGATCTGCCGCCCGAAGAAGATGCAGAGCTTTGCATTCCGACCGTGGAAAAGGGCCTGTCCTTCATTCGTTTGACGACGCCGACCTCTGATGACAAGCGTCTTCCGAAACTTGTTCAGAATACCTCGGGCTTTGTTTACTATGTCTCGGTTGCCGGTGTGACCGGTGCCGGATCTGCCAGCAATGACCAGATTATTGAGGCCATGGGACGCCTGCGTCGCCATACCGATCTGCCGATTGCGGTCGGTTTTGGCATCAAGACCGCAGCCCAGGCAGCCGACGTGGCAAAACAGGCCGATGCCGCTGTCGTCGGATCGGCAATCGTATCAAAAATTGCCGAAAGTCTTGACGAAAACGGCAAGGCCACCGATAAGACCGCCTCTATGGTTACCGGCCTTGTAAGTGAACTTGCGAACGGGGTCCGAAACGCGCGCAAATAGATGGCGCTGCGTTTGAAAGAACCGATATAGACAGAACCAAGGATCAGTATCCGATATGTCGTGGCTGACTGAATTCGTCCGTCCAAAGATTCAGAAACTTGTTCGCCGCACAGATGTGCCCGAAAACCTCTGGCACAAATGCAAATCCTGCGAACAGATGATCTTCCATCGTGATCTGGCAAAGAACAATCATGTTTGCCAGCATTGCGGTCATCACATGCGCATTTCCGCCAAGGAACGTCTCGAAACCCTGTTTGATGATGGCAAGTACCAGACCATCGAACTGCCGAATGTTCCGGTCGATCCGCTGAAATTCCGCGATCAGAAGAAATATACCGACCGCCTCAAGGCGGCCCAGGCCAAAGCAACCTTCAAGGATGCGCTGGCTGTGGCCCATGGCGAAGTCGGTGGTCATCCGACCGTGATTGCCGTTTTCGATTTCTCCTTCATGGGTGGATCGATGGGCATCGCCGTTGGCGAAGGCATCGTTGCAGCGGCCGAGCTTGCCTGTGTGCAGGATGCGGCCCTGATCGTCGTTCCGGCATCGGGTGGTGCGCGTATGCAGGAAGGCATTCTCAGCCTGATGCAGATGGCGCGCACCACGGCCGCGATCGAAAAGGTCAAGGAAAAGGGCCTACCCTATTTCGTGCTCCTGACCGATCCGACCACTGGCGGTGTTTCGGCATCCTTTGCCATGCTGGGTGATATCCAGATCGCAGAACCGGGCGCACAGATCGGCTTTGCCGGGCGCCGCGTGATCGAAAGCACCATCCGCGAAAAACTGCCCGATGACTTCCAGACGGCCGAATACCTTCTGGAACATGGCATGGTGGATATGGTCGTGCCGCGTTCGGAACTGAACGCGACCTTTGGCCGCCTGATCGATATGATCCGTCGCACCAAACCGGGTGCGGCTGTGGTGCCGATCAAGGACGCCAAGGCAAAATCGACCAAATCCAAAACTCCGAGTGCGGATAAATAACTTGGCGGGCAGCGACGCAATCCTTGCTCGCCTTGGCAAGCTGCACCCGAAAGTCATCGACCTTTCGTTAGGGCGGATTACCCGGCTGCTTGAAAAGCTGGGCAATCCGCATCTTTCGCTCCCCCCCGTCATTCATATCGCTGGCACCAATGGCAAGGGATCGACCCTTGCCTATCTGCGGGCAATCTATGAGGCGGCCGGACTTCGGGTGCATTGCTCCACATCCCCGCATCTGGTGCGTTTTCATGAACGCATCACCCTTGCCGGCCAGATGATTTCCGAAGAAGCCCTTTGTGATCTTCTGGAAGAAGTTGAGGCGGTTAATGCAGGGGACTCCATTACCTTCTTTGAAATTACCCAGGCCGCGGCATTCCTTGCCTTTTCGCGGGTTCCAGCCGATGTCCTGTTGCTTGAAACCGGGCTGGGTGGCCGTGTCGATGCGTCAAACGTCATCGATAAACCTGCCGCGACCGTGATCACGCCAATCTCACTGGATCATCAAGGGTTCCTCGGTGACACGATTGCCAAAATCGCGTTCGAGAAGGCCGGGATCATGAAAACCGGCGTTCCCTGCATCACAGCCCCACAAAGCCTTGAGGCGTTTAATACGCTGGCCTGTCACGCCAACCGCATTTCGGCCCCGATCTTCAATGATTTCGAGGTCACCCAGGAACGCGAAGACGGCTTCACCATCCGCATCGGGACCGAGCAGATCGATCTCCCGCACCCTGCCCTGCCAGGACGCCATCAATATACCAATGCCGCCACCGCGATCGCCACCGTGCGCAAGGCTGGAATTCGTGGTTGTGACGGCAAGGATACCAATATCCTTGCCCGTGGTCTTGAAACCGCAAGCTGGCCCGCACGGCTACAGAAACTTACCAAAGGCCCGCTGTGCGATGCCTTGCCCGATGGATGCGATCTGATTTTGGATGGTGGCCACAACATTGCCGCGGCCGAGGCAATTGCCGACTGGCTGTCGCGCCAACCCGCTGGCGACACCGTTGTCATCATGGGCATGCTTGATAACCGTGATGCGGAAGCCTTCCTGAAACCGTTGGCAACGCATATCACCGCCTTAGCCGGTGTGCCAATCCCCGGCGAACATCAGGCACATCGGCCAGAAACCCTGCGCGATGCGGCCATTGCCTGTGGCATTTCGCCGGCATTTTCCAGTGACGGGTTCGAAGCGGCCATTACCCAGCTTCTTGATGCCTGCCGCACCCCGAAACGGGTGCTTATTCTGGGATCCCTCTATCTTGCGGGTCTGGTTCTGGAAAAACACGCCTGATCAAGCGTATATGCGTATTTTCTGAATCAATGCTGTAATATCTCCGTCTGACAAGGCGTGCCCGGCATCATTCAACGTTATCTGATCTGCCTGGGGGAAGTGCTGTAAATAGGTTTCGCAATGCGCAAACCCGACAATCTTGTCGTCTTTGCTGTGACAGAAATGCATTGGCCGACACCCTTCGAGTATAGCCAGCTCGTCCTCCGTCAGCGAAAAATCCGTTACTTCCCAGTCTTCCAGACCCCAAAACGGGGCAGCGATGCTAAAGACCGCTGCAAAGCGATTGTTATCACGCCAGATTTGCGGATTTCGTGCCAGATATTGCAAGATGGACGACCCGCCAAGTGAATGGCCCATCAATACGGCCCCTGATCGTGCCTGTGAAACCGTCTTTGCGATCTCGGCCAACCACCCATCTATGTCCGGGCGTTCCGGGTCGGGCATCAAAGGGGCGATGATGTGAAACTCGTCACCAAGGGCTTCTTCCAGCCGGGAAATCAGGCCGGTGCTGCCGCTGTTGCCGCCTTGCGGACCGGCACTGTGGATAAAAACCAGATCACGTAACACAGCCATGATGCCCTCCGTCGTTTAGAAATCGGTCATCAGAACACAGGCAGTCAGACGTCGGGCAATCAAACGTCAGGTAGTTCGATCTTGCGCCGTGCTGAGCCCCTTGCCGGTCCATCACCGCCATCTGTACGGCGCAGACGCAGATTGCCCGCCGTATTCTGGCGGCGACGATCGCCCTGGACAAGTGGTGGCAAACCTCTGTCACCCGTAGCATCGCCATCATTTGCAACCTGGGCCGGATCACCGTGTTTGGCAGCTTCGCGTTTGACCTTGCGCCCGGTAATCCAGGTATAGCCAAGAATATAGAGCAAAAATCCACCCACACCGACGGTCAGGGTCAGGAACTGCAACACCGGCAGAAAACTGCCAAAAATCATCCCGCCGCCATAGATCATGAAGATGCAAAGGGCGGCCACCGGTGCCAAAGCCAGAAAGAAGATGCCACGCACCTTGTGGCGGATCGGGCCGTAATGCATCAGCATCGCGTAGAACAAATACATCAGCGCGACAAACACCACGAGTTTGATCAACAAGACGAAGTGATCAAAGTTGGCAAGGCGTTGATTACGTTCATAAATGCCAAAGACAACAAACAGTCCATGGACGATCAGGCCAAAGGTGCCAAAGGTCAGGATAAAGCGCAGCCATACAGTGACGCTAAAAAAGCTGCGCCATCCACCACCGTTCGCATTGCGACGGTCTTTCTGCTTTTTGCCTTTCCGGGTGGCGAGCTTCATGTCATCTGAAAGCTCACGCGCCGGACCTGCAGTTTCGACGCCGATGCCTTTTGGCAAAAATTCCGGCTTGCTCGTTTTCCGGGTCACGAACCCGCTCTCCCATGTCCCTTGGGATGAAGTAATCCGCTACCATAGCAATCCCGGGGCAAGCTGATAAGCACAAAGAAGAGTGATGCCAAAAAACCCGGAAAATGAGGGTTTTAGCAATGTTGTTATGATTTCGAAATGATATCTCAGACGCATAAGCTTACCCTTGGCATACGCATACGCAAAACTGTCAGCAGCCTTGGGTGTTTTTGCCTGTTTAAGGCAGGCGGCACTCGACTTACAGGCCGGGATCGGGCATTCTTCCGGCCAATCTTTTAACGAGTATAAGAGCACGAGACGCATGACAGATTCCGCCCCGTCCAGCACCGGTTCGTCCGCCGCCAAATCCCCGCGTCGCGTCGTTCTGGTTGACGGTTCCGGCTTTATTTTCCGCGCCTTTCACGCCCTGCCACCGATGACAAGCCCCGATGGCACGCCGGTGAATGCGGTCTATGGCTTCTGCACCATGCTGATGAAGCTGCGCGAAGATACCAAACCAGACCATATGGCGGTGATCTTTGACACCAAGGGCAAGTCGTTCCGCAACGACTTCTATCCCGACTACAAGGCCCATCGTCCGCCGCCGCCCGAAGAACTGGTACCGCAGTTTGGCCTGATCCGTGATGCGACCCGTGCATTTAATCTGCCATCCATCGAGCTCGAAGGTTTTGAGGCCGACGATCTGATCGCGACCTATGCCCGCCAGGCCGAGGCAGAAGGTTCTGACGTGATTATCGTGTCTTCGGACAAGGACCTCATGCAGCTTGTCACCGATCGGGTACAAATGTTTGATGCGATGAAGAATCGCACCATCGGTGCTGCCGAAGTTCTGGAAAAATTCGGTGTTTCCCCGGACAAGGTCATTGATATTCAGGCACTTGCGGGCGATTCCGTCGATAACGTGCCGGGTGTGCCCGGTATTGGCATTAAAACCGCCGCCCAACTTATTGATGAATATGGTGATCTTGATTCTCTACTGGAACGCGCAGGCGAAATCAAACAGCCCAAGCGCCGCGAGAAACTGATTGAAAATGCCGAGCTTGCCCGTATTTCGCGCGATCTGGTGACGCTGAAAACCGATGTGCCGGTCGTCGAACCACTCGGTGACTTCGAACTACGTGAACCCGATCCGGAAGTTCTTTTAAGCTTCATCGCAAGTCACGGCTTTAAATCATTGCTTTCTAAAGTAAAGTCGAAATTCGGCGGCGATGTTGATTTTGAAAGCCCGACGGCGGCCGGTGTTGGCGTCAATGATATCAAGGTCGAAAAGGCTGAATATGAACTGGTGCAGGATGAAGACCGCCTAAGGCACTGGATTTCCGAGGCCGAATATCTGGGCACCGTCGCAGTCGATACCGAAACCACGTCACTTGATGCCCATCAGGCCAAACTGGTCGGTGTTTCACTTTCGACCGAGCCGGGCAATGGCTGCTACATCCCGCTTGGTCATGTCAGTGGCGCGGCACAAGGCGGCTTTGATTTTGGCGACAATCCAGCCGACAGCCCAAGCAACAGCAAGGACGCGCCGAAGCAAATCAAGCTTGAGCGCGCGATTGAGCTGCTCAAACCGCTGTTGGAAGACCCCGGTGTGCTGAAGGTCGGTCAGAACCTGAAATACGATATGATCGTTCTGGCCCGCCATGGCATCAAGGTCGCCCCGATGGATGACACCATGGTGCTGTCCTATGTGCTTGATGGCACCAGCCACGGGCATGGTATGGATGAACTGGCCGAACTGCATCTGGATTACAAACCGATTTCCTTCAAGGATGTCTGCGGCAGTGGCAAGACCCAGATCACCTTCGATCAGGTCCCGCTCGACAAGGCGCTTGATTACGCGGCCGAGGACGCCGATATCACGCTGCGCCTGCATCGGTTGCTGAAACCTCGCATCGCGCAGGAACATATGGCCAGCGTCTATGAGACGCTTGATCGTCCGCTGGTGCCTGTTTTGGCCGAAATGGAAGGCCTTGGGGTCAAGGTCGATGCCGAGATCCTTAAAAACCTGTCCGAAGACTTCGCCAAACGCATGGCTGCCCTTGAAGAAACCATTCACGAAATGGCGGGCGAGCCGTTCAACCTTGGCAGCCCCAAGCAGCTTGGCGAAATCCTGTTTGATAAAATGAGCCTGCCCGGCGGCAAAAAGACCAAAACCGGGGCCTGGCAGACCGGGGCAGATGTGCTTGAAGCGCTGGCCGCCCAAGGCCATGACCTGCCGGCCAAGCTTCTGGAATGGCGTCAGCTTTCCAAGCTTAAAAGCACCTATACCGATGCGCTGGCGCACCATATCAACCCCAATACGGGCCGCGTACACACCAGTTACGGGCAAACCAACGTCAATACCGGGCGTTTGTCATCGAATGACCCGAACCTGCAAAACATCCCGATCCGAAGCGAAGAAGGCCGCAAAATCCGCACGGCCTTTATCGCCGAACCCGGTCACAAGCTGATTTCTGCCGACTATTCGCAGATTGAATTGCGCCTTCTGGCCCACGTGGCCGAGATCGACGCCCTGCGCGAGGCGTTTAAAAACGGCGAGGACATCCACGCCGCGACCGCATCGAAGGTTTTTGGCGTTCCGATCGAGGGCATGGACCCGATGGTCCGTCGCAAGGCCAAGGCGATCAACTTCGGGATCATTTACGGCATCTCGGCCTTTGGTCTCGCCAACCAGCTTGGCATTGCCCAGAAGGAAGCCAAGGAATTCATCGAAGCCTATTTCGAAATTTATCCAGGCATCCGCGATTACATGGACGAGGCCAAGGAATTCGCCAAAAAGCACGGCTTTGTCCGCACACTGTTTGGCCGCCATATCCATATCAACGGCATCAATGACAAAAACGGCATGCGCCGAAGCTTTGGCGAACGTGCCGCGATCAACGCGCCGATTCAGGGCGGTGCGGCTGACATCATCAAACGCGCGATGATTGCAGTCCCGAACGCTTTGCTGGATGCCGGGCTTAAAACCCGCATGCTGCTTCAGGTCCACGATGAATTGATCTTTGAGGCCCCGGAAGACGAAACCGAAAAGGCGATCAAGACCATCCGCGAAGTCATGGAAAACGCCGCCCACCTGTCCGTACCGCTGATCGCCGATGCCGGCATCGGCGATAGCTGGGCCGACGCGCACTAGTACCCAGACGCATATCAAAGCAAAAAGCCCCCGCTGCAACACTCTGCAGCGGGGGCTTTTTTTAAAGATCAGCTTTGACGTTCTGGGCGCTTAAAGTCCCAAAACTTCCCGCATCGAATAAAGCCCCGGCGCCTTGCCTTCCGCCCATTTGGCGGCGCGAACCGCGCCCTTGGCAAAGACTTCGCGTGACGATGCCTTATGGGTGATCTCGATACGCTCGCCCTCGCAGGCAAAGACGACTGTGTGGTCGCCAACCACGTCACCACCGCGCAGTGTTGCAAAGCCGATGGTGCCGTCTTCACGCGCACCTGTGTGGCCATCGCGGGAACGGACAGCAACATCATCCAGATTAACCCCACGCCCCTTGGCTGCAGCTTCACCCAAGCCAAGCGCGGTACCCGACGGGGCATCGACCTTGTGTTTGTGGTGCATCTCAACGATTTCGATGTCGGCGACATCCTTATCAAGGATGCTTGCCACCTTCTCGACCAGTGCGAAGGCAAGGTTCACACCGACACTCATGTTCGGGGCAAAGATGATCGGGGCTTTTTGGGCAGCGACTTTGAGTTCATCTTTCTGATCGTTCGATAGGCCGGTGGTGCCGATCACAAGGATGGTGCCTGTTTCTGCTGCCAGTTTCACATGTTTCATGGTTGCTGCCGGGGCGGTAAAATCAATCACCGCATCGACCGCTTCAAACAGTGCCTTGGGATCATCGCCGACGACAACGCCGCTTTCTTCCAGACCGGCGATCAGGGTGACGTCCTTGCCGATGAACGGGCTTCCGGGCAGGTCGGTGCCGCCACCAACCTCACAGCCCTTGGTCTTGGCCGTTTCATTGACCAACATCCGCCCCATACGGCCAGCACATCCAACAATCCCGATCTTCATTTCCGGTCTCCTCCGGGCAAGCAAATTCAAACTCGTAATTGCTTTAACACACGGCTCCGACAGCGCAAAACAAAACCCCTGGCAAAGCGGCCGGGGGTTTGGGATATTCATGTTTTAAGCGCAAGCCGATCAGTCGGTCAGGTCTTTCCAGATTTCCTTCATCTTGGAAAAGAACCCTTCGCTTTCCGGGCTCGACCCCTGTTCGCGCGAAATCTCGTCGAATTCCTCAAGCAGTTCTTTCTGACGGTCTGTCAGATTGACCGGAGTTTCGACGCTGACTTCGACAAACATGTCACCACGCGCTTGCGAGCGCAGGATGCTCATGCCCTTGCCGCGCAGACGAAGCTGCTGACCGGACTGGGTACCTGCCGGGATATTGATTCGGGTGCGGGTGCCTTCGATGGTCGGCACCTCGATGGTGCCACCAAGGGCGGCTTTGCCCATCGGGATCGGAATCCGGCAATACAGGTTGGCCCCTTCGCGCTGGAAGAAACGGTGATGCCCGATATCGAGGAAGATATACAAATCACCCGGAGGCGCACCATTGGTGCCCGCCTCGCCCTCGCCCGCCAGGCGAATGCGTGTGCCGTCTTCGACACCGGCCGGAATGGTGACCTGAAGGGTCTTTTCCTTTTCGACGCGACCAACACCGTGGCAGGATTTGCACGGGTTCTTGATGATCTTGCCTTTGCCATGGCAGCTCGGGCAGGTGCGTTCAATGGTAAAGAAGCCCTGCTGTGCGCGGACCTTGCCGTGACCATTACAGGTCGGGCAATTGACCGGCTGCGAACCGGCTTCGGCACCGGTACCGTCACAGCTGTCGCACGATACGGACCCCGGAATGGTAATCTCGGCCTTTTTGCCTTCGAACGCTTCTTCAAGCGTGATCGCCATGTTGTAGCGCAGATCCGCCCCACGGGACGATCCGCCCCCACCGCGGCGTCCGCCGCCCATGGCGCCAAAAATCTCGTCAAAGACGTCGGCAAAACCGCCGCCGCCAAATCCACCGCCGAAGCCACCACCAAAGCCGCCGCCACCGGGGCCGCCCTGTTCAAAGGCAGCATGGCCAAAACGGTCATAGGCCGCGCGCTTTTCCTGATCCTTCAGGACCTCGTAAGCTTCGCTGACCTGTTTGAATTTGACTTCAGCTTCGGTATCGCCCGGATTTTTGTCCGGGTGGTATTTCATCGCTTGCTTGCGATAGGCGCTTTTCAGCTCGGCTGCACTGGCATCCTTACTGACACCCAACAGCTCGTAATAATCTTCTTTCGCCATCTGTAACTCCGAAATACGGTCGGGCCGTTCCAGCAAATTCTTGCGTCCGGAACGGCCCGATTTTTCTTTACAGGGCGTCGTTCAAGACGACCTCTGCGGTCGCCTTACTTGTCTTTTTTGTTGTCATCGACTTCTTCGAAGTCGGCGTCAACAACACCGTCGTCGGCCTGTGCAGAGGCATCAGCGTCCGCCGCGTCACCTGCGCCAGCTTCTTCCTGCTGGGCCTGATACATGGCTTCGCCAAGTTTCATCGAGGCCTGCTGCAGTTCGTTCAGCTTGGTGGTGATGGCTTCGGCATCTTCACCATCCTTGGCTTCTTTCAAAGCCGACAGGGCGTTTTCGATTTCCGACTTGGTCGCATCGTCAACCTTGTCACCATGTTCCGAAAGGTTCTTTTCGGTGGCATGGATGATGGCTTCTGCCTGGTTGCGGGCTTCGACAAGGGCCTTGCGCTTTTTATCAGCTTCGGCGTTGCTTTCCGCATCCTTGACCATGTTTTCGATCTCGTCATCGGAAAGACCACCAGATGCCTGAATGCGGATCTGCTGTTCCTTGTTGGTCGCCTTGTCTTTGGCGGACACGTTGACGATACCGTTGGCGTCGATGTCAAAGGTCACTTCAATCTGCGGAACACCGCGCGGTGCCGGCGGGATACCAACCAGATCGAACTGGCCAAGCATCTTGTTGTCAGCCGCCATTTCACGTTCACCCTGGAAGACGCGGATGGTCACGGCCGTCTGATTGTCTTCAGCGGTCGAGAAGGTCTGCGACTTGCGGGTCGGGATCGTGGTGTTACGGTCGATCAGGCGGGTGAAGACACCGCCAAGCGTCTCGATACCGAGCGACAGCGGGGTCACATCCAGCAGAAGAACGTCTTTGACGTCACCCTGCAGAACACCACCCTGAATCGCGGCACCAAGGGCAACAACCTCATCCGGGTTCACACCTTTGTGCGGATCACGGCCAAAGAACTCTTTAACGCGTTCCTGAACCTTCGGCATACGGGTCATGCCGCCGACCAGAATAACGTCATCGATTTCACCAGCAGTAATTCCGGCGTCTTTGAGTGCGGCCTTACACGGGGTCATGGTGCGTTCGATCAGATCGCCAACCAGACCTTCAAGCTTCGCACGCGACAGCTTGATATTCAGGTGTTTCGGACCAGATGCGTCTGCGGTGATGAACGGCAGGTTGACATCGGTCTGCATCGACGAGGAAAGCTCGATCTTGGCTTTCTCGGCAGCTTCTTTCAGACGCTGCAGGGCCAGACGGTCTTTGCGCAGATCGATCTGCTGTTCTTTTTTGAACTCGTCAGCAAGGTAATCGATGATCTGTTTGTCGAAGTCTTCACCACCAAGGAAGGTATCACCGTTGGTTGATTTAACTTCGAAAACGCCATCGCCGATTTCCAGAACCGACACGTCAAAGGTACCACCACCAAGGTCATAAACGACCACGGTGCCACCGTCTTTCTTGTCCAGACCATAGGCCAGTGCAGCTGCGGTCGGCTCGTTGATGATACGTTTGACTTCAAGACCCGCAATCTTGCCGGCGTCTTTGGTTGCCTGGCGCTGGGAGTCGTTGAAGTATGCCGGAACGGTAATCACGGCTTCGGTTACCGGCTCGCCCAGATGGGCTTCTGCGGTTTCCTTCATTTTCTGAAGCACCATGGCTGCGATCTGGCTCGGGGCCATTTTCTCGCCATTGACTTCAACCCATGCATCGCCGTTTTCGCCCGATACGATTTTGTACGGAACGAGATCCTTGTCCTTTTCGACTTCCGGATCGCCGTAACGACGACCGATCAGACGTTTAATAGCAAACAGGGTGTTTTCCGGGTTGGTGACTGCCTGGCGTTTCGCCGGCTGACCGACAAGGCGTTCACCATCATCGGTGAAAGCGACCATTGACGGGGTGGTACGAGCACCTTCGCTGTTTTCAATCACACGGCCTTCTTTGCCGTCCATGACTGCTACGCACGAGTTGGTGGTGCCAAGGTCGATACCAATAATCTTACCCATAGTAAGTTCCTCTTTTAGCGGCCGGTCCGTCCCGCAGCCTCCGAAATGAAGCGCCGCGCAGGACCTCCTGGGACCAATGGTTGTAATACACGTAATTTTTCTGGGGCTTCTTCGTTACCCCGCGAACCTATATATGAAAGTCGCCACAAAGTCGCAAGCGGTCAAAGTGGGGAATCTTGGCTGTTTTTTGCCTTCAAACCGCATTTTTGATCCGATCAACTGCATTTCAGGCCCGATAAACCGGCGCAATGGGCAAGAAAAGCCGGTTTTTAAGGCACAAAACCCGACTTTCGAATTGCTTCATAACCGGGTTGCAAAACACTCAGATCACGGACCTCAGATCGGAATATCGGCAGGATTACAGCGGGTTTGGCGCAACACGGTCTCAAGTCTGTTCGCCAGATTTTCCTTTTCATCTGCGCCCAGAAAACGCGCAATTTCCAGACTTTTGCCGTGCGTGCGCAAAAACAGCGCGGTTTGTTCATCCTCACCGCGTTCCAATACCACGCGCAGCCAATAAGGCTGAAAATCAAATTCCTCGCGTTCACCACGCACTGAAATCCGTGTCACCCGAAGGTTGCCTTCTGCAAGCTCGATCCGTTCTTCCTGCCGGGCGGAACGAAAACTGAAATAAAACGCCAGTGACAGCAACACAACATCAAGCCCCAAAAACCCGATCACCGGCCATGCGCCCACCGACCAGAAGATAAATCCAATGGTCGTGGTGAGTGCGGCTATGAACAGCACAATATTGCGGGCAGCGCGGCGCGACAGCGATCGCGGCGGAAACAGATCCACCCGAAAGATCGGTTTTGCTGAACGCGGCACGTTTGGCATTTACAATCTCGTGAATGCGGAATGATATTGGCATAGGTGTTTCGCGTACCAATCACTTAACGTCATTTACATTGCGACAGCACTCAGTAGATTGGCACCTTATTTTTTCTTAATCGCGGTAAGACCAATGATCAAAGTCAGCTACGTTATAACACTGTTCAACAAGCAAGATTACATTCGGCCCGTGCTGGATGCAGTTCTTGCACAAACGGGTGACTTTGACCGCGAGATAATTTTAGTAAATGACGGTTCCACCGATGACACTTTGCCAAGGATAGAAGCCTATGCCCACCGGCACCCCGAAATAAAGATCATCACAATCGAAAACTCCGGTCCTGCGATTGCCACCAATACCGGCATTCGTGCCGCCACCGGCAAGTTCATCAAATTTGTGGATGGCGATGATGTGTTGTGTCCTAATTCGACCGAACTTCTGCTGAATGCGCTCGAAGAGACTGGCTTTGGATTAGCACATTCGCTGATCGAGCAAATCGATACTGATCAAAAAATCTATCAAAAACCTGAACCGAATCAAGGTGATTATCGGCTTTTGAGGAATTCGGAAGCGCTCTCAACGATGATTGAGATGGCTAGGTTCAATCCAAGTTGTGTCCTTGTTAGAACTCAACTGGCGAAGAGAGCTTTAGGATGTGACGAGAGGGTTTTTATACAAGATTATTCTATTTGCTTGCGCTTATCCTGCATAACCAATTTTGTGGAAGTACCCATCGTTCTGGTTTTTGCTCCGAAAGATGCGGAAGGACGGCTTTCTGGTGCCGCAGCGGGAGCCCAAGCTCTGCACGATTTGAACCTTGCGCTAGCCTACTTGCTGGAAGATCATCCTGATCTAACATCGAAGATGCGTCGCAAAATTGTTAAAAGAGCAACTAGTAGATCCTGGCGCTGGGCCAAACGACGCGAGAAAAAGTCAGTTTTCTCGATCGAATTCAGAAACTATGTGTTTGCAAAGCTGGGACTGGTGGGATCCCATCCTGAAAAGATTGTTTTTGAAAGCTGCGAAACATTCAGGCGAACTTCTACAATTAGGTTCTCTAGACATCTTGCCAGTAAACCGCAATAAGGATGTTCCAATGGCCCGCCCGATGAACAAAGCCGCCATCGAAGAGTTTTTCCAGCGTCTGTCTGATGCAGACCCGGAACCGAAAGGGGAGCTTGACTACACCAATCCCTATACCCTTCTGGTCGCGGTTGCACTCTCTGCACAGGCGACAGATGTCGGGGTGAACAAGGCGACCAAAAAGCTGTTTCAGATCGTCTCAACCCCGCAGGACATGCTTGATCTTGGCGAAGAAGCATTGATCGAGCACATCAAAACCATCGGGCTTTATCGTGGCAAGGCCAAGAACGTGATGGCGGCGGCCAAAATCCTTGTCGAAAAGCATGGCGGCATTGTCCCCAACGATCAGGAAGCCCTCGAAGAACTCCCTGGTGTCGGCCGCAAGACCGCCAATGTGGTACGCAACATCGCCTGGGGCGAACATACCATGGCGGTTGATACCCATATTTTCCGGCTCGGCAACCGTACCGGCATGGCCAATGGCAAGACGGTTCTGGCGGTTGAAAAGGCGCTGCTGAAAAAGGTTCCGGCCCGTTTCATGACCCATGCCCATCACTGGCTGATCCTGCATGGGCGCTATATCTGCAAGGCGCGCAAGCCGCGCTGTGGCGACTGCATCGTCAATGATCTGTGCAATTACAAAGACAAAACGCCTGCCGGGGCTTGATCCGGCAGGCGTTTAAAAGTTTCAGCAGTTAACAAGATCCAGATCAGAAAACCTGATCGAAGCTTGCCGGGGCAGGTGCAATGACCTTTGCGCCATCGGGCTGGACTTGCATGATGGCATAACCACGCTCGGACTGACCATCCGGGGTCAGGCGGAAGATACCGTCCACACCGACAAATCCGCTTGGATTGGTCAGCGTCTGCTGGCTCATATTGTTTTCATCACGCGCCATCAGGGCCGCCAAAGCCGTGCTGTCATAGGCAAGGCTTGAGATGCGTGGCGGCTGGCTGCCAAAGGTGCGCTCAAAACGGGCGGCAAACAGCTCCCAGTTTTCCGGGTTGGGGGCGGCAAAAATCCCGCCCTTAAGCGCCGGTTCGGCAAACAGGCCCGGATCGTTCCAGCCAAACGTTCCGATAAACTGCACCACGGATGGGTCAACATCGAAATAGGCCAGAAGCGAGGAAACCTGACGCAACTCGCCACCGGTGGCCGGCAGGATCAGGGCATCAAAATCAAGCTCGCCAAAGGTATCGACCCCTTCAAGACGCCTTAGCGCGCGTTTGGACCCGGCACTGCCATCGGCTTCAAGCTGCGCCTTGTGCGCACGCAGGTTCGCACGCCGCGCGTCATAATTGGCAAAGTCCCGAATGGTTTGCTGCAAATCTTCCGAACCGGGTTGATAGAACGCCACCCGGCCAAGGGTCCCGCCAACGCGTGAGACAACGGTATTAAGTCCGCTTGCGATCTGGCGGCCATAATCGTTTTGCGGCAGAAGGGCTGCGAAACGGTAACGCCCTTGCGTCGTGGCATAGCCCGCCGCACGCGCGATCTGGTCTTCCGGGATCAGGCCATTGACCCAAACACCGCTTTCCGCCACCCGACGATTGTTGGAAAAGGCCACCACCGGCACATTTGCCGATTTGGCAACTTCGCTGGCCCCACTAACCGATTCGGCAAATAGCGGGCCAAGGATCATCTTGGCACCGGCATCGACGGCCTCGCGCGCGGCATTCTGCCCGCCCTGATAGGTTCCCGCGGTATCGATTGGCATCAGGATGAAGTCATCACCGGCAATATCAAACATGGCGAGTTCTGCGGCATGGCGCATCGCCCGGCCCAGTTCGCCGTGCTGACCTGACAGCGGCAACAACAACGCAACCCGCTTTTCAAAAACAGCCGCATCGTCATTATACAGCAACGGAAGTTCAGCGCCCTCGCCCTCGGGCAAGGCAGCATCGCTTGGCCATGGGCTGGCATCAGGGATCAGGCCCTGATTGGGGGCACTGTTCGGATCAACGGTATTGCTGCCTGGCTGATTGGCACTTTCAACCGGCGCCCCATCACGTTGCATGCCGAAAAGGTCCGTGATACTCGTGGTCGCGTTACAAGCGGTCAGCCCGAAAGAGAGGACAACCACAGATGCCGTCCGGCGCGCAATCCGGCCCCAAGCCGGAAATAGATCCGAAAACCGATCCCGATCTGACAACGCCTGACACGGCAGCGCCTCTTTCTGCATCCGATTCTGTGACGGATGACGTTTCGGACAACCCACTCTCACCTCCAGATAAGTCGTTTCGTCCGCAGGGTAATGCGGGCGAGGGTGCAAGTAAACATGATGAAAGCCATTTGCCGCTTTCAGCTGGTCTTTATCTTGTCGCTACTCCAATCGGAAATTTGGGCGATATTACGTTCAGGGCGCTTGAAATCCTCAAACGTGCCGATGTCATCCTGTGTGAAGACACCAGAACATCGGGGAAATTGCTGTCGCGATATGGCGTGAAAACCAAGCGAATCGCCTATCACGAACATAACGCGGCCAAAATGCGCCCCGAAATCATGGATCGTCTGGGCAAGGGGCAGGGCCTTGCCCTTATTTCCGATGCCGGAACACCCTTGATCAATGATCCGGGCTACAAACTTGTACGCGACTGCAAGGCAGAAGGGTTCACTGTGACCGCCGCCCCGGGTGCTGCGTCGCCGATTGTTGCCCTGATCCTGTCTGGCCTGCCGAGCGATCATTTCTTTTATGCCGGCTTCCTGCCGCCCAAATCGATGGCGCGCAAAAAGGAACTGGCCCGCTTTGCCCCGATCCCGGGCAGCCTGATCTTTCTCGAAAGTCCCAAGCGACTGGCGGCAAGCTTAACCGATATGGCCGAAATGCTGGGGGGCACACGCGAAGCCGCCGTGACCCGCGAACTGACCAAAATGTTCGAAGAAGTCCGCAATGGCACACTTGCCGATCTGGCGGCGCATTATAACGAGGCCGGCGCCCCCAAAGGCGAGATCGTGGTGGTTGTCGGCCCGGCCGATGCCAGCGAAAACGAACCAAGTGCCGAAGACATCGACGCGCGGTTAAGCGAACTGATCAAAACCCACCGCACCAAGGATGCCGCCGATATCCTGGCCCGCGAAACCGGTCTTAAGAAACGCGACCTTTATAACCGTGCCCTTGAACTGGCCAAGTCGGACCCGGATTGACCATGGCCCGATCCCGTCCTGTGCATGACGATACATCAAGTCGCAAGCGGGCGGAAAAGGCCGGACGCCGGGCGGAAAAACTTTGTGAATTCTGGTTGCGCCTGAAGGGCTATCGCATTCTGGCCATCCGCCACAAAAGCCCGGTCGGTGAAATCGATATCATTGCCAAGCGTGGAAATGTCATGGTCGCGATTGAGGTCAAAAACCGTGCCGACCGCACAACCGCCCTGCATGCTATTACCCCAAGGCAACAAAGCCGCATCGCCCGTGCCCTTGAAACCTACGCGGGCAAGATCGGCCACACAGGTGACCTGCGCCTTGATCTGATGATTGTTCGAAATTGGGGCAGGATCGAGCATCTCAGGAATGCCTGGCAGGTTTCGTAGCAGGCATTCCTGCAGTTTGTTGGTCTTAGGGATGCATTTTCGCACCCTTGGTGATCTTATCCACACTGCGCTTATCAGCATGAATGCCAATACCAACAAACTTTGCCGTTTCAGGATCCGCTTTGGCAAAAACATCCCGATTGGCCGCATCGTGGCCAGTGGCAAACATTTCCTCAATATAGGCCGATACCCGGACACCGCGGTTTAAGGCGCGCTGATGGATTTTCGCAATGGTATCGCCATCGGCGGCCAGAACGATGGCAGGCTGACGTGACAGCGGGTTATAGATATTCTGGTTGGCGTCGATATAGGGCTCGCCGATGATATCGGGGGTTTGGGCGACAATGCCGCTCATAAGGAAGGCCGTCACATTCAGGGATTGCCAAGTTTCAAGGTCATTGCGCAAAATCAGGGCGACTTTGGTATCAAACATTCACTTCCTCCAGTCGGTCGGATGATCCGGTAATGAAAGAAGCAATAGAACAGGCAGATGATCGCGGTATTGAACGTTTGTGCAAAAGGCGCGAACGCTTCGTTGCTGCCCCGACCGCACCGGGGATCGAGCGGATCGAAGCCCTTTTTTACGGCAATATGTTCACCCCGCATCGCCACGATACCTATGCGCTGGGCATCACCTTAAAAGGTGTCCAGACTTTTAATTATCGCGGGGAATTTCGCGCCAGTAATCCGGGCAATATCATCATCCTGCATCCTGACGAGCTGCATGACGGTGGGGCTGGGACCGAGGACGGCTTGCAATATCGCATGCTGTATCTTGAACCGGCCTTGTTGCGATCAGGCCTTGATCACGACGCCGATCCCCTGCCCTTTGTCGGTGAACCGGTTATTCAGGACCCGGTTTTGTGGTCGATCATGGCCTCGGCTTTGGGGGAACTTGAGAGCGACATGGATCCGCTTTTGCGCGATCAGTTTGTCAGCGACATCGCCCAGCGCCTGTCACTACATGCCAAGGCACCACTGAAACGCCCGCGCTTTACGGCCAGCCAAAGCATGGATCAGGTGCGCGCCTTTCTGGAAGACAACTTTGACCGTCCGGTTCAATCTGACGAGCTTGAACAGGTTGCCGGTATGGACCATTTTCGCCTGATCCGGCATTTCCGTGCGCGGTTCGGAACCACACCCTATCGATATTTGATGATGCGTCGCCTGCAAAAGGCGCGGGCATTGATGATGGTTGGGCAACCCCTGGCCGGAATTGCCGCCGAAACCGGATTTGCCGATCAAAGCCATTTCAACCGCCATTTCCGCCAGACTTATGGTGTGTCACCCGGGCGTTGGGCGGAATTGTTCGCCAGCAACAACCTGTGATCGTCGGCCTGTTGCGTCGATTTCAGGCATGAATTTGCAGAAAAATGCATTTTTACTGATAAACCGGCCAGTATTTTAAGTCTCTTTAACCCCCGCGGGCCATGATGGGTGTTGTAAGACTTGGGGGAACTGGACGAGACATCCGTTAATGTCACCAATAAGAATGGTCAATCGACCACTTGGCTTTGCCAGGGCACTTCTGCTGACGGGTATGTGCATTTTGCCGCTTTCGGGATGCACGCCCACATCCGTTGTGCTCGGAGCTGGCGCAACCGCCGGTGTTGCCGCCTTTCAGGAACGCGGCTTTAACGGTGCTGTCAGTGATACGGCGATCACCGCCCAGATCTGGCAGAAGTTTCTGGCACAGGACGAAAAGCTGTTTCTCGATATCGAGATTGAAGTGGTTGAAGGCGAAGTTCTTTTGGCCGGTCAGGTGCCCACCGTGGCTGATCAACTTGAAGCTGTACGGTTAAGCTGGCAGGTTAGCGGGGTCAAAAGTGTTCATAACGAGATTGAGATCGGTGACGGCCTGACGCTTGTTGATAGTGCAAGTGATCTGTTGATCACCACCAAGATCAAGACTGCATTGATGTTTGATGGTGATGTTTTCGCCATCAATTACAGCGTAGAGACCGTCAATGGCACCGTCCATCTGATGGGAATTGCCCAGGACGACCATGAACGCAGTCGCGTGATTTCACATGCCCGGGACACCAGCTATGTCAAACGGGTTGTCAGTCATATCCGTCTGAAAGACGATGCCATCCGACAAGGAACCTGAGCCATCAGTACCGTAAGCCACATAACAGCACCGACCGATCCGGATCGCCAATGGCTTGTCGATTATGGCAAGGGCCTGAAACCTGACGCCAGCGTGGCCGAGGCAGCCCTGCATTTTGCCCGCCTGAACCAATCGAATGGCACCCATAAACGCGATGTCGCGCCGTTCATTGCGATTTTGGATGATCTCGCCGATCAGGTCCGTGCCGAATTGGCGGGTCTGACCTTGCAGCCCGATCTTGCCACCGATGGCACGGATCAGCAGGCCCTGCCGGTTGATGACAAGGAAGCCGAGCCGACCATTGATCAGGTCGTGCGCGCCTTGCAGACCGTGATTGCCGAACGCAATGGCTTTCAAGGGGATGCGGAAAACTATGATGATATTGCCAATGCCGATCTGATGCAGGTGATTGAGCGCAAGCGCGGCCTGCCGGTCGCACTTGGCATGCTCTATATCCACGCCGCCATGCGGTGCGGTATTGCCGTCACCGGTATTGATTTTCCCGGTCATTTCCTGCTGCGCGTGCAGGCCAATGGCAAACGCAAGATGATCGACCCGTTCCATGGCGCGATCAGTCTCGGTCCGGCAGAATTACGTGAATTGCTGAAGTCATTCAGTGGCCTTGATGCCGAACTTGCACCGCATCATTACCGGCCGTCATCCGACATCGATATTTTGTTACGACTTCAAAACAACATAAAGGTACGGGCGCTTCGCGCCGGTGAACTGGAGCTCGCAACCCGTGTTGTCGAACACAGTTTGCTGATCGCGCCGGACCATGAAGGGCTTTGGCATCAGCTTGGCGCGCTCTATGCCCGCCTTGACCAGGACCATATGGCGCTTGGTGCGTTTGAACAGTTCGTCAAACGTTGCGAAGACCCGCTTCATCGCGCCCGGATCGAAGCGGTAATCGAAGAATTGTATGAAAGGGTCCGTCATGAAGCGGGCCCCGGAACAGCACATACGGAAAAGAACAAGGTCGTGCCGGATTACACCGACAAGGACGACACCGGATCGGCAGACGACAATGCTCCGATCCCGCTTTTCCCCGATAAATAACCCCGAAATAGCACCCAAAAATCCTGTGCTGCGTGCTGGAATTGTCGCATTTGGCGCGATGTGCCAGATCAACATCGCGCCAGCTCACCTGGCAATGAAATAGCCATTTTCCATGTTTAGGGTCAAGTAAAGTTATTTATATATCGCATGATAGCATTTGTTATTTGCATCTATCCAAAGACAAACCGGTTTGTCTTGAAATCTATCCATCGCAAAACCGGGCGAATTGGCCCTTCAAAATCATATAAATCTTCTTGTTTCGATATTTTTGCGGGGTTTTCGCACCATTTGCGCGCTGTTACCTGCGAAAAACCTAAACAAAGCCCGAACCGTTGATTTCCGGGGCTTTGCGCGCGGCCGTTCTTGGCAGTGCGCATTCAAAATCAATTTTTGCATTCCTGGCCCGTAAATTCGAACCGGATCCAGATCGAATTTCGCCGATCAACACCTAAAAAAACATCTTTTGCAGTTTTTTAGCGAAGTTAAGGACAGGTTAAACGACCGGGCACGAAACAGTTGCAAAGCTTGCACCGAAAATCGCATTCCCTATACTCCGCAACAGTCAGTATCAGGCACACTGAAAATGATCAGGCCAAGGCACGCGCGGCGTGGCTTGCCGGTTTTTCACTGTGCCGTATAAATCAGGGTCTGAGCCCACATAACCGCAGGAATTTACTATATGAACGACACCAAATTCGACGTCGTCGGGATCGGCAACGCCATTGTCGACGTCCTTGCCCACTGCAAGGAAGAAGACCTTGCGCGTCTTGAGCTTGTCAAAAACGCCATGACCCTGATTGATGCCGACCGGGCCGATGCGCTTTATGACCAGATGGGCCCGGGCCTTGAAATGTCGGGCGGATCGGCTGGCAATACCATGGCTGGCATCGCAGCCCTTGGCGGCAAGGGTGCCTATATCGGCAAGGTGCGTGACGATCAGCTTGGCCAGGTTTTCCGCCATGACATCCGTGCGATTGGTGTCGCTTTTGATTCTGCGGCCGCGACCGAAGGTTCCCCGACCGCGCGTTGCCTGATCTTTGTCACCCCGGATGGTCACCGTACCATGAACACCTTCCTCGGTGCCTGCACCGAGCTTGGCCCGGATGATATTGACGAAGATCTGATCAAATCCGCCAAAGTCACCTACATGGAAGGCTATCTGTGGGATCGCCCCGAAGCCAAGGATGCCTTTGTTAAGGCCGCCAAGGTTGCCCATGATGCCGGCCGTCAGGTTTCGATCAGCCTGTCTGATTCCTTCTGCGTTGATCGCCACCGCGAATCCTTCCGCGAACTGGTCGACGACCATATCGACGTCCTGTTTGCCAACGAGGAAGAGATCAAGTCGCTTTACGAGGTCGAGACCTTTGAAGAAGCACTGGCCGAAGTCCGCAAGCATTGCCGCGTTGCAGCCCTGACCCGCAGTGAAAAGGGTGCTGTCATCGTAAGCCAGGACGAACTTTATGAAATCAGTGCCGAACCGGTCGCCAAAGTGGTCGATACCACGGGTGCTGGCGATCTGTTCGCGTCGGGCTTCCTGTATGGCTACACCCAGGGTCACACTCTTGAAATCTGTGGTCAGCTGGGTGCGATCTGTGCTGCCGAGGTGATTTCGCATATGGGTGCGCGCCCGGATGCGGATCTTAAGGAACTGATCGCAAAGGCACTCTGATCGCTCTTTTATATAACGAGTGCGGATGTTTGAAAGATTTCACGGGACGGCAACATTTCGTTGCCGTCCCGTTTTTTCTGTCGCGAAGGCCGGGTTTGCATGGCGCTGCAGCGCAACACAATCATTGACTTTGTCCAGAGTTTGGCGCAAACAGCCCGCATTGCAGAATAATCAACCCGACATGGCGCTTACAACGCTGGCCTTTCGCCTTAACATTGGCTATGACAGGGCGGCCTTCGGGTATATCTGCACGATTACGATCCGGGCCAGTAAACATTCAGCACATACGTTGATGTGGGTTTCCCACCGGTGATGCCGGCGGCGGCAACCATCGCGCTTGTTGCTGAATATCTACTGGCCTTGAAACACTTACTTACTGACCGATGCGCATGGGCATGACCCGGCGCGCGGCATTTTTATTTCTGGAGTCCGCGCCCATGAGCTTGCGCAATATCGCCATCATCGCCCACGTTGACCACGGCAAAACCACGCTGGTCGATTCCATGTTCCGCCAGTCCGGTGTCTATCGTGACAACCAGCGTGTTGACGAACGCGCCATGGACAGCAATGACCTGGAACGTGAACGTGGCATCACCATCGTCGCGAAACCGACGGCCGTTCAGTGGGGCGAAACCCGCGTAAACATCGTCGATACCCCGGGCCACGCCGATTTCGGTGGTGAAGTCGAACGTATCCTGTCCATGGTTGAAGGTGTTGTCCTGCTGGTTGACTCGGCCGAAGGCCCGATGCCGCAGACCAAATTCGTTCTGGGCAAAGCGCTTAAACTCGGTCTGAAGCCGATTGTGATCATCAACAAGATCGACCGTCCGGACCAGCGCGCCGAGGAAGTCCTCGACGAGATTTTCGATCTGTTCGTATCGCTCGAAGCATCCGAAGAACAGCTCGACTTCCCGGTTCTGTATGCATCCGGTCGTGACGGCTGGGCAGCTGAAAACCCGGAAGGCCCGAAAGAAAACCTGACCCCGCTGATGGAACTGGTTCTGAGCCACGTCCCGGCACCGGACGTTGATGAAAAAGCACCGTTTGCCATGCTGGCAACCATGCTGCATGCCGATAACTTCCTAGGTCGTATTCTGACCGGTCGTGTTTATCAGGGCCGTGCGAAACTCAACATGCCGGTGAAGGTTATTCGTGGCGATGGCACGGTTGAAACCGGCCGTCTGTCGAAACTGATGGGCTTCCGCGGTCTGGAACGTGTCCCGCAGGAAGAGGCCGTTGCCGGAGACATCATCGCGATTGCCGGTCTGACCGAAGCAACCGTGGCGGACACCATCTGCTCCACCGAAGTTACCACCGCAATCGAAAGCCAGCCGATCGATCCGCCGACCCTGGCGATGACCTTCTCGGTCAACAACTCGCCGCTGGCCGGTCAGGAAGGCGACAAGGTTACCTCGCGCATGATCCGTGCCCGTCTGGAACGCGAAGCCGAAGGCAACATCGCGATCAAGATCGGTGAAACCGAAGACAAGGATGCGTTTGAAGTTGCCGGTCGCGGCGAACTTCAGCTGGGCGTTCTGGTCGAAACCATGCGTCGCGAAGGGTTCGAACTGTCGATCTCGCGTCCGCGCGTTCTGTTCAAGGAAATCGACGGCGTTCTGTCCGAACCGTTCGAAGAAGTCCAGGTTGACGTTGACGAGGAATATTCCGGCGTCGTGGTCGAGAAAATGAGCCTGCGCAAGGCTGAAATGACCGACATGCGTTCTTCTGGTGGCGGCAAGACCCGTATCATCTTTATTGCGCCATCGCGTGGCCTGATCGGTTATCACGGTGAATTCCTGACCGATACCCGCGGTACCGGCGTTATGAACCGCGTCTTCCATTCCTATGGCCCGGTCAAGGGCTCTATCGCTGGCCGTCGTAACGGTGCGCTGATCTCCAACGATCAGGGCGAAGCCGTGGCCTATGCCCTGTTTAACCTTGAAGATCGTGGCATCATGTTCATCGAACATGGCGAACGCGTCTATCAGGGCATGATCATCGGTGAACACAACCGTGACAACGACCTTGAAGTCAACGTGCTCAAGGGCAAGAAGCTGACCAACGTTCGTGCGTCGGGCAAGGACGAAGCTGTTACCCTGACACCGCCGCGTCGTATGTCGCTTGAAGAAGCGCTGTCTTACATTCAGGACGACGAACTGGTCGAAGTGACCCCGAAAAGCGTTCGTATCCGTAAGCTGCACCTTGATCCGAACGTGCGTAAGCGCGAAAGCCGCAAGAAAGAAGGCTAAGCCTTTCTCTTGCCAAGCCGAATTCAAAAAGGCCGGTCCATATGGATCGGCCTTTTTGCTGTGCGCGTTTCGCAACACGGCCCGATGTTTCGGCTTTCCTTAACCTGTTTGGCCTAGCTTCATGACAGCATGCTTCAAGTTGGGGGAAATCGATGCGCAGCGCAGAAAAACGAAGCTGGGGCGAGGCCTTTGGGGCCTTTATTCATCCGCGCGTGATCACGATGCTGTTTCTGGGATTGTCGGCCGGCATTCCCATCCTTCTGATTTTCTCCACCCTGTCGATCTGGCTGCGCGAAGCGGGTGTGGATCGTTCCACCGTCACCTATTTCAGCTGGGCGGCACTTGGCTATTCCTTCAAGTTTGTCTGGGCACCGCTGATTGACCGGCTGCCCTTGCCGGTTTTGCACGGCATTCTGGGCCGTCGGCGTAGCTGGCTGATCATTGCCCAGGGCGGCATCATCGCCGCCATCCTGTGGATGGGACTGACCGACCCGGCAGAAAACCTGACCATGATGGCCTTTGCCGCGGTTGCGCTTGGTTTTGCCTCGGCCACCCAGGACATTGTTATTGATGCCTATCGGATCGAGGCCGCCGATGCCGACCTTCAGGCGATGATGAGTTCGGCCTATATCGGTGGTTATCGCATCGGCATGATCGTCGCTGGTGCCGGGGCCCTGACCATTGCCGGATTGTTTGAGGCTGAAGGTACCTATCAACACCATGCCTGGACGGTGGCCTATGCCTGCATGGCACTTGCGATGTGTGTGGGCGTGATCACCACCCTTCTTGTCAGCGAGCCCAAAGTCGTAAAGCTCGACAGCAAATATTTCCACGAAACATCGGACTATGTCCGGTTTCTTGCGATGTTTGCGATTACCGTGATCGCCTTCATCCTTGCCAATGTCTATGCCGGGGAAATCACCAATCCGCTGAAAACCGCCCTGACTGATGGCGGTATGATCAGCGAGTTGTCAGGCTTCATTGCCGGTACCGTCAAACTGGCCATTTCGGTCGGATTTGCCATCCTTGTTGCCTGGCTCACCACGCGGGTTGGCCTGACACCGACCGGCATGGTTCAGGAAACCTACATCTCGCCGGTCAAGGACTTCATCGACCGCTATGGCAAGGCGGCCATCGTCATCCTGGCCCTGATCGGGGTGTATCGCATCGCCGATATCGTCATGGGCGTGATGGCCAACGTGTTTTACACCGACCTTGGTTATTCCAAGGAAGAAATCGCCGCCGTTTCCAAGACATTCGGCCTGTTCATGACCATTGGCGGCAGTTTCCTGGGCGGGGTTCTGTCGGTCCGCTATGGCGTGGTGCGGATCCTGTTTCTTGGCGCGTTGTTATCAGCAATCACCAATGTCCTGTTTGCCTTCATGGCACAGCTTGGCCCCGACACCACGATGTTTGTCGTTGTCATCATGGCAGATAACCTGTCGGGTGGTCTCGCAACGGCAGCCTTCATCGCCTATCTGTCGGGCCTGACCAATATCTCGTTCACGGCGATGCAGTACGCGATCTTCAGTTCGATCATGACCCTGTTCCCGAAAATCCTTGCCGGCTTCTCGGGCACGGTGGTTGATGCGGTCGGATATAGCTGGTTCTTTATCGGCACGGCCGTGATTGGCATTCCGGTGCTTTATCTCGTTGTTCTGGCCGCGCGCCTGACCGACGTAAAGGACCCCGAAGATCCCAAGACCGCCGAAGCCTGATCAGGCCATAAACCAAACCGGTCCACCGTCGGGTCCAAGATCCCAAAACAAAACCGGACGCCCAATCAGGCGTCCGGTTTTTAAAATCTTGTTTCTGTTACGGGGGTTACCCGCCACTCACTGACCTTTTCAGGCGGCCTGTTCGGCCTCGTCCTGGGTCAGCAATGCGTAAATCGCATCTGCAGATCCGGCACCGCGGAGCTTGTCGCACATGCCCTGGTTGCGCAGCAGACGGGAAATCCGTGCCAGTGCTTTCAGGTGATCGGCACCGGCTTCTTCGGGCGCAATCAGCATGCAGAAAAGGTCGACCGGGTGTTCATCAACCGCGTCAAACTCGATCGGATTGCCTGCACGGGCAAAAACCATATACAGGCGGTCCAGATCATTGAGCTTGCCATGCGGAATCGCGACACCGCCACCGACACCGGTACTGCCAAGCTTTTCACGGTCAAGCAGGACAGAGAAAATCTCGCTTGCAGGGCGGCCGGTAACTTCGGCGGCCTTTTCGGCAAGTTCCTCAAGCACAGCCTTCTTCGCACCGGCACGCAGTGCCGGAATAACTCCGGACGGAGTAAGAATAGATGATATGTCCATTTTTCGCGTTGCGTTGTTTGGCTCGGAATCTGTTTCTGTCACGCGCCACTCGCTTCATTATCGTTTGGGTCCAACCAGCCGATATTTCCGTCCGAGCGACGGTAGACAACGTTCAGTCCGCCATGTTTGCCATTCCGGAACATCAGTGCCGGAATGTCCCCCAAGTCGAGCCGCATGACAGCTTCCCCAACGGAAAGCGTATCGATGCGATCGGGTGTCTCGGCAACAATCACAGGCTCGAAGCCATTTGTGTGATTATCGTCCGTTTGATCTTCATCTTCCTGTGCGATCACATAGTGGATCGCCTCCAGGCGAGCCTCCTCATAGTGGTCACGGGTTGCGTGATGATCACGCAGGCGCCGTTTATAACGCCGCAACTGTTTGGCCACTCTGTCACAGGCTGCATCAAACGCGGGATAAACCTCGTTCGCTGATGCCTTGGCCTGAACCATCATGCCCTTGCCGACATGGACCGAAATCTGCGCGTGATAGAGATGTGCCTGTTTGGTGACGGTCACCGTGGCTTCAATCGCGTGATCGAAATACTTCTCTACTGCAGGGTCCAAGGTCTCGACGACGTGCTGGCGAAAAGCATCGCCAACGTCAAGTTGCTTACCGATAACCGTAATTTGCATGGATCGCCTATCCCCGGTTGAGTGACATACCAGTTTGGTGCCCCTCTCGTAGGTGGGCGCACCATATTCCCTCGTCATTACCAAGTCAAGATATGGGTATGTTCCCTTGAATTACAGCACCTTAAGGTGCGTTTTTTCGATAAATTCGTGCTAGGAAGCACGTGATTTTTTCTCGCGCCGACGCTGCACTGACGATGGGATGCGCATCGCTTCGCGGTATTTTGCCACTGTTCGACGCGCGATGTCGATCCCTTCCTTGCCCAGAAGCTCAACCAGTTTGTCATCCGACAAAATCTTCTTGGGTTCTTCGTTGTCGATCAAGGACTTGATCCGGTGACGCACCGCTTCGGACGAATAGGCGTCCCCACCATCTGAAGATGAAATTGCCGTGGTGAAGAAATATTTCAGCTCGAACATGCCGCGCGGCGTCGACATGAACTTGCCGTTGGTAACACGTGAAACCGTACTTTCATGCATGCCGATTGCTTCGGCAATGTCGCGCAGGATCAGTGGCCGCAGATGCGCAACCCCGTGGGTAAAGAACCCGTCCTGCTGGCGCACGATTTCGCTTGCGACCTTCATGATGGTGGTCGCACGCTGATGCAGCGCCTTGACCAGCCAGTTGGCACTTTGCAGCTTCTCGCTCATGAAGCCACGCTCTTCGCGATCGCGCAGGCCCGACCCGATCTGGGCGACATAGTCTTCATTGACCAGAACCCGTGGAAGGGCTTCGGAATTCAGTTCCAGGTGCCAGTTGCCATTGCCCGCCGCACGCATCAAAACGTCCGGGATCACCGGGGTTGCGATTTCGCCATCGGCGGTCTTGCCCGGGCGCGGATCAAGGGTTTTGATCTCGGCGATCATGTCATGCAGATCATCCGAATCGACGCCGCACACCCGACGCAGGCGATCAAAGTCCCGCTTGGCCAGCAAATCAAGATTGCCCAGAAGGGCCGCCATCGCCGGATCAAACCGGTTGAGTTCGCGCAGTTGCAATTCCAGGCATTCCGCCAGATCGCGGGCAAAAATGCCAACCGGATCAAAGCCCTGCATGACCTTCAGAACTCGTTCGACATCTGCCAGATCGCATTCAAGGGATTCGGAAACTTCATCAAGATCGCCACTGATATAGCCGTTTTCATCAAGCATATCGATCAGGTAGCTTCCGATCATACGCGACGTGGCATCGGCAAAGGCGATATTGAGCTGATCATCAAGGGTCTGGCGCAATGTGGCTTCATCGGCCAGCGTCTGCTCAAGCCCCGGAAGGTCATCCCCACCCGCGGCCGAACCGCCGGCACCGCCACCTGCCCCACCACTATAGGGCGCGGAATAATCGTGACTGCCTGAAACAGGTTCACCGTTGCGGGTGATTTCACCCTCGCCGCCATAAAGCGCGTCACTTGAAACATCCAGCGGGCCGTCATCACTGCCCATGGTTTCGCTGGAGGTCAGGCGATCCGTGCCGAACCGGTCATCGCGGTCGGTGAAATTGTCGTTTGATCGGCTATCAAGGCCTTCATCACCATTGCCAACCGCACCATCACCGGCCTCGGCATAGGTCTGGCCGGGATCGGCCCGCTCCAACAGCGGGTTTTCCATCAGTTCACTGTCGATGAAATTGGAAAGCTCAATATTATTGAATTGCAGCAGTTTGATTGCCTGCTGCAGCTGGGGAGTCATGACAAGTGACTGGGACTGGCGTAGATCCAGACGCGCCTTCAGGGCCATTTATGCACTACCCCGTGTCAATCCGAACTCCCCCTAGACTTGGTTGACGGTCTGGTGGGTGTTATCAAAGGCTGAAACGATCGCCCAGATAAACCCTTCGTACATCGTCGTTTCTGACGATTTCCTCAGGACCACCTTCCATCAGAACCCGACCATCATGCAAGATATATGCCCGGTCGATAATGTCTAGAGTCTCGCGCACATTGTGGTCAGTAATCAAGACCCCAATGCCACGATCTTTCAGATGACGTACAAGATCGCGAATATCCCCCACTGCAATCGGGTCAATCCCGGCAAGTGGTTCATCAAGCAGAACAAAGTTCGGATGGGCTGCCAAGGCACGCGCGATCTCACAACGCCTACGCTCCCCGCCCGAAAGGGCCAGGGCCGGTGTGCGGCGCAAATGTTCGATGGCAAATTCTGCCAAAAGGTCTTCAAGCGACTGTTCGCGCTTGATGCGGTCATCCTCGACCACTTCAAGCACGGCCATGATGTTCTGTTCAACCGTCATGCCGCGGAAGATCGAGGCTTCCTGCGGCAAATAGCCGATTCCCATGCGCGCACGCTGATACATCGGCATCATGGTGATATCGCGCCCATCAAGGGAGATCGTGCCACGGTCTGCGGCAATCAGGCCGGTAATGATATAAAAACTGGTGGTCTTGCCGGCCCCGTTCGGCCCCAGAAGGCCAACCGCCTCGCCGCGCTGCACCGAAACAGAGACATCTTTCAGCACCGGGCGCTTCTTAAAGCTCTTGCCGAGATTATGCGCCACAAGACCCTTGTTGGTGGTGATCAGGCGCGGGCCGCTTGCCCCGCCGTCAGTTGGCTGTGCGCTGCCAGATACAGCTGTCGCCTTTGCGTTGTCGGATTTTACGCTTTTGCGCGACCAGAACAAATGACCGACCTTTCTCAGTTACCGGTCCCGGCATCGGCCGGGCTGTTGTTTTCGTCTTTTTGCGGAACCAGAAGGCCCCGAACGCGGGTTTTGCCATCGCCATTACCGTCAGCCGTCAGACGACTGATCCCGGTATTCAGATCGACCACGGCACGATCCCCGTTCAACTGGTTCTCCCCGCGGGTGATCTTAACCGATCCGATAAGGGTGGCGATACCTGTTTTCGCATCATAAACACCCTGATCACCAACAACAAACTCTGTTGCTGTGCGAATATTCACATTGCCCTGCCCGTCGATGCGGCGCAAATCATTTGCGCCATTCGGACCGGCCTCAAAGCGCGCGGTCAAAACATCCCCGCGCAGCGTGCGATCCTCGGACACCGCTACTGCATCCCCGCGTGCAACCGCAACCCGCTCTGTCTCCCAGTATTCAAGGCTGTCGCGCGCGGTCAGGGTTTCATTGGGCGTGCTGTATTTAAGGTTATCACCGGTCAGAACAACCACGGCCTCGTCAATGTCATAGACTGCACGATCACCGACCGCGACATCGGTATCGGACGACAATTTGACATTGCCAACCGCGATGATGCGGTAAATCTCGCTATTGCCGTCGCGATCGCGATAGAGCGCCTGCAACTCGTCGGCATCAACCCGCGAAGAACCCCGTTTGGCCACCGCATTGCCACGGGCAATCAGAATTTGTTCATTGCGGCGCCATTCGATGCCGTTATCAGACTCGACTTCAAGCCCGCCACTGCCATTCTGGGCCAAACCCAACGGATTAGCCGCAGCATGCTGTGTCATGGCCGACAGGCCAAGCGCGGCCGCACCCAGCATAAGCCCCCCCAGCATAAGGGGTGTCAGCAGCGTTCCAGTCTTGCGGGCGAGATGCGGCATCGCAATCATGACTTCCCTCTCATTGCTCCGTCGAATTCAATGCACTGTCGAAAATCACCAGCCGGGATTTCCCCAAAAAGCGGATCACCGCCCCCTTGTCTTCAAGCTCAAACCCGGAATCCGATGCAATGGTGCCAAACGGCCCCTGCCCGTCAACCGGCACATCGCCACTGGCACTGCCGGAATTCATGGCGATTTCAGCTTCCTCGGTGTGAATTTCAAAACCGTTATCGTGGTACATATTGACCGTACCCACCAGGTCAAGCATCCCGTCGGTTTCGGTATAGAAGCCTTCATTGGCGGTCATCGCAATCCACGATCCGTCATTCAGCGTGATGTCGGCCTGCGGACCGGACAGATAGACATGATCGGGCCGTGTTTCGGTTGCGTCGGTTTCAACGGCCTCGCTGGCCGTCACCGTAAAGGGCTGGCGATTGCCATCCACACCAAAGAAGCGCGGATTGCTCATCGCGACATTTTCCATCAGATCCTCGGGCGAGGTCGAAAAGCCAAGCCGAAAACCGCTATCCTGAACCTGTTCGATCTGCGGCCATAGGACGACCAGCGCCATGATCGTCATTGCGATCAGCGGCAGCACGAATTTCAGCATATTGACGATGACACGGCGGAATGGATTGATCCGCACATTGCGCCGGGCCGAGGGCATGCGATCACGCGAAAAGCCACGCTCATGGCGCGCCTGACGTTCGTCATGCGCTGCTGCCTTCTGGCTTTTTTCGTGGTCTTCGACCTGTGGCGTGCCCTCTGTGCTCATGCGTTATGCCACCCCGACGCGCAACAGATCATGGATATGCACAAGGCCCACCGGCACACCACCGTCATCCAAGACAAACAGGGATGTGATCGAACGGTCATTCATGATGGCAAGTGCCTCAACCGCCAGGGCATCGGCACTGGTCACTTTCGGTCCAGTGGTCATGACATCACCCACCTTCATCGCCACCAGATTGTCGGCCATGTGACGACGCAAATCGCCGTCGGTCACGATCCCGGCCAGAACACCGGCATCATCAACCACACCGACACAGCCAAACGAATGGCTGGTCATGGTGACAAGCGCCTCGGCCATCAGGGCATCGGGCGAAATCAGGGGCAGGGTATCAACCCCGTGCATGACGTCATGGACATGCAACAACCGCTGCCCCAGCTTGCCACCGGGGTGGAAGGTGCGGAAATCCTCGGATGTAAAGCCGCGCCGCTCCATCAATGTCACCGCCAGCGCATCGGCAAGGGCCAGCATGGCGGTGGTTGATGTCGTCGGCGCCTGCTTGTTCGGGCAGGCTTCCGGGCTTGCAGGCAGGACCAGCGGGCAGTCGGACTGCTTGGCAAGCGAGCTTTCCGGTTTGCGGGTCATGCCGATCAACGGCACGTTAAAGCGCCGGGTAAAAGCAATAATGTCAGAAAGTTCCGGGGTTTCACCGGAATTGGACAGGGCCAGAACTGCGTCATCCTTGCCAATCATGCCAAGATCACCGTGGCTGGCCTCGGCCGGATGCACGAAAAAGGACGGGGTGCCGGTCGAGGCAAAGGTCGCGGCGATTTTCTTGGCAATATGGCCGCTTTTGCCCATGCCGGTAACAACAAGACGGCCTTTCAGGCCCTCGATCAGGTTGATGACGTTGCAGAACTCACCATTAAGCGATTCTGCAAGCTCGCGCAGCGCATTGGCCTCGATATCAAGAACACGGCGCGCGATTGCAAGATCGGCGTCACTCGCCGGTGCTGGCACTTTTGGGGACTCGTTTGAGACGTCTTTTGAGACTGGGGTCACTGTCATCTGTTTCTTGTTAGCGTTTCCCGCCCGGAGATAGGCTATTTGACCCATCTTGCAAGATCATTGGGCCAAAACTATGAACCCGGTTGGCGTGGGGGTCAATTCTATTGCATCCCCCATACACCGCCAATCTTCACAGATGGTTAACCGGCCTTATGCCGACCTTATGAATGGGCAAAGATATCGGTTTCTTCCCAGCCCGCCAGATCAAGCGTCGCGCGGGTCGGCAGGAAGTCAAAACAGGCCTGCGCGATCTCGGTGCGCCCTTCGCGCGCCAGACGACGATCAAGCTCTTCCTTGGCCTTGTGCAGATACAAAACGTCCGACGCGGCATAATCGATCTGTTCCTTGGAAAGCTCGGCCGCACCCCAGTCGGAGCTCTGCTGCTGCTTGGAAATCTCGACCCCGACGGTTTCGCGCAACACATCCTTCAGACCATGACGGTCGGTATAGGTGCGCACCAGTTTGGACGCGATCTTGGTGCAATAGACCGGCGCACAGCGCACACCGAGATATTTGTCCATTACTGCGATGTCAAAACGCCCGAAATGAAACAGCTTCAGGACCGACGGATCGGCCAGTAGCTTTTTCAGGTTCGGTGCGCTGTAATCTTCCCCATCAAACTTGACCAGATGGGCATTGCCATCCCCGCTTGAAAGCTGCACGACACACAAACGGTCGCGGTGCGGGTTAAGGCCCATGGTCTCACTGTCAATGGCCACAACCTTTCCAAGGTCAAGGTCACCCGGCAGATCTCCGAGATGGAGGAAATTGGTCATCGCGGTTCTCCAAATGTCAAAATTTGCCTGTTCTTAACACAGCAAACCGCGCATCGCATCGCAAAAGTCGTACCAATTGCGCGGTTTTCGACGCCACAAGCAGCGCCCATCAGACAAATTCGGAAATAGTAAGCCAAAACGACAATACCCCAGCACATCTGAAATGTGCTGGGGTATGGTGCCCAGGAGAAGATTGAACAAAAATCTCCTGAAAACCGCAGAAAACCTATGGAGATTTCCTCACAAATTTAGATTTGTATACCAGTAGTGTTACCAATGAGCAAACTAAGAATCGAAGTTCAGCTCATTAGTCCCCAGCTATTTATCATATCAGTTCACGGTCATGTGATGGCAGAGGGACGCCATAAGAGTCTGATTCAGGGTTTGGGATGACAGGATTTGGGTTTCCAGTTGATCGCATAGAGCCATGAGTTCATCGACCTTGGCAACAATGCGTTTTTGTTCCTCAAGTGGAGGGATTGGAAACTCAAATTGCTCTAGTACTTTTTTGCTTAAGCCCTCAATAGCCATTCCGACCTGCCTCCCCCAGACAAGTCTTTGCACGAGCGGAGAAAGAATGCCTAAATGAACGAACGGGACCATTTCAGGAAATAACATTCTGATTATGGTAACGTGCTGGCTAACATTAGCTGTCACTAACTCTTCAGGAAAAACTGTTGAACGCCCCAAAGACGCACCTGTGATATTCAATAATATGTCGTTTGGAAATACATGTGTGTTGTTCATGGATTGATGAACGTCTTCGGGAATGTAAGCAATGTCATCCAGCCGTAAGCCATCATTCCAGACATTTTGTGAACGGAGGAAAGGTATTCCTTCCTTTGTATAAACTCTACTGCCACCGCGAGGTGTGCTTCCTGAACCCAGTTTAGCGGTTAGATTACCGAGGCGTTCATATGACCAGCTTCTTGGAATATTAAAAGTTACATCACGGTCTGTTACTGGCGGTAGAGACTTAGTTTTCTTCAATTTCCCAGTTTTAATTAGCAAATCTTTCTTTGCATTTATTTTTTCCAACAAAACACTAGCTGGCTCATCATTCGGGTCCTGCTCAACGAGCTTCCCTTGCACAGCCAATTGAAGAATTGTTGCCCTCAGATTTTTGACCGTTTCGAGGTCATCAAACCATTTGCCAAAATTGTTCTCAGCAATAGACCAGTTGGATTTGATTTCATCTTTGTCACTGGCTTCGGATAGATGATGAAGGGTGGAAGCAACACAGTCACGTTTAAGGGTGATATTTGTTTCTTGAGTGGCTTCCAGCTCATCACACAAAGCCATGAGTTCATCGACCTTAGCGACGATGCGTTTCTGTTCGGCAAGGGGTGGGAGGGGAAGAGGTTTTTGTGAAAAATAGTCTGTGGGAACACGTTTCTGACCAGCGGAACCAGTCATGTGTTGTTTTCCATCTTCAAGAAAATACGGCGACTTGAGAAATAGGTATACATATTCAGACAGGACATTATGAGTTTCATCCCTAAAGATGTGCAGTTCCGTGGTTCCCGAGCCAATACCGTTTGGAAGGTTGGAAAATACGCAACATTTGCTGTTTTCAAAACAAGGTGTGATTTTAGCTAATCCCACGTCCCCATCAGCAAACTGAGTGTAACCTTTTTTTATGTTTCCCCACTTTTTAAGTTCGTAAGAATGATGCTCTCCATAAAATTGAGAAATTAAAGGCATTGGAACGAAGCCTGCGTCTTCTTCGTCTTCTGCTTCGTTTCTCGGGTTAATTGAGCCAATTTCATATAATGATGTTAAACACCAAGTTGAAGGGATTTCATAAACTTCACTACTTCCCGGAAAAATTCCGGCTCTTTTGTTTTTCTTGATTTTGTTCTTGCTAATTAACTGGGCGCGTTCTTTCTTAATCCTCTCCAACAAAACACTAGCTGGCTCATCATTCGGGTCTTGCTCAACCAGCTTTCCCTGAACAGCCAACTGCAAAATCAAGTCTCGGAGCTTTTTAACGCCATCGGGTCCTTGGGCGAGGTGTCCGAACTCGGTTAGAAAGAGTTCTTTTTCCATAGTTATTCTCCCGCCAAACGATTTAAGGCTTCAGCGAGAATGGATTTCAGCTTGTCCTGAGTTGCTGTCATGTCCTGCTGGTTCTTGTTGAACTTTTCCAACAGTTCGGCAGGGTCCATATGCGTGACATCTTGAATGTTGGGATTCTTGATGTCCAAATTGAAGTTGTTCGCCTTGATGTCTTCAAATGACACCTTCCAAGCGTGGTCATTTTCTTCCCGATTATGCCACCAAGCCTTTTCAGGTTCGAACTCATCAATCTTCATGGGCTTGTTTTTTGAATAGCTTTTGTAGCCTTCGGGATACGGATGCTCATAAAACCAAACGTCTTTCGTTGGTTCACCCTTGGTGAAGAACAAGAGGTTGGTTTTAATGCTCGTATATGGATTGAAAACACCGTTCGGCAATCGGACAATGGTGTGCAGGTTACATTCCGTCAGGAGCTTTTCTTTGATGCGGGTTTTGATGCCCTCGCCAAAGAGAGTGCCATCAGGCAAAACAACGCCAGCCCGACCGCCTTCTTTCAGAAGATGGATAATCAGCACAAGGAAGAGGTCTGCCGTTTCACGGGTTCGAAAGCTGGCGGGGAAATTGTTTTCAATGCCGTCTTCTTCCATACCACCAAAAGGCGGGTTGGTCAGGATCACTTGAACCCTGTCGGACTCTGAGTAATCCACCAAAGGGCGGGACAGGGTGTTGCTGTGTCGAATGTTGGTGGGAACATCAATGCCATGCAGAACCATGTTGGTAACGGCAAGCAAATGGGGGAGAGACTTTTTCTCAACGCCAAAGATAGACTTTTGCAAAGTCTCCCTGTCTTCGGCACTTTTTTCGTACTTGGCGCGTTTGTGGTCAATGGTGCAGGCTAAGAAACCGCCTGTTCCACAGGCAGGGTCAAAGACCTTTTCATCCAGCTTGGGGTCAAGAATATCCACCATGAACTGGGTGACGGCCCGTGGCGTGTAGAACTCACCTGCGTTTCCGGCACTTTGAAGGTCTTTGAGGATTTGTTCGTAAATGTCGCCAAAGGTATGGCGGTCATCACTTGCGTTAAAATCAATCTCGTTGATTTTGTTAATGACCTGGCGCATCAGGGTGCCAGACTTCATATAGTTGTAGGCATCCTCAAACACGTTTTTGATGACAGTGGCGCGTTGCCCTTCTGCACCCGTTGACGGCAGTTCTTTCAGTTTGGGGAAAAGCTCGTTGTTGACAAAATCAAGCAAGGCATCGCCTGTAATGCCTTCAGCATCCTTCGCCCAGTTACACCAGCGCAGGTTTTCTGGCATCGGGGAAGTGAAGTCATCATCAAGGAGTTCAAGCTCCTCTTCACGGTCATCAAGGATTTTCAGAAAGAACATCCAGACGAGCTGGCTAATCCTTTGAGCGTCACCATCCACACCAACGTCTTTTCTCATTATGTCTTGGATGGATTTGATGATGCCCGATACGTTACTCATGCAGGTTGGTCCTGTTTAAAAAGCTCGGTTTCAAGGTCATTGATGGCTTTGCCATACTGAGCCTTACCGCCGAAAATAGATTTAATGATTTCAGTGGGGGTACCGATTTGCGGGAAGGGGGCCATCATGAGGATTTTGTTGTCCTCCAATGTCGTCAAACCTTCATCGGCATATTTATCAAGTAGGGCTTCTAAAACTGCTCTGGCTTTGTCCTCGTACTTGGCAAAATAGTTTCGTTTTTTGACGTTCTCGGCACGTTCTTTCCGAGTCAGTGGGGGTTGTCCGTAAGCGACATGGCAGATCAGGTCAAAGGTGCTGTAAGACTCACCATTTGGAACGGTTTCCCGCAAGACGTTGACAGGAACACCTTGTTCCTCAAGTTCCTTGATGATGGCGGTCTTCTTGTCTGCTTCGTTCCAGCGACGCAAAAAGGCATCCAAGGTTTCAAACTCCTTGGTGATGCTCTTGCGGGAATAGTCCTTCAAGGATTCCGTTATCAGATTGCCGTCGGCATCGAGATATTGAACCCGCTTTGAAAGGACATCCACTTCAACATCATTGATGTAGTATTTCTGCTGACCTTCGCTGTCTTCGTGGTTGTCCCATGTGACATCAGGAGGGATTTCCTGCCCACTATCATCTACATTGTCTGGCGTTTCACCATCGTCGGGGACAACATTACCATCTGGTTCTGGGGTATAGACTTGAACGGGTTGCCCATCAAAATCAGGGTCCGCAAAAAGCTCAGTGGCTTTTTTGAAATCCATGATGGTGAAGAACTTTTTACCGTGCTCTTCGTTGACCCGTGTGCCACGACCGATGATTTGCTTAAACTCGGTCATGGATTGGATGCGTTGGTCCAAGACAATCAATTTACAGGTTTTGGCATCTACCCCTGTGGTCATCAGTTTTGAGGTGGTAGCAATAACGGGGTATCTGGATTCAGGATTGATGAAATTGTCCAGCTCGGCTTTGCCTTCAGGATTGTCGCCTGTAATCCGCATGACGTAACGGTGATTTTCTGCCATGCGCTCTGGGTTGGCGTTGGCAATTGCTTGTCTCATGCGCTCGGCATGGTCGATATCTTCACAGAATATGATGGTCTTGTCATAGGGGTTTGTTTCCGTGAGGAACTCCGTCACCTTTTGAGCAACCCTTTCTGTGCGCTTTTCAAGAACAAGGGTTCGGTCAAAGTCCTTGGTGTTATAGATGCGGTCTTCAATCAGATTGCCGAACTTGTCCGTCTTGCCCTTTTCAGGGCGATAGCCCTCTAGGTCCTTATCAAAATCAATGCGAATGACCTTGTAAGGCGCAAGGAAGCCATCGCTGATGCCTTGTTTCAGGGAATAGCTGTAAACGGGTTCGCCGAAGTAGGCGATGTTGGAAACGTCATTTGTTTCCTTTGGCGTTGCCGTCAAACCGATATGGGTCGCGCTTGAGAAGTAATCGAGGATTCTTCGCCATGCCGAGGCTTCGGATGCACTTCCACGGTGGCACTCGTCAATGACAATCAAATCAAAGAAGTCCGGGGAGAACTGCTTGTATATGTTTTGCTCTTCCTCGGTCCCTGTGACTGCCTGATACAGAGACAGATAGATTTCATAGGACTTGTCTACTGTCCGGTTATGAATCTTCGTCATCTTGTCACCAAAAGGGGCGAAGTCCTGTTGTTTGGTTTGGTCAACAAGGATGTTTCTATCGGCAAGGAAAAGGATGCGTTTCTTTTGTTTGGCTTTCCACAAACGCCAGATGATTTGGAATGCCGTGTAGGTTTTGCCCGTTCCCGTCGCCATAACCAGAAGAATCTTGTTTTGCCCCTTGGCAATGGCTTCGATGGTTCTGTTGATGGCTATGGATTGGTAATAGCGGGGAGCACGACCACTGCCGTCATCATAGTAATCTTGGGAGACAATCTCTGCGGCAGTTTCGGAAAGACCCTTCATGGCTTTGAACTTCTGCCACAGCACATCAGGGGATGGGAACTCATCGAGGGTGAGTTCGGTTTCCAGCTTCTCCGTGGTTCCCGATTTGTCGTGAAACAAGAATCCCTTACCGTTGGATGAGAAGATAAACGGAATGTCCAGCATCTCCGAATATTCAAGGGCTTGTTGCATTCCTGAGCCGACAGTATGGGAATCGTCTTTGGCTTCGACAATAGCTAGGGGAATGTTCGGCTTGTAATAGAGGATATAGTCGGCACGCTTGGTTTTGCCTCGTGCCGTCATCTTACCGCGCACAATGATGCGTCCGGCGGTGAAAGTAACTTCTTCCCGCATTTGGCTGTTAATATCCCAGCCTGATTTCTTGATTGCCGGTGTGATGAGTTTGGTTTTCACATCGGCTTCAGACATCTTCATAGCCAATGCCCCCCGAACGTCTTCTTCACCTCATAAATATGCCATGCCGAACAATATCTTGATTGTCATTTTAAGCAATAGTTTGCGGGAAAAAATGCCCTCATAGCGAGATTCCGACGGGCACGACACTCGTATTGAGCTGGATGCAAACAGATAATCATAGAATCGGTAGGCTACGATGGTCATAGGCCTATTTCTTATTTCTTTTGAAGACGTTCCAACAACCTCTTGACCTGCGCCGCCTGCCAGTCACCACCGCGCGGTGTGCTAATTCCTGCTGCATTCAAAGACGCGGCAATGTCACGAAGGGTTGCCCCTTGCTCCCTGAGCGGCTTCACAATGCCTTCTAGCGTGTGCGCCCGACTATCAGCTTGCGCCTTGAGAACCTCATTGCGCTTCATGGTCTTGTCTCTTAGTCCACCTAGCTTTTGACCACGCAGCTTGGCTTGCTTCAAGGCCGCCTTTGTCCGTTGCGATATGAAGTCACGTTCTTGCTCCGCCAATGCTGCATAGATATGAAGCTGGAACTTGTCAGCCGAAGGCATTGAAGCCACCCGGAAATCAAGCCTCTTGTCTTCCATGAGCTGCGATATAAAGGAGACTTTACGGCTCAGGCGGTCGAGCTTTGCAACCAGAAGAACAGCTTTGTCACGTTTTGCGTGGTCAATTGCTTTGTTCAGTTCTGGACGGTCATCATCCTTGCCGGATTGCACATCAACATATTCTGCAATGACCTCGAACGGTTCAGGGCTGTATGTCTCAAGATACAGGGCCAAGTCCCTCGCCTGAGCCTCAAGACCCAACCCACTGCGCCCTTGGTCTGCTGTACTTACCCGCTTGTAGATGACGTAACGTTCCATAAGCCTGCCCTTGCTAACTGGTCTGTAATTGCCAGTTAAACCGGACTGTTACAAATGTCAACGTTCGTTGTGTATGTAACAAAAAAGGAAAACCGTTGGTAAGGGACTGTGAAAATTGACAAAGCTGGGGCAATAGCCGGGACCACCCTATGGGGGGGAAGTTTGCGCTAGCTCGTATACGAATGCCTGATCAGATTTGCGACCCAAAAACATCCGCGTTCAACCGACACAATGGGACAACAAACATATATTAAACATTATTAATATAACCAAAAAGCCCCCCTTCCCCCCCCATAGGTACTCCTAAAGAATTCCTTTAGTCATCCTAAGTCTGCTTTGGCTGTTTATGGTTTCTAAGACCCTCAAACAAGGAAGGAAAGAAGAACCAGTATTCAGAGTGTCCTAGAGTCGTCTTTAAGTAAGACCTAGGTAGTCTTGCATGCCATCACAGGAAGGAAAACAACTGCCACAAAACATGTGCCTTCCCTTCTATGGTGGTACCCAATTGGAAACCCGCAGAAACACTATGGTTTCAGGTTCATTGTTCTGGATCAGGAAATCCGAGCAAACACTCTTCATTCCCGACCCGGAATCTTCAGACATCAGCTACTGGAGCCTACTCCATTTGCTCTCATCGCAAGTGCATGAACTCGTTCATTTAGCTCGTTGCCGGAATGCCCTCTAACCCATTCCCACGATACATCGTGTTGGGCACTGAGTTCATCCAGTTCACGCCAGAGGTCTGCATTCTTAACAGCTTTTCCGCTTGATCCACGCCAACCCTTGGCTTTCCAGTCACTTATCCAAGTAGTCATGCCCTTGCTCAGATACTGGCTGTCAGTCACTACCCGAACGCTTGACTTACTCTGGTCAAGTGCTTTGAACGCAGCAATAGCTGCACTTAATTCCATTCGATTGTTCGTTGTCTCGGTCTCACTCCCGGTAATGGTACGCTCACAATCACCTTCGCAGATAATAGCAGCGTACCCTCCCGGACCTGGATTCCCGGTACATGAACCATCGGTATAAATCGTAATCTGGTTGTTAGTTGTCATCGTTGTCATTTTTGATTTGTTATTCCTCCAGCCGATAAGGCGCGTCTATTTGGTCGCATGAAAGCTTCGAATAGCACCGTCAAAGGGGCACACTGTGACCTGACAAACTGCATCATCAGCAGACCACAAACAGTGACGCGAAAAAGTTCTCAGCATGGTTTCATTGAAATTGCTGAGGCTCATCTGACCAAATTTTTTCATCTCCATTGCGCTTCTCCTTTCAGGTCAGCTACGAGATCGGGATGTTTAACCATGCAGTGCAAAAGCATCATCAGCAGGTCGTCTTTCGATTTGCTGCGGAACGGCTCAAGGGTCTCCTGAATTGTGATTTCAGTTACGCTTTGAGGCTGAGGGTCCTTCTTCCCTACATGCTCCATCAGTTTTTCAGGGGTCTTTCCGAAGGACTTGGCGAATGCTTCGAGTTTTCCCTTGGCAACCTCACGCTCATGCTCAGTGCCACGCACAGCCATTGCATGTAACTTCTGTGCATACTCAGCGTCTGTCTGTGAGAAGGACTGAAGGTGGGCTTTGGGTTTGCCCTTGGTGTGAAGAATGCTCTCAATACTTGCTTCAGGATCAAAAGGCTCTACGTCGATCCTTTTGGCGATCTGCATGTATCGCTTCGCTTGGGAGTAGCTGAAGCTACAGTTCTCCTCGATCCATGGCTTGAACTCCCCGTGCTTCAAAGCCTTCTTAACGCGGAGCAACTCCTCACCAGCAGCTTTCGCTTCACGCAGCATCCCCTTGCCATGCTCAAGGATGTTGTTGTGGTGGGTGTTGATTGTTTGGGCGCTGAGGGATAGCGGCGGGATTGTAACTGCCGTGTTGGTATCTCGGGTCATGATAAACCTCCATAGTCAAGCAAAGGGTGATTGTCCCAGCTATGGTGGTACCCAATTGACATGGCCGTAGATGGCTATAATTTGCCCGTACAGAGGATTTAAGTTTTGTCGCTACATCGGTAGCAATGAAACGGTAAAATGCCCTCAGCGGCCAAATAATCGGCATTTTTGTCGGTTTTTGGCTTCCTGAAAGGTGCTGCTTTCACAACTGCAACCAAAATGGTGATAGCTGCCTGAGACCGTAAATACGGGAAGGCAAAAATGATACCTCTCAACATTACTTAACGGCAGGTACCGAGCCGATTTTTGAATCGACTGATGCAGCCACCCCAGAGCCCCAAGAATCTATTGGCTGGGCTCAGGGTATTCAGACCTGATAACGGGGTATCTTGCAGATTTCCCGATAAAGCCCGGCAGGGTCGCCATATTCCCGCTCATCGACCCCCGAACCTGTATGACCTGTGATCATCCGACGAAGTTCCTGAGACATACCGTATTCACGCGCCATCGTAACGAAACGATGCCGCCACCCGTGATTAGGCTTTACATTCGGGTCTACAATGACCTGCCGTGCAAATTCTCGTAATCTGTTCTTTGCAGAGTTCCACGACCCTCTGATTTCACCTGCGGCATTTGGCTTTAGGAACAAATAGCCTTCTTCCTGAGACCGCACAAAGTCAATGAACCCGGTCTCGACAAGGTGGGGGTGTATTGGGACCTCTCTGTATTCGCCATCCTTCACAGTTACTGTCCCATCGGGCGTTATCAGGATAGCGAAATGGTTCCCATGGTCGATCAGATCAGACTTACGTAACTGAACAATCTCACCCACCCGTGCCCCTGTATAAGCGCAGACCCAAGGCACCCACCGCTTGGCATTAAGAAGCCGTTGCGACTCATTTGGCTGTTTCTGGGCGTAGTCTTGGGAATGACGCAACAAAGCCACGGCCTCAGCTTCGGTAAAGCCTTTGGGTCTACTACGCTTGACCTTCGGCAGAGCAACAGTCACCCCCTTGGCGGGGTTATCTGTGATCAAGTGCTGACTTACACCCCAGTTAAAGACCGACTTTAAACCAGACAACTCAGAATCCTTGATTGTCCGTGCTGAGATCGGTTTTCCGGTTCGAGGGTTTACATCTGAAAGCCGCTTGTCCTTATAGCCCACAACATCGCGAGGCGTTACCTTGGTTGCGTCATCATGTCCAAGGTAGTCGATAAGATATCGAACGGCCTTGCTATAACTCTCGTATGTGCTTAACGAGCGACCACCATCCCTGCCAGCTTCTTTCCACCAGCCTTCCAAAAGCTGGGTGATGGTAACTTTAGGCCGGGCGTTTGCCTCAGCAGCCTTACGGTCTTCCCAGTCTGGAAAACGAGATTCGTAATTGTCAGGTGTGTAGTCACCAAAGCTGTGGCGTTGCAGTTTTTCTGCTGCAAGGTCCATCGCAACAGCAATCTGCTCCATTAGCTTTGCACGGCTATCGTCATCGACAACAAGCCCACGCTTGGATAATGCGATGTCCGTAAATCTCCCAAAACGATCTTCGATGCTTTTTATGTTCCTAGATGGGCTAGGGATCATCAGTTGGGCCACACCAAACTCACCACGCAGGGCAGCTTTGTTATCAGCCTCTACCCTCCCCCATAACGATGGGGAACCCGGATCGTCTTCCAGTGCACCTACCCAAGCCCTGTATATTTCACCGGCAAGTGCAACAGCCTGTTTCAGCGTCAGCTTTTCAGGCCCGCTCCGAATCGACTGCCAAACCCCTTCGAGATAAGCAGCAATCTGTGCCTGTCTGATTTTGGCTTCATGGGGATCACGGGTACCAAGGGAAACCTTAACGACCGATGCAGATGCACTAACCGTGCGGGTGACAATTTTGTCGCCTACAGGAATCGAAAGTTTTGTACCGGAAATTTTCGGACGTATGTCAGCCGGAATACGCTGAACAAAGTACAGGATGCTTGAATCTTTACGCCGCATCGGACGGACCAACCGGAAAAGCATTGTTCCCCACCATTGTGTACCAGTTTGGTGAGGAATAACCGTTTGTTTTCGGGAGGTTCCCGGTATCTCTAGGATACGCGGGAGAATGGTGCCCAGGAGAAGACTCGAACTTCCACGGCCTAATGGCCACTGGCACCTGAAGCCAGCGCGTCTACCAATTCCGCCACCTGGGCATAGGGGCTTGTGGTATTTGTTCGGGCGGTGTCCGCCGGAACGGGGCGGAATATACGCGGTCAGGCTTAAGTGTCAACCAACTTTTTGATGGTTTGGTGAAACTTCCTGCGCCCGATTGCGGGTACGCGCCAAACGCCCGGTTTTTCTTGGCGTTCAGTGGGTTTCGGCCTTACACCGCGTGGTCGAATAAATAGGCTAGAACACCGTTCAAGCGGTTCCTGCCCTGATCGGTGGCATGCAACCCCGAAGAATCACAGATCAGATCACCGGACTCGATCAGGGTTTCGAGCCGATCAAGTGCCAAAACATCACGCGGTCCCTTGCCGATAATCCGTTCAAACCGTGCAGCCGGGATGGTTTCATTGAGCCGAAGGCCCATCATAACCATCTCAAGCAGGCGTTCATCGGCCTCGAGCGCGGTTTCTTCCTGTGTGCCATGACCATGCTTTTCCACCCGGTCCAGCCAGATATCAGGCGCCCGGTGACGACGAACTGCCATCGGTGTGGTGGTGCCATCGGCACCAACCACCGCCTCGCGGCCATGCGCGCCCGGCCCGATGCCGAGATAATCGCCATAGCGCCAGTAAACCAGGTTATGGCGGCTTTCCTGCCCCGGTTTGGCGTGATTGGAAACCTCGTAGCAGCGATAGCCGGCCCGTTCGGTCTCTTCCTGGGTGATCTCGTAGAGCTCGGTCGCAAGATCTTCGTCCGGCACGACCAGATCACCGCGCTGATGCAGGGTATGGAACTGTGTGCCCGGCTCAATGGTCAGCTGATAAAGCGAAATATGCCCATTGGCGATGCCAAGCCCCTTGCGCAATTCCGCGCGCCAGGCCTTGGGATCGTGTTCCGGGCGGGCATAGATCAGATCAAAGGAAAAACGATTAAAGACCGAGGTCGCAACATCCAACGCCCGCATGGCTTCCTGGGCACTGTGCAGGCGACCAAGGAACCTCAGGTCGCGGTCATTCAGCGCCTGAATGCCGATCGAAACCCGGTTAATCCCGTTGGCTGCAAAGGCCGAAAATCGGTCAATTTCGACCGTGCCGGGATTGGCTTCGAGCGTGATTTCCAGATCATCCGTTACAGGCCAGAAAGATTTGATGTCCTCAATCAAGGCCCCGGCGGTTTCCGGATCCATCAGGGATGGCGTGCCACCGCCAAAGAACACCGATCCCACTGTTCGCCCCGGATGGCGGGCCGCACCATGGGCAAGCTCCGTCCGGAGCGCCTTGCGCCAGCGCGCGTGATCAACACTGTTTGCGACATGGCTGTTGAAATCGCAATACGGGCATTTCGACAGACAGAATGGCCAGTGGATATAAATGCCAAACGGCACGGTTTCACTTGAGGCTGCGGACACGCGGGACTCTTTTCAAACGCAGGAATATTGGCCTGTAACGTAACACGCACCGCCGACGATGACATCCGCGATGCGTGCATAAGTTCAATGCAGGTGGTTAAACCTGAAATCAGTCTTCGAAGCAGGCCTTGACCAACTGGCGGAAGGCATCGGCCCGGTGGCTCATTTCATGCTTTTTCGCCGGATCCATTTCGCCAAAGGTTTCCCCGTAACCCTTGGGCTGGAAAATCGGATCATAGCCAAAGCCGTGCGGGCCACGTTTCGGCCAGACGATTTCACCCTCAACCCGACCTTCGAAATTCTCGACATGCCCGTCCGGCCAGGCCAGCGACAGGGCACAGATGAACGATGCCCGGCGGTCCGGATGATCGCCAATACCGTTCTTGACCTTTTCCATCGCCATGTCGAAATCCTTGTCCGGCCCGGCCCAGCGCGCGGAATAAATCCCCGGTGCGCCATCAAGGGCCGAAACCGCTAAACCACTGTCATCGGCAAGGGCCGGAAGATTGGCGCCATTGGCCGCCGCCGTTGATTTCAGCTGCGCATTGCCAATGAAGGTTTTTTCGGTTTCTTCGGGTTCGGGCAGGTCAAGCTCACCGGCCGAGAAGACCTCGATGCCAAACGGTTCAAGAAGTTCGGCGATTTCCTTGATCTTGCCTTTGTTGTGGCTGGCGATGACGAGTTTTTTTTCCGTGAAACGACGGGCCATGGTCTTGCCTGAAACTGCGATATCCAACTGATGCGAAAAAACGGCAGGCCCGATGCCCGCCGTTAAAATTAAGGTGCCTTAAAGACCAAGCGCCTCGCGCTGCTTGGCGAACAATTCCTTGCAGCCTTTTTCCGCCAAAGCGAACATCTGATCATAGGATGCGCGATCAAACGGCACGTCTTCGGCGGTTGCCTGTACCTCGACAATGCCGCCATTGCCCGCCAGCACGAAGTTGGCATCGGCCCCGGCATTGCTGTCTTCAGCATAATCAAGATCAAGCACCGCTTCACCTTCATAGATACCGCATGAAATGGCTGCGACCGGCTGAGTCAGCGGGATTTCCTTGATCAGGCCAAGGCGACGCACGCCCTGAAACGCCAGATAGGCGGCCACATAGGCACCGGTGATTGATGCGGTGCGCGTACCGCCATCGGCCTGAATGACATCGCAATCAAGGCGCATCTGCATTTCACCCATTGCCTTCATATCGGCAACCGCACGGATCGAACGACCAATCAGACGCTGAATTTCCTGGGTGCGGCCGGACTGACCACCACGCGCGGCTTCGCGCTGCATGCGGCTATCGGTTGCGCGCGGCAGCATGCCGTATTCGGCAGTGATCCAGCCCTTGCCGGAATTGCGCATCCAGCCCGGCACCTTGTCTTCGACTGTCGCGGTACAGATCACATGCGTGTCGCCGAACTTGATCAGGCAGGAACCTTCGGCATATTTGGATACGCCGGTTTCAATCGTTACATCGCGAAGCTGATCGGGGGTACGGCCGGAAGGGCGCATGAGAAGGAACCTCTTGGTTGTCTTGGCTTGCGTTCATGGCGACTTGAATGCCCGCGCACGAAGCGAAACTGTCCTGAAAAATTTGGCCCAAAGTAAGATGTGACCCACCAAACGTCCAGCAGTTTCCCCGGATGTTTTTATCTGTTCTGGTGCAATCCTGGCGCAAAGCAGTTAAACCAACAACTTCGACCAAATTTACAAGCTCGGCTTAGCAATAGGCCGTGCAATTGACGCAATGCGTTTGCCTGACTAAATTCTCCTCACGTTTTACGCTTCATCCATCTGGATCAATTGGCACGCAACACATGGCGCATTTTGACGATACATTGCTGGGCGACATGAATGCGCGGTCACGTGAAGTGTTCCGCCAGATTGTCGATGCCTATGTCGAAACCGGTGAACCGATCGGATCGCGGTCAATTGCACGTCGCATGTCGGAAAACCTCTCGGCTGCGACCATTCGCAATGTCATGTCCGATCTTGAGGAAATGGGTCTTCTGGTCGCGCCGCACATTTCGGCCGGGCGCCTGCCAAGTGAAAAGGGCCTGCGCCTGTTTGTGAATGCCCTGATGGAAGTTGGTGACCTTCCCAATGCCGAGCGCGACCAACTGACCAAAAACTGCGAACAGGCGGGCTATTCACTTGATCAGATGCTGGGTGAAGCAACCACGATGTTATCGGGCCTGTCGCGCTGTGCCGGGCTGGTGGTTGCACCCAAGACCGATGGCATTCGCTTAAAACAGATCGAATTCGTTGCCCTGTCGCCGGGCAAGGTTCTGGCAGTGCTGGTGGCCCATAATGGCAGTGTCGAGAACCGAATCCTTGATGTTCCGCCTGATTTGCCTGCCTCGGCATTGACAGAAGCAGCAAACTATCTAAATACCCGGTTGGCTGGAAAGACGCTTGATGATGCGCGCCTTTTGATGACGAAGGAGCGTGATCGTCTCAAGCAGGAGCTTGATGAACTTTCCGCCAATCTGATTGATGCGGGCCTGGCAACATGGGCCGGCGGGGTCAAGGGATCGTCCCTGATTGTGAAGGGGCAATCCCAGCTGTTGGAAAATATCGATACGATTGAACAGCTTGAGACCGTGCGCCGCCTGTTTAACGTGCTGGAAGCCCGCGATCAGATGATTGAATTGCTCGATGTGACGACGGATGCCCAAGGCGTTCAGATTTTCATCGGGTCGGAGAATAAACTGTTCGGCGGATCGGGTCTTTCGATGGTGATTTCGCCCTATCAGAATGCTGAAGGCAGCATTGTGGGTGCAATCGGGGTTGTCGGACCGACCCGGATCAATTATGCCCGGATCATTCCGCTGGTCGATTACACCGCCAAGCTGGTCGGTCGACTGATTGGATAAATCGCGGCGCTGCGTGTCAGGCCGCATAACGTGAAAGTAGCAAGGTTAGCCATGTCGGAAACCGCAAAGAACACTCCGGAAGATCTGCAGGACGTCAATGCAGAGGAAACCGCTTCTGAAGAGGTCGCAGCAGAGGCGACTGAGGAAGTTGTTGAGGACGCCGCACCCCAGGACCCGATCGCCGCACTTGAAGCCGAAGTCGCGGAGCTCAAAGACCGTCTGCTGCGCCAGGCCGCCGAGGTGGAAAACACCCGCCGCCGCGCCAAAAAAGACGTCGAGGATGCTGGCAACTACGCCATCACCAAATTTGCCCGCGACCTTTTGGATGTCAGCGACAACCTGCGCCGCGCGCTTGATGCTGCGGGCGATACCTCCAATGCCGATCCGGCGATGAAAACGCTGTTTGACGGGGTTGAAATGACCGAACAGGCCCTGCAAAAGGCGCTTGAAAAGAACGGCATCGAAAAGCTCGAACCGATTGGTGAAAAGCTTGACCCGAACAAACATCAGGCCGTGTTTGAACTGCCGCATCCGGAATATCCGGACGGCCACGTCGCACAGGTCATGCAGGCCGGTTACGTGCTTAAGGGCCGTTTGCTGCGCCCCGCCATGGTCGGTGTCACCAAAAATCCGGGCGGTGAAAAACCAAGCCAGACCGACACCCCGGGCGGCAACGTTGATACCTCTGCCTGAGGCCATCAAAGAAGATAAACCGGTTCTAGCGGATCGGGTTTAAAAGCAGCCTCGCCAGACATACTTGGCGAGGCTGTTTTATTTGCATTAGGCTACCGGTACTGATCACCAGCACAGGACCGAACACCATGCCGCTTCGCCCCGACCTGATCGATATCCTGCGCGATGAAAAAGCCACGATTGTCATTCTGACCGGGGCTGGCATTTCCAAGGAAAGCGGACTTCATACCTTTCGCGATCCTGATGGCATCTGGGCGAGATACGATATATCAGAGGTCGCAACGCCCGAGGCCTTCATTGCCAATCCCGATCTGGTGCATCATTTTTATAACGACCGCCGTTCGGGGTTACATGACCCGGCGGTTCAACCCAATGCCGACCATCTGGCCCTAGCACGGCTAGAGGCCGAATGGCCCGGTGACGTGCTTCTGGTAACCCAGAACATTGATGATCTGCATGGTCGGGCCGGGTCCAAAAACCTCATCCACATGCATGGTGAACTTCTGAAAATCCGCTGCAATCACTGTGATCTGCTCACCGATTGGCCGGGCGACCTTGCTAAGGAAACGCCGTGCCCAAGTTGCGGCAAGGCTGGCGGCTTGCGCCCACATGTGGTGTGGTTTGGCGAAATGCCGCTTGAGATGGAACGCATTTACGCTGCCCTTGGCGATTGCGGGCTTTTCATCTCGATCGGGACATCGGGCAATGTCTATCCGGCAGCCGGGTTCGTTCAGGTCGCCCACGAAGAAGCAGGGGCTGAAACGGTTGAGCTCAATCTCGAACCCAGTTCGGGTGCGACAATGTTTGATCACAGCCGCTATGGCCCCGCCACCGAACTGGTCCCGGCCTTTGTTGCCGCCCTGCTCGGTGATTGATAGCTGGCCTTAAGGATTGATCAATTCACGGAATGATTTTTCGCCCGCATTGCTGAACCGCACGATCCGCGACTCCGGCATCCGTCGGGCCCAACCCAAATCATAGAACCGGTCGAGCAAGGCCGCCCCGAAGGAGCCCGCCAGATGCGATTGCCGGGCACTCCAATCCAGACATTCCCGGCACAACGGCCGACGCTTGGCCCGCAAGGCATCCAGATCAATGCCAAACGTGTTGGCAAAATCGATCCCGGCCGGGGTCAGGGCAACCCCATTCACATCGCTTGCAATCAGCTTGCGTTTGGCAAGGCCATCAAACAGGGCCACCCCCATATCCCCGGCCAGATGGTCATAACAAACGCGTGCCTTGCGCAGTTCCGGGTCCTTTGGCCCGGTGCGCACGCGGTTATGCCCGACCCGGTTGGCAATCCCCATCAGGACTTCCAATGCCTCGACAATATCAGGGCCGCTGAGCGTGAAATAACGATGCCGCCCCTGTTTGCGCGGCACTACGATCTGCCCGCTCTCAAGCTTTGCCAGATGCGAGCTTGCCGTTTGCGGTGTCACACCGGCTTCTTGCGCCAGCTCGGCCGCGGTTAATGCCCGACCACTCATAAGTGCTGTCAGCATATTTGCGCGCGCCGGATCGCCAAGCAATGCGGCCACGCGGGCGATATCGGGTCCTTCTTTCATAGTTCGATGCTAATCGAAGCATTAATGCGCGGCAATCGGGATAATGGGTCGCGTCACCCAACAAGATGTTTCTCCTGAAAGGACGATGTCATGATCACCTGTTTCATCCGCTATGAAATCGACCCGTACAAAAAAGATGCCTTCATTGAATATGCCCGCAACTGGGGGCAGGCCATCCCGCGTTGCGGGGCGGACCTTGTCGGCTATTTCGCCCCGCATGAAGGATCGGTCTCGACCGCCTATGGTATCTATCATTTGCCCGATCTGGCATCCTATGAAGCCTATCGCGCGCGTCTGAAAGATGATCCCTTGGGCCGCGAGAACTATGAATTTTCCCAGCGCGAGAAATTCATCCTGCGCGAAGAACGCCAGTTTCTGAAAATTGCCTCCACCCCGCATAAGGGTCAGGACCTATGAATTTAGTTAGAATGGTCGCTCAGATCTGTGCGGATACGCGAAGCGAAACCGCAGGAAGATATCCATCTTTCAAGGTTTTGCGACAAAGTAGTCCGTGCATATCTGAGGGATCCGACGGACAGGGTTTATATTTGCAAACTCCCGCGTCAAATCCCTTGCACGGGATACCAACCCGCCCGGCGGGATTTTTCTTGGATTTCACAAATATAAACCCTGCCATTCGAACCAAATTCATAGGTCCTGACCCTGAGGAGCTGATCAAACCATGATTGCCGTCATTTTCGAGGTCACACCGCGCGAAGGGCGCTATGACGATTACCTTGCGATTGCCGGTGACCTCAAACCCGTGCTTGAAACCATCGATGGCTTTATCTCGATCGAACGGTTTCAAAGCCTGACCAATCCCGGCAAGGTTTTATCGCTGTCTTTCTGGCGCGATGAGGACGCAATTGCCGCCTGGCGCAATCTGGGTGAGCACCGCACCGCCCAGATCAAGGGGCGACACAAGATTTTTGAGGATTACCGCTTACGGGTGGCTGGTGTGATCCGGGATTACGGCCTTCATGACCGTGATCAGGCCCCGGATGACTCCCGCGCACAACATGATCGCTGATCTGTAACGTCGGTCATCGGAGCTCAGGCCTTTGCGGGTTTCGGGGATGCTTCTTCATCCCCGATTTCGCTACTCTCGGCAAATTCGGCGAATTCTTCTTCGACCGCATCTTCGACCGCTTTGGCACCGCCCTTGTAATCAAGCAGCATTACGGCCAGCACGACAATGCCTGCCCCGATGAAAATCACCGGCACCGGCAGCATGTCGAAAAAGATCAGGTCCATTGCGACCGAAAATGGCAGGGCGGTGTATGCCGCAGGCGACACCACACTGGCATCCGCAACCCGCACGGCGCGCAACACCATATAGTTGGTCAGCATGGCAAAGAAACCGGCACCCGATGAATAAAGCCAGTCGGCAAGTGACGCCGGATACCAGGTGATCATTGCAATCGGCACCCAGATCGCAACCGCGATGATCTGAGGCCAGAACAGCATGGAAAAATTGGTTTCGGTCCGGGTCAGCACCTTGGCAAACAGGGTCTGGGCGGAAAAACAGAACGCCCCGATCAGGGCCGCGGCGACACCAAGCGGCACGCCAAAGCCATCCATGCGCGGGAAACACATCACCCACACGCCAACAAGGCCCAGAAGGGTTGCGATGATTTTGCGCGGGGTCAGTTTCTCACCCAAAATCACCACCGCCAACATCACGGTCAGCAACGCCTCGATAAACAGATAGGCATTGACCTCGGCGATGCTCATCTGGCGCAGCGCAAAGAACACAAAGAACAGCGACCCGTACCACAAAACGCCACGCGCAATATGCGCAACAGGGCGGCGCGTGCGGATCTGACGCGTGCCGACAAACATGATGATGACCAGGAACACCGCAACGGTGGTCAGGGCACGCATCGCAAGGATCTGCGAGGTCGGCACATCGTGCGAAACAAGCTTGGCACAAACATCGACAAAAACGCCCGATGCCATGGCAGCCGTCATCCACAGGACACCGCGGAAATTTCCGCTCAGTCGCGTTGCGGTCATGGTCAATCCCGGTTTCGAAAGGAATGTTGGGGTTTCCGGCAGTTGGGGGGAGGCTGCTTACGTGGTGGCGCAAGGAGGCATAAGTCATTACGGCCGGAAACCCTGTATGACGATGATATTGCCTGCTTGTTTGGAAAAATACGAATGAAGCTTTTTCAGCCATTGTTGAGATTTTTTTGGCCCACTTTTCGATCAGGCCTGATAGACAGAACAAAAGACAGTAATGCTCTCCGGATGGAAACCCACGATGCGCAGAAAGCTCCCCCCGTTGCGCGCCCTTGTCGCCTTTGAAGCCACTGCACGCCACCAAAGCGTGAAGGGGGCCGCAGAAGAATTGCATGTCACGCAAAGTGCGATCAGTCATCAGCTCCGCCAGCTTGAAGAAAACCTTGGCGTGGTGCTCTTTACCCGCAAGGGCCGTGGATTGACCCTGACCAAGTCGGCCGAGCTGCTCTTGCCCCGCCTGACCGAAGCACTTGATGGCATTGCCGATATCACTGGCGAAGTCGGCCCGGACAAGGGCAAGGCAATCCGCATCGGCGCACTGGCGACCCCGGCCCTCACTGTGCTGCTGTATGAGCTTGATAACCTGCGCGACCGGCTGCCTGCCGATATTCCGGTACAGTTTCGCAAGATCGAATTTGATGACGGTCTTGATCCGCTTGAAATTGATCTCGCCCTTCAGATCGCGCCAAAGGACCTGCCCGGTCCCGAAGACTGGATTACCGAGCTTCTCACACCCGAAGTCTATACCGCCTTTGCCGCCCCGGAATGGCTGGCAAAGCGCGGCTATGATGCCAGCAATGTTGACGTCGCGACACTCGGCCCGCGCGATATCCTGTTGATCGACAGTGACAGCGAACAGTTCTCCCAGATCGAACAATGGTTCAAGGATGCCAGCTTCTCGCTCGCTGATTGCTGGACCTTCAGCCACCATATCTGGGCGCTTGAGGCCGCTCGTGCCGGTCAGGGCATCGTTGCCAGCACCGATGTTGTTGCCCGCAACTACGTTGAGCGCGGTGAATTGGTGCCACTTAATTTCCCGGATTTCATTTCGCACTGGTGGTATCGCTTGCTGATCCGCCCGGCCCGCGAAAAAGACCCGATCGTCATCGAAGCCGCTAACTGGATCCGCGAACTGATCAACCCGAAAACCGCATCACTTGCGCGCAAAAAGGTGATGTGAGCATATTTTTTGCTGCGCGTTCTCTAACTCGGCTCAGGAACAAAGTAGTAATTCCATTTCATGCAAAACATTTTGATAACAGGCGGTGCGGGATATATCGGATCGCACATTTGCATCAAGCTTCGCGAAAGTGGCTACCAACCGGTTGTGTTTGATAACCTTTCAAATGGTCACCGCGATGCTGTTTCCTCAGATGTTCCGTTTATCCACGCCGATATTCGCGACAGTGCCGCCTTGAATAAGGCCTTTGACGATTTCAAGCCTGCTGCCGTCATTCACATGGCCGCTCTGATTGAAGCTGGCGCTTCGATGGTCGAACCGGCCAGGTTTTATGAAGTCAACACTGCCGGGGCGCTGAACCTGCTCGAAGCGATGCGACGCAATGGCTGCAACCACATTGTTTTTTCGTCAACGGCTGCGGTCTATGGAAATCGGGATGATGGGCTGCTGTCCGAGACGCTCGAGGTCCGGGCGGAAAACCCCTATGGCCGCTCAAAAGCAATGGTCGAAACCATGCTGAGGGACTATGCCGATATTTACGGCTTTCACGCCATTGCACTTCGCTACTTCAATGCTGCGGGCGCCGACCCGGAAGGCCGCACAGGCGAAAGGCATGATCCAGAAACCCATCTTATCCCGCTGGTTTTACAAACTGCTGCCGGTCAACGCGACCATATCAAGATTTATGGCACGGACTATGACACGCCCGATGGAACCTGCATTCGCGACTATATTCACGTTGATGATCTTGCCAGCGCCCACGTCAAGGCGCTTTCGCATGTCATCGCGTCCGAGAATGCTGCTTTCGATGCCGTCAATATCGGCACAGGCGAAGGCTGTTCCGTCAAAGAGATCATCGAACTTTGCAAAGAGATCACCGGTCAGGATTTCAGCGTGATAGAAGATGCGCGTCGCCCCGGAGACCCTGCCAAACTGGTTGCAAACCCGGCCAAGGCGCAAGACATGCTTGGTTGGTGCGCCAACTATCCGTCCCCACGCCAGATCATCGCGCATGCCTGGGCCTATTGTCAGAAAAACATGAGAAAACCCGGTAAACCAGACGCTCAGTGATCTTTACAGGCGCGTGACAGTATCAATTCTGTATTGATCGTCAGCGCGGTCGGAAATACTGTCTGCTCACACTGATTTGGTGCCTTAGGTAAAGGCACGATACGTAACATTTAGGGATATTTTAGTGCATAAGGTCTCAGTCATCGTTTCGACCTATAATTGGCCAGAAGCGCTGGAAATGGTTTTGCAATCGCTGATCGACCAGAAGGACGATAACTTCGAGGTGATCGTTGCTGATGATGGCTCAGGGCCGGAAACGGCACAGACAATTGCCAAGATGCAAAAAAAATCCCCGGTGCCGATCAAACATTTCTGGCAGGAAGATCAGGGATACCGGCTGTCGCGCGTGCGCAACGGCGCAATCGCAATGTCCGAAGGCGATATTATTGTATTCACCGACGGTGATTGCTGCCTGATGTCGAACTTTGTCTCAAGCCACCGCAAAGCGGCCGAAGCAAACTGCTTTGTCACAGGCAAACGTGTATTCCTAAAGGAACGCTTTACCAAGCTTGCGATGAAGAACCGTCTCCGGTTCCACAAATGGCCACGTGCGATCCTTTTCATGCTGGGCCTGACGGGAAACTGCAATCGCCCATTTCAGTTCATTCCGATCCCGCAAAGCCAGAAAAGCCTGTGGGAGCACGCCAATTGCTGGAAGAAAGCACAGGGGTGCAATATTGCGGCCTTCAAGGATGATATCTTAAAGATTGGTGGCTTCGATGAAGCCTATGAAGGCCATGGGTTGGAAGATTCAGATTTCGTACTCCGCATGATCCGGGCGGGTATCCGTCGCAAAAATGTTGAATATACCTCTCCTGTCTTGCATCTCTTCCACGGTCGTTCGATGCCCAGCCGTCATGCAAACGCATCAAAGAACCCGGGTTATTTCAATAATCTTGAGGCAGAAGCAGACCGCTTCACGCCTGTGAAAAGCTCTTTGCTGCCGGTTGCCGAAACCGCCTAGGGTTTCTGATCAAAAGTATCATTTCCTGCCCCCTTGGAAGCGACGGCGTTTCGCGATAAAAGGTCGGCATCATTTTCCTTCGGATGCGTCTTTGCATCTTAGAAGCTCATATCAGCCGCCCTGGTGATCGGGGCATGCGTTCAAAAAGCGAAAGGGATTTTCCCAGATGGATCTCAGCAAGATTGCCGTTGGCAAGGATGTTCCGTGGGACGTAAACGTCGTCATCGAAATTCCGCAGGGTGGACCGGTAAAGTACGAAGTCGATAAAGACTCCGGTGCTGTCTTTGTCGATCGTTTCCTGCACACCTCGATGTATTACCCGGTCAACTATGGCTTCATCCCCAACACGCTGGGCGAAGATGGCGATCCGGTTGATGCCATGGTTATGTTCCGCGAGCCGGTCGTTGCCGGTTCTGTCATCCGTGCGCGTCCGATCGGTGTTCTGATCATGGAAGACGAAGCCGGTCAGGACGAAAAACTGATCTGCGTTCCGCATGACAAGATCGACCCGTACTACACCGACATCAAATCCCACGAAGATCTGCCGCAGATCCTGCGCGATCAGATCCAGCACTTCTTCGAGCGTTACAAAGACCTCGAAAAAGGCAAATGGGTCAAAGTCACCGGTTGGGAAGGCGCTGAAAAAGCCGCCAAACTGATCGAAGAAGGTGTGACCCGCCTCGGCAAATAAGCCGCATTCAACCCGTCTTCGGACAGGCACCGGATTTATATGCAACGCTCCGTCAGATCTGGCGGAGCGTTGTTTTTTGACTTATCGGTCGCGCAACACTACTTTGGTGCAGGGGCGCCACCCTTACAGGTTGGTATTGAGGCAAGAATTCACGTTTCAGGATGCTATTCGTGACCCGCAAAAACGCGCCCGACAAAACCCATGCCATCAGAGTTACCGTCGGTGACATCACCACACTTGATGTCGATGCCATCGTCAATGCCGCGAACGAGGCCCTTTTGCCCGGCGGCGGTGTGTGCGGTGCGATCCATCATGCGGCGGGTCCTGAACTGGCAAACGCCTGCCGGCCGCTTGCCCCCTGCCCGACGGGTGATGCCAGAATCACGCCCGGATTTAACCTGAAGGCAAAATACGTCATCCACACCGTCGGCCCGGTCTGGCATGGCGGGAACCATGGTGAGGCCGATTTGTTGGCAAGCTGTTATCGCCAATCAATCTTGCTGGCGGTCGAGAACAATCTCGCCTCTGTGGCGTTTCCTGCCATATCCACCGGGATATTTGGCTATCCGGAAGACCAGGCAGCCAAAATCGCCGTATCAACCATTTGTGAGCTGACTGGCGAATTGGCGCAAATGCCACAAATTTACCTTTGTTGTTTCTCACCATTGGCGCGTCAGCATATTGAAGCTGCGTGCCAGCACCATGCCAGCACATGATCGAATACGATAAGGTCCATCAATAGAATGCAAAGCGACGCTGCTGCACCTTCGCCGTCCCAACCGCTTGAACTGTTTGCTTCGCCAGACGGTGTGCTGAGCGTGGGTGAACACACATTTCTCTGTGCGCTTGGGAAAAATGGCGTGATTGATGCCGACCAGAAAACCGAAGGCGATGGCAAAACGCCGGCCGGTCGCTGGCAGCTGCGCTATGTGATGTATCGTGCCGATCGCAGGCCCAGCCCGCGCACCAAGCTTCCGGTCACCACCATTTCATTTTCCGACGGCTGGTGTGATGATCCGGGTCATCCAGACTATAACTGCCCGGTCCGCCTGCCGTTTGATGCCAGCCATGAAAAGCTGTTTCGCAAGGATGACCTCTATAACATCATCGTCGTTCTGGGCCATAATGATGACCCGCCCGTGCCCGGAAAGGGATCGGCGATCTTCATGCATATCGCCAAACCCGATTATGCTGGCACCGAAGGCTGTGTTGCCTTGGCCGAGAAGGATCTTGAAACACTGCTTGGACTGGCGACCTTTGAGACGTTCATCACCATCACTGCGTAAAATCATGGACTTGCCGTTTGGGTGTACAGCGCCTAGGTTCAATTGCCGGATCAATTCACAGGACAAGTCATGATTGAAGACGATTATCTCTATAAAAAAGGCGGCGTTGCAGGATTTGGTTCCCGACTGAAAGCTATTTTCGGATCGGGCAAGTTCTGGGTGCGCAGCCTTGGTGTGATCGTTCTGATTGCCGTGATCTATTATCCGGCAGGCATGGCGATTGTGCATCGTATCGATGACAACCCCGACTTTATCGGCAATTACAAGGGCGGCAGTCATGCAGTCAACACCGCCGCAGCCCTGATTGATCGCGAGGTCAACCAGAACCGCTGGACCGCCAACGATCCGTTCTTCCTGCCAAGTGCAGCCCTTGATAACATGCCGAACTTCCAGACCGGGATCGTCTATGCCCTGTCGCGCTTTGCGATCGAGCTTTCCGATCAGATCGGGCGCGCCCGTGGGTCAAGTCAGGTTGACCCGGATCTGGACGATGCCGCCGGCCTTTTGAAATTCCGTGGCGACAAATGGGTGTTTGATCCCAGTGTTTCGCTGCTGCCCGGTGTCACGTCCGAACAACAATACCGTCAGGCAATCCGGTCCCTGCAAAACTACAATACCCGTCTGACCAACGGAAATGCGGTTTTTGAACGCCGTGCCGACAATCTTCAGGAAACACTGAACCGCATTGCCAATGACCTTGGCTCGGCCTCTGCCCTGATTGATGATAAGGTGGAAAATCCGTCGATCTTTGATCGCACGGCAGATGACGTTTTCTATGCCACCAAGGGTCGTCTTTATGCCTATAGCCTGATCTTGCGCGATCTTGGCACCGACTTCGAACAGATCATCAATGAACGCCAGATCGCATCGGTCTGGGCAGAAATGATCGGATCCCTGCAGGCGGCCGCCGCACTTGACCCGATGGTAGTTGTGAACGGCTCGGCTGACGGCATCGTCTTCCCTAACCATCTGGCGGGGCTTGGTTTCTATCTTTTGCGGGCCCGTACCCAGATGCGCGAAATCAGCAGCATTCTGCAACGTTGACGTCAATGTGATTACGAAACACGCCATCCGGAATACCTGAGTTGCGCGCTGCGACTTGATCTTTTGTGGTTTTTGCCCCATTTAGGGCCTAACCAAATGAAATAGAGATTGTTGAGTGGGCAGCATAAGTCCCGACAATCAGAGTGAGAGGACAAGCCGAAAATGTTCATTCAGACCGAACCAACCCCGAATCCGGCGACACTCAAATTCCTTCCGGGCGAAGAAGTCATGGGCCGTCTTGGCACCGCCAACTTCGTTAAGGGTGACGAAGCCATCAAATCGCCGCTTGCGCGCAAGCTGTTTGAAATTGATGGCATTGCCGGTGTTTTCCTTGGCGGTGATTTCATCACCATCACCAAGGATGACTCCAAGGACTGGCAGACCCTGAAACCGCAGATTCTTGGCGGGATCATGGAACATTACACGTCGGGTCAGCCGGTTCTCGATCAGGACTCCAACGCCGCCACCGGTACCAGCTCTGCTGCCGAAGGCGATGATGAACTGGTCAGCCAGATCAAGGAACTGCTTGATACCCGTGTTCGCCCGGCCGTGGCACAGGATGGTGGTGACATCGTCTTCCACCGTTTCGAAGATGGCGTGGTCTTCCTTGAAATGCACGGTGCATGCGCAGGTTGCCCAAGCAGCACCGCGACGCTCAAGATGGGCATCGAAAACATGCTGCGTTATTACGTGCCCGAAGTTCAGGCCGTTGAACCGGTCATGGCTGACTGAACCTGACCTGGTTTTCGGGCACCTCACCGACAAGATGGCGTCCGACCATCCGGTGAACTGACCGCGCACGGATTTACGAGTCGTTAACAAATTCAGACGCCCGGCGTGAACTTTAACCCGCGCCGGGCGTAAAAATTATGCGCTGAACGAAAAGGTTTTCTTGGCGTTTTCAACTCTCGGAGATATTGCCCGTTGCGATCATCGCGCGCGGCAGGCATAGATAACCTCCACTTGGGATGGACAGTTCGACTGATCCTGGAGATTCAACAATGACTAGCGCAAAAACAAACAGTTACAGGAATGTTGCGCTCGCTTCGATTTTCGGAGCGGTTGTTTTCCTGTATATTGGTCTTTTCGCCGGAATTGATCTTTCTCCAACTCCGGAAGGTTTCGAGACAGAAACCGTCGAAGTCACGGCTGATGAAGCCGTTATCAAAAAGAAGAAAACGGTTTATCGCCGCGGCCCGGAAGTCATCGCACTCAGCCAGTATTTCAAAAGCATTGGCTATCACCTCAATGAGGTGGGCGAAGTTCCGCGCGTCTATATCAAGCGCGTGCCCGAAGGCCTTGGCGAACTGGCATCAGTTGAAGAGCGTAAACAGCTTTTCCTGAAAATCATGCTGCCGCTGGCCATGCGCGTGAACGAAGAAATCACCGCGCGCCGCGAACGTCTGATGGCCATTCAGGCCAAGGGCATTTCCGGCACCCCAGTCAGCCAGGCCGATCAGCAATGGGTCAATCAGCTGATGAAGCGCTATCGCGTGACCGATGGCGGCATCAACGCCCTGCTTGAACGCATTGATGTGATCCCGACCTCCCTGATCCTTGCCCAGTCGGCAGAGGAAAGTGGTTGGGGCACGTCACGCTTTGTGCGCAAAGGCAACGCCCTGTTCGGTCAATGGGCCTGGGGCGACGATGAAGGCATCGTGCCGAAGGATCGCGAAGATGGCAAAACCCACGTCATCAAGGCTTTTGGTAGCCTGATGGACAGTGTGCGCGCCTACGCACGCAACATCAACTCGCACCCGGCCTATCAGGAATTGCGCGAACGTCGCGCAACCCTTCGCGCCGACGGCAAGTTTATCAGTGGCTGGGAACTGGCCGAGACCCTGACCAAATATTCCGAGCGCGGCGAGGAATATGTCGACAGCCTGCATGCAATCATGAGTGTGAACGGGCTGAACGAGCTTGATGGTCTTGATTTTGCGGCAGGCGACGTCCCGCCGCCGCCAAAGGTGCTCGCCGCCCTTGAGGAATAATCCCAAGGGTCAGATGGGATAAGTCAGGCACCAAGCCAGATAAGCAAATAAAAAGGGACCCGCTCGGGTCCCTTTTTATTTGGTTCGGATATCAGAAGACCCGTTATGGCCGTCCGCGATAAATCCAGCCCTTTTCCGATTTCAGCAACCGGATTTCATCCTCGACCACCCGACGGTCGCCCACCTTGTATTCGCCTTCCTTGAGCGTCAGCATCTTGGTTTTCACCAGATCAAGCGCATCGCGCACCGTGCTGCCGACATCATCCATCGTCCCGGCCGCCTTGCCCTTTTCGGTTACGTCATCGGCAAAGTCGGCAACCGTGCGATCAAACACCAGCTCATAGCGCACCATAACAAGGACTTCGTCATCGTCTTCGGAAATGCTGTTGGTTTTGGTCACGTTTTCAACATGGCCGACCTTGGCATAGGGATCATCGCGAAACCGTTCGATCACCGCCGTGGTGATTTCATCGGCTGTCGGTCCGCTGACCTGTTCATCTTCGCAGGCGGCAAGCAGCGGCAAAAACATGATAACGGCGAAAAACCGGGTCAACTGGCCCATAAGCGATTCCTGTTTTCTGGGTTTTGGCTTGAATTGCGGACTATTGCCTCTGTGATGTGGCAAAAATCGGGTCGGATGTCACAGAACACGCCCCAAAACGTCTATATGCGCATCCAGCTGTCAGGTTATCACCCATCCACCCAAAATACCCCGACCGAATTGTTTCCCGGTGTTGGTTCGGCGGATCAGGCGGTCGCGTAACGAAACCCGGCAGATCTGGATATCCGAACAAAAAAGGCGGAGCCTGAAAAATCAGCTCCGCCTTTCTGATCTTTGATTTCGAAACGGCTTAACCGTGCTCTGCCTCGTGGGCGGCAAGGGCAGCAAGGTTCACCAGATCGTTCACGGTTGCCCCCATCTGGGCGATCTGGGCCGGTTTTTCCAGACCGATCATCACCGGGCCAACCACCGTGCCACCACCAAGTTTATCAAGCAGTTTGGAGGCTGTGGTTGCCGCATGCAGTGCTGGCATCACCAGAACGTTGGCCGGACCCGACAGACGGCAGAACGGATAAAGCTTCAGAAGCTCGGTATCGAGTGCCACATCAACCGCCATGTCACCATCGAACTCGAAATCGACATTGCTGCTTTCAAGGATGCCAACGGCTTCGCGGATACGGTCGGTATCCTCGCTATACGGGTTGCCGAAGGTCGAGTGCGAAACCATCGCCACACGCGGCTCATGCCCCATCTGACGGGCCTTGGCGGCCGCCTGAATGGCGATCTCGGCCAGTTCCTCGGCATTGGGCAGATTGTGCACACGGGTATCGGCGATAAACACCGTCCGGCCCTTGGCAATCGCGATTGAAAGCCCCATCGGGATTTCGCCCGGCTTGGCATCGATCACACCGGCAACATCGGCGAAGCTGCGATTGAAGTTCCTGGTAAGACCGGTGATCAAACCATCGGCATGCCCCTGTGCCACCATGACAGAGGCAAAGACGTTACGCTTCTGGTTGACCATGCGCTGGCAATCACGCCACAGGAAGCCCTTGCGCTGCAGGCGCTGATAGAGGAACTCGGCATATTCCGCGTTATGCTTGGACAGGGCCGCGTTGCTGATTTCGACACCATCAAGGCTTTCAATGCCAAGCTTCTTGGCGCTTTCATGGATGCGGTCTTCGCGCCCGATCAGGATCGGCGTCCCGTAGCCCGAATTGCGATACGCTACCGCTGCGCGGATCACGGTTTCTTCCTCGCCCTCGGCAAAGGCGATGCGTTTCGGGTGCGCACGGACGTAATCGGAAATCAGCTGCAAATGGGCGGCCGTCGGATCAAGACGACCGCGCAGCTGATTTTCATATTCTTCCATATCAATGATCGGACGACGCGCCACACCGCTATCCATCGCGGCCTGGGCAACCGCCTTGGGCACGGCGGTAATCAGGCGCGGGTCAAACGGGGCCGGGATGATGTATTCCGGACCATATTGCAAACGACGCCCGGAATAGGCCGCGGCCACTTCATCGGGCACGTCTTCACGGGCAAGCGATGCCACCGCGTGGGCTGCGGCAATCTTCATGTCCTCGTTGATCGTGGATGCCTGAACATCAAGCGCGCCGCGGAAGATATACGGGAAGCCCAGAACGTTGTTGATCTGGTTCGGATAATCCGAACGCCCGGTGGCGCAAATCGCATCATCACGAATAGCAGCAACTTCTTCCGGGGAAATTTCCGGATCCGGGTTGGCCATGGCAAAGATGATCGGCTGTTTGGCCATGCTTTTGACCATGGCTGATGTCACCGCCCCCTTAACCGACAGGCCAAAGAACGCATCAGCGCCCTTCATCGCATCGTCAAGCGACCGTGCATCGGTATCGGCCGCATGGGCCGATTTCCACTGGTTCATGCCGTCTTCACGGCCCTTGTAGATCACCCCGCGCGAGTCACACATGATCACATTGTCATGGGCAACACCCATGCTTTTGACCAGCTCGCAGCATGCAATCGCGGCCGCACCGGCCCCGTTGATGACAAGCTTGATGTCTTCAAGTTTGCGACCCGTCAGGTCACAGGCATTGATAAGCCCCGATGCCGCAATGATCGCCGTGCCATGCTGGTCATCATGGAACACCGGAATGTCCATGACTTCGCGCAGGCGCTGTTCGATGATGAAGCATTCCGGAGCCTTGATGTCTTCAAGGTTGATCCCGCCAAACGATGCGCCCAGGAAGCGCACGCAATTGACGAACTCGTCGACATCTTCGGTCGACACTTCAAGATCGAACCCATCCACATCGGCAAAGCGTTTGAACAGAACCGCCTTGCCTTCCATCACCGGCTTGGAAGCCAGCGCACCAAGGTTGCCAAGGCCAAGCACGGCGGTGCCGTTGGAAATGACCGCAACGATGTTGCCCTTGGAGGTGTAATCATAGGCAGTCGCCGGGTTCTTGGCGATTTCAAGACACGGCACCGCAACACCCGGCGAATAGGCGAGCGAGAGGTCGCGCTGAGTGGTCAGCGGTTTGGATGCGGTGATTTCGATTTTGCCGGGGCGGCCGCTGGAATGAAACAGCAGCGCTTCACGGTCACGAACCTTGATTTCTGTATCTGACATTGTGTTTTTCACTGACGCTTGCGTGGTGAGATGGAAAGCAACCTGTACGGTCTGTTTTGTTCTTAAGTTCTGATTTTCCTGATCGACAAGTTTGCGGCGTGGGACCGTCTTGTCGGACCGCCCAATAAATCAGGCTTCGCGCCCCGGGTCAAAGGCGACGTTAACGGCAACCGCAAAATTACGTAGCGTTTTCCGTATGTTGCGGCGCAACATTGACCTCTGGTCCGGCCCGTTTCATATGCGCAAACGCAATGGCAGACACAACCGCCCCAATGACCCAGCCGCCGTGACCGTCAGTAAGTGCTGGTTTTTCAGAGGCGTAATCACACGCGCGCAACGGGCCCCTGGGTTTGCCGTTTTTATTGCGCCGCGCAAACCGACCCGCCGATTGGCACAAATATGAACTTTCCACGATACGAAAAACGGGGGCCAATGCCCCCGTGTTCCTGTTGCCTTACCGGTAAATTCCATCGTTCTCGGCGGACTCTGTCATGCAGCTGCCCGCCACGCCAAAACGTGCGGATTACTTCGGTGAATGCAGATGGATGTTGGTCGCACCGTTCTGTTCAAGGATGGCACGTGCCTTGGCCTCGGCACCTTCATGGTCCGGGTCGATCCGCACCCACAGAATGACCGATCCGGCATCAACCGCGCGGGCGAAATCCTCGGTATGCGGGGTGGAGGTCACTTCTTCGATAAATTCACGAAGTGCGACTGCGCCAACACCGGCCCCGACCGCAATGGCGGCCGCCGCCGTCGCAGCGCCCCCAAACAAGGCAATCGCGCCGGACGCCACCAGCGGCACTTCATATTTGGTTTCACCGACCAGTGCGGTCAGCACATCGGACCAGGACCGACCATCCTTGCCTGCCACATCGATGGATTCGTGGGAGCTTAAAACCGACAGATCGGTGCGTTCAAACCCGGCATCGCGGAGCGCACGCAGAGCCGCATCGAAACCGTCCTTGGTATCAAACAGTCCGACCAGTTCCGGGGCCTGCGGGATGGTCTGTTCTTCTGCCATTTTGTACGCTCCTTGCTCACTGTTATTCTGTCGCGGAAAACGACAGTTGGTTGTTGGTCACGATCTTTATATATTCGCAGAAATTCAGGCGTTGCAATGGCATAGATCAAGTTTTATCACCCCGCCAGTTTCCTGCTCTCGTCTTTGCCTTCAGGGTTTGCTATCAAGTCATCATGAACCAGATCGCCGATAAATCCGATACCACACCGACCGCACCTTCTTTTTCCAGAGACGGCGCGACGCCGATGATGATGCAGTTCCTTGAAATCAAGGAACAGTATCAGGACTGCCTGTTGTTTTATCGGATGGGCGATTTCTACGAGCTGTTCTTTGACGATGCGGTCAAAGCCGCCGAAGCCCTCGATATTGCCCTGACAAAACGCGGCAAGCATCAAGGTAACGAAATTCCCATGGCCGGTGTTCCCGTCCACAGTCACGAAACCTATCTGCAACGTCTGATCCGCAAGGGCTTCCGGGTGGCCGTCTGTGAACAGATGGAAGACCCGGCCGAGGCCAAAAAACGCGGTGCCAAATCGGTGGTCAAACGCGGTGTTGTCCGCCTGATCACGCCAGGCACGCTCACCGAAGACAGCCTGCTAGATGCACGGCGCCACAATTATCTGGCCGCCGTTTCCGAGGTGCGTGGCAAGATCGGGCTGGCTTGGCTTGATATGTCGACCGGTGATTTCTTTGTGCAGCCTTGCGAGATGGCCGGTCTTGGTGCCGCCCTGGCGCGACTTGATCCGGGTGAAATCCTGTTTTCGGAAAAGATGCTGAACCGTTCCGAAGTGTTCGACATCTATGCCGAATATAAAAACATCATCACCCCGCAGCCGACCGCACGCTTTGATGCTGAAAATGCCCAGCTCAGGCTTAAGAAGCTTTATGAGGTCGAGGCCCTTGATGCCTTTGGCGGTTTTGAGATCGCCGAGCTTTCGGCCGCCGGTGCACTGATTGATTATGTCGAGCTGACCCAAAAGGGCCAGATGCCCCGCCTTGCCCCGCCAACCCGCGTGGCAGAGGGGGCGGCGATGGAAATCGATGCCGCCACCCGTCGGTCGCTGGAGCTGATCCAGACCCAGTCGGGCGAGCGCAAGGGATCGTTGCTGTCCGTCATTGACCGTACCCGTACCGGTGCTGGTGCCCGTTTGCTGGCCGCCCGCCTGTCCGCCCCGCTGACCAATGCCGATGAAGTCAACAAGCGCCTTGATCTGGTGGAATATTTCCATGATCGCGATGGCTTGCGATCAGATCTGCGCGCTGCCCTTGGCGAATGCCCCGATATTGAACGTGCGTTGTCGCGCCTGTCGGTCGGGCGTGGGGGCCCGCGTGATCTGGCGGCGATGCGCGATGGGCTGTCCTGCGCCTTTGCGATTGGCAATCTGCTCAATAAACCCGATGGCGGCAATGATGGCCTGACTGCCCAGCCCGAAGCCCTTTCGGATCATTTGACCATGATGGGCCATCACGGCGATCTGATTGATCTGTTGCGCCGGGCAATCGCCGAAAGCCTGCCGCTTCTGGCCCGCGATGGTGGCTTCATTGCTGGCGGCTATCACCCGCCGCTTGATGAGCTCCGCATGCTTTCAAGTGAAAGCAAAAAGCTGATCGCCAATTTGCAGGCCCGCTATACCGAGCAAACCGGCATTTCCAACCTTAAGGTCAAGCACAACAACGTACTTGGCTATTTCATCGAAGTATCGGCCAAAACCGCCGACAAGATGATGGAGATGGATGAGTTTATCCACCGCCAGACCATGGCCAATGCCGTGCGCTTTACCACCGTCGAGCTGTCCGAGCTTGAAAGCAAGGTCTCCAAGGCAGGTGATCAGGCGCTTGCGCTTGAACTTGAACTGTTTGACGAACTGGTGGCCGCCGTTCTCGCCAAGGCCGATGACATCGCCAAATGCGCAAGTGCCTTGGCTGGCCTTGATGTATCAGCTGCTTTGGCCGAACTCGCCCGCGATCAGGGGTGCATTCGCCCCAACATTGATAACAGCCTTGCCTTTGACATCACCGCTGGCCGCCATCCTGTGGTCGAGGCCGCCTTGCGTGAAAATGGCGACGCGCCGTTTGTTGCCAATGATTGCCGCCTTGAAGATGAACAAAGCCTGTGGCTGATCACCGGTCCGAACATGGCCGGTAAATCGACCTTCCTGCGCCAGAATGCCCTGATTGCCGTGCTGGCCCAGATCGGCGCGTTTGTCCCGGCGGCCAAGGCGCATATCGGGGTGATTGACCGGCTGTTTTCACGTGTTGGTGCGGCCGATGATCTGGCGCGTGGCCGATCCACCTTCATGGTCGAAATGGTGGAAACCGCATCGATCCTTAATCAGGCAACCGACCGGTCGCTGGTGATTTTGGATGAAATCGGCCGCGGCACCGCGACCTTTGATGGCCTGTCGATTGCCTGGGCGGTGGTTGAGAACCTTCATGAAATCAATCAGTGCCGTGGTCTTTTCGCCACCCACTATCACGAACTGACCGCGTTGGCCGCCAAGCTCAAACACCTGTCGTGCCATACCATGCTGATCAAGGAATGGCAGGGCGAGGTCGTCTTCCTTCATGAAGTCGGTGCGGGCAGCGCGGATCGATCCTACGGCATTCACGTCGCCCAGTTGGCCGGCCTGCCAAAGCCCGTGATCAAGCGTGCCGAACAGGTTCTCAAGACCCTTGAAAAGGGCGAACAGGGGGGTGCTGTTTCCAAGCTTGCCGATGACCTGCCGCTGTTTGCGGTTGCCATCGAACAGGCCGCCAAGGAGGAACGCACAAGCGCCCCGGCCCTTTCGGATGCGCAAAAGGCGCTTCTTGATGCGGTTGCCGATCTTGATCCTGACAACATGACCCCGCGCGAAGCCCTTGATGCGCTGTATCGTCTTCAGTCGCTAAAGGGCTGATCACCTGCAAAACAGGCGGCCTATCCCCATATCAGGTGCGTGTCTGCCGATCGGACTTGCGCACGCATTTGATGCGGATAGATGAAATTGGCGCTATGGTGCGGCAACTGTTAAGAAAATTGATATATAAACCCTGTCGCCGACAGACCGCACGCCAGGGCCGAGGAAACCGACCAACGTGACCTACAAGATCAAGAAGCAGCGCGAAATCATCGACCGCAAAAAGGTCTTTGCCGAGCTTGAGGCCATCGCAAACGATCCGGCACTCAAAAGCTTCAAACAGCGCACCGCCGTTCTCAACAAGCTGAAATCAGTACTTGAGGCCGGGCGATCTGTTATCCGCGCACGCTTTGAAGAAAGCAATTCCGGGCAGGACACCGTCTTTTCCAACAGTTTCCTGATGGATCAGATTGTCCGCCTGATCCATGATTTTGCCACCACGTTCGTCTATCCGCTGCACAATCCGACCAATGAGCAACGCATGTCGGTCGTCGCTGTCGGCGGCTATGGCCGCGGTGACATGGCGCCGCATTCCGATGTCGATATCCTGTTTCTGTTTCCCTACAAACAGACCGCACATGGCGAACAGGTTGTTGAATTCATTCTTTATATGCTCTGGGATCTGGGGCTTAAGGTCGGTCATGCGACGCGTTCCGTCGATGATTGCCTGCGCATGGGCAAACAGGACATCACCATTCGCACCAACCTGCTTGAAAGCCGCTTTGTCTGGGGTGATGAGGAAACCTATAAACTGTTTCGCACCCGCTTCATGGAAGAGCTGGTCAAGGGCAGCGGCATCGAGTTCATCGAAAAGAAGCTTGGCGAACGCGATGAACGCCACACCCGCATGGGCGATTCACGCTATGTGGTCGAACCCAACGTCAAGGACGGCAAGGGCGGGCTTCGCGATCTCCATACCCTGTTCTGGATTGGCAAATACCTTTATCGCGTCAATTCCCCGATGGAGCTGGTCGATCTCAAGGTCCTGACGCGCAAGGAAGCACGCGGCTTCTTGAAGGCACAGAACTTCCTGTGGGCGGTGCGGTGCTGGTTGCATTATCTGTCTGACCGCGAAGAAGACCGCCTGACGTTCGATATGCAGCGCGATATTGCCGAACGGCTTGGCTATACCGATCATGCCGGGGCATCGGGCGTCGAACGCTTCATGAAGCACTATTATCTGATGGTGAAGCATGTCGGGAACCTGACCCGCATCTTCTGTGCCGCCCTTGAAGAAAGCCATCAGCGTCGCCCGCTGATCCGTTTTCCTGGCAAGCTGTTTGGCACCAAGGAAATTGACGGGTTTGAGCTGCGCAATGAACGCCTGACGGTCGAAAGCCTTGATGTCTTCAAGAATGACCCGATCAAGATTTTGCGCCTGTTTCTGGTTGCCCATCAAAACCGGGTTGGCATTCATCCCGAAACGCTGCGCTGGATCACGCAAAGCCTGAAATATGTTGATCACAAGCTGCAAAACGATCCGGACGCCAACGAGGTTTTCCTTGAAATCCTCACCCAGCGTGACAGCCCGGATGTGACGCTCCGCAAGATGAACGAGGCCGGTGTTCTTGGCCGTTTCATCCCCGATTTCGGCCGTGTCGTTGCCCAGATGCAGTACGACATGTACCACACCTACACCGTGGACGAGCACACCATCAGGGCGATTGGCGTGCTTAATCAGATCGAGTCTGGCGAACTTGCCGAAGACGCCCCGGTTGCCACCCGCATCATGGGTCAGGTGATTTCACGCCGTGTGCTGTATGTCGCGGTATTGCTCCATGACATTGCCAAGGGCCGTGGTGGCGATCATTCCGAGCTCGGGGCCGAAGTCGCCGAAAAGCTCTGCCCGCGGCTTGGTCTGTCCCCCGCCGATACCGAGGCGGTCGCATGGCTGGTCAAGGCGCATCTGTGGATGAGCCTGACCGCGTTCAAGCGTGACCTCAATGATCCCAGCACCATTCGCGCCTTTGCCGATCTGGTGCAATCGCAGGAACGTTTGCGCCTGTTGCTGTGCCTGACGGTGGCCGATATCCGCGCGGTTGGTCCCAATGTCTGGAACGGCTGGAAGGCCACCCTGCTGCGTGAACTTTACTATGCCACCGATGATATGCTGTCAGGGGGTCTTAATGCCGATAGCCGCGATTCGCGCGTCGAAAATGCGCAAAACGCGCTGCGCGACGCGCTGAAAGACTGGCCGGAACAGGATATCGATGACTTTATCGAACGCGGCTATCCGTCCTATTGGCTGAGTTTTGATACCGACATCCACGTCCATCACGCTCATCTGACCCGCGACGCCCGAAATTCCGGGGCCGAGATCACGGTCGATGTCCGCATCGATACCGAAATTGATGCCACTGAAATCACCGTCCACACCACCGACCATCCCGGCCTGTTTTCCCAGATTGCAGGCGCCATGGCGCTGTGTGGGGCCAACGTGGTTGATGCAAAGATCCTGACCCTTGCCGATGGCATGGCGCTGGATACCTTTTTCGTGCAGGACACCAATGGCGAGGCGTTTAACGACTCCACCAAACTTGATCGCCTGCGCGACACACTGGAAAAGGTCATTTCCGGGCAGATCCGCCCCAGTCAGGAAATCGAACGCCGCCAGACCAAGGACAACAAGCACCGCACTGCGGTGTTCAAGGTCGAACCGAATGTCATTATCGACAACAAGGCCAGCCGCACCCACACGGTGATTGAAATCACCGCCCGCGACCGGCTGGGCCTGCTGTATGACATCACGCGTGCGCTCCGTGATCTTTCGATGCAGATTGCCTCTGCGCGTATTTCCACCTTTGGCGAACGCGCGGTTGACGTTTTTTATGTCAAGGATGTGTTCGGGCTCAAGATCGACAGCCGCACCAAGTTTGTTCAGGTCAAGGAAACCCTGACCCAGGCGATTCGCAACGACTAGATTGTTGTTCTCAGCACCAAAACAAACAAACCGGATCGATCCAATACCCATGCGCTACCCTAGGCAACGCCACGGTATGGATCAGATCCGGATGTACCGGCCGATAGGGCCAGTAAACTGCTCGAATTATATTTCTTTGGAAATTGTGACGGACGAGGAAGGGTAAAACCAAACCCGACAGCGTGACCTGTTATTCACGGTGTCGAAATCCTCGGAGTGCAGCAGGTTGAGGTGGATACCGTATTTCCCCGCCCGTCCAATATGAGGCTCGCGTCCCAACGAACCCTCAGCGAATGTAAATATGCGGGTGTTGCAACTGTTTTTCTGTGACGGCTGTCACAGGGACCCCAAAAAAATCACCTAATTCAATCACTTTCACAAAAATGCGATATACGCCGCGGTTTTAGGCCTCAAAAATTACGACTATTTTCACCTTCCACTGTCAAATTCCTGTGCATCAAACGTGAAAATACCGCAATCGCACGTCATCACCGGCAGAATCGCGCCCTTTGGTGACGCTTAAATACGGAACGCTCTCGAATGTCGCTTGTCCGCTCTATCGCCACGGTGAGTGGCTTTACGCTGTTATCCCGCCTTCTGGGATTTTGCCGCGATATTTTGATTGCCGGGATGCTCGGTGCGGGCGGCATGGCCGATGCGTTCTTTGTCGCATTCAAGTTTCCCAACCTGTTTCGTCGCCTGTTTGGTGAAGGCGCGTTTTCCGCGGCCTTCATCCCGCTTCTGGCAGGTGACATCGAAAAGCGCGGTATGGACGCGGCCCGCGAATTTGCTGCCCGCGCCATGTCGATGCTGATCCTGATCACCGGTTTTCTGGTGGCGGTGATTGAAATCCTGATGCCCTGGGCGATGTATGTGTTTGCGCCGGGTTTTGCCGAAAATCCCGAAAAGTTCGAACTTGCTGTCGAACTGTCGCGCATCACTTTTCCCTATCTTGCCTTCATATCCGCCGTCGCCCTGATGTCGGGTGTGATGAATACGCTTCATCGCTATGCCGCCGCCGCCGCCGCCCCGATCATTCTCAATATTTGCCTGATTGCGGCCTTGCTCGGCTTGGCACCGGTGACCGAAACCCCGGCCCATGCCCTGGCGTGGGGGGTGGCGATTGCCGGTGTGGCACAGTTCCTGATGCTGGTGATTGCGTGTAAGCGGGTCGGTTTTGCCATCAAATGGCAGATGCCGCGTGTTGATGACCGCATCAAGCTTCTGGGCAAACGCATGATCCCCGGCATGATTGGCGCCGGCGTCTATCAGATCAATCTTCTGATCGACACCATGCTGGCCTCCCTCGTCTCTGATGGCGCGGTCTCCTGGCTTTATTATGCCGATCGCGTGCAACAATTGCCTCTGGGTGTGATTGGCATTGCGATTGGCACCGCGCTTTTGCCGACATTGTCGCGCCAATTGCAGGGTGATGATGCCAAAACTGCGATGTATAGCCAGAATCGCGGCATTGAAATTGCGCTTTTGCTCACCCTGCCAGCCGCCATCGCCCTTGGTGTGATGGGCTTGCCGGTGATCAATGTTCTGTTTGAACGCGGTGCCTTTGGGGCGGAAGAAACGCTTATGACCGGCATGGCATTGACCGTGTTTGCCTTTGGCCTGCCGGCCTCGGTTCTGGTCAAGGTTCTCGCACCCGGTTTCTTTGCCCGCGAAGACACCAAAACACCGATCCGTATCGGCATATCCTGCATGGTGCTCAACATCATCCTGATCGTGGTTTTGATGCCATGGTTCGGGCATCTCGGCATTGCGGCGGCAACCTCGGTTTCGGTCTGGGTCAATGCGACCTCGCTTGGTTTTATTTTGCATCGTCGTGGCGATCTGACCTTTGATGCCCGCCTTACTCGGCGCATCCCGCGCATCCTTGTCGCATCCGCGCTGATGGGATCGGCACTGTGGTTTGCGATTGATGCCTTCTGGCAAAATGATGCGCTTTCGATCACGCGGATCACCACCATGGCGGTGATTGTAACCGGTGGCATGGCCGTCTATGCGATTGCGGCCCAACTGCTTGGTGCGACCAGCTTTTCCGAGCTCAAGGCGACGCTCAAACGCGGAAAACCCGCCTGATCGCAATTAATCGACACGTTTCCAGACAAGCAGCTTGACCAAATCGGGCCAGACCCTAAACTCGCGCGCTGTTTGCTTGCATGCTCGTCCGCCGGCGGGTGTCCAAAACCTGGCGGAGTATGCAGGCCCTATTAAACATAAATTGAAATGGACGACGACGTTATGGAACGTGTGTTTTCGGGCGCTCAGCCCACCGGTAACCTTCACCTTGGCAACTATCTTGGCGCGATCCGCAACTGGGTCGAATTGCAGAAGAAATATGAATGCATCTTCTGCGTGGTCGATATGCATGCCATCACGGTCTGGCAAGACCCCAAGGAACTGCGTTCCAACATTCGCGAACTGGCCGCCAGCATGATCGCTTCGGGCATTGATCCGGAAAATCAGGTGCTGTTTAACCAAAGCCAGGTTTCCGCCCATGCCGAACTGGCCTGGATCTTTAACTGTGTCGCGCGCATCGGCTGGATGAACCGTATGACCCAGTTCAAGGAAAAGGCAGGCAAACATCGTGAAAACGCGTCGCTTGGCCTTTACGCCTATCCGAGCCTGATGGCGGCTGACATTCTGGCCTATAAGGCGACCCATGTACCGGTCGGCGAAGACCAGAAGCAGCATCTTGAACTGGCGCGTGATATCGCGTTGAAATTCAACACCGATTACGAGGTCGAAGGCTTCTTCCCGCAGCCCGAACCCCTGATACTCGGTCCTGCGACCCGTGTGATGTCGCTGCGTGACGGTTCGAAAAAGATGTCAAAGTCCGATGCGTCCGATATGTCGCGCATCAACATGACCGACGATGCCGAGACGCTGGCCAAAAAAATCCGCAAGGCAAAAACCGATCCGGAACCGCTGCCAAGCGAGGTCGCCGGCCTTGAAGGCCGCCCGGAAGCCAAGAACCTGATCACCATCTATGCAGCGCTGACCGACAGCACGGTCGATGCGGTTCTGGCAGAACATGGCGGCACCCAGTTCTCTGGCTTCAAACAGGCGCTGACCGACGTGGTTGTCGAAAATCTGGCACCGATCACCGAAGAAATGGCACGGCTCAAGGCGGATCCGGCCTATATCGATTCCGTTCTGGCCAAGGGTGCCGAGCGTGCCAACGCCATCGCCCAGCCGATCCTCAAAGAGGTCAAGGAAATCGTCGGTTTCCTGAACAGCTGATCGCACGATCGCACCAGACCATCTGAACATCAAAAAGCCCGCCGGTTTAAACCAGGCGGGCTTTTTTGTTTTGATTTCGAAACGTGCCTTATCAGATCGCATTTCCGGACGGGGAAGGCTTCTGCTGCATCGCCTGATATTTCTTCAGACCATCCATCATCGTCTGGCTGAACCATGCACCCACCGGCGCATCGCCATTCAGGTTATCAGACGCCTGCTGCAAAAGCGGATGGTCCGCTGGCGCGTCATCAGCCGGTGCACTGGCAGGAAGGGGCGATCCACCCTGATCTGAATTGGCGACATCGTATCCGTCATGGGCATTTGCCGGGCGGTCATCGGCCACCGCATTGCTGCTGGCAACGGCATCAGCCGCCATGGTTTGTGCCTTGTCACGGCCAAGGGCGGCGTTAAAGCGGGCTGCCATTTCGGCTGCCGAAAGCGGCGTGCCATCTGGCGAAGTCGTCTGTATGTCGCTGGCCTTGCGTTCTGCGGTCTCGGCCTTCACGGCATTCAGTTTGGCATATTTGGCTTCATGGGCGGCCATCTCAGCGGAAATGGCCATGCCGTTGGTCTGGCGGCTGACCCGGCCGCTGCTGGCGGCGCGCGCCCAGACGGTATTGGCATCACCGGTGCTGGTGACCGGGCGACGCGCGGTTTCGGTTGCCGTCGAATTGGATGCGACGGTCCGGTTGAAGGCAGATACCGGGTTCGCCGTTCCTGCCGATGCCATGGCAACGGTCAGTTCTGCCGGATCGGTTGAGGGTGTGGCAGATGCCGAAGCAAGTTCTGCCTCAGGCTGTTTTGATGCTGCACTTTGCGCCGCTTGTGCAACTGGCGAGGCATTCTGCGTGTTCTGCGCAACGTGCGCACCTTGTGCACCCTGCGCACCTTGCGCCCACGGCACATTCAAATCAGAGGCCCGAACGCCCGTGCTGCCGGGTGCCGCATTCGATGCCAGCATGGCCTGATCAACCGGGGCCGTTGGTGCGGACTGGACAATGGTGGCCTGTTCGGCCGGGCTGACGGATTGTGATTGCGGGCCGGTCATCCAGGGCAGAACCAGATCGCCCTGATAGGCGCCGTTCTGCGCGACCGTGGTTGCCTGATTGGTGGCCGCGTTCGCATTGCCTGCATCGGCCACCGCCGTGCCATCATCAATGCCGCTGCCCCCAAACCCGTCTTCGATCATCGCCATGAAGTGGGTGCCGGTATCGTCGCCTGTGACCGCATCGACCACGGCATCAATTGCAGCTCCGGCAAGGCCAAACACCCCGCCAAAAAGGCCACCACCCGCGACGCGCGCGCCATTGCCGATCTCATCGCCGGTGAGCGAGCGATAAATCATCCCGACACCGGGAATATGTTGCAAAGGATTGATCACATCGAGGAAATCGGTGAATTCAAAGCCATCCTCGCCAAACATATATTGCGAGAATGTCCGGCCTTCGGATGTGCCAGAAAGCTGGTCGGCAGCATTGGACTGGGCAAACTTGCCGTTTGCCGCCCCATTTGTGCCACCTGCACCGCCCGCGCCACCGGATAGGCTACCGGGCGAAATTTGCCGCCAATTTTCACCAATCGACATGTCTGTCCTCCTCTTGCCATCTGTTCTGCAAAAGGAGTGCCAGTTTTAACGTATGCTAAAGCTTTGAATTATCGTGATTTTCTTGGGAAATAATTTCGCCGGACTTGCCTGTCGGAATCTTCTGCCGGGTAGCATCGGCATCTTCAAGGCCCGCCGCTTATCAGAGCGGCTTAGAACAAATGGCCTGCCCGGTCCTTTTTGGTCTGCAGATAAAACTCGTTATGACCATTGGACGGGAATTTGTGCGGGACACGTTCGGAAACCGTGACACCCCAGCTTTCAAGACCGGTGAGTTTCTCCGGATTGTTGGTCAACAACCGCACGCTTTCAAAGCCCATCTGACGCAGCATTTCGGCCGCCGGGCGATAAACGCGTTCATCGGCGTCAAAGCCAAGTTCCTCGTTGGCATCAAGGGTATCAAACCCCCGATCCTGCAGGGCATAGGCGCGCAGCTTGTTCACAAGCCCGATGCCGCGCCCTTCCTGACGCAGATACAGCACAATGCCACCCTGCCCGCTTTTGGCAATTTCCGAAATCGCACCACGCAGCTGCGGCCCGCAGTCACAGCGCAGTGACCCGATCAGATCCCCAGTAAAGCATTCAGAATGCAGGCGGATCAGGACCGGTTTATCCTTGACCGGTTCATCAATCACAATCGCCAGATGTTCCTGCCCGCCATCTTCCGGGCGAAACGCAATCACAGTCACGTTTTCGGCATCTTCAAGCGGCACACGCGCTTCGCTGACCTGGCGCAGGCTTGCTGCCGAGGCATTTTCATAGCCATTGATGCTTTCAGACTGCAAAACCAGCAGGTTCTGAGCACGGGCAAGGGTTTCAAGCTGATCAGCACTGACCGGGACGGTCACAACGGCGGGCAATAACCGCGCAAGTTTTGCCAAACGAATGGCGGCATTTTCCGCCATGCTGACCGGTCGCCAATCGCCCGCAGGCAACGCATCAAGATCAAGCAACGGATTGGCTATCTCACCCAGACGATTGGCATCAACAGCCGATTGGTCGGCTGAAACAAAGGCGACAAACGGATCATCCTTGGCCGTCTGACCAAGCGATTTGGCCCGCACACGCGGCAGGACGATTGCCGGTGAGGTGTCGCTTCCGGCGATGTCACAAAGACGTTGCAGACCATGTTGTGAGAGCGGCTCGGCGGCAATCACCGCAACGCTGTGGGCTTCGCCATTGTCATGCCCCTGAACCAGGACGATCTCGCCACGGCGCAAATCTGCCACGGCGCGGGAAACCGTTACCAGATCGGTTGCCGGGATCAGATTGCTGTCATTTTGGGCCGTCACGGCGGAGCTTTGGGTCATCGGCATCTTGTCTTTGTGATCACAACATCGCGATCCGGTGGCTATGGGGCTGGATAAAGACCCGGTTTAATTCATATAAGCGCATCAGGCGATGCGAACCTGCTTGGTCGGTGATGCGCAAAATCGCAGGAAGACACGCATCTTTCAAGATTTTACGACACGACTTCGCAGACAAATCGCCCCTACTACCTAATCCGGTTGGGCCGGGAGTTAAAGGACCAAACAGAAAACAGTTTGTTCTTGAAAATACAACTTAAGATGCTGATCCTATGGTTCGGCGCGGGATACTTAATGCATATATGGCGGGCCGGACCCGAAAGCGCCACAAAAACAAGCCGGTAAAATCAACATCAGGCGCAGACCCCGGATATGACGGCGGATCTGACAAGCAGCAAGGGATGGTGAATGTCGACAGGTAAACAGGTTCTGGTGGTTGAGGATGATGCAGCGCTCAGCCAGTCTTTGACGGAGCAGCTCAGACTTCATGAAGATTTCGAATGCGTGGTTGCCAACAGTGGCAAGGAAGCGCTCGATCTTGCCAAGGATTCCTATTTCGATGTGATCCTGCTTGATGTTGGCCTGCCCGATATGGATGGCCGCGATGTCTGCAAACTGATGCGACGCGCCAATGTCAAATCACCGATCATCATGCTCACCGGCGCCAATAGTGACTCTGACACCATTCTGGGTCTGGAATCGGGCGCCAATGACTATGTCACCAAGCCATTCCGCCTTAATGTGCTTTTGGCCCGCATTCGCGCCCATATCCGCCAGCATGAACAAAGCGAGGATGCCGTCTTTGTCATCGGCCCATACAGCTTCCAGCCCAGCGCCAAGATCCTGATCGAAACCGCGACCGAGAAAAAAGTCCGCCTGACGGAAAAGGAAACCTCGATCCTGAAATTCCTGTTCCGGGCGGGCGACAAACCGGTCAGCCGCGAAACATTGCTGGACGAAGTCTGGGGCTATAACGCCGGCGTCACCACCCACACGCTTGAAACCCACGTCTATCGCCTGCGCCAGAAAATCGAAAAGGATCCGTCAAACGCGGCGATCCTGATTACCGAACCGGGCGGTTACAAGCTGATCCCGTGATCAGACACTGATTTTATCGCCTACAAAAAGAAAATCCCGCTGATGCGGGATTTTTTTGTCACAGATGTCGGGTTACGGCGTCTATGTTATCGCCCTGATTATCCACAGAACGGCCCAAATCATGCAATCGGGCGTTAAACACACAAAAACGACCTAAAATGCGGCCTTTTTTACGGGTTTTCGCCCCGAATATCGATTTAGATACCGAAATTTAGGCCTTTTAAGGCCAATCAATAGCCCCGGGAGCCAAAAATAGCCGTCCCAATCCGCACATGGGTGGCGCCAAACCGGATTGCAGCCTCGTAATCGCCGCTCATGCCCATGCTTCTGATTTTAAGGCCATGGCGATCAGCAATCTTGCCAAGCAGGGTGAAATGCGGGGCGGGTTCCTCATCGACCGGGGGAATGCACATCAGGCCGATGATCGGCAGTTTAAGCTCTTCACGACACATCTTGATGAAATCATCGGCATCCTTTGGCGCGATGCCAGCCTTTTGCTCTTCCTCTCCGGTATTGATCTGAATGAACAGATCCGGGCAGGCACCGGTTTTATCGCGGTGTTTGGCCAATGCATTGGCCAGCTTCGGGCGATCTACCGTCTCGATCACGTCAAACAGGGCCACCGCGTCCTTGACCTTGTTGGTCTGAAGCGGCCCGATCAGGTGCAGCTCGATATCAGGAAACTCGGCGCGCAGTCCCGGCCATTTCCCGGCGGCTTCCTGAACGCGGTTTTCACCAAACACCCGCCTGCCGTCGACAAGCGCCTTGCGCACATGATCGGCATCGTGGTTTTTGCTGACACAAACCAGCGTCACATCACCCGGATCACGATCGGCGGCTTCACATGCCGCATTGATATTGCTCTGGATTTCGGCAAGGTTGACGGCAACATCGGTTTTGCCAGATGACAGATCATGATGGCTCATGGAGGGTGGTCCTTCATCGGTAACGCATTCAGGAACGGCAGGTATAGCTGCCAAGTCGGGAGTGTATCAATGGATAAGGCCCTGTTAAAGCAGGCACGCAGGCTCAATCTGCGCAATGGCGGCCCGAATTGCCCGATTCCGCCGATTGTCCTGATGACCGATGATCAAAGGATGCCCGATCCCGAACCCGCCATCCGCGCCCTCCCCCGCGACAGCATGGTCATTTTTCGCCATTACGATCATCCGATGCGCGCAAAACTTGGCGCAAGGCTCCGCACAGTTTGCCGCGCAAAGGGCATTCTCTTTCTGGTCACCAACGATGTTGGGCTCGCGCTCAAGCTCGATGCCGACGGTCTACATTTCCCTGAATACCGTGCCCTGACCGATCCCGGTATTTATCAACGAATTCCAGATCACTTTATGCGCACATCTGCCTGCCACGCCCCGAAAACGGTCCAACGTCTTGGTCTTATTCCGGAAGCAACCCGTCCCGATGGTGTGCTGATTTCCCCGATCTTCCCCACCCAGAGTCATCCAGGCGCAAATCCGATGTCACGCGCCGATATCCGGCAAATATCAAGGATGTGCCACATGCTCGGCATCACACCGATTGGGTTGGGTGGCATAACTGCACAAACAATCGGAAACCTGCGGACTTCCGCACTTGCCTCCATCGCCGGGATCGGGTTTTCTGGTGCCAATACCCCGTCCACCCGTTGACCGGAGTTCTCCTGCAAAATGCCCCGGGCCCCGCACCCTTCGCGCAAGACATTCACCCGTTTTGCTTCCAAACAGCCGTTTCAGTTTGGCCTGCCCAATGTCAGTTCCGGACTTACCCAGACGTCAGACAACAGCCCGATCTATTTCACTCGGGCAACATCGCTGCTGCGACGGCAAGTTCTGGCGAAGGCTGACGGGGTCAAGATCAAGTCTGACAATTATCGGTTTCAGGTTCTGCCACGGGATGGCTGGGGCGAACTGGATTTTTCAGAAAAATCGGTGCTGTTTCTGATCCCCGATGACGCGCTGGGCGACTGTGTCGGCATGGCGCTTTTTTTCCGGGCGCTCAAACAACGATTTGGCGATATCCGGATTGGCGTCCTTAATGCTGGCAGCGCATCAGACATCTTTGCGCTGGTGCAGGGAATCGAGATTTTTCAGCTGTTTATCTCAAGCGCACAGCTCAAACGTTTCGATCACGTCATTGATCTTAGTGAAATGGAAGGCTGGCGTGATATCGCCACCATGCCGGTCAATCCGGAAGAAGCGCTCTGCGAAGCTTTTGGCATTTCCCCCATCCCGCTTGAAAAGCGGAATTTACCAAAGGGAACGCGACTTAAAGTCGGGATTGTCCCAATGGCATCCTCACCGTTACGAACCCTACCCCCCAAACTGGTCAGCGAAGTCACAAAGATGCTGACCAACCGAGATTGCGACATCACCATGGTGCTCAATGCCTACCAGGGAGTGATGAAGGCCTATAAGGCCGCGTTGAGTGATCTTGGGACCCAAAACGGCGGCAACATCCGGATTATTGATGGCTTCAAAACCATCGGCGATCTCGTCAAATTTGTCGGGCAGCAGGATTATCTTGTTGTTGCCGACAGCGGCCCCGCCCACATCTCCAAACTGTTCCAGACGCTGGGAATTGGCATTTACAGTTCCGCAGACGCCAAAACGCTGCAAGGGCGACATACGAATTTACGCGCTTGGCAAAGTGATTTCACAGGACCGCATTGCAGCGCCCCCTGCGGGCTGGCAAAGCTGCGCGTAACGCCGGATGGCAAAATCGGCTGTATGGGCAGTCTTGGTCTGCCAATCAGCGCAGTACCAAATATGCCGGAAAAAAGTGAACCCGAATTGGCCCGGGCATTGGTCACAAACAAACCGGTGCCCTGCGTTGCCAAGTTGGACGCGGACATTCCAGCAATCAGCGACTTGATATCTCAAGACCTCGCCAAAGCTTGAACCCGCCAAAAGCGTGATCCATTTTCATTAATCACATCGACAACGATCCAAACAAGCAAAAAGAAAGGGCGGCCGAAGCCACCCTTTCAAAGCCCTGCACAATTCCGAAGAATTAGAAGGTAAGCGCAAGACCGGTAACAGCGCCGAAGCCATCGTTATCAGCTACGCTCGCGCTGTCAGACTCGTCGTCGAACCAGAAGATGGAAGATTTCCAAGCAACGCCAGCGCCCAGCGCGTAGGACATGCCAAGGTCAACAGTGCTGATTTCACCTTCGGTGGTGGTGGTACCAACTGCACGGTTGCCATACTCAGCATAACCATAGGACAAGGAAACGGTTGCCGCGTCCATCGCATAGGAAACGCCGATGTCAAATGCGTCGGTGTCGTCTGCGGTGCGCGAGTTTTCACCCTGTGCATAGTCGTCTTCGATGTGGCCCCAGGAAGAACCAACGACGAAGTTGCCAAAGCCAACGGTCGCACCAAGGCCGTACCAGTTGCCTTCACCCTGGTTTTCACCAGTTGCGGAAAGACCAAGTGCGACGCCGTCGAAATCATGACGGAATTCAATGCCAGCAGAGACGATGTTATCGCCGGTGCCATCGGTACCGTTGTAGCCGCTTGCACCGTTACGCTGGCTGTCATCGGCATAGGATGCGCCGATGCGGAAGCCACCAAAGACCGGTGAATAGTAGGTCACACGGTTCTGGTCGCCGCTCGAAGGAACGGTGTCGATCAGGTATGCGTCAACCCAGTTGGTCAGGTCGCCATCGTTAACACCTACCGGGCCTACGGACGGTGCAGTGATGCCCATCGAGTCGGCTGCGCTGTCGTCTTTGCCAAGACGAACCTGGCCAAAACCACCGGTTACATAAAGGTACTGTTCGTCGATCTGGTCGGTCGAAGTTTCGCCTTCGAGTTCGATTTTCGCGCCAACGAGAATACCGTTATCGAGGGTGGTTTCGCCCGAGAAGTGAACTTCGGTGTCGGACTGGAAAGCGTTTTTGGATTCACCAACATCCTGGTCGGCTACACCGATCCACTGTTCCATGTAACCGCCGACCGAAAGCTTGATCGGCTCGGAAGCCTGTGCGGTGCCTGCAGCGGCGACAGCGACGAGTGCGCTGGAAGCAAAAAGAATCTTTTTCATCATAACCCTCAATAGAATGACGTTTTGGGACGAAGGGGTTTGAACCGGTCGGCCCTTCGTTCTGTCGAGGGCGATATGGCCACATTGATGACCAACGGTCAATTACTCTTAATGACTTTTAGTCATTTATGGCTCGGAATGATGCATTTATGCAACACCTTTATCAAACTACATGGTTAGCTTTTTTCGGTGCCTTTAGTTGGCATCAGGAAGTTTTAATGAGGTCGCTTTTTGAATAATAATATAAATATACGTTGGTCATTTAGTATAAACAGCACTAGCGGCCCTGGCTGCCACAAATATCTAAGTCCGTACTACGAGTGCTGTGGGGACTTTACTTAAACTAGGTAATTAGACGGAGTATAGTTCGAGCAGGGTTCCTGCTCCAACGCGTCCGATCATCTCCAAAGGTTATTTTGCATCACTCACGTCTGAAACTCTTTAAGTCCCAAGCTTGGAAACAGCTAATGACAAAGCGGGCGGACTCAGAGTGGATTTTCCAGCCATGTGAAACGAAAAAAAGAAGGGGGTGGAAAATCCACCCCCTTCAATTCTTCAGCTAATCCGGGAAGGATTAGAAGGAAAGAGCAAGACCGGTGATCGCACCGAAGCCTTCGTTGTCGGCAGCGCCATCGGTAGCTGCACGATCAATGTCAAACCAGAAGACAGAAGACTTCCAGGTAACGCCAGCACCGAGGGTGTAGGCAAGGCCGAGGTCAACAGTGTTGACTTCATTTGCACCGGTGGTAGCAGCGGTGGTGCTGTCAACGCCGATTTCAGAGTACATGTAGGTCAGAGATACGGTAGCTGCATCCATTGCATAGGAAGCACCAAGGTCCCAACCCATGTCGTCGTCTTCGGTGGTGATAGCGTTATCGCCAAAGCCGTAGTCGGCGTCTTTTTCACCGTATGAAGTACCAACGGTGAAGTTACCGAAACCAACGGTACCACCAACATGGTACCAGTTACCTTCGCCTTTGTTTTCGCCGGTTGCTGCAACAGCAAGGGAAACACCATCGAAGTCAGCGCGGTATTCTACACCGGCAGAAACAACAGCATCACCAGCATTTGCATCGTCGTCATGCTCGGAAGTGGAGTCCATGGTGTAGGAAGCGCCGGCGCGGAAACCACCGATAACCGGGGTGTAGTAGGTCAGCTTTTTCGCGTCGCCATCGTCCCACACGTTGTCTGCAACGGCACCAGTCATGTTGGCGTAGTTCGGTGCATCGCCATCGTTAACGCCCGCCGGACCAACAGACGGAGCGGTAATGGACATGTCAGCAGCTGCGCCGTCTTCCTGACCCAGTTTAACCTGGCCGAAACCACCGTTGATGAACAGGTACTGTTCGTCAACCTGTGCGCCTGCTGCTTCTTCACCCTCGAGTTCGATTTTCGCACCGACTTCAATACCGTTGTCGAGCGTGGTCGAGCCAGAGAAGTGAATTTCGGTGTCAGACTGGAATGCGTTCTTGGCACCACCAGCAGCACGGGTGTCTTCGTCAACAGCGCCGATCCACTGTTCCATGTAACCACCTACGGACAGGCTGATCGGCTCAGAAGCCTGAGCTGCGCCTGCGAAACCAACAGCGACGAGTGCGCTGGAAGCTACCAGAATCTTTTTCATCTTTTCCCTCAACGTCTTTGAATGCGTTTTACGCAATACAAATATTTGGACAGCTTTTGCCGCCCGGTTCGAAAAGGATGGAGCCACTAAATAACTGTCGCGTCAACCAAAGCTGTGACCAAAATGGCACATTCGCAAATTGGTGTGGCAAAAAAAGCACACTGGTTTTCTTTGCTCATCTTGGATTTCCACCCTATATTCGCTGAAAATTCGGTTTGCTTGTTGAACACAATTCTCTCAAAGGCAGGAAATGCTAACCTTTTCTTCGTTCAAATCGCTGGTCATTGGGACAAGTGCTGCGATCATTCTCGCAGGGTGCTCCTATGGCACGGTTGACTACGATCAGTTCCCCGGTTCGGCGAATACTGATGAGCGTATCAACGGGCAGACAATGACACGCGCACAAGAGAAAGAGCGCGGAGGTCTGTTCGGTTCAGAAGGCCTGAACATATTCGGTGGTGAAAACTCGCAGCAAGGTGGTGGTTCCGGCATTGGCGTGAACAGCTTCCTGTGGCGCGCATCGCTTGATACATTGTCCTTTATGCCGCTCAATTCTGCGGATCCGTTTGGCGGTGTCATTATCACAGACTGGTATACGCCACCGGAATCTCCCGATGAACGCTTCAAACTGACTACTTATATTCTCGGAACGTCGTTGCGTTCGGACGCTATCAAGGTTTCTGTCTTCCGTCAGGTCAATGTTGGCCCGAACCAATGGCAGGATGCGGTTGTTGAGCCAGGCACTGTCACCTCAATGGAAGACGCCATCCTGACCCGCGCTCGTCAGCTGCGTATCGATAGCGCGAATTCCGAATAAGGGTAATGTCGCAAGACACACTTTATATTTCTCCTGAATACAACCCCCACTCGCTACAACGCGACTGGGGGTTTGTTGTATCGGTAGAACGAAGCGATGTTTTTGAGGTGATGCCAGAGAGTCTTGCGACGATTCGTACAGCACTCTGCTTCTCAGTTCATAAGGCATCACCAATAGATTTTTCGCCACCCCTCTCACAACCCTATCGCCCGGCCAAGGTCACAACCGACGAAACAGTGGGCAATGGCGCACAGCTTTATCATGAAGTCGGGTTCGATATCATGTCACTCGCTCTGCTGGCCGATGTGCCAGCCCACAGACCGTTACACTTGACGCAAAACAGCCTAATGGGTCACTGGCGTTGGTTACGTGACGTCTGGCGTGTAGGATCCTCGCGCCCACAGTGTACGGCAACCATGGATACCCGGAACGCGGTGACAAAGGCATTACGAAACGGCAAAAACAATCTTGCCATAGCAGAGCTGCGCAATCTGTTCAAAAAGGTGCAGCAGAATCCGGACAATGCCGGACTGCACATTTCTTTTCTGAACAGCCTATCTCTGTTTTGCCCTTTCATCGCAACCGAACTATTGTGGCGGCAGGGTCGGATTAAACAGGATCCAATCAGCCGGTCCTGGACCAAAGATAAAGAAGGTATAGTTGAATGACATTGCGCGCGGTTCTTCCGATTCTCGCACTTTTGGCCCTGACAACGTTCAGCGCCTGCGGATTTCGCCCGCTCTATGCCACAGCGGGTGACGACTACAACACCGCAGCCAATATGGCCCAGGTAAAGGTCGCCCTGATCAATGACCGTGTCGGACAATTGACCCGCAATGCCCTGCTTGAGACGCTGACCCCACGCGGTCAAAGCACAAATCCCCTTTATGACTTGCAGGTGACCGTAAGCGAATCAACAAGCCAGCAAGGTTTTACCAAGGACAATGAAGCGACGATTGCCGATTACCTGATTGATGCCAGCTATGAACTTGTCCGCCGATCCGATACCAAGGTCCTGCGCAAAGGGTCGGTCCGTGCTCGTACCAGCTACAACATCGTCGATTCGGAATTTGCCACCATCGAGGCTGAGGATGCCGCCCGTGGCGACGCTGCCCGTAATCTTGCCCAGCAGCTGGCCAACCAGGTCGCGATTGGCCTGCGGTCGCAATAACGTCGTTCACCGCACCTTTCAAACCTCACGCCCACTACCCAACGAACCACAAGGCGCATCATGAAACTCAAGGCAGCACAGGTTGAAAACTTCTTGCGCGCCCCGGATGCGAAGGCGCAGCTGGTCCTGATTTATGGCGAAGACGAAGGCCTTGTGCGTGAACGCGCGACCAAACTGGCCAAAACCGTGGTCGAGGACCTCAAAGATCCCTTCCGCGTGATCGAGCTTGGCACGGCCCAACTCAAGGAAGATCCCAGCCGCCTGCGCGACGAAGCCGCCGCCATGAGCTTTGGCGGCGGGCGCCGTGTGATCCGACTCCGCGATATCGGTGATGCGCAGGCCCCCGTGATCGCAGATTTCCTCGGTGATCCGGCCGGCGATGCCCTGATTGTCATTGAAGCCGGAAGCCTTCCGACTCGCTCCAAACTGCGTCAGGCGGTTGAAAAGGCCGGCAATGGCATGGCCCTGCCCTGCTATGCCGATGGCGCGCGCGATATTGAGGCCCTGATCCAGTCGATCATGGAAGAACACAAACTGCGCATTGACCGCGACGCGACAAGCTATCTGGTCGCCAATCTCGGCTCGGACCGCATGATTTCACGAAGCGAGCTTGAAAAGCTCGCCCTCTATGCGCTGAAGGACGGCCAGGTCACACTGGCAGACGCCATGGCCTGCGTTGGCGACAGTTCCGCCCGCCACTATGACGATGTCATTCAGGCCGTCTCACAGGGCAATGTGGTTAATCTTGATGCCGCTCTAACCCGGCTGGTCGAAGAAGGCCTCAACCCGGTCGGGGCGCTACGCATGATGATCAGCTATTTTCAGAAGCTTCATCTGGTCAAGGGACAGGTTTCCCAGGGTACCAGCGCCGATCAGGCGATGAAGTCGCTCCGCCCGCCGCTGTTTTTCAAGGCCGCTGATCAGTTTCGCGCCAATCTGAATTACTGGGCGGTCAATAACCTGCAGCGTGCCTTGCAAATCCTGCTGGAAGCCGAAAAGGACTGCAAAAGCGGTCTGGCCATCCCCGAAACCATCGCCCATCGCGCCATGATCAAGGTCGCGGTTGCCCGCCAGAAACAGGTCAGACGTTAACCGCTAACCCGATTCGACAGTCTTCAGCGCCATCGCAGTAATTAAGGTCGATGCGATATGACCGCGCCCTGACTGGAATGCGTCCAAAACGCACTCACAACGCAAAACGCGGTCCGGGATATAAGCCCCGCACCGCGGTAATATCTAAAGGATCCGCTTCACCTCAACCGTTCCCCGGCGAGATTTTGCTTCTTCCTCTTTAAGTTTCTTAAGCTGATCGATCTTGTCACGATCAAGATCCTTCATGCTGGTTTTGGTTACGGCTTTTTTCCCGTGCCATCTGCAACCTCCTCCAGCACATCCTCGTCGACTTCTTCCTGCGCGATCGGCATGTCGCCTTCGGGCTCATCGTCGATCATCAGGCTGTCGTCATCGATCCCGTCAAGATCACGGCCGCCATCAACCGCATCGGCAATCGATTCGAGCTCGCTGGTCAGCGCATCCTCGTCTTCGTTTTCCGCATCATCGACCGATTCGGCTTCAAACTCGTCATCTTCGATAAACATCGAATCGAATTCGTTCTCATCCGGTCCGGGCGCGGCATCGGCATCATCAGAAATGTCGGCTGCCTTGCCATGGGTCAGGCGCTGCAGGATGTCATCAAGCTGCTCCAGCGTTTCATAGCGGATGGAGATTTTACCCGCCGATCCGTCGAAGTCGATATTGACCGCCAACCCCAACATATTGCTAAGGTCACGCTCCAGAGACACCGTATCTGGGTCTTTTTCAATCGAAGACCGGCCCGATGATTTCTTCGGACGCGCGGACTTGCCGCCGTCGGTCTTGACCAGTTTCTCCGCCTGACGAACATTCAGGCCCTTCTTGACGATCTGGGCCGCAAGCTCGACAGCGTTGTCCGCCCCAAGCAATGCACGGGCATGGCCGGAGCTCAGAACCTTGTCTGAGAGCATCTGCTTGATCGGGGCCGGCAGGCCCAGCAAACGCAGGCTGTTGGCAATGTGGCTGCGGCTTTTGCCCAGTGCCTGGCCAAGTGCTTCCTGCGTGTGGGAAAACTCGCTCATCAGGCGGTTATAGCCCTCCGCCTCTTCAAGTGGCGACAGATCCTGACGCTGCAGGTTTTCAATCAGGGCAATTTCAGCAGTTTCGCGATCATCAAATTCGCGCACCAGAACCGGCACTTCATGAAGCTGTGCCCGTTGCGCCGCGCGCCAGCGACGTTCACCGGCGATGATTTCATATTTGGTTTCGCCCGTCGAAGAGGCACGCACCAAAATAGGCTGAATGATACCCTTTTGGCGGATCGAGGCCGCCAGATCATCAATCGCGTCATCATCAAAATTGCTGCGCGGCTGAAACGGCGACGGTTTCAGATCGGTGATCGCAATATGCTGCGTCGTGCCGCCCGGTCCCGGATGGGCCGCCTCGGCGCTATCGCCGCTGGCGGCAACCGCAACTTCTTCGTCCTCTTCACCCAGAAGTGCAGACAATCCCCTGCCCAACCCGCGTTTTTTTGCTTCGCTCATGCTTTAACCCCTTCGCGTTTCAGGACTTCGCTCGCAAGATTCAGATAGGCCCGTGAACCCGGGCACTTCATGTCATAGACCAGCACCGGTGTTCCGTGGCTGGGGGCTTCGGAAACGCGGACATTGCGCGGGATCACCGTGCGATAGACCACATCCCCGAAATAATCGCGCACATCGTTGGCCACCTGGGCCGACAGGTTGTTGCGCTTGTCATACATGGTCAGGACAATGCCCTGAATTTCAAGGTTCGGATTGAACGCCTTCTTGACCCGCTTGATGGTCCGCACCAGATGGCTGACCCCCTCAAGGGCAAAGAATTCGCACTGCAAGGGCACCAGAACCGCGTCGGATGCTACCAGCGCATTCAGGGTCAAAAGACCCAGCGACGGCGGGCAATCAATCAGGACGTAATCAACATCGTGCGGCAATTTGCCAAGCGATTCCTTAAGCTGCATCTCGCGGCGGTCGAAATCGACCAGCTCGATCTCCGCCCCCGAAAGATCCATGCCAGACGGCACGATGCTGAGCCGCGGGATCGAGGTTTCCTTGCGTGCCTCTTCCAAGGTATTGCCGTTGATCAGCACATCATAGGAACTGATTTCGCGGTCGGACGGACGCAGACCCAAACCGGTACTGGCGTTGCCCTGCGGATCAAGATCGACAATCAGAACCCGCTGGTTCACTGCCGCCAGTGCGGTTGCCAGATTGATCGTCGTGGTGGTCTTGCCCACCCCGCCTTTCTGGTTGGCCACGGCGATGATGCGCGGACGATGCGCGGCACCATCAGATTTCGTCGAAAGCGGCAAATCAATAACATCCGTCACCGGCCCACTCCTTTTAAGATCATCACGACACCGTCCGGATCGACCAGGCTGGCATGCGTGGTTACATCAAATGTCCAACCGGCGTCACGTGCGTCCGCCAGCTCATCCTCAAAGGCACGTCCCTTCAGCAGCACATAATGGCCGCCGTCTTTCAAATGGCGCTGCCCCAATTCAAGCAGCTTCGGCAAGGGGGCAAAGGCGCGCGCCGTAATCACATCGGCCTGCCGCGGGGCAGCCGCCTCGATCCGTTCACGGGCAATTTCGGTCTTATCCAGCACACCGCAAACCCGGGCGGCTTCCATCAGGAAGACCGTCTTTTTGGTGTTGGATTCCATCAAGGTGACGTTATTGGCGCCAAGGATCGCCAGAACGATACCCGGGAAGCCGGCACCCGATCCAAAATCAACGATTTTGCCGGTTGTCGCAATGTCTTCAACATAGGGCCAAAGCTGCGCAGAATCTTGTAAATGACGTCCCCAAACGTCTTCGGCCGTGCTGGCGCCAACGATATTAATCCGTGGCTGCCACTTCACGACAAGGTCTGCATACTGGCTGAGGCGATCCAATGTTTCACGTGAAACATTCAAATCCTGCTCAAACCATGTTTTTACGGGTGTGGAAATTGTCTGCATATTTGAGTTATAGGCCGAGCCAAAAAAACACACCAGTCTTGATTTTCGTCCATTCGTGTTTTTGGCCGCGTCGGATGCGATAAAATCGGAATAAAACACATCGAATGTTTCACGTGAAACATTCCCACATCCAAAATGCATCATTCCAGAGCCAAAACTCCGCACATTCGATGAAGTTTACCTGCCCTCCAACACCGCGGAGGCGACTCCGTCACCCTACCTAACCAAAATCCCCTGCGACTCGGCAGAAGTAGCCGTTAACGATCAGCCACACTTCCACATGACCCGGCTGTCTCATCCGCCTGCCCGTACATGCGACGCGCCAGCCAAAACAAAACGCCCGGCCAGTAAATTTGGCCGGGCGTTGTAATGTGGATCAGAAGCGTCCGGATCGGACGCATTATATAGTGTAGTTTGGACGAAGACCGATCAGGCGGTCTTGCTGACGGCGGCCGTCTGATGCTTGTGGCTTTTGATATGGCCCAGCAATGCGGTGACCGCTGCCGGGGTAACACCCGGAATACGCGACGCGGCACCGATGGTTTCCGGCTGGATTTCTTTCAGCTTCAACCGGATCTCGGCCGACAGCCCGCCGACCTTATCAAAATCAAGCCCACGCGGCAGACGCAATTCCTCGTCCCGGCGGAAGGCCGCGATGTCGGCTGCCTGGCGATCCAGATAGCCCTTATACTGGGCATCGATTGAAACCTGTTCCTTGATCGCCGGATCAAGTTCGCCCAGCTGCGGCCAAACCTTGGTCAGGGTATCGAAATCAATATCGGGATAGGCCAGCAGGTCATAGGCCGAGCGACGCACGCCGTCCTGATTGATCTTGATATCGAACTTGGCCAAACCATTCGGGGTTTCGGTCAGCTCGGATACTTCGGCCTTGGCCGCATTCAATGCCGATTTTTTCGCATCCCAAGCATTTGCGCGGGTCGATGCGATACAACCAATATCAAGACCGCGATCCGTCAGACGCTGATCAGCGTTATCGGCACGCAGCATCAGGCGGTACTCTGCACGCGAGGTAAACATGCGATACGGCTCGCGCGTGCCAAGGGTCACCAGATCATCGATCATCACACCGATATAGGCGTCAGCCCGATCGAGAACGAATTCGCGCTCAGCACCCTCGGCAATCAGGGCGGCATTCACACCAGCGATCAGCCCCTGCCCGGCGGCTTCTTCGTAGCCGGTGGTACCATTGATCTGACCGGCAAAGAACAGGGCCGCGACCTTTTTGGTTTCCAGCGTATGACGCAACTCGCGCGGATCAACGAAATCATATTCCACCGCATAACCCGGACGGAAGATCTCGACCTTTTCCAGACCCGGAATGGTCGCCAGCATGGCAAGCTGGACGTCCTCTGGCAGCGAGGTTGAAATGCCGTTCGGATAGATGGTCGGATCGTCGAGCCCTTCGGGTTCGAGGAAAATCTGATGCTGATTTTTCTCGGCGAAGCGCACAACCTTGTCTTCGATGGACGGGCAATAGCGCGGACCGCTGCTTTTGATTTTGCCGCTATACATCGGCGCGCGGTCGAGGTTGGCGCGAATGATTTCGTGGGTCGCCTCGGTCGTCCAGGTCATATGACACGGGATCTGCGGCACGGTAATTTCGCGGGTCAGGAACGAAAAAGGTTCTGGCGGATTGTCGCCCGGCTGTTCCTGAAGGCTCGCCCAATCAATCGTGCGGCCATCAAGACGGGCCGGTGTGCCGGTTTTCAAACGGCCTAATCGGAAATCATATTTTGCCAGCGTCTCAGACAGACCGGTTGCCGGGGCATCGCCCATGCGACCGGCGGGTTCGGATTTCTCACCAATATGGATCAGACCATTAAGGAACGTGCCAGTGGTCAGCACCACCGCCCCGGCAAGATATTCGGTGCCATCGCCAGTGATGACACCCTTAACACGGTTATTGTCATCAATGATCAGGTCCTCGACACCGCCTTCAAGGATGGTGAGGTTTTCCTGTTCAGCGAGGATATCCTGTACGGCCTGACGATAGAGCTTGCGATCGGCCTGTGCACGCGGCCCACGGACTGCGGGGCCCTTGGAACGATTGAGCATGCGGAACTGAATGCCCGCGCGGTCAATCGCGCGGCCCATCACACCGTCAAGCGCATCGACTTCGCGCACCATATGCCCCTTGCCCAGACCACCGATGGCCGGGTTGCAGGACATTTCCCCGATGCGATCCGCACGGTGGGTAACCAGTGCCGTGGATGCACCCATGCGCGCAGCGGCAGCGGCGGCTTCACATCCGGCATGGCCGCCGCCGACCACGATGACGTCAAAGCGGTTATTTGGCACGTTCTGTGACATCGACTTCCTCACTCAATCCCCGCTGCTTGTCACGCTGCGGGCGTGAACCTTGTTTGGTTCGAATAGGTGTATATGGTCAACCTTGTGACGAATGTTTCACGTGAAACATTCCCGGGAGACAAGCCTAACGACTCTTCCCTAACTCTATTTGCCGATACAGAAATCCCCGAAGATAATATCGAGCAAATCTTCCACATCGACACGTCCGGTAATCTTGCCGATTTCGCGAACAGCAAGGCGTACATCCTCGGCCGCCAGTTCTGCGATATCGGTCTGCAATCCGCGATCCAGATGATCGCTGGCACTTTCAAGTGCCCGCCGATGGCGCAGCCGTGTCAGCGGCACGGGCCCGGCAAAATCGAGCCCCTCTTTTACGCGAGTCTCCAGCAGTTGCAAGAGGCTTTCCATCCCCTGCCCGGTCATGGCCGATATGGGTAAAACGGGAAGCTCCAGCGCACGGCCATCGACCGACGTTCCCTGCCAGCTTGCCGGAATGGCGCTGCTATCGGTCGCATCTACCTTGTTGATCAGGATCAGCGTCTTGTCATCGATCAGGCGGGCAGCCTCCGGATCAATCTTCGGCCAGTCATTGCGATCAATCACCACCAGGCGCAGATCGGCATTTTCGGCCCGCTCCGTCGCACGGCGCACGCCTTCGGATTCGATCACGTCACCGCTTTCGCGCAGACCCGCCGTATCGACCATGGTCACCGGGAAGCCGCCCAGATCGAGATGGACTTCGATCATGTCGCGCGTGGTCCCGGCGATCTCGGACACGATGGCGGCATCACGCTGGGCCAGCCGGTTAAGCAGGCTTGATTTGCCGGCATTCGGCGCACCAAGGATCACGATCTGGAAGCCCTCGCGCAGCCGTTCGCCGCGACGATTATCAGCAAGATGTTTTTTGATCTCGCCAAACACACTCATCAGATCACCGCGTACCACCGGCACGATGCCATCGGGCAAATCTTCGTCGGGGAAATCAATATCGGCCTCGATATGGGCCAAGGCCTTCATCAGGCGCGCGCGCCAGCCTTCATAAAGCGTGCCCAACTCGCCAGCCATCTGGCGCACCGCCTGACGGCGCTGGGCGGCGGTTTCGGCATCAATCAGATCGGCGATCCCCTCGGCCGAGGTCAGATCCATCTTGCCGTTTTCAAAGGCGCGTCTTGTGTATTCGCCGGGGTCGGCCACGCGCAATCCGTCCTGACGTGACAGGCAATCGAGCACCCCTTCGATCACCGCGCGCCCGCCATGGACATGCAGCTCGACCACGTCTTCGCCGGTAAAGCTTGCCGGGCCTTGGAAATAGATCGCCACCGCATCATCAAGCCGTTCGTGCGACTTGGGATCGCGGATCGGCGCATAGATCGCATGGCGCGGTTTGGGCATGGTATCGCGGCCCAATAACGCACACAGCACAGCCCCCGAACGTGGGCCAGATAACCGGATCACGGCAACACCGGCACGCCCCGCGCCGGAGGACAGGGCAAAAATGGTTTCTCGGCTGGCAATCATGGCGGATCCGTCAGTTCTGAAAATGCAGTTGCGTGGCAGAGGAGGATATCGTCCAGACAGCGGCAAAGGTCAACATATGGCAGAAAATAACCAACAGGGGTTTAATGAGCTTTGTGTTGGTTGCGCGGATCATTGGGTGCGCTTTGGAAATCACCCTCGCCCCGTCATGGACCCCCGCCTGCGCGGGGGTGACGGTTTGGGCTGCCAGGGGTGTTGCCTTATCCTGCTAACTCGGTGGAGGCATCCTGAACGCCATCAGACTTGGAGAGAGCGACAATCCCCAAAAGACCCGTCATGCCCGCGCAGAGCCTGTGCCCGCGGCGGCGGGTACGGGCATCCCTTGCAGTAGGGCACAAAAAAACCGGCCACACATATATTGCGGGCCGGTTTGATTACTCAAGGTTACGCAGGGGCGCTTATTGATCGGGATTAAGCATCAACCGTTCAACCACCTGCCCGCCGATCAGATGGTCATTGAGGATCGCCTCGATGTCTTCCATCGTCTCGTAGCGATACCAGGTTCCTTCGGGATAGACCACCATCACCGGGCCCAGTTCGCAGCGATCGAGACAGCCGGCGGTATTGATCCGGGTTTGGGGCAGGCCAAGTTCCTTGGCGCGCACCTTCATGTAATTGCGAAGTTTGGTCGCGCCCTTGGAATTGCAGCATCCGCGTTCATGGCCAGCGGGGCGTTCGTTCTGGCACACGAAGACATGTGCCTGGTAGTAGTGTTCACGCATGATATCGGGTCTGCCTAGCCTTTGTCCTTGTCACCGGCACCGCCGGTGCCCGCATTGAACTGGCCCCAGAAGGCTTTCTGAAGCTGTTCCCAGTTCTGAATGCCCTGTGGCAGCCAGGTATTGAGCATGGTTTCCGGATCCATCGCCGCCAGATTGGCTTTCATGCGGTCTTCGATATCTTGCATCATCGCCTTTTGCATCGGCTGAACATCAGGAAGACCAAAGAAGGTCCGTGCCTCTTCCGGCGTGCAATCAATGTTCACGGTTACTTTCATCGCCCTGGTCTCCTGATCTGTTTTGTTTTTTGGTCTCTGTCACTTTACGTGATTTGCGTGACTGGCTGTTTGCATGGCTGGCCCATTATCCCCACCAGAACCGCCTTCGCAATCACAATAACGCCAAGCTGCCCCTACCATATGGGAAGCAAGCGGATGCGGCGACCGCAACTTTCACAATATTGCGATAAAAGATTTCGGCCATTTGCCTTTATGAATGAGGCCATAACCCTTAGAATCAGGCAAACAGCCTCATAAAGCATTGCCAGCACTGATGACTGGCGCGTGATTGCAGATCGCGCTACCGCAAACGATAAAGCCATCGGCTTAATGGATGGCACAGGACACAAAATGGAACTCGCACGCAACAATCTTGGTTCGGAAACCAGCCCCTATCTTGTTCAGCATCGCGACAACCCGGTGCATTGGCAGCCCTGGAGTACCGAAATTCTCGCCAAAGCCAAGGAATTGAACAAACCGATCCTGCTATCGGTCGGGTATGCGGCGTGCCATTGGTGCCATGTCATGGCCCATGAAAGCTTTGAGGATGAGGGTATTGCGGCTCTGATGAACGAGCTTTTTATCAATATCAAGCTCGACCGCGAAGAACGCCCGGACCTTGATGCGCTTTATCAGAATGCGCTGGCCCTTCTCGGCCAACAGGGCGGCTGGCCATTGACGATGTTTTTGACCCCGGATGGCGAGCCGTTCTGGGGCGGGACCTATTTCCCCAAGGAAGCGCGCTATGGCCGGCCGGGATTTGGCGATGTGCTTAAGACCGTCGCCAAGATTTACGCCGAAAAACCCGACGATGTCCGCCACAATGTCAGCCAGATTTCCAATGCCCTGATCAAAATGAACAGTGCGGCAGTTGGCGCGATTCCCAGCCTTGAGATGATTGATCGCTGCGGCCATGGCTGCTTACAAATCATGGATGGGGAAAATGGCGGCACATCCGGCGCGCCGAAATTCCCGCAGCCGAGCCTTTTGTCCTATATCTGGCGCACCGGTGTGCGCACCGATGATGACGGGCTGAAACGCATCGTCAAACACAGCCTGGACCGCATGTGCCAGGGCGGCATTTATGATCATCTGGGCGGCGGTTTTGCCCGCTATGCCGTCGATGACCAGTGGCTGGTGCCGCATTTCGAAAAGATGCTCTATGACAATGCCCAGCTGATTGATCTTTTGTGCGATGTCTGGCGGGTCGATCCCAACCCGCTTTACGCCAAGCGGGTCGAGGAAACCATTACCTGGATCTTACGCGAAATGCGCATTCCCGGCGGCGCCTTTACCGCAAGCCTGGATGCCGACAGCGAAGGGGTCGAAGGCAAGTTCTATGTCTGGTCCGAGGATGAAATCGATCAGATCCTTGGCACGGATGCCGAGCTGTTCAAGAAATTATATGACGTCTCCAAGGAGGGTAACTGGGAAGGCCATAATATCCTTAATCGCACCGCCTCAGGGCTTGAGCTTGCCGATGACGCGACCGAGGAAAAGCTGGCCGAGCTTCGCGCCAAGCTTCTGACAGAGCGCACCAAACGTATTCGCCCGGGCTGGGATGACAAGGCGCTGACCGACTGGAACGCCATGACCATTGCCGCCTTTGCCGAGGCGGCAATGACCTTCCACCGCGCCGACTGGCTGGATTATGCCAAACTTGCCTATGGCTTTGTCATCAATACCTTGATGAAGGGTGACCGCTTCCTGCACAGCTATCGCGATGGCCGCGTGCAGCATGCCGGTATGCTCGAGGATTATGCGCATATGATCCGCGCGGCCTTGAGGCTTTATGAATGCTTTGGCGAGGATGCCTATCTTAATGAAGCCATCCGGTGGTCGGCCGCGGTCGAAACCCTGTTTGCCGATGCCAAGGGCGGCTATTTCCAGTCGGCATCGGATGCCAGCGACCTTGTCGTGCGTCAGAAACCCTTCATGGATAACGCCGTGCCATCGGGCAATGCGATCATGGCCCAGAATCTGGCCAAGCTTTATGCCCTGACTGGCGATGCGCAATACCGCGATCAGGCGGAAATCACCCTTGCGGCCTTTGGCGGGCGGATCAGCGAGCAATTCCCGAATATGCCGGGCCTTATGATGGCCGCTGAAATGTTGCAAAACCCCGTGCAGATCGTGCTGATCGCCAAGGATCGCAGCCAGACCTATCTTGATATGCGCCGCGCTATTTTTGGCGCGTATCTGCCAAACCGGGCGATCACGATCCTGTCGGATGGTGATCCCCTGCCCGATGGCCATCCGGCCCAGGGCAAAACCGCGATTGACGGCAAGGAAACCGCCTATATCTGTCAGGGGCCGGTATGTTCGGCGCCCGTCACAGGCGTGGAAGAATTGACCGAAATGCTGGCAGATTTGCCCGCCAAGGCGGCCTAGCCCCGATGCCGCAAATATCGCTCAACAGCCCTGTCGGCGCAATTACGGTTTTCGCGTTTGAAGATCAAATCGTTGCGCTTGACTGGGGATTTGTTGAAAAGATTGAAAGCACACCGGTGCTTGAAGAAGCCCAAAAGCAGCTGAACGCCTATTTCGCAGGGCGCTTGCACAGCTTTGATTTGCCACTGGCCCCGGACGGGACGGATTTCCAGAAAACCGTCTGGCAGGCGATGGGCAAAATCCCGATGGGCAAGACCGCGACCTATAAGGAACTGGCGACCATGGCCGGATCGCCCAAGGCATTTCAATCGGTTGGCAAGGCATGCGGCCTTAATCCGATCCCGATCCTTATTCCCTGCCACCGCGTTCTGGCAACCGGCGACAAGCCGGGCGGCTATTCCGGCCATGGCGGGCTTGCAACCAAGCGCGCGCTTTTAAAGATCGAAGGTGTGGATTTGCCTCTGCCGAGTGATCAATCAGCTTTCGATTTCTAGGTTCTTTGGAAAATCTATTTGGAAAGAATTCAGAACAACATTCGAAATCTCTTCTCCGTCGATCAGCAAAGCCGTACTCATTGTCGCTGAGTCGAGGTCTTGACCCTTATCCAAGCCTATAAATTTGTACTCTGTTTTCTTGCTTGTTTCCGGGTAATCACCATCAGAGTCCATCTTCATGAAAAATCTGGCAGCCCCGTAAAGTACGATGTAAGCGATCTTGCGACCTTTTTCCAAACCAACTTCTTTGACAAATCCGCGATACATCAAAATGCGGCCGTTATGTTCCACTTTTGTTAGCACATGGGCCAAAACGGTTGGGGATTCAGGGCCCACTATGTGATCAAACAAGGCACCGTGAAAAGCCTTCAAGCGAAGATGTCCCAGATCAATCGCACGGATAAACACATAGCCACATGCTGTTCCAATCAAGGTCGCGCACAGCACATAACCAAGCATAAAGAAAACGAACGTACGAAGTTCCCAAAATGGTACTGGAAGAGCGTGGTCCCAGAAAGCTTCCAGAAAACTCCTGACAGCCTCCCGACTACTGTTCAGCCAAACAGGATCAAATAGAGTTTCCCAAATCACGAGCAAGATAATCGTTATTGCATGTGCAAAAATCGCAGTAACGATAACAAGTGCAATGTTTGAGAGAGATCCTGACGGGGAAACATTTCTCGTAATCCTGCCACCATGATAAAGGCTAAACCTGAAACCCATTCCTGGCATGATGAGAATCAGAAATACCAGTGTGACGAGGGTCAAGGTCATAGCATAGCTTGCCTTTATAAATCAGGCCGGTTCTCTGTGGCGTTCGCGTTGATTCTTGAGTTCAGAAATTTTCTGCTTCACTTCAGCAAAGGTGAACACAGAATAATCACCTTTCCCGTGTTTCCGGCATTCCGAAAGGGCTTCTTCAACCAACGCAATATCACCGTCAGCAATCGCCAATAGCTTCATGACAGCTTTCTGTTGGTTTCTGTCTAGTAGTTGCATAGACACACCTCCACCTTCTTCCTTGTGGAATATAGTCCATAGAAGATCTGATTTGAATCCCCAAGCAGAAACAAATATTCCGACAATATCCTTTCACAGACATTAAACGGCAGAAAATTAGGACATTTCACGAACTCAAACCAGCTATTCACTAGCATAGCAAACTGCTTGCAGCTTGTTGCCATCCGGATCTCGGACATAGGCGGCATAATAGTTTGGCCCGTAATGCGCGCGCAGGCCAGGTTCGCCTTCATCCATGCCACCGTATTTGAGCGCCGCTGCGTGAAAGGCATCTACCATGTCACGTTGATCTGCCTGAAACGCGATATGAGTACCATTGCCCCAGGTTGCCGGGCGTCCATCTGCCGGGCTGTAGATGTAAATGGTTGGCATCTGTCCATCCCGCTCATAAGCCAGCGGCTTTTCAGGCGGTTTTGGCAATCGCTCGAAGCTCAGCGTACCAAGAACGGCGTCGTAAAACTTCGCTGAGCGGGCCTTGTCATTGGTCCCGAGGGTGATGTGGCTGATAACTGACATGGGGCAATCCGAGTTATGGGCATTGGGCTTTTAGTCTGTTCACTATTGCATTAATCCGTGCAGTTGCATAGAACATAAAGTGAACAACTGGAGAGCCATGATGGACAGCCTGCAAGGATACACCGCCAAATCCGGGACACTTGTGCCGGTTTTCACCATCGAGGTGCAGACATTGCCCGAAGATACGGATCGCATTCTTGACGAAGTTATGAAGGTCCATCCGCTTGGCTTTGGGCGGTATCAGCGCAATGCGAGCATTTCCGCAGTGGGAAAAGAAACCGCGCAGCCAGAACCGGGATCGACCACCACAACACATGTTGACGGATTTGCGGCCGGTTCGACTGAGACCTACCCGATGGTCGAGCTCAAAATCTCGATTGATCGCGACCAGAAGGCGCTCGCCAAAGTCATGGACGCGATCATCTATGCGCATCACTACGAGGAACCGGTGATCTTTGTCCGTGAGGACTGGGCAAGTCGCGCCGCCTACAATCCGCAAAGTGACAACCCCAATCGCTGGTGGAACAACGGCAAAGGGTTGCCCGATCGGATTGATTAATCACGTCGTTTCGGATGGAATTCTTCCAATCCTGTGCTGCAAAGCAATCGCGATTAACCTACACTCCTCCCATTAACGAAACAGGCGTTGGAAAACGCAAAGATGGGAGGTCTTCCATGACCAAAGCATTCCGATTTTACGAGACCGGCGGCAGTGATGTCCTGAAATTTGAAGACGTCGACATCGGCAGCCCGGGCGAAGGCGAAGTCCGCCTGGCGCAAAAGGCCGTTGGCCTGAACTATATCGATATTTATTTCCGCTCCGGCGTTTATCCGGCACCGAGCATGCCGTCCGGCCTTGGTCTTGAGGGTGCTGGTATCATTGAGGAAGTTGGTCCCGGTGTGACGGATCTGGCCGTGGGCGATCGCGTGGCCTATGCCGCACAGCCACTTGGTGCCTATGCCGAAGCACGCGTGATGCCGGCCAAGGGACTGGTGAATATCCCTGATGATGTCAGCTTTGAGCTGGCCGCAGCCGCCATGCTTCAGGGCATGACCGCGCAATATCTTCTGCGCCGGACCTATAACGTCAAAAAGGGCGACACCATCCTGATCCACGCGGCGGCTGGCGGGGTTGGTCAGATTGTGTGTCAGTGGGCCAAGCATCTGGGGGCGACCGTGATCGGCACAGTCGGGTCCAAGGAAAAGGCCGAAATCGCCAAGGCCAAGGGCTGTGATTATCCGATCCTTTATCGCGACGAGGTCGTCTCCGAGCGGGTCAAGGAAATCACCAATGGCCAAGGCGTTGAAGTTGTTTACGATTCGGTCGGTAAGGACACGTTCGAGGATTCGCTTAAATGCCTCAAACGACTTGGCATGATGGTGAGTTTTGGTCAGTCATCCGGTGCGGTGCCGCCGGTATCGCTGGCCCAGCTTGCCCCGGGGGCCTATTTCCTGACCCGCCCGAGCATTTTCCAGTACAACGCCACCCGCGAAGAGCTTCTGGCCAGTGCAAATGAGCTGTTTGATGTTTTGAAATCAGGCATTGTCACGATTGATATCACCGCGACCTACCCGCTTGCCGATGCTGCCAAGGCGCATGACGACCTTGAAAGCCGCAAAACCAACGGGTCGATCGTCTTTACCGTCTGATCACGGCATTCAACGCCTTGATACATCGATAGATTTCCGGATTGAGGCAGGGTTATTTCCCTGCCTCTTTCAGTTCGTTCTGATGGAAAATCCGCACATCACGCGCAATCGCGTCAAAGCGCTCTGAAAGGCCCTCGCTCACTTCGCGGCACGGGGCAATGACAGCTTCGGCCCAGTCGACATAGGCCAGGATCTGCCTTTCATCCCAGCCAACCGGTGTGTCGGTCAGCATCGCACCGACATTGGCGACCTTATCGGCCAGTCGCACAAGCTTGGCACCATTGGTCAGGCTTGGCGCGGTTTCGATCTGCTTTGCCTTGCGCTCGTCCCTTGGCAGGGCCTTGTCATCACTGACTTCGAGCACAATGTCGGCAATGATGTCGTTAAAACAGGCGGCAATTTCATCGCGCGTCGCGCCGCAATCCTCGATCACGTCATGCAAAACGGCGGCACAGAGAATATCCTCGTCCGTCCCCGGTTCGCATTCGACAATCAGGCGGGAAACCTCGATCGGATGATTGATATAGGGTTCCTGTGCAGCACCTTTGCGACGCTGGTCGCGATGGGCACGGGCGGCGAAATCGACGGATTTGAGTAGAAGCTGCATAAAGCGCGATATGATCGTGAACGGGTCTGCCCAGAGTCCCACGGCTTTTGCGCGGTTTCAAGCCTTGATCCGTTCCGCCCGATGAAAATCATGCAGAGCCGTGAAAAACAGCGGCAAACAGGATAGACTGATTTTTCTACCATCAAGCGGGAGACGCCGAAAATGTCACAGGAAATGCGCCTGAAACTGACCTTGTGGAATGAAAACGCTGAGACCCCGCTGCATCTGAGTGCCCTTGCCCCCAAGGATGGCTGGCAAAGCGCCCCACCCAACCGGATCGAGGCCGGTGAAACAGTGGTGTGCGAGATCACGGCTGCCAACACATTGGCGATTACGCTCAATTACGGCACGCATCATATCGGCATTCATCTGAGCGACGACAATTTTTCCATCGAGCCAGGTGATGCCCGTGTGGATCGGCAGAAACTGGGGAGCGGCTTGGCAGAGGTGACACTTGCCCTTGGATAGAGGTTGTTTAACGGTTATTTCGATATTGAAATAAAAAACGGGACCACAGAGGGTCCCGTTTGTTTTTTACGATCCAGTAGACCGGGCCCATCAGGCCCGCGCGGCTTTAGCCGTTCATGGAATCGAAGAAGTCGTCGTTGTTCTTGGTGCCCTTGAGCTTGCCAAGCAGGAATTCCATCGCGTCCTGCGGACCCATCGGGTTGAGGATACGACGCAAGACCCACATCTTGGACAGAACGCTCTTGTCGACCAGAAGCTCTTCCTTACGGGTACCCGATTTGAGGATATCAATCGCCGGGAAGATACGTTTGTCAGACAGTTTGCGATCGAGGATAAGCTCGGAGTTACCGGTCCCCTTGAATTCTTCAAAGATGACCTCGTCCATACGCGAACCGGTATCGATCAGGGCGGTTGCGATGATGGTCAGAGAGCCACCCTCTTCGATGTTACGGGCCGCACCGAAGAAACGTTTCGGACGCTGCAGCGCGTTGGCATCAACACCACCGGTCAGGACCTTGCCCGAGCTCGGCACAACAGTGTTGTAAGCACGCGCCAGACGGGTGATCGAGTCCAGCAGGATGACAACATCATGCTTGTGTTCGACCAGACGTTTGGCCTTTTCCAGAACCATTTCGGTGACCTGAACGTGACGCTGGGCCGGTTCATCGAAGGTCGAGGAAATGACTTCGCCCTTCACCGAACGGTCCATGTCGGTCACTTCTTCCGGGCGTTCGTCAATCAGAAGAACGATCAGATAGGCTTCCGGGTGGTTTTCTTCGATCGCGTGCGCAATGTTTTGCAGCATCACGGTTTTACCGGTGCGCGGCGGTGCGACGATCAGGGCACGCTGACCTTTACCAAGCGGCGAAACCAGTTCGATCACGCGGTTGGTGGTGTCCTTGTTCGCACCTTCCTGATCGGATTGACGCTCCATCTTGAGCGGCTCATCAGGATAGAGCGGGGTCAGGTTATCGAAATTAACGCGCTGACGGACTTTTTCCGGCGCATCGAAATTGACCTTATCAACCTTGAGCAGGGCGAAATACCGTTCGCCTTCTTTCGGGGAGCGGATCTGGCCTTCAACGGTGTCGCCGGTTCGCAAGCTAAAACGCCGCACCTGGCTCGGACTGACATAAATGTCGTCAGGGCCGGCAAGGTAGTTTGCCTCGGGGCTGCGCAGGAAGCCGAAACCATCGGGCAGAACTTCAAGAACGCCTTCGCCAAAGATGGCGTGGTCGTTCTCGGCCAACTGCTTGAGGATCGCGAACATCAGCTCCTGCTTGCGGAGCGTGCTGGCGTTTTCGATTTCGAGTTCATCAGACAGAGCAAGCAGCTCGGTCGGAGATTTCTTTTTAAGGTCCTGAAGATGCATATGTGCGTTTAATGATCTGTGGTTGCCGAAAGGGCGAAGATTTTATGGAGATAGAAAAGAGAATGTGCGGTTGACCGTCAGGCAAGGCGCTCAGGCTTTTGCTGGGGCGTGCGGACGGTTCGAAACCTTGGAGTTGCAAGAAAGGCAGGTCTTTTCATGTTTCTGGATCGAAACACCCCCGATTGATACCCTTGAAAATCGCAATAGTCAAACCGTGATTCGAAAGAACCGGGCAATTTTACAGCCATTGATACGAAAATATCACATCTCGCCCCCGCTAACCGACCGCATTCCGCTCGCCCATGCCGGGTTTGAGCCAGAATCCCGTGTCCTTTGTCATCGGTGCTTTTGCATCAAACTGTCTGGGCCTCGCGCACGGACGCAAGGAAATCGGCCACTTCCTTGCGCAGGCTGGTCGCGACATTGGCAACCTGATCACAGGCGACGATAACGTGATCGGCGGCCTCGCCGGCATTGTCGGTTGCTTCGCGGATACCGGCAACATTGCCCGAAACCTCGGTCGTGCCTTGCGACGCGCGATCAATATTATTGGCAATTTCCGAGGTTGCGGCTTCCTGTTCATTGACCGCGGCTGCCAATGAGGACGAGGTCGCGTCAATCTGGCCGATTTTTTCGCCAATCCGCGAAAAGGCATCAACCGCGCGTTCTGTCGCGTCCTGCAGATTGCCCATCTGCTCGGAAATTTCGTCGGTTGCGCGCGATGTCTGGGTCGCAAGGTTTTTGACCTCGTTGGCGACGACGGCAAATCCCTTGCCCGCCTCGCCAGCTCGGGCGGCTTCGATTGTCGCATTAAGCGCCAAAAGATTGGTCTGTTCGGCAATATCGCGGATCAGGCCAATCACCTCGCCGATCTTTTCAGCACCTTCTTTCAGCGCAGTTGCAATGACTTCGGCCTCACGCGCCTCGTCGGCGGCGGCGGTCGCATTATCCGACGACGCAGAAATCTGCCGGGAAATCTCAAGGATCGAATTGGCCAGCTGTTCGGTTGCCGAGGAAACCGCCGACACATTTTCGGACGCTGATTTGGCATCATCTGCCACCAGGCGGGCCTTGTCGCGGGTCTCGTCGATGGCTGATGTCATGTTTGAAGACGTGGTGCGCAAACCATCAGTCGACTGGCCGATATCACCCAGCAAGGCGTTGATCCTGGCCTCAAACCGTTCGGCCAGCCGGCTGACTTTTTCAGCACGGGCAAATCGGGCGGCCTGTTCCTTTTCACTTTGGGCGGCCATTTCCCTATTCTCGACAAGGCTGTCGCGGAAAAACTGCACCGATCGGGCCATGGCCCCGACCTCATCCCCGCGCGCAGCCCCGGATACCTTGACCGATAGGTCACCTGCGGTCAGATCACTCATGGTTTTGGTCATGGCACGGATCGGCGCAGAAATATCGCGACCAACGATGACAACCAATGTGCATGCAAGTGCGATAATGATCAGCAAACCGGCCAATGTGCCATAAAAATAAAGCTGCGCTTCAGAGAGCTTTTGCGCCGAGAGGGTGACCAGGCTTTGGGCAATATGGTCTTCTATCATCTTGTAAATATTAATCTTTACCGTGATGGTCGCAAACCAGTCCGTCCCCGCAATGCCATTGGTGGTTCCGGTTACCGGGTAACTGAGCGCCACATCACGCAACTTGTTGACCGCCGCAACCGCCGGGTCCTGCATCGCGCGGTCGTAAAATTCCCTGATCTCTGGTGCGGCCATTTCCTCGAACACAGAGAGATAAGCGTTTTGCAGCGTAATCAGTTCGACAAATCGACGATAAAGGTTGGGTTCAAACTTGCCCATGCCAAACCCGGCCGCACCTGTGGCGCGCTCAAGCCCGCCACGTTCCTTGGCCTGCATGAAATCATTAAAGGCCGCGATCGAGCGGACAAGTTCGGGATCGTTGCTGATTGTGCTCATGACATTGACGGTCGAGAGCATGCCGGAAATGATCGAGGTATAGAACCGAACCGCCTCGCCAAGTTCTATATCCAGCGCATAGACCTTGGCACGTGTTTGGGGCACGGTATCAAGCAGCCCAACAAAGACGCCAACCTGCTCTGCCAGACCCGGGTGATAGGCGGAAAGATCAAAATCGTTTAACGCATTGCGCAAAGACTGAATGCGGGCATCCGACAAGTTGCGCTGATCGGCAAGTTGTGGTCCGAACTGTTCACCTTTGGAGCCGATAAAGCCCGCCGATGCGCCGCGTTCCTTTTGCAATTCGTGCACGGTTGCGCCGATCTGAACCGCAAGTTCGGTCAAGCCACCAATTTTGCCAAGTTCATCCATTTCCCGATAACGGTCGGAAATAATGACGCCGGACAGAACAACAAGTCCCAACAAAGGTGGGATCAGAGAAATCGCAAGTTTCTTGCCAATCTGAATATTCGCAAACATGTAAAGCCCCGTGCATTGTGGAATGCGAGGCCGCCAAATATGCGTTCTTCCAACTCCCGGGGCGCGCAGGTTTTATATTGATACGATATCGTATCAATTGCCTTTTATTGTTGGTCTGGTGACGCGCCTGGACTTTGTGCGGCGCAAAATAATCAGCGCGGCACATTTGGATATTGTAACCCTTGGATTAAATTCAATGGTTACGTTTCAACTTAAAAGGCGTTCAGGAAATCCTGTTTCACGAAGAGCGATGCTGTTCGCGCACAATTTCAAGCATCCGGTTGAGCTGATCCTCGCTCAGGCCGGCGATGCGTTCCGACAGCAGGTTGGCCAGTTCGGTGGCCTGGGGTTCCAGTCCGGCGGTATCGACGGTGATTTTCGGGTGCGAGAGCTGGGCCAGACGTTTGACGTCATCGACCTCGTCCCAGACCAGATTGAAATAACCGCAGATTTGCTGCACCAGGCCGGGGCTGGGCCGCCCGCGATGACCGTGTTCAAGCGCGGACAGATAGGCCGGTGACAGCTGCAAGGCGGTTGCCATATCGGTCAGCGTCACGTTGTTGCGCGCACGGAGTTCCCGGATGCGATTGCCAAAAGGTGTCACGGGCGTCTCCGTTTCAACAAGACATAAAAGGCCCCGGCGCCACCGTGCTGAATCTGGGCCTGATGGATGGCAAGAATGCGATTGCGCAGGTTTGGCGCACTCAGCCATTGCGGGGTGCGTTCGCGCAAAAGACCTGTGCGGCCATATTCATCAGCGCGCGATCCCTTGCCAGTGATTACGAGAACGCAACGTTTTCCGGCCCGCCAGCTATCCTCGATAAAGGCATTGAGCGCATTATGGGCGACTTCCTGGGTCATGCCATGCAGGTCAATGCGCCCGTCGATCGACATCTTGCCCTTTTGGAATTTGTTGGCAGTCGATCGATCAATCCCGTCGGTGACACCGGGTTTCAGTTCGGAAAGGTTCTGTTTTTTGATCTTTGGGCCACGGTCAGCATGGCGGGCCGAGGGCAGATTGCGCGCCGCCCGGCTTTGTTCGGACTGTTCAAGTTTTTCGCCAAGATTATCGGGCAAGGTAATTGCGGTGTCACTGGTGTGGATGTCATCATCAGACGCGACCACGTCATCGCCGGCCTTGCGCCTTTTCTTGCGCAAAGGTTTGACGTCACGGGTAAAGACCTCCCACAGGGTCTTTTCGTCATCCGTGACGGTGCGGCGTCGCTTATTTGGTTTCTTCTGACTCATCGACCAAGACAATATGCAAGCGGCGCGGTCCATATACGCGAGGCTTTATCGTCCATACGATATCACCTGTTTGCAACAGCCCGGTCACCCAAAGGAATGTTCGCGGCATATTGCCGTGTCATTGCTTTTCGCGCAACCGCGCCCGTCGCGCATTTCGCCTTCGCCGCAACAATATGTTTGCAGGAAAAGCAGGCCAGACCGGGAAAGGTGACCCGACGGGGTTTTGTTTCAGGTATCGATGTCGGTCAAATCGACACAGGTGACCCCGTTATTATCAAGATCAAGCATCGCCTTGAGAAATGCACTGTCAAGATTGGTCGAAAGCCCGTGCATCCGGCGGTTTTCAACAAAAAATCCGTCGGTCTTGAAGCGATCAAGCTGGGTTTGCAGCCTTGTGATGTCGCTTTGCGGTACATCACCACTGATCGCGATATAGAGATAACAGGTGCGATAGGGCTTGAAACCAGTCACATCAGGAATGCTGACTTCGGGATATTCGGCACGGACCTTATCAAGATAATGGCGCAGGATATTGCCGCCGATGGCAATCAGATCGACGCGATCAGCCATCATCATCGGCAAAAGAAGTTCTTCCCGCGGCACCATAACCAGTTGTTTGGCGCCGCGATCACGAAGATATCCTTCACGCGCCGATCCCATCAGAACCCCGATCCGGGCATCGCGCAAAAGTGTGTCAAACGCCATGTCCGACCAACCGGTATCGACAAAGCCAAACAGGTTCCAGAAGGTCCGGCTGACCGGACCCACCCACTGGAAGACATCTTCGCGATAATCAATTCGGGTGGTGGGGTAAATTACGTGGCCGACTTCACGTCCGGCCAGCTCCATCTGACGTTTCCAGGGCATCTGCGGCACGATTTCAACAGCCAAACCGGCCTTGGTAAACAGTTCGATGGCAAGCGTATCGAAGTAGCCTGGCTCCGGCCGGCCCGATGACTGAACCCGCGTACTTTCAGACAGATGGATGATGTAGGTGCCATCAAACGTGGAGTTTTCTGGAGCTTTTTCGTCAGTGAGTGTCTGGGCGCGAAGATTACCTAAAGCCGTGATCAGCGCACAGACCAAAACCAGCATCGCAAGGAGGCGATTGGCGTATTGAGAAACTGTAAGTTCGGAAAACCGCAATGATGGACACCGCTGTTTTCCCATCTTATGCCTCTTGCTTTATAAGCCAGAGCGCGTCTTTGACTTTGGCCTCGATATAGGCGCGGTGAGCAGCAAGTTCTTCGTCGCTGATCACATGCGGCCTTGGTTCCAGCCGGTTGCCCCGCGGGCCCAGAACCCGACGCCCGCCGTTATCTTCATCCTGATCACCGTTTAGCGCATTGGGATCAAGCGACAGGCCGTGCTGACGGCCACCCAGAAGTTCCAGATAGACCTGGGCAAGAAGATCGGAGTCAAGCAGGGCTCCGTGAAGGGTACGGTTGGAGTTATCGATCTTGAACCGACGACACAGCGCGTCGAGGCTGACCGGGGATCCAGGGAATTTCTTGCGCGCCATCTGAACGGTATCAAGGGCGCGTTCCATGGCAATGCGCGGCTTATTGAGCCATTCAAGCTCCGCATTGAGGAACTTCATGTCGAAGCTGGCATTGTGAATGACCAGAACCGAATCTTCGCCAATGAATTCGATGAACTCATCAGCGACCTCGGCAAAGACCGGCTGGTCTTTGAGGAACTCATCGCCCAAACCGTGAACGTCGAATGCCTCCTTGGGCATCGGGCGCTGCGGATTGATATACTGGTGATACTGCCGCCCGGTGGGCATGTGATTGATCAGTTCGATACAGCCGATTTCAACCAGTCTGTGGTCAGCATAGGGATCAAGGCCGGTGGTCTCGGTATCAAGAACAATCTCACGCATGTAGTCGTTATCCAGTCATCAACTGAGTTGGTCGATAATACCCTGAATATATTGAAAAGTGACGGCACGCCCCAACCCGGTCGGGATGATGAAATCAGCGCGCTTTCGCTTTTCGATATCTGGCATCTGTTTGGACAGAATGGCGGAAAATTTTGTCTCCGTCATCCCTTCTCGCGAAAGAACACGCTGGCGTTGTATGAACCCCGGGGCCGATACAACCGCAACATGATCACAGCGCTTTTCACCGGATGTTTCATATAAAAGCGGGATGTCGAGAACAACCAGCTTGCGCCCCAAACGACGTTGGGCGGCAAGGAACCGGTTTTCAGCTGCGCGCACCAGCGGATGCAGGATGGTTTCAAGCGTTTTTAGAACATCCGGATTGGAAAAGGCGATCTTGCCCAATGCCTGTCGATCAATCCGGCCATTAACGATCACATCGGGAAAGGCCCTGGCGATCGGATCAAAGGCGAGGCCATCTGGCGCCATCAATTCGTGGGTCGTGGCATCGGCATCATGGACCGGCACACCAAGGTGACGAAACATCGCCGCCGCGGTTGACTTGCCCATGCCGATAGAGCCGGTTAACCCAAGAATTTTCATAATAAGATTACCATTCAGATCTTAATCAGGCGAAAGAACGAAATCGCGCAGTTCCTGGGTGACTTCAGGATCAATCCCGAACCAGCGATGGAAACCCGGTCGTGCCTGATGGAGCAACATGCCAAGCCCATCGACAATCGGATTGCCGCGGGCTTTGGCCTGAACCAGCAAATCCGTCATCAGCGGCGCATAGACAATATCAGTGACAAGGGCGGTTTGTGGCAAACCGGACAGATCGATCTCAAGCTTGGGCTGGCCGACCATGCCAAGGCTTGTGGTATTGACGACAAGCGACGCGTCCTCAAGGGCATCAGGTGCAACCGGCCAGTCAATCACCTTGATCCGCGGGTCCTTGATTTCGGCCGCGACGTCTTCGGCGCGTTTGCGGGTCCGGTTGGCCAGACGAATTTCCGGGCAACCTTCATCCAGCAAGGCGACCAGAACCGCACGGCACGCCCCGCCTGCCCCAAGCACCACCGCCGGACCGCTGGCAAAAGCGATATCAGGTGCTTCCTGGCGCAGGTTTTCAAGGAAGCCAAATCCGTCGGTATTATCGCCCAAAAGACGCCCATCCTTGGCGAAGGTCACGGTATTGACCGCGCCGATGCGGCGCGCACGATCAGACAGTTCATCACATTCGGGCATCGCCATTTCCTTTTGCGGAATGGTGACATTGACCCCGGAAAAGCCCAGATTGCGCAAGGAAATCAAGGCGGCCTGAAAGTTTTCCGGCTCCACGGGCAGTGGCATATAACAGCCATCAATGCCGTATTTCGCCAGCCAATAGCCATGCAGGCGCGGCGATTTCGAATGCGATACCGGCCAGCCCATCACGCCGGCAAGGCGCGATGTGCCCGATAGGGTGCGATAAGGATTTCGCGAGGTCATTGCGTGCTGTTTCCTGCCAGATGGGGTTTTGATGCGTTTTTGTGATTATGCCTTGAGAACACCGTGATCGCGCAAGAAGCCAATCAGCGGCAAAAGCGGCATGCCCAGCACGGTAAAGTAATCGCCGCGCACCTCGGTAAACAGCTGCGCACCAAGGCCTTCAAGCTGATAGCCGCCCACACAGTGATAAATCTCTTCGCCGGCGGCATCGAGATATTCTTCGAGCCATTCATCGGTGAAGTTGCGCACGGTCAGATGGGCGGTATCAATCGTGCCCCAGATGCGCGAGCCTTCCTTATATATAACAGCGGCCGAGACCAGCTTGTGACTTTTGCCCCGCAGAGCCAGAAGCTGTGCCCGGGTATTGTCACGGTCCATCGGCTTGTCAAACCAGATGCCATTGCATTCCAGCATCTGATCAGCGGCAATCACAATCGCATCGGGTTGTTGGCGATACATGCGCAGCGCCTTCATTTCGGCCAGGGTTTCCGCGGCCTCGGCCGCCGTCGCACCCTCGGCCTTCATCGCCTGTTTATAGCCGTCCTCGTCAATCATCGAGGCGACGGCTTCGCAATTGACACCAGCATTGGTCAGCATGGCATGGCGGGCCTTGCTGCTTGATGCGAGAATAAGACGATGGGTGCTGGGCATATGTTTATCCTGTTGGTGCAGCTTAATGACCGCGGCGGTCATACATGGTCGATAAAATAATGGCGGCGGTTTCTTCGATGGACCGGCGGGTCACATTAATGATCTTCCAGCCGCGTTCGGTAAAGTATCGCCGTGCCTGATGAACTTCGTCGCGGACTGCAACCGGGTCAACGTAATCGCCGCCCTCACCGCGTTCGATCTGGCGCAGGCGGTTTTTACGGATCGAGACCAGCTGATCAACATCCTTGATCAGGCCAACCACCAGCGGCTTTTTGAGCTGATCAAGTTCCGGCGGCAACGGGCAGCCCGGCACAAAGGGAATATTGGCGGTCTTGATGCCGCGATTGGCCAGATAAACCGATGTCGGGGTTTTGGACGTGCGCGACACACCGACAATCACCACATCAGCATCTTCCAGATCCCAGCCCGATTGGCCATCATCATGGGTCAGGGTGTAATCGATCGCCTCGATCCGGTTGAAATATTCCTCGTCCATTTTATGGAGCGCGCCGGTCCGGCCGTGCGATTGCTGGCCGAGATACCCGGCCATCATGGTCACCGTGTTATCAAGCACGTGGCTGTGCGGGACCTGCAGGCGGCGACAGCCTTCTTCGAGCTTGCGGCGGATGTCGCTGTCAAAGACGGTGTAAAGAACGATGCCGGGATTGCGTTCGATATCGGCCAAGACACGCGCCAGCTGGGCATCGGTCCGGATCAGCGACCAGACATGTTCATGGGCACGCACATCGGGAAATTGCGCAACACAGGCGCGCGCAATGCCATCAACGGTTTCCCCGGTTGAATCCGAGACCAGATGAAGATGGAAAATTTTGTCCGTCCCGACCATGCCTGTCCGTTTCTTTGGTCAATTTTTGGCGACCCAAGCGAAATCTTATCCACTTTTTGCCGACCAAACGATTTTTCTAACTTTATTCAAACAACGTTACGGCTGTTCAAAATACCGATCACTAACCGGATGGATAAGAGTTTTATCGGAACCCGAAGTTAGCAGATCGGAGTCGGCCCTGTGGATAAATGTGGATAACGGGTGCGACTCCGGCCCGATTTTTTCCACAGGAATTATCCTCCCGCTCATACAAAGTTTCTCAAGTGCTCTGTCCCGAGCGGGATAAGTGCCAAATTTTTCCCGTAATAACAGGGATAAGACTGCAAAAACCAGACTTATTCACCTTATCCCCATTATTCAAAAACGTCTTTTCCCAAGGCAGAGTCCGGGAGTCGTTCGGAGTCGTACACAGTTTTCCCCAAGGCCGCTTGAGATGAATCATTTTTCCCGAGTCGGAATGTGAATAAACTGTGCGTGAAATTTAATCCCTGTTATCCACAGGGAACCACTCACAAACAACATCCTTTTTTATTAAATAAGGTTTTGTTAGGCAGAACGTGGAAAACGTCTTGGCAAAGGCCCCAGGGCACATTTCACGAAATAACAAAGCCGGTTCTGACGGGTGGCCGAACGCCACGTGTCAGGCCAAAGATCAAAAAAGCGATCGGGAAGAGAAACAGGAAACCAGATGCCTAACACCCAAAAGACCTTCTTGCGTGCCCTTGCCGGTGAAACCTTGCCGGTACCGCCGATCTGGCTGATGCGCCAAGCTGGCCGCTATTTGCCAGAATACCGCGCAACCCGCGCAGAAGCAGGCTCTTTCCTTGATCTTTGCTATAATCCTGATCTTGCTTGCGAAGTTACGCTCCAGCCGCTGCGGCGCTTTGACTTCGATGCGGCGATATTGTTCTCCGATATCCTCGTTATACCGCAGGCACTTGGACAGCATTTGGCCTTCAAGCAGGGAGAAGGCCCACAGCTTGAGGCCATCCGCGATGCTTCAGGCCTTGGCAAGCTTTCAGTTGATGGCATTCATGACACGCTTGGTCCGATCTATGAGACGGTTTCAAAGCTTTCACACGCCATTCCATCCAGTACAGCACTGATCGGCTTTGCCGGTGCGCCCTGGACCGTTGCGACCTACATGGTCGAGGGCAAGGGTTCCAAGGATTTCCCGAATATCCGCCGCTTTGCCTATGGCGATCCGGATGGTTTTGCCAAACTGATCGACATTCTGGTCGAGGCGACCACGCAGTACCTTCTGAAGCAGGTTGAGGCAGGCGCAGAATGCATTCAGCTGTTTGAAACCTGGGGCGGGGTTCTGTCCGAGACCGGCTTTAATCGCTGGGTGATCGAGCCGACCAAACAGATCGTTGCCAATTTGCGCGCCGTGCACCCGGATCTGCCGATAATCGGCTTCCCGCGTGGCTGTGGCTTGCATCTGGTCGATTTCAAACAGAAAACCGGTGTGACCGCAGTTGGCCTTGATAGCGGGGTGAAACTCGACTGGGTGGCGGAAAACCTTCAGAAACTGGGGCCCGTGCAGGGCAATCTGGATCCGATGTTGCTGATCACCGGGGGTGATCCGATGTTTGATGAAACCAAACGCATCCTTGATACGCTGGGCAAGGGGCCGTTCATCTTCAACCTTGGCCATGGCATCACGCCGGAAACCCCGCCGGAACATGTTGGCCAGCTGGTGGACTTCATTCGGGATTACAAAGGGTAAATGTCGGCAATTGCTGCATTTTATTTTGTGATTTTTGAAATCAATCAAATCGATTGAAAAATTCAATGCGTATGATGGGCGTTGCCTGTTGCGCTTGGGTCCGGTTTGACCAAAATAGGCGCCGGAGCGCGACGGGTTTACATCATTCCCGGTTTGTCGGGAACCGGTCCAGACACGATCTGACATGAAGGATAGCCAAATGTCCGAGACGACGCGCAAGAAACGCGCCATTGTTCTTTTCAATCTGGGGGGGCCGGACAGTCCGGCAGCTGTTGAGCCGTTTCTGTTCAACCTGTTTAACGATCCGGCGATCATCAGCCTGCCCAATCCGTTCCGCTTTTTGTTGGCCAAGCTGATTTCGCGTCGCCGCGCCCCGATTGCGCGCGAGATTTATGATCATATTGGCGGTAAATCGCCGCTTCTGGAACTGACCCAGGAACAGGCAGATGCGCTTCAGATTGCGCTCAATGCCGAAGATGACGGCTATGAAAACCGTTGCTTTATTGCCATGCGCTATTGGAAACCGTTTGCCGATGATACCGCGGCCGATGTCAAGGTATGGGGGGCGGACGAACAGATCCTGCTTCCGCTTTATCCGCAGTTTTCAACCACCACCAGCGGATCGTCGGTCAAGGACTGGAAACGGGCCTGTGCCAAGGTTGGCCTGACATCCCCGATCAAAACGGCATGCTGCTATCCGACCAATCCGGGCTTTGTTGAGGCCTCGGCCGAGATGATCAAGGCGGGCTATGAGCGCGCGCTGGCCAAGGCCACCGAACTCGGCATTGATAAGCCACGCATCCTGTTTTCCGCCCATGGCGTGCCCAAAGCCGTGATTACCAAGCGCGGTGATCCCTATCAGTCGCAGATCGAAAAAACATCGGCCGCCGTGGTCGAGAAAATGGCGATCGAAGGATTGGACTGGAACGTTTGTTATCAAAGCCGGGTCGGCCCGATGGAATGGATTGGCCCATCGACCGAGGACGAGATTGAACGCGCCGGCAAGGAAAACAAGGGCATCGTCGTGGTGCCGATTGCCTTTGTCACCGAGCATTCGGAAACCTTGGTCGAGCTTGATATCGAATATGGCGAACTGGCGCATGAAAAACACGTGCCGATCTATGAGCGCGTGCGCACCGTCTGTTCCCATCCGAAGTTTATTGCCGGACTTGTTTCGGTTGTAAAACAAACCCAGGACGAGCTCGATGAAAAAGGCCCGGATGACTACACGGTCGAAACACGTGGCTGGTGGTGCCCGGATGAACATTCCTGTGCGGTCGCCAAGCAGCCCTCTTTGAGACCTGCCGGGGCCTGAATTGGCCAAAAGCGCGTCGCGTTTTAGATCACAGTTATAACGCCAATCGGGCCGGTTCTGTTTTTGGATCGGCCTGATTGCTGTTATGGTCGGGAAAATTCAAAAAATTCCCGCTTGCGCGGGCTTAAACCTGCCGACCCTGACCGTCACATCCAGAGAAGAGAGAGATGGATAGCTACAGCATTATCAAATCCCTGCATGTCATCAGCGTGATCGCCTGGATGGCGGGTCTTCTTTATCTGCCCAGACTTTATGTCTATCACTGTGAAGTGGAACCGGGATCGGAAGCCAGCGAGAAGTTCAAGGTGATGGAACGCCGTCTTTTGCGGGCCATCATGAACCCGGCAATGATCGCGACCTGGATTTTTGGCGGCTATCTGATCCATGCGGCCGGTGTCATGACCGAAGGCTGGTTCCACGTCAAACTGCTGTGTGTGGTTCTGATGACCATCGCGCACATGATGATGGCGCGTTACCGCCGGGCGTTTGAAGCGGATGCCAATACGAAATCGCAGAAATTCTATCGTATTTTCAATGAAGTACCGACGATCCTGATGATCATTGTCGTCTTCATGGTGATCGCACGTCCCTTCTGATCGGCTCTGTTTGACGGCCCATCAGCGAAAACGTTTCGATTTTAAAATAAAAAGGCCGCCAAACTGGCGGCCTTTGTTGTGTTATCGTTTTGGTATCGAACCAAAATCCGATGGATGGGGTCAATCAGGCGTTGCCGGCCGGCTGACCTTCCATCTTGGATGCGAATTTTTTGCGGAAAAGATCAGCAAAATCAATCTGCTGCATCATCAGCGGCGGGAAGCCACCGTCTGCGGTCAGGTCTGCGACGATCTTGCGGACATAGGGGAACAGCAGACGCGGAACTTCGATCATCAGAACCGGCAGGCGGTGTTCGTCAGAAACATTCAGCGTCACAACGCAGCCATACTGCAGTTCGGCAATGAAGGCCACCTTGTCGCCAACGTCGGCTTTGACGTTGATCTTGATGGTGACTTCGTGAAGTTTCTGGTCCTGGGTGGTGCGGGCCTCAACATCAACGTCGATATTGATTTTCGGCTGCTGCTGCAGGGCAACGCTTTCCGGTGCGTTCGGGTTTTCGAACGACAGATCCTTGATGTACTGGGTGTGGATCGTGATCGGATTTGCGGCCGGCTGCTGCTTCTGTTCTGCTGCGCCTTCTGCACCGGTGGTATTCTCGGCCATTAAAGTCTAGCTCCCTTAGAGGTCATTTCGTCTTGATCAGAAAAAAGCTTTCGGCTTGAAGGCTTTGCCTTGGCTGAAATGCTTATTACTGACGCCGCCCCGTTGCGGCAGATAAATTGGACTTGTTGGCCTAGCACGTCTGGCGTGCACGGGCAAGCCAATCAGAGCGGGTCAAAGCCCTTATCAAAGCCCGTATTTCCGGGGGTTTGGTTGTCCTTATTGCGGACAAAGGCCTTTGACTCAAAGAAGGCTGACCGGGGGTGTCGGTCAACCTTCTGATTTTGTGATTTTCGTATGAATTCAGCGCGTCTCGTCACGCGGGGGCAAATTGCGCGGTGTTTCGGGATTGTCGCCCGGATCGTTGCTGCGATCGGTGTCGTTTGACGGGTCATTCGGGCTGACATCTTCGAAATCGCCATCAATGATCGGCCCGGCCCCGCGCGGCCGTGATCCGCGAGGTCCACCGGCGCCATGTCCGCCGGGTCCAGTCGGTCCGCGCCCGTTTGGCCCGCCTTGCGCGCCGCTGGAATAGGTCGCACCGCGGAAGTTTGTCCGGATATTGCCCGACTGGACCAGCTTCATGATGACCTTGGCCCCGATCAGCTGGCGCAGCGGCGGGACAAGCAACAGGAAGCCGAAGGTGTCGGTGACAAAGCCCGGGGTCAGAAGCAACACACCGGCGATCAGAATGCAGATGCCGTCAAACAGGGCCCCAATGGGCATTTCGCCCTGATCCATCTGGCTTTGCGCCTTGGCCAGGGTTTGCAACCCCTGGGCACGCATCAGGGACGTGCCGATGATGGCTGTCAGAACAACCACGCCAATGGTCGGCCATAGCCCGATCAGTTCGCCGGCCTGAATGAAGACCGCGATTTCGATGATTGGCATGGCGACGAATATCGCGAGAAAGTAAAAGCCCATTGTTTCTCCGTTTACTGGCGATGGATTGCCTGTATGCGCCGCAAATGTCGTATTATCACATGCATTTTACGGCCAAAGCTGACGTCTTGCTGAAACTATTGCAGAAAACAACTTGGTTTTCAGCGATTTCTCATTAATCTGCACACTTAAGTTCGTTGATTAGTTGGTGGGAACGCTAATGTGACAACGCGACAAAAATGCGGCAGATCGTCATCTTGGCCTTGCCCCGGCGCATATCGCACCGGTGAAGGGTGAAGATGATCACATCTTGCCGGGTAATCGGCAGTTGCCCTTGCATTTGGTTAAGTTCATACCATCTCTCCACCACGGTTGTGATATACAGACAACCAGTTTGAAACCATTAGGATCACGAGACCGTCTTGCAGTATTTCGATATATTCTTATTCGCTCTGATTGCGGTTTTCCTTGTGCTGCGTTTGCGTGGCGTGCTTGGCCGTCGCACCGGCAATGAAAAGCAGGGGCCGTCCGATATCTTTGGCCGTCAGACTCATGACAATGAAGGCCAGAAAGACGCCGCAGCTCAGACCGATAATGTTTATCGCCTGCCGGACTCCGGTAACGATCAGGATGCGGCAGATGTTCCTTCGGGCACGTTTGCAACCCTGCAGGAGATCCAGAAGCACGATCCGAACTTCACCCAGCAGGACTTCCTGAATGGCGCGCGCATGGCGTTCGAAATGATCGTCGAATACTTTGCCAAGGGCGACAAGGATGGCCTGAACCCGTTGCTTTCGGCCGAGGTTTACAAGAACTTTGCCGCTGCAATCGATGCCCGCGCTGAAAAGGGCGAGCACGAGGAAACCACCCTGGTCGGTATCAAGAGCGCGTCCATCCATGACGCCAGCCTTGAAGGCCGCACCGCCTATGTCACGGTCAAGTTCGTGTCCGAGGAAGTCTCGGTCATTCGCAATGCCGAGGGCGATGTTGTGGATGGCGACCCCAACAAGGTGGTCGAGGCCGAAGACCTTTGGACATTCGCGCGCAACATCGAAAGCCGCGATCCGAACTGGCAGCTGGTTGCGACCGAAACCCCGGAAGAAGAAACCGCCGATTAACGCGGGTTTCGCAAAGACCAAACATATCAAAGGCGATCCGATAAACCGGGTCGCCTTTTTTCATGTCCGCATGGTAACGAGCCCGCGCAATTATCGGCTTGTTAAGCATGTCAGGGGCAAAATCGGGTTTTCGTAGAACCGTTGAAAAAACGGTGACGTTCGAATTGGCTAAATACGGGTTTCCATCTTGAAAAGACGACTGGTTTTATCGCGCAGCCTGTCCCTTGTTTCTGTTCTGGTCGGTGCGGCTGCCGCCCTGATCTGGATGTTTTGGCCACAAATCACCGGACAGATCGAACCCCCGGCCGAGGTGGAAGACAAATTGACCCTGCGCCCGGCGACGTTTGCCGATCTTGATGGCTGGCAGACCGACGATATGCGCGGCACCGTGCGGGCCTTTGCCCGGTCGTGCCAGGCGATGCTAAGACGCAGTGATGACAAACCCGTCGGGCCTGATCCGCGCATGGGCACGATTGGCCAGTGGCGTGATCGTTGCGAAACTGCGGTTTCGCTTGATGTTGAAAGCCTTCGCAAGGAAGACGCACGTGCGTTCTTTGAAAGTGGTTTCAGACCCTATCTCAGTGGCAATCGCGATACGGCCGAGGGCCTTTTTACCGGCTATTACGAGCCGGAATTGCAAGGCCAGCTGACCCGTGGCGGGGCGAATCAGACGCCGCTTTATCTTAAGCCCAATGACATGGTCTCGATCGATCTTGGCGATTTCCGCGAGGATCTGAAAGGCACCAAGCTGGTCGGGCGGATCGCGGGTGATGCAATCAAACCCTATTACGACCGCGAAGCGATCGAGGAAGGGGCGTTATCGGACCGCGATCTTGAACTGGTGTGGGTCGATGACGCTGTGGATGCCTTTTTCCTGCAAATTCAGGGGTCTGGTCGGGTAGTACTGCCCGATGAAAGTGTGCTTCGGGTGGGTTATGCCGCGACCAACGGCCATCCTTACTTTGCCATCGGGCGCGAACTGATTGCGCGCGGGGTGCTGACGCGTGAAACCGTATCGCTGCAATCAATCCGTAAATGGCTGCATGACAATCCGGGCGAAGCTGATGCGGTGATGAATACCAACGCATCCTACGTGTTTTTCCAGCCGCTTAAGGTTGATCCGAATGACCCCGAAGCGGGGCCGCTGGGATCGCAAGGGGTGCCGTTGGAACCGGGTCGGTCATTGGCCGTGGATCGCAGGTTCCACGCCATGGGGGTTCCGGTCTGGCTTGAAACCAGCGATCCGATGAATGCGGACCGTACATTCCGCCGCCTGATGGTGGCCCAGGATACCGGCGGGGCCATTCGCGGGCCGGTGCGCGGTGACATCTTCTTTGGCCCGGGCGAGGACGCGGCCCTTTATGCCGGTCATATGAACCGGCAGGGCCGGAAATATGTCCTGTTGCCCAACAGCATCGATCCGGCAAGCTGGCAGGATGCGGATACTCAGACAGGGGGCACTTCATGATCCGTCATATTGTGTTGCTGCAGATCCCAAGCCACATCGCGCAAAGCGACATCGACACCATGATCGGCGAACTTGAAAAAGTTGCCTTTTCAGTGCCGGGCGCGTTGGCTTTTTGCGGCGGGGCAAAGATGACCGGAAGCGGCCTTAGTCAGGGATTTACCCACGCCATCACCATTGATTTCACCGATCTGGCGGCGCGCGACACCTATGTCCGCGGCCTTGATCAGGACTGGATTGGAATTCGATTGTCGGAAATGACCGAAGGCGGCCTTGGCGGTATTCTCGCCATAAGTGTCAATGTTGATGACATCCATACGCCTGACAAGGGATCGGACAAGAAGCCGGAATTACGCTGGATCTGAACTAGATTACGTCGGATTATCTTATAATTAAGATCAAACCGACGATCTAAATTGCGTATTTTTGGATATTTCGGCGCATGGACCTGAAACAGGGACAGCGCAAAGAAAAACACCGGACAGCAAGGCCATCCGGTGTTGATCTGAATTGCAATGGTGCCAGACTTACTGGGCGGCAACGATGCCTTCGTTGCCGGCATCCGATTTGCCGCAACCACCTGCGTCACCGGTGCTGCCGACGCGTGATTTGCGCTGACGCTGGCTTTCGGATTTGAGCTGGCCACAGGCGGCCAGAATATCGCGACCGCGCGGCCAGCGGATCGGCGCTTCGTAGCCGTTATCAAGCAGGATTTGCGCGAACTTCTTGATATCGTTGGTCGGCGTGCATTCGTAATCCGAACCCGGCCATTTGTTGAACGGGATCAGGTTGAACTTGCAGTGAACGCCTTTGACCAGTTTGGCCAGCGCACGGGCATGTTCCGGTTTGTCGTTCACGCCTTTCAGCATGACATATTCCATGGTGATCGGACGGGCATTAGACATGCCCGGATAGTTCCGGCACGCATCCATCAGTTCTTTCAGCGGGTATTTCTTGTTGATCGGCATGATTTCGTTGCGCAGATCATCATCAGGCGCATGCAGCGAGATCGCCAGACCAACGCCAAGGTCTTCGCCACAGCGCACGATTTCCGGCACCACGCCCGAGGTCGACAGCGTGATCCGGCGACGCGAGATCGAAATACCTTCGCCGTCCATGGCAATGCGCAGGGCATCGCGAACGTTTTCATAGTTAAACAGCGGCTCTCCCATGCCCATCATGACGATGTTCGACAGACGGCGGATGCCATTGGCCGGGGTCGGCCATTCGCCGTAGCTGTCGCGTGCGACCATGAACTGGCTGACGATTTCGCCCGGTGTCAGGTTACGCACCAGAAGCTGGGTGCCGGTATGGCAGAATTTACACGTCAGCGTGCAGCCAACCTGCGATGAAATGCAGACAGCACCGCGATCTTCGTTGCGATCGGGGATATAGACCGTCTCGGCCTCGTTGCCGTCATGGAACTTCATCAGCCATTTGTGGGTGTCGTCGGTGCTTTTCTGATCGGCTGTCAGAACCGGACGCCCGACATAGAAATCCTGAGCCAGGCGATCGCGCAGCTTTTTGGAAATGTTGGTCATGTCCTCGATGTCGGTGACACCGCGGTTATAAATCCAGTTCCAAAGCTGTTTGACGCGGAACTTGCTTTCGCCCATGCCAGCCATGAGTTCGGTCAGTTCTTCGCGGGTGATGCCAACCAGATCACGACGCCCGTCGGCAGCCTGCCCATTGGCGGCGCGCGAAACGAAGTCGGACAGCGACGGCCCATCCTGCTTGGCAGGGGCATCGGTCTGGGGTGCGTTTTCGGTCAGGACGTCGGTCATCCCGGGCTCTCTCTTTTGCGTAGTGTGGGTTTGCCAGACGGTTTTTGGCCGTCTTGTTCTGGCGTCAGCGGGACTATACCAGAAATGATGCAAAAATGCTTGGCCCCGCATATAGCGGGGCCGGGTCGATTTAGAAACGATAAATTTCACATTGCAGCTATCACAGCACTGCAATCACGGTTGCAAAGCAGTCTGTGAAGGCCCCACCAACCGGTGTGATCAGATATGGATCAGTTGACCGGCTTGGTGTTGCAGGCCTTTGAAATCGCATTATAGGCGTTGGTAAAGCCCGACAGCGAATAGGTATCGGTGGTCTTGGTATCGCGTGACGAATAGCCAACCACAACCATGTTCGATCCGGCTTTCATCGCGCTGACCAGTTTGCGGTCTTCTTCGCTGTTTACCGCCCAGGCGGAGTCATCATGGGTGAACAGCTTGAAACTTTTGGAATCGATTCGAAGATCGACCTCGCTGCCCGACTTGTAGGTATAGCCGGTGATGAAGCTGACTTCATTGAGCAGCTTGAGTGCCGGGCGATGGGTGACCATGACATAGATTTTGCCACGCTGGGTATAGTCGCCTTTGGCCGAGGTCGGCTGGCTGCCCATATAGCAGACTTTCTGGCCATCCTCGGAATAGGTGTAGGCTTCCCACTTGCCGTAAACATCAATCAGCTGCGGGGAGTTCTGGGCCTGTGCCACGTTGGTCGCAAAACCAAGCGCAAGCAGACAGGCAACCGTGCCAAGAGCGGCGGCAAACGAATTTCTGACGAGACGATGGGCGTGTTTTTTCATGAGGTCGCGTATCGTGTCTGAAGTTTCGGGATCGGTCCGACCGGACCACGTTAGGACGCATAAAATCCAAAGGATATGGCAAATTTATGAGGTTCGTTTTCCGAGATTGCCGCCAAAAGGTAAAGATTAAACCAAGGAATGCGTCCAACCGGGTGCGAACAGGCAAATTTTACAAATTATTCTGTGGATGGCGCCGGACGCCAGCCATGGCTGGTGATGCCCTTATTGGCGGGATTGCCGGTAAGCCGTTGTCACACCACTAAAATTGATCGGCAGGTGTCAGCCGCGTGCGAGATTCTTTTTGACCACCTGATCCAGACAATCCTGAACCGTGATCGGCTGATTTCCGCGCCGCATGCGCGCAAGCATGTGACGGAGTTCACGGGGGGCACCTTCGGTTGCCGGGGCAAAGAAGGCATCAAACGAACATTGATCGGATCTGTATTGCCAGACGCGGATGTCACCTTCGCCGCGGATCATTTCCGGTTCGCCGATTTTGGCCTCGACTTCCGGTTCTGACAGACCCTTGAGCGATGCGTTGGGCACCGGCTTGAACGGGATGGCGGCCGTTGTGGTGCGTGATCTTGAATTTTCCGGGCGCCTGCGGGCTTCGGGCTGGGTCGTGGTGACGTTGCCCTTGGTATTAAGCTCGCCGTAATTGGTGTTTGTCGAACCCGGTGGCACTGACGACCCGCCACCACAGGCCGAAAGACCCATGGCAATGAGCGCCAGAAGCAAAATCACCCCGAATGGACGGGTGACGTCTGTTCGGGGTGAGGTTTGGGTCAGAGCAATCATGCGCGCTAAAAATCAGGAATCGTCAGATTTGCGCGGGATGGTGATTGCGCCGGTGCTGCCGCCGCGGCTTATACCGGTGTCAGCACCTTCGACATATTCCAGCTCGCCCTTGATGCGGGCACCATTTTCAATCTGAAGCGCACCATAGGTGATCTTGCCACTGATTTCAGCCGAGTGGACGACAACCACACGGCCAGCCGTCAGTTCACCTTCGAACTTGCCGCTGATTTCGGCTTCATCCACCTGGGCAGAACCGATGAAGCTGCCGCCTTCGGAAACTTCGAGGCGCGAGCATTCCTTGATCTGGGCTTCGACAACGCCTTCGACGACCAGAACGTCACAGGAACCGATTTCACCTTTAAGCGTGATGTCACGACCAACTGTCAGTTTCTTGCCCTCGGAGGAGTGGCTACCCGATCCTCCCGGGCGACCGGAACTGCCGCGGGTCGGGATTTCAAGCGGGCGCTTCGGGATTTCCGGGCGGAAGTTGGTGGAATGCGGTTTGCTGGACATTTGCGGTTCATCCTTTGTGCGCGGTTGGGTGAAGAGCCGCGGCTCTGTTCGTTTTTCTGTTTTTTCGAACGTGCGGGTTTCGCTGGCTTTGTCAGATACAGCATCAGAGGCCGAGGTCATCGTCCCGGAAAGCTTGTCTGATCCATCCAGGCGAGATGTATCTGACGAAGTCGCACTTCTGTCGACTGTTTTGTTGGCTTTTTTCTTTCCAAACATGGGATGACCAGATCCTTAGAGTTGCAGTTTCGATGTTGGTCTAGGTGTATCGGCCTTGCGGTTACCGGTCAGGCGGTCTCGGGCACATAGGTGCCAAGACGCACAGAATAGTGGACCATAAAGGCGGTGGCGATGATCGGCGCGACCAGATTGACCAAGGGAATGGTCATCAGGAAGGTCAAACCGACCCCGGCAATCCAAAGCTTTTTCTGGCGGCTTTTGCGAATGGCCTCAACCGTTCGCGCATCATAGCGGCGTGCGGCAACCAGTTCAAAATATTCACGCGACAAAAGATAGCCATTCATCCCGTAAAACGCGATGACATAGAGCGGTCCGGCCAGAAGAAGCGGCAAAATCAGAATGTTAAGTGCCAAAGCCGTCAGGGCGAATTTAAGACCGCTGATCAGCGCATCAATAATCGGCTGCGGACGGGTATCGGGCAGGGTCGGATAGTGCTTGTCTTCGACCGCGTCGGCAATCTGATCGAGCAGAAGGCTCGAGATCAGGACCGTGGCCGCGGGAAACAGCAACAGCACAAGAAGGGTCAGACCGATGCCCAGAAGCCAGTCGACGGCGGTTTCAAGCCAGCCACCATCGGTAAAGAAGGTGATGGAATTCAGGCCGAACCAGATCAGGACCCACAACCCGACAATGGTTGCCAGTGCACCGGCAACACCGATCAGCACAACTTTGCGAAAACGCGGGTCGGAAAACTGCGCAACGGATTTCAGAAAGTCATTGATCATGGAAGATGTCGGTCCTGTCCTGTCATGTGTCGAGTGTGCGGAATATATCCGCAAGGGAATCATGCATTAGTTTAGTAGGCAATTAAAATTAACAGCCTGTGAAATCAGGGGGTGGCTTTGCAGATTTCCCAAGAATGCGACATCTATCGCAGGCATCAGGCAAAAAAAAGGCGTCCGGCCAGGGGGGAGAACCGGACGCCAGCGCTCCGATAATCTGGAGCGTGAGGAAAGGTAGGGGAGACCTTTTCCTCACACCGGGTTCCCGTCGTTTAGGGGAACCTTGTGACAGACTCACATATAGGAAGCACAGTGCGTCCGTGCCATGGGTTTGGGCCCGAAAAAGCCGACAAATTTTGAAACTTTTCCCTGATTCCAATCCGCGGTGATTTCGTTACGAAATCACAATTACATTCACCACTTGGCCAAGCAGTTGAATCAGAAAATATTCTTGATCCGGCACCGGTTTACGGGCGGTTCAAAGACATCAAAATCGGATGGGAAATTTTTTTGGGCTAGTTGCGCTGATTTGGCCAGATGCGTTCAAATTTGAACAGTTCCGGGTCAAGCTGCATGCCCTCTTCGGTATTGAACAGGGTGACCGTGGTTTCGACCCCGGTCGGGTCCTTGACGCTCCACTGACGCAGCTGCATCGGCTTTTCGGTAAACACCAGGGTTACACTTCCGGCACCCGGATCGGATTTGCGCACCAGTTCAACGCGGACAGTTTCGGCCGTGCGACGATAATCGACAATCTTGACCTTGTCGGTCAGCGAGATGTTTTCCGCCAGGATGATACCGGCCGGGGTTTCATCAATGTCGAAATAGGTCGGCGCGTTGATTTCCTTGTCATAATAGATGAAATCATGACCGGTCGAGACCAGCAGGATCTGGGCTGGCGGGTTATATTCAAACCGCATCTTGCCCGGGCGTTCCATATAAAGATCGCCCTCGGCCGCACCGCCATCCGATGAAATCTGAACGAACTCGGCCTTGAGCGTCGTGATCCCGGCCAGATAGTTTTCGATCTTTTCGATCATCTCAGGCGTGATCTGATCGCTTGCTTGCGCGTGGGCTGTGCTTGGCAACAGGGTCAGACTGGTGAGCGCACCAAGACCGATGGCGGACGCAATGACACTTGCCGCGAGAACGGCGCGGCCTTTCTTGCCAAACAATTTCCAGCGAGTCTTCGGTTCTTGGTTCAAACGGGTCATGTGTCTTACCGGTGTTCGTAACAATTCGTTGATCGCAATCATGGCGATTGCAGAAGGTGAATGGCGGATGATAAAAATCGTGCCAAATAGTAACCACTCACTGCGAGTAACATATCGCATCATTTGGCCGGGAAGGCCAGCCGGGTCAAGCCATGCCCGCAAATGACCTTAATTGGCCGTTTTGAGCCTTAATTGCAGGTTGTTTGACCACCGGCAAGCAGGAGAACACGTTTAATGAGCCGTATCGTCGCCATCCAGATGGACCCGATCGAGAGCATCGACATCAAGGGGGATTCGACCTTTGTCATGGGCCTTGAAGCCCAGGCGCGGGGATATGACCTTTTGCACTATCATCCCGATGACATGTTCTATGACCGGGGCCGGATCAAGGCGGAAGTCCGCCCGATGACGTTGCGCTACGAACATGGCAACCACCATGATCTGGGCGAAGCACGGGTGATTGATCTGGCGCGCGAAACCGATGTGATCCTGATGCGTCAGGACCCGCCGTTTGACATGAACTATATCACCGCAAGCCATCTGCTTGAGGCGATCCACCCGGAAACCTTTGTGGTCAACCATCCGGGCCATGTCCGTAATGCGCCGGAAAAGATCTTTGTCACCGAGTTCCCAGATCTGATGCCGCCGACCCTGATCACGCGGTCGGCAGCCCGCATCAAGGAATTCCGCGAAGAGTTCAAGGACATCATCGTCAAGCCGCTGTTTGGCAATGGCGGGGCGGGCGTGTTCCACCTTAAACCCGGTGACGAGAACCTCAATTCCCTGTTGGAACTGTTTGCTGCACAGTCGCGGGAACCGTTGATGGTGCAGGCCTATTTGCCTGACGTGCGCAAGGGCGACAAACGCATCATTCTGGTTGACGGCGAACCGGTGGGCGCGATCAACCGCGTTCCGGCCGAGGGTGAAGCACGTTCGAACATGCATGTCGGTGGTGTGGCCGAGAAATCGATGCTGACTCCGCGCGAACGCGAGATTTGCGATCGCATCGGGCCGGAGCTTAAGAAACGCGATCTGATCTTTGTCGGGATCGACGTGATTGGCGATTACATGACGGAAATCAACGTCACCTCGCCGACTGGTCTGCAGGAGATCAACCGCTTTGACGGCTCCAAACTGGAAAGCCTGATCTGGGATGCGATTGAAACGCGGCTTGGCTAGGCCGAGCTCCCCATTTCGGTGAAGCTAAAAAGGGCAGGTGATCATCACCTGCCCTTTTTGTTGGGTGATTTTGTGGGGCTTGAAGCGGGCTTTGATCAGCGCGCCTTGACCTCGACCTCGACAAAGGTGATGGCGAAGTCATTGTTGTTGATCACGTTATGGGACACGCCGGTCTTGCGGGCATAGGATTTCCCGGCGGTCATGTCGGACGGAAACGTTGTGCCGTCATCGTTCACAATGGTCAGGGTGCCGGTTGTCATCGGGACGACGACATAATCCATGCCGTGAACATGATCACCGGTTTCGGAGCCGGGCGGGAAGTGCCATTCGGTCACCTTGACGGCATCGTCATCGACCTGAACGGTGGGAATGGCTTTGGGGCGCTGTGCAGTCACTGGGTTTCTCCAATTTTTGCGGTTAACCCGTTGATGATAGCGACAAGTCCCTCATGCTGCTTGCCTTTTTTATGTCGGCCTGTTGTGTGACTTTGACGATGCCGTCGCCGTCCGGTTCCGCTAAGCTGGAACTAACGCGGCGATCAAACGTATGTTTCAAGGGTCAAGTTCACATCATTTTGGCAGGTAGTAACAGCGCATGACCAGCTCCGAGGCGACAAAAATCACCGATCAGGATCTTTATGGGCCGTTCCTGTTTGCCCGGGGTGCTGATGCCAAGACGGCAAAAATCGCCGCCCTTGTGGTTGCCGATGATGATGCAGAAATCCCGGAATTGAAGGCAAATGGCCGTGATGTCATTGCGCCCTCGAAGCTTGCAACGCTGTTTGGCCGAAGCTATTGGCGGTTTGATTTTGAGCTGCCGTCAAACCGGGCCGCGTCATATAGTTTCGGAAACGAAACATACGAAGTATGCACCGATCTTGGGAGTGATCTTCGCATCGGGTTTGTATCGTGCAATGGTCAGGAAGACGGCGATCTGGACCGGCCGCTTGAAGACCGCAATGCGCTTTGGTCGGATTTGGGCAAAGAACATGCAAAACAGGCCTTTTCGCTTTTGCTGCATGGTGGCGATCAGATTTACGCCGACGGCGTCTGGGAATGCCACGAGGATATCATTGCCTGGGACAAGGCCGGGCGCAGCGAACGGTTGGCAACCGCCTTTTCCGATGTCATGCGCGATGCTGTTTTGAAGTTCTATCTTGATCATTATCTGGCGATTTATGGCCAACCGCAGATCCGCCACATGCTGGCGCGCGTGCCGTCGCTTATGATGTGGGATGACCATGACATTTTTGATGGCTGGGGCAGTCACAAGAAGTGGTTTCAGGGCAGTGCCGTTGCCAAGGGCATGTTTGCCTGCGCACGCGAAGCCTTTTGCCTGATGCAGCTTGGCTGCACACCCGATGATTTGCCCGATATGGTCAAGGATCGCGATGGCATAAGCCTTGGCTGGCGCACCGATTTTCCGGGCGTCAGTATTGTTGCGCCTGATTTGCGATCCGAACGGACACCAAATGACGTGATGGGCGGCCATGGCTGGCGCGATTTGCCCGAGATGCTCAAAACCGTGCCGGATGGCAATCGTATTCTTCTGATGTCGAGTGTGCCGGTGATCGGGCCGAGATTATCATTGATCGAGATGGTGTTGCATCTTTCCCCCCGTGCCCAGAAATACGAGGATGACCTGCGCGATCAGTGGCAAAGCCGCTGGCACCGGCGCGAATGGTGCCGTTTCCTTGAACTGATCGAAGAAATCGCCAACGAGCATGATCACGAGATCACCCTGTTATCGGGGGAAATCCATGTCGCAACCCGGGGCACCTTTGAAACACGGGGTAAAACCATCCATCAACTGGTGGCATCGGGCATTTCGCACACCGCACCACCCCCCACCTTTGCCAGGGTTTTAGGCCTTCTGGCATGGATCGGGGAGAACCCGCTTCCGGGTCGGCCGACAGAGTTAAAACCGCTGCCGGAACGCAAAGGTACCTATTGTGCGGCGCGAAATTACCTTACACTGTTACGTAAAGACACCAACTGGCATGCCAAATGGCATCTCGAAGGAATTGGCTGGACGCCGGATTTGCGCGTTTGAACGCGAAGCGTAACCGACGGAAATGTGCCAATGGCAAGGGGCTTTGGATCATGATGCAGCTTTATTACGCGCCAACTTCACCCTTTTCGCGCAAGGTGCGCGTTGTCTTGCGCGAGTTGGGTCTGGAAAAACAGATCAGCGAGATCCTGATTGATCCGTGGACGGATGAGGCGCTGCGTGCCCATAACCCGCTTGCAAAAGTGCCGACCCTGATCCTTGAAGACGGCATGGCGGTTTTTGAATCTGCCGTGATCTGCGACTATCTTGATCAGCTTGCCAAATCCCAGGGCATTTCAAAGGGTGTGATCCCCGAAAGCGGCCCGGCCCGCTTAAGCGCCCTTAAATGGCAGGGATTGGCGGATGGCATGATGGCGGCAACCGCCCGGCTTTATGCCGACTCCCAACGCGAAGACGGTGATCGTTCCGAAGACGTAATGGAAAGACAGGCGCAGGCGATTACATCTGGCATCGAGGCGATCCTCGATGGCCTTCCGGCGCTTCGCACCGAGGAGCCACATCTTGGCACCTGGTCGGTGCTGATTGCACTTTATTACATTGATTTCCGTTGGCCGGACCGGCGGTTTGATATCCCGGTGCGGGTGCGCGACTGGATGGCGATCATGTCAGAACGTGAATCCTTTACCGAGACCACCTTCCACCTGCCCCACGATGGTGATTGATCAGCAAATCCAACGATTACCTGCGACAAACGCCGCCAGACATGCTATCGCCGCCTTTTGAAGATTGAATTGCGAAAAGCCGATGACCGAACCGACCATTACCAAAGCCATGCGTGAACGCGCCTGGGTCCGCGCTGAACGGATTGAGGGCGAAGACCCCAAGGAAGTGCGCAAGCACAAGGAAAGCGGCATCACCATGAAAAAGGCCAGTTTCGGCAAGTTCCGTAATTTCGGCTGGACCGTGGTTGATGAGGTTGCCGTGCCGTGCCGCAAGGAATTCCTTCCGCCGCGCGAAACGGATGACGAAACCTCGGACTAGGCCGCTAGCGCAAATGTGATGGCCGATGCCGGTGGGCTTGATTGACAAAGTGGCCGATGAAGGGCGCTATGAACCGATTGTTCTTGCGCCTTTTTCTTTGCCTGAGTTTGGTCTTGCCCGATGACAACCCGATCTGATGCGATTTCGTTTGGTTCGCTTGACGATATCGCGCCCGCAACCCTGATTGCCCATATGTCCGATCCGCGAATGGCGGAGCATATGCCGTTGCTAAACGGTCCGTGGGATGAGGATGACGTCGCTCGGTTCATGGCGGCCAAGAAGGCTTATTGGCAGCGCGATGGCCTGGGACATTGGGCGATCTTTTATGATGGCACCTATGTCGGCTGGGGCGGGTTTCAGAAAGAAGGCGATGATTGGGATTATGGGCTGGTGCTGCGGCCTGAATGTTTCGGGCTTGGCATGGCGATCACGCACAAGGCGCTTGAATTTGCCCGATCCGATCCGCGTATTTCGTCGGTGACATTCCTGTTGCCGCCGACCCGCACCAAACTCGCCGCGTTAAGGCGCCTTGGTGCCGTGTTCGAAGGAACGGTTTCCCATGACGGGGCCTGCTTTCAAAAGTTCCGGCTTGAGATCGGCTAATCCCGCTTGGCATTGCCAAAGCCCGGCTTAGTTGCCGGGTTCCTGGGACAGGTTGATTAACGCTGCCAGAAGCTGCTTTGGATCCGTGTTGGCGACCTGATTTTCCAGCTGTTGTTGGGTTTCCTGCCAGATCGGGAAGGCGCGACTGAGAAGGTGTAAGCCGTCCTTGGTCAAAGCCAGCAGGCGGCCACGCTTGTCTTTGGGGTCGGGTGTAATCTCAATCAGTCCACGCCGTTCAAGCGGTTTGAGATTGGCCGTCAGGGTGGTGCGATCCATCGCCAGCAGGTCGGCGACATCTTTCATATGCGGCGGATATGGCCGGTTTAATGACATCAAAAGTGAATATTGTCCGCTTGTCAGATCAAGGGGGCGAAAGGCGTCATCAAACCGCCTTGCGACGGTGCGTGCGGCACGCCGGACATGCAGGCAAAGGCACGAGTCCCTTACCATTATGGTGTCGGCATAGGGGACGATCTGATCGCTATGGTTGAAATCTTTTTTTGACATGGATAAATTATGTTGATATCAACGTATTTGTCAAATGGGAAAACAAGAAAATGCTGATAAATCGCCCGTTTTGACCGTCACCGCGTTAAATCCGTTCTGCCTGGCAAGGAGAATGCCCCATGCAGAAGATCAGTCCTTTTTTATGGTTTGATCAAACCGCTGAAGAAGCCGTGAATTTCTATGTTTCGGTATTTGCCGATGCCAAAATCGGCAAAGTCATGCGTGCAAGTGCGGCCGGTCCCGGCCCGGAGGGACGTGTTCTGACCATTGGCTTTGAACTATTTGGGCAAAGCTTTACCGCGTTCAACTTCCCCACAGATTTCAAGTTTACCGAAGCCGTTTCGTTTGTCGTCGACTGCAAGGATCAGGCAGAGGTCGATTATTACTGGGATTGTCTGTCCGACGGCGGGCAGCCACGCGATTGTGGCTGGGTCAAAGACCGGTTTGGCGTGTGTTGGCAAATCACCCCGACGCGCCTGATTGAATTGATGAGCGACCCGAACCCGGCCATCGCCGCACGCGCGGCAACCGCAATGATGACCATGCAAAAGATCGATATCGCGGCACTTGAACGTGCGGTCGCCGATGGCTGATCAGGCCTGAGCACTCATGAAGCCAAACCCCTCGCACCACCAACGCAAGGATATGTCTGATGTCAGAAAAACAAGCCAAGGATCGCCAGGCGATTGCCGATCTGTTTGATCGTTGGGCGAATGCCAATCGCAGCAAGGATATCGATGCGATCATGGCGCTTTATCACCCCGATATCTGTTCCTATGACGCGGTTGGACCACTGCAATTCAATGGCGCCGCCGATTACCGCGCCCATTGGGAAAAGTGCCTGCCCAAGGACGCCGACATGATTGTCGAGATGCAGACACCAAGCATTCGCGTCTCAGGCCATCTTGGTGTTGCGCATTTCCTGATCCGCTGTGGCATGCGCGATCCGGATGGTACCGAACATTCAAGCTGGATGCGTTCAAGCACTCAGCTTGAAAAGCGCGACGGCCAATGGCGCATCGCGCACGAGCATTTTTCCGTGCCGTTTGATTTTGAAAATGGCCAAGCCCAGTTCGGGCTTGAGCCATAAGCCGTGCCCATCAACGCAATCTTACAAAGGAAGCCCCGATGAAAGTGATCAGCTATTTGAATTTTGATGGTAATTGCCGCCCGGCAATGGAGTTTTATCAGTCTGTTCTGGGGGGTGAGCTTATCACCATGTCTTATGGTGAAACCCCGATGGCCGAAGAAATGCCCGCCATGGCCGACAAAATGGCCCATGCCTGCCTTGTCGGTGACGGCTGGAACATTATGGCGTCTGACAGCCCATCCGAACATTTCGAGGCGATGAAAGGCATGAACATTTCCATTCATGCCCCGACTGCCGAAAAGGCGCGTGCGTATTTCGACGGGCTTGCGGTGGGTGGCACAGTGATCATGCCGTTCGAAGAAACGTTTTGGTCAAAGGGCTTTGGTCTGGTGACTGACAAGTTCGGCACGCCCTGGATGGTCAATACCGACATGGAACCGGCATAGGTGCCCACCCGCACCAAACTTGGCGGTCTGGTGGATCGGGGAGATCTCTGAGAAATCAGTTAGTTGTTAAAGCGAAATGTTTTTATGCTTGCGCTTATCAGATCACGTAAACAACCCGGCACGCGGACTGATGTGCCGGGTTGTTTGTTTTAATCGCCCCGGTTCAGGGGAATTAAGAGCTGGATACGTGAGTGGGATCAGATCGTTTGACCGCCTGAAACCTCGATTCGCTGGGCTGTGACCCAGCGATTGTCATCACGCAGCAGGCTTGCAACCATCGGACCGATATCATCGGGCAAACCGACCCGGCCAAGGGCGGTCATGCTGGCAAAGGCCTCGTTATAGGCGGGGGTATCGCGGACTGCACCGCCAAGGAAGTCGGTCTCGATCGCGCCCGGGGCAACGCAATTGGCCGTGATGCCACGTTCGCCGAGTTCCTTGGCCAGATAGACCGTCAGAATTTCAATCGCACCCTTTGCCGCGGAATAGGCGGAAAAGCCCGGGAAGGACACGCGTGTCAGCCCCGAAGAATAGGTAATAATGCGTCCGTTATCGGCAAGTATCGGCAAAACCGCCTGGACCAGGAAGAACACGCCTTTGACATGGACATCAAACAGGGAGTCGAACTCTTGTTCAGTGGTTTCGGCGAACGGTGTCATTTCGCCGTGGCCGGCATTGTTGATCAGATGATCAAAACTGTCGCGTCCGAAGACTTCGGTCAGGGCCTTTTTCAGGGTGGCAACAAAGGCCGGGAAGGTCGAGATTTTGGTGACATCAAGTTGCAGCGCAACGGCCTTTTGGCCAAGGGCACGGATTTCTTCGACGACTTCCTGGGCCTGCGCTTCGTTGCCGCGATAGGTGACGATGACATCATTACCCGCCTTGGCAATGCTGATGGCGGCGTTGCGGCCAAGTCCGCGGTTGGCACCGGTGATCATGGAAATTTTCGACATGATGTTTCCTTTCAGGTTTATCGATGCCGCAAACCTACCCCTGTCTTGATGGTAGTTGTTGCCTGTCTGTCTATGAATTTTGCCTGTTTGTCCAAATGATGGAAAACGAATTGCAATATTGGGTCATATGCTTACCTATTAATCCAATCGACTTGTCCAAAAGACCCGTGTGAGCAGTGAAAGGCTTATGGTGCAAACCCTGTTTGATCTTGTTCGGCGCTATGCCGATGCGCATGTAGACCAGTCCGGTGTGGCCCAAACACCGGTGCCCGGCCTTTCGATGGTGCGGGTTCTCTATCCCGGTGCGCTTCAGGTGGCGATCAACCGGCCACTTGTTGCGATGGTGCTTCAGGGGCGCAAATTGGTGACAATGGGGGCGGAGACATTTGATCTTGGTCCGGGCGATGCGCTTTTGATTTCTGCAGACGTGCCGACCGTCAGCCAGATTTCCAAGGCAAGCGTTGCGGCGCCCTATTACGCGCTGATTCTTGAACTTGATCTGGCGATGATTGCCGATATTGCGGCGGCCATCGGCCTTCCGCACGGGCAAGGCGGGCCGATCTCTGTCGAGCGATTTGATCCCCATGTCGAAGATGTGGCAACCCGATTGATGCAGTTTCTGAACCGGTCCGGGGCGATTTCGGTCCTTGGTGATGGCCTGCTTCGTGAAATGCATTACTGGATGCTGTCAGGGTCACATGGCACTGCGATCCGCAGGCTGGGAACCGCAGACAGCCATGCCCAGCGTATCAGTCGCGCGGTGGCGCTGATTCGTGCGCAATTTGCCGAGACCCTTCGGGTGAATGAACTTGCCGAGGCCGCAGGCATGAGCATTTCGTCATTTCACCAGCATTTCCGTGCGGCAACGACGCTTTCGCCCCTGCAATTCCAAAAGCAGCTTCGCCTGATCGAGGCACGGCGAAGAATGATGGCCGAAGGCACGGCAATCGCCGATGCCGCTTATGCAGTCGGTTATGAAAGCGTGCCGCAGTTTACCCGCGAATATAGCCGCCTTTTCAATGTGTCACCGGGGCGCGATCTGCGTCAGACCCGGGTGGGAACATCCGGCCTACAACCGGCATAAGCCAATTTGAGCCATGCGACCAATCTGCCGACCTGACAGGGGTTGGCGTTGCCAGCGTTTGATATCATTGTGTTCTCTTAATGAACGGACCCTGACATAGCAGCATGGTATTTACGGGCTTAAACGGAACGCCAAGTGATTGCCCGTAAACGATATGTTGCCTTGCCCCCGGTTTCCCGTCAAAGTAATGCAACTTGGGGTTATGGGGGGTCAGGCAAATTGACAGCGCGGGTTACCACAGTTGCCTTTGCCGGGATTGAAACGATCCCTGTTGATGTTCAGGTGCAAATGGCAAGTGGCCTTCCGGCCTTTACTGTCGTTGGCCTGCCCGACAAGGCGGTGTCCGAGGCCCGTGAACGGGTGCGATCTGCGCTTTCGGCCATGGGATTGGCCCTGCCGCCCAAACGCATCACGATTAATCTGGCCCCGGCTGATTTGCTGAAGGAAGGGTCGCATTTCGATCTGCCGATTGCGCTGGGCATTCTGGCCGAGATGGATGTCATCGGCCATGACGATATCGAACGGTTCTTGGTACTGGGTGAATTGGGGCTTGATGGCAGCATCACCAAGGTTGGCGGTGTCTTGCCCGCCGCCATGGAAGCCGGGATGCAGGAATGCGGCATCATTTGTCCGAACGCCAACGGGGCGGAGGCCCTTTGGGCCGGTGATCTTGAGATTCTGGCGCCCGCAAGCCTTGTGGCCCTGATCAATCATTTCAAAGGCACGCAAATTCTGCCCCGCCCGATCCGGCGTGACGCAGACGAGATCAATGATTTCCATGGTGATCTGCGCGATATTAAGGGACAGGAAAGTGCGAAACGTGCGCTTGAGATCGCAGCAGCCGGGGGCCATAACCTTTTGATGTCGGGACCGCCGGGATCGGGGAAATCGATGCTGGCGGCCCGCTTGCCGGGCATTCTGCCCGATCTTGATGCCAGACAGGCGCTTGAAACCACGGTCATCCATTCCGTATCCGGAATGTTGCCCGAAGGCGGGCTGATCAGAACGCGTCCTTTCCGCCAGCCTCATCACTCTGCCTCGATGCCAGCCCTCGTCGGTGGGGGTGTAAATGAACACAAAATATGAGACTGTAAAATTAAATATGAGAACTTGTGTCGGAAAATATGAGAATGCCAAAATGGTACGGGTGAATCTCAAATTTTCGTTGTGAAGACAGTATTCAGTTTCACATACGAATTTAATTGAACAGCACCATATAATTTTTATATTAGTCATAGTGTGAGTTGCGGGATCAGTTCCCTCGTGCTAGCGAGAAAACCCTGCAGCAAGAGAATTGGAGCGGGTGACTTAGGTTGCGCCGCTTTTTTTATTTAACTTGATTTATCCGATGCGGACGCCCTAGTGATCGTATCAAACGGAGTTTTCGGGATCGCTTTGATCCGTTGAGAACTCCGTCGTATCGGCTAGCTATTCAGATACCCCTGTCTGTTTTGCTGCTGTTGTATTTCGAGATCGATTTTATCAGTTCAAATATCCGTTCACGCAACACATCATCCTCAACACCGTAATAACTGCGTACAAGTTCTAAAGTTTCTCGCCGCTGCATAGGGTCCTCACGAGAAACGAAGAGTTGAGTAACAATCTTGTTGCGTTGAGCAATAGACTTGTCAGTAAGATCGCGTGGTATGTCATCGTAGAAATAACTGACCGGAACTTTGAGTGCTTGGGCAATATCATATAGCCTTGATGCACTTACTCGATTGGTTCCCCGCTCATACTTTTGAACCTGCTGGAAAGTAATACCCAAAAGTTTAGCAATTTCTGTCTGCCCGAAACCGTTAAGCATGCGGAGCTCGCGCAATCTTCTACCGACATGAAGATCAATTGGGTGAGGTCCTACTGTTTTTGTTTTTCGCCGTCCGTTACGCATTGGTTTGCGACGGCGATTATCGTCTGGCTGTTTAGAAGGCATGCTTGTCTGATTCCGCGGACGCATTGAGAGAATAATATTCTAAATAATGCAAATTCGGGAGCTGTTGCTATTCATGTTTGAGCATTTTGATAGTGAAGAAATGTAAGTGATCAGCTCTCTTCTGCACTATTAAAGCGCAATCAGCTTATCTACATTGTGCTGCCTTTCAAATTTTCTGAGAATGGAGCTCTCAATCATCCTTCCTCAAACGGGGTGTGGGAGAAACTATCGGACGTTTTGCGTGGAGGATTGCAAAGCTTTTCGTCTCGGTTATCTGCTGACAATTAGATAGGCTACTGCAGAAAATCCGTTGGCGCGCTGACCTTTCTAAAACGCAAGAAGCCGCCTACCAGGTGGTTAGTCTGGATCAAAGGCGGCTTCTCTAATTGAGAGGTGATTGCTTTAGATAGAACCAACTCGGTATCAGCTGAACCAATGTGTGATTTATTGACGGTATTGTCAATAAATCCCCGATCACAAAACACCCCAGGTATGAGGTCTGTACAATCAATAAATCGCCCATTAAGCGTGCTCAAAACAACACCTTTGAAATCAGACTGACATGCAGTCACTCTCATCATGAAACAAAAAAGAAAATCAGGTTGAACATCGGGTATCATTCATAACCGGTATAATGCTCCGTCTCTAGATTGAAACAATTGTTGGCTATGCAATCATTGTCGTGAGCTTCGTGGGTATCAGTATCGGCATCCGGCTCGGAAGTCATATTTCGGTCGATTTCCTTGATGCTTTTGTCCCGGAAAAATACGTTCCGGCGTTACATGCGATTGCCATGGCCCTCGGGATTATATTTGCCATTGCGCTAATCTATTATGGAGGAAAACTCTTCCTGCCCCCTTGGGCGCGGTCAGTTATCCCCGCCTCTTACAGCATGATCCGGAGACTGATTTTATCATTACTGACAGCACTGCGCACTGAACTGATTGAAGGTAAGTCGAGGGCGCTCACCCCGCCATTTCCATGACAAAGACAAATGAATCACAAGCAACGGATATCACTCAAATAACTTTTATCTCGGCCCTGACACTTCGAAAGGATGTTTGACAGTTAGACTGCTCGAACAGAACTCAGGAATGCTTGCACTTTCTCACGCAATTTGTCTGTTTCATGTAATAAACTGCCCGAAGCATCTAATACTTGTTCAGCTGCTCCACCTGTCGAAACCGCAGCTTCATTCACACTAATAATACTACTAGTGACTTCGGTGGTACCCCCAGCGGCTTCTTGGACGTTGCGAGTGATCTCGAGTGTAGCAGCTCCCTGTTGCTCAACAGCGCTTGCAATTGCTGCCGAAACTTCACTAATCTCCGAGATAGTGGAAGAGATTGCAGCGATTGCCTCAACCGCACCATCAGTCTCACTTTGGATATTTGAAACCTGCGCAGTAATCTCATCAGTTGCTTTTGATGTCGCTGTCGCCAAATTCTTGACTTCTGCAGCCACCACAGCGAAACCCTTACCCGCGTCACCAGCACGAGCAGCCTCAATCGTCGCATTTAGAGCAAGAAGGTTAGTTTTCTCGGCAATATCGCTAATCAGTCCAACAACGTCACCAATCTTTTGCGCTGCATCCGCCAACCCACGTACCCGGACATTCGTTTCTTCCGCATTTACAACGGCTCGAGCTGCAACCGTGGATGACTGCCCCACCTGTTGATTTATTTCGCTAATCGAAGCGCTTAACTCTTCAGTTGCACTCGCTACTGTTTGAACGTTAGTCGAGGCCTGTTCGGCCGCTGTCGCAACTATCCCAGCTTGCCGACTTGTCTCTTCTGCAGTATTGGTCATTCCAGTCGCAGTCGATTGCATTTCCTTGGCCGCAGTTACGAGGGCTTTGAGCACAAAAGCCATTTCACTGTCAAACTCGGCGGTAAGTTCGCTTATCTTCTCGGCTCGTTTTTCTCTTAATTTTAGCGCTTCAGCTTCTTTCGTGGCAAGCTGATCAGCACGAATCATGTTTTCTTTGAACACCAATACTGCTTGAGACATTTCTCCAATTTCATCTCCACGATGCTCACCTGGAACATTTGCTTCTTTGTCCCCCGCAGCTAACTTTTTCATCACTTCAGTAATTTGCACGATAGGTTGAGAGATGCCCCTCCCAATTAACCACGCGAAAATTACACCAATGATGATTGCAGCACCCGCTAGTATCTCGCTGATCAAAACAGATCTTTTAGATGCAGCAGCAGCGCGCGGGCCGATCTCATCTTGCTCTGCTTTTACGTCAAGCTTGAGGTCTTCTAACTCACTGGCAACAATCGGCCCGATACGCTCTAACTCATTGGAAACCAAATCGCCACGTACTGGATCAAAAACCGAGAGCGAAACGATTTCTTCAAAAGATTCAGAATATGCTGTCAAGTTATCTGAAACTACTCTCGAGGCCTCTTTTCGGTTTCCTTCGGACAGTAAAGACCCTAGTTCTTGATTCAACAGCTTAGTCGTGTCGAGCATATCAAGTACTATTTGGGCATCTTCAGGGCTATTGCTTAATAGATAATCTTTAACTGCCACCCGTGCCTCCAACAGCTTCTCCTGCACACGGACCGCTTGATTTGATTGGAGAACAACTTCTCTGTAACGCGTAAAGTCTGTCCCCACACTACTCATGGAAACGACGCCTAACACGGCAACGGTTGCCAGAAGCAACAGGATGAGCGCAAAGCCTCCGAAAACTTTTGTCGAGATTTTTAAGTTACGCATTAGATTAGTCATCGCTTTCCTCCGAACGGCCAGCATTCGCTGGCTGCTGCTTCCAATTGTTATTCTAAGCCAGATGTGTCATTGGCCCTTTTATAATTAGAGATCGAAGATATTATGCCATTTTATTTCAGTAAATGAAGTCGCGTCAGCCAGGATAAACATCTCCTGAGGCTGGAAATAGACATGCGCACGCGAGTAATCCGCTACGCACAAAACTAACCGCGACGCTTACCCTAATCGACGGTCGGGATGCAGCACTGGGATAACTATAGACGAAACGGGATCGGTAAAATGCAGTGACCATGAGCTCCGCAGCATAAAGCTGCCGGTAAAAAGTCCAATCTCGGGAAAATGCAATATCAAACAGCCCTATGACATCGCGAAAAAAAGGGAGGCATGAAGCATATGCGCACACCTCCCTTGCACAACTGGAACGCATCAAGCTCCAGGAACTTTTTGATCCTTCGCCTCTTTCGCTGAGGAGGGTGACGTTGAGAAGTAGTTTCGTGCAAGTAGTGCACTGCCCACAACAATCGCACCCAAAGATACGAGCATGTACGGCGCGACACTGCCAACAGCGACGCAAATGAACAGGCTTCTCATTAGCCGCGACAGAGTGCCATTCATATAGCCCTCTATTGCAGCCGCCAGTGAAATCGTTCCGATAACACCGCCGATCACGGCAAGCCCAATCTCAATGGATGAACCGGAACCGATGATAGCAGGATTCCAAATAAAGACGAATGGCAGCAGAAAGCCGACTGCGGCAAGTTTGACTGCATCAAACGCAATCTTGAATGGATCCTCTTCTGCAATGGCCGCTGCCGCCAGCGCCGCAACCGCAATCGGTGGCGTCAAGGCCGACAGGATCGCGTAGTAAAGCAAGAACATATGAGACTCAAGAAGCGGATATCCCAACTTTGAAAGTGCTGGCCCAACGAGAACTGCTGCAAGAATGTAAGCACTTGGTGTTGGCATCCCTAAACCGAGAATGATGGTCACCACAGCGGAAATCATCAAGGTGATAACCGGATCCGCACCACTGATTGTCATGATCACGTTTGCCGCTTTCATGCCAAGGCCCGTCATAGACAGACCTCCGATTACAAGTCCCGCAGCCGCGCACGCGCCAGCAACGGGGAGGATGCGCAGTGTGGTTTCACCAAGGCCTTCAACTACACGCCAAACGCTCATGCGGGTTCGCGCAGAGCAAGCCGCTGCAATGACGACAGAAGCAGCTCCCAAGCCTGCCGTCATGGTTGGCGAATAACCAAGCGACAGTGCGAGTATGATCACCGCGATCGGGACAATAAACATCCAGCCATTAATGAGGGTTGCCTTAAGCGTAGGGACATCATCTGGATAGGAGCGCAGATCGCGTTTGACCGCGCGCAAGTGAACCTGCGAGAAAACGCCAAGATAGTAAAGGATCGCTGGAATAATCGCGGCGTAGACGACTTCGCGATACGCAAACCCTGTGTACTCAGCAAGAATGAACGCGGCTGAGCCCATGATAGGCGGCATGGCGCTGCCACCTGTGGATGCAGCAACTTCAACTGCGCCGGCGAAACGCGATGAATAGCCAAGGCGCTTCATGATTGGGATCGTTATCGAGCCCGTCGCGACGACATCAGATACGGGACTGCCTGAAATCGTTCCATACATGCCTGATGAGATAACAGCGACCTTTGCTGGACCACCGGGGCTCTTTCCAGTCAGCGAGGCAGCAAGGTTAAAGAAGAAGTCCCCTCCGCCAGCAAATGACAGCAACGTCCCGAACAGAACAAATAGGAAAACATAGCTAGCGACAACCTGGATCGGGACACCAAAGACACCGTCCGTTGTAAAGATTAGCGCATCCAGCAGGTAGGTGTATTCGATCACTCCGTGCCCAAAGGGCGGGGGTAGCAAGTGACCGAACAGGTTGTAGGCCATAAAACCGAGAACAACGATCGTAAGACCTGCACCCGTCGTGCGACGCGTCGCTTCAAGTGACAAGAATAGAAGTGACGACCCGAAGAAAAGTTGAGCAGGTGTAAGCTCTTCAAGCAAAGTAATCCGGCTTGAAATCACACTTGCATTCACAAGGAAAAACACTCCGGTAGCGAGGCTCAGTACACTTAACACCCAATCAATAATGGTCGGTTTGTCCCGTGCATTAGTTGTTGCACCGACCACCAAGAAGAGCATCGAGAACAAGGCGCTAAGAAACAGAATGCCAATTATAAGCGGGTCCGAGATAACGAAGAGGTTGCCGTAAATAACCCCGATCGCAAATAGCGCCGCCAAGCTGATCAGAACTTTGTGGGGTAGGGCCGCAAACGTACGTTTGCGGCCTGTGTTTACAAGTGACTTCATCATTTGAGAAGTCCTGCCTCGCGATATGCCCGTTCTGCACCGGGATGGAACGGCAGAACATCCTGATCAGCCATAAGCTCCGGGGTCAGCGCCTTCATAGAACCGTGAACCGCCTTGATCTCGTCAACATTTGCAATCAAAGCCTTGGTAAGGTCATATGCAGTTTCTTCCTCCATCTGATCCGTCGCCACCAGAAGAGCACCAAGGGCCGACGTTTCGACATCATTTGGCTGATTGGAATAACTTCCTCCGGGGATTGTATAAGTTTGAGTTCCGAAACGGGCATTCGTGGCATCAATTACATTCTGGGGAATGTCGAGGACAATGACTTCATTGTTTTCGTCAATTGCGCGGAATGAGGAATGAAGAACAAAGACACCATTGGTAACAATGTCGATACGACCATCCTTCAGCAGTTCTGCCTGGTCGTTTGCCCCGGCCTGAACAATGCGTCCACCATTTGCCTCAACAGCTTCCGTGGTTAACCCAGCTTGTTCGAGCATGAACAACGCTACGTTGGACGTAATGTTACCCGAACGGTTTACACCAATACGCACCGGTGCTTTTGCTGTTGCAAGATCGTCGAGGCTATCGATGTTGTATTCGTCGGCAATCGACTTCGCCAAGAAGAAATGCATCGGCGCCCAATTATACATGTAACCAATTGCACGCATGTTGTTTACAGGAGCCTTGAAGGGTTCTTCACCTGCCAGAGCAATCTTCACTTCAGCGTTGTGAACTAATCCCGTATCCGTCCGGTTTGCTCCCAGCAAACCAATATTTGCAAATCCACCACCAGTTGCCTGATATGTTACAACGGAATTTGGGTCTGATTGTTTTACGGCACGGTCGATACCTGCGCCGAGAAGGGACCACAAGCCACCCGGATTGCCACCTGAGAGCGTCAGGTTTACCGGTTCAGCCTGTGCAGTGTTAACGCCGAAGGCCAGTCCAATAGCCGCGGCAAGAGTCAAAAGCCTCATTCTTTCCTCCCTAATGGGTAAGATCTCAATTTATAATTTCTGTTATTTTTATTGGATGCCGACCGTCAAAGGTCCCACTGGAACGGCATCAGGCCTCGAAAGTGATATTGACGTTCTTTTGCTCGGTGTAAGACAGCATCTCGCCCAAGCATTCTTCGCGTCCGATGCCGGATTGCTTCATCCCGCCATACGGTGTGCCAAGGAAATGGTCGCTGGAATTGTTGACCCAGACATACCCGGCGCAAATGTCATCAACTGCACGCATAGCTTGTGAGATATCGCGCGTCCAAACCGAGGCAGTGAGCCCGTAATCAACCCCATTTACCGCTTCGATCAGGGAGTCATAGTCACTCCATTTGAGGACGCTCAGCACCGGTCCGAACACTTCTTCTTGCGCAATGCGCATATCGGGGGTGACGTCAGCAAATACAGTCGGTCGAACAAAGAAGCCATGAGACAGCTCTTCGGGTACATCGCCGCCCGCCACCATCCTGGCACCTTCATTCTGCGCTATTTCTATGTAACCGCGGACCTTGTCATACTGACCGCGCGTCGAGAGACAGCCCATTTCGGTACTAGGTGAGAGTGGATCGCCCGGCTTTACTGCATCAAATGCGGCGGCCAACTGATCAACGACGGGATCATATAGGCTTTCATGGACGAATACCCGACTGGTCGAGCCACAAGACTGTCCTGCTGTCCATGGCAGGTTCATGCCCTTGACCGCGCTTTGAACAGCCTTTTCAACATCCGCATCCGGGAACATGACAAGTGCGTTCTTTCCGCCCAGTTCCAATGACACATGTTTAAGTGTATCGGCAGCCTGACGCATGACGGCACGCCCGGTTGCGGCACTGCCGACAACGCTGACGCTGGCGATACCGGGATGGGTTGAAAGTCCTGCCCCCAGATCAGGGCCGCCATTCAGCACATTCAAAACGCCTGGTGGGAAAAGTCCGCCAATAAGTTCGGCAACCTTTAGGCTTGAAAGCGGTGTTTCTTCCGATGGTTTGATGATCACACTGTTGCCAGCCATGATTGGCGGCGCAAGCTTTGCGCAGGCGAACATCAGCGGGTGATTAAATGGGACGATGCGTGCCACGACACCAACAGGCTCTCGCACAACATAGTTCACTTTCCCCGCCCCAACCGGGACGGTCTCACCTTTAATCTCCGTGGCCAAGCCCGCAAAGAATTCCATCAAGGTAACTGCGATATCCACGTCAAACAGCATCCCCCGCAACGAGTTACCGCTGTCGAGAGCGTCAAGTCGCGCGAGTTCTTCCTTGTGCTCCTTGATCTTGCTTGCAGCTTCGCGCATAACACGCGACCGTTCCAAAGGGATCGTCTTCGCCCAAATTTTCTGACCTGCAGTTGCAGCTTTTACAGCGGCTTCAAGTTCTTCCTCGCCGGCACTGTCAACTTTGGCAACTTCTTGTCCGGTCGATGGGGAATAAACCGGTATCTGCTGGCTAGAACTTCTATGCCAAGCTCCACCATAATAAACCCCTTGGGGGAGTTTGTTGGGCAATGTGCCCAGGGCTGCAGAAGCGGCGACTACCTGCTTCATGTGATTTTTCCTCCCGGGAATTTCCGTGTTTATTATTTTTTGTAATCACGGAAAGGTCTCTCTGGTCTTTTTTATAAGATATCTAAATTAAATGGCAGCAAAGGAGATCAGTCAACCATAAAATTAGATATCTTAGTTTTGTTCGAAAAAAATAGCAGGCTCACAAACGAACCTGCTATCAAAACCTTATTCGGCAGCGACACTTTTCTCTTCCACAAGAGTTCGCCAATCCACTGTCTGCGGATAGACCCCCTCGCGCGAAGCGATGTCTGCATGCGGAATTCTTGGCTCGACGGTACCGATCGCATCGCCACCGGCAGCAACTTTTCTGGCTGCATCAACCATCAAGCGGCGAAACTCGACAATCGCGAGATCGGAAGCCCCAAGAATATCTACCGATCGATCAACAATGGCACCCATAGATACCCACATCACAATATCCTGATTGGGAATACCCTTAACACCCGTGAAACTCCCGAGCTTCATAGCCTGGCGATCCTGCAGGAAATTATTGTGCAATTGACGCTGGGAGACCCAACGATCATCAAGGTGAATGCCTTTTTGTGCGTGATTGAATTTTCGCCACTCTTCGGTTGTCGGACAGGCCTTTCCACCCCAGGCAATGAAATGGAAATGAGTGGTTTCATCGTCAATAGGAACGATAACACTCGCAACATTATAATTGTTATTCGGCGGGATCAGAGATGTATAGGGTGCAATATACTCGGTAATACGAAGATAGTTATGGGTACTAGGATTTTTGATCGGCTTACGGATCGCAGCATAGTGGAAGCCGTAGCTGGTCGTTTGGGTCTGCATGCGCGGAGATTTATCCGTCGAAGGGCGGTACCATGCCTGATCATCCGCGGAAGCGCCTTCAACGCGGGCCGGCTTCATATCCGATGAATGCAAACTGGACGAATGTGCGGAATCGATCTGCCCTTCGGTAATCTGCGCCCAGTTGGCCGGAATCCTGATTTTCAGGATTGAAACCTGGGTATCTTCGGTCGGGGCAAATGCAGGTGGCGAAAACGGATACATGTCTTCTTCTTCGCCAAGCCATGCCCAAACAAAGCCCCCCCATTCGACGGTCTTGTAAGACTTGTGCTTTACCTTCTCATGTAGCGGACTGCCTTCGGGTTCGGACGACATGGCAACACAGTTGCCTTCAACATCGAACTTCCAGCCGTGATAGAGGCACCGCAGTCCGCAATCTTCGTTACGACCAAAAACCAGAGATGCACGTCTGTGCGGGCAGAGCTCATCAAGAAGACCAAGCTTTCCGTTTGAATCCCGAAAGGCGACATAGCGATTGCCAATCGCCTCCACCAGCAGCGGTTTGCCATCCGCTTCGGCAACTTCTTCAATGAGGCAAACCGGCGTCCAGTGCTGGCGCATCAGCTTCCCCATTGGCGCATCACCCGAGACGCGGGTTAACAGGTCATTCTCTTCATGGCTGAGCATAACGTGAACTCTCCTCCTTTGTGTTTTCTTAGATATCAAAGAATCAATATCACATCATTACAGGCATCTAGTGACTTGACAAGAATTATTAGATATCTAATTTATTCATCAAAGTTACTTCGGGAGGAAAAAATGTCAACAGAATTAGAAAGCATAAAAATGCGCGTAGAGGCACGGCGTCAGCTAACGCCTTATATTTGCGAGTTTACGCTTTCCCCCGTGGATGAGATCGAACTCCCTGCCTTTGCGCCGGGATCGCATATCACCGTCGAAACGCCATCCGGCGCGATGCGCCGCTATTCGCTTGTTAATGATGGGGAATTTCCGGAAACCTACGTGATTGCCGTGAAACGCGAGCCTGAATCGCGTGGCGGATCATCCTCAATGCACGAGTCAGCTACTGAAGGTAGCGAGATTACAATTCAGGCACCCGAGAACTCGTTCGCACTCAAAAATGCACCGAAATATTTGCTGATTGCAGGCGGAATCGGGGTCACTCCAATTTACGCAATGGCCAATCACCTGTCTGCGCAGGGCAAGCCGTTCGAGATGATCTACTGCACCCGATCTGCCGAGGAAACTGCATATCTGGATGATATCAAAAACGCATTCGGATCACGCGTTAAGTTTCATCACGACAATGGCGATCTCAATCAGGTTTATGATTTCTGGGATCACTTCGAAGAGCCCGGTGCCGGGCATGTCTATTGCTGCGGTCCATCCCCCTTGATGGAAGAAATCAAAGCCATCTCAGGCCATTGGCCGGAAGGGCGTGTGCATTTCGAAGACTTCAAAGCCGTCGATGCCGTGCGCGAAGACGATAAACCGTTTGAAGTGAAAGTCGCCAATCTCGATACCACCATCACGGTTCCTGCTGACAGGTCCGTTCTCGAAGCACTTCGTGATAATGGCATCAAAACGGTAAGCTCTTGTGAAAGCGGCACCTGTGGCACTTGCCGCTGCAAGCTGATCGAAGGGGATGTTGACCATCGCGACATGGTCCTGATGGATGAAGAAAAAGACAGCCAGATCATGATTTGTGTCTCCCGCGCAAGGGAGGGAAATCTTGTCATCGAACTCTAATCAGCCGAAGCTTGAGGCGCCCTTGCGCCTTGGCGTCATCGGGCTTGGTCGCGGGTTCATGCTGACATTGCCAAGCATCAATGCAGATGATCGGGTGCAACTTGTTGCGGCATGCGCACCGCGGGAATCTTCACGTGCGGCGTTCGAGCAGGAGTTTGGCGGGCGCACCTATCAGAACGTCGAGGATATTTGCGCCGATCCGGACGTCGAAGCCGTCTATATCGCCACACCGCATCAAATGCATGTCGATCACGTGGAAATTGCTGCGAAAGCCGGAAAGCATGTTTTGGTTGAGAAGCCACTTGCGATCCATCTTGAAGACGGCATCAAAATGGTCGAAGCCTGTGAGAAAGCGGGCGTGCAACTGATTGTGGGCCCCAGCCACAGCTTTGATGGGGCTGTAATGTTGGCCCATAAGATCATTCAGTCTGGCGATGTCGGCAACGTCCGCATGATTCATGCAATGAACTATACCGACTTCCTATATCGTCCGCGTCGACCGGAGGAACTCGTCACAGAAGAAGGCGGCGGAGTGATTTTCAGTCAGGCTGTCCACCAGCTTGATATTGTTAGGCTTCTGGGTGGCGGCATGATGAAAACCATCACTGCGGCCACCGGGAACTGGGATCCGGCCCGCCCGACTGAAGGCGCATATAGCGCATTGGCTACATTTGAAGGCGGTGCCTTTGCCTCTTTGACCTATTCGGGCTACGCGCATTTTGATTCCGATGTATGGCAAGGCTGGGTTGGCGAACTTGGCTATCCGAAGGACCCTGAAAGCTACGGTCAAGCCCGCAAAGCCTTGACCAAGGTTTCAAGCCCGGAAGAAGAATCCGCCCTGAAATCCGGTCGAACATATGGCGAAACCCCGGCACGACCACCCGCGCCAAACCACGAACATTTTGGCCCGATCATTGTCTCGTGTGACGGCGGCGATCTGCGGATTACGCCCAACGGGGTTTGGCTGCACGGCCATTTCGAACAGAAATACATTCCTGCACCGCTGGAGATGGGCCCACGCGCCGGCGTTAACTCCGCCTTGATTAAAGCTGTCCGCTTTAACGCTCCGCCATCACAAACCGGGCGCTGGGGCCTTGCCACGCTTGAAGCGTGCCACGCGATTTTGCAATCCGCAGAAGCGGCAGCACCGGTCAAGCTGCTTCATCAAATACAGACACAAAAAACAAATATTGGAGGAAACTCGTGAGTAATCTGACACTTTCACTTGCCTACGGAGACTATGATCGCACCAGGCCGATTTTTGATGGACGCGTCAAAATTGATGGCGTAGATCCCGTATCAATGCTGCTGTCCCCGGAAGAAATGTTCTTCCGGGCATTCCGTAACGAAGATTTCGATGTCAGCGAGCTTTCATTTTCGTCCTACTGCGTAAAACTCGCACGAGAAGAATCTCACTATGTGGCAATTCCGGTCTTCCTGTCGCGCGCCTTCCGCCACACGTCGGTTTACATCCGGACGGACAAAGGCATCAATAGCCCCGAAGACCTCAAAGGACGCCGCATCGGTATTGCGGAATATCAGCTGACGGCAAATGTCTGGGTGAGAGGCATTCTTGAGGATGACTATGGGGTAAAACCATCCGACATCCATTGGGTACGTGGTGGCATGGACACGCCGGGTCGGCCGGAAAAGATCAAGGTTGATCTGCCCGATGATGTCAAAATGACCCAGGCGCCAGACGGTGCGACGCTTAATCAGATGCTGATGGACGGTGAGATTGATGGTTTCATTGGTCCGCGTTGGCCAAAATGCTTTAACGAAGGTCACCCGCATGTCGGGCGCCTGTTCACTGACAGCATTTCAGCGGCAGAAGACCACTATAAACGTACATCGATCTTCCCGATCATGCATGTGTTGGGTGTCCGCAAAAGCTTGGCTGAGCAGCATCCATGGCTTCCCGGGGCGCTGCTTAAGGCGTTCTCGCAATCAAAGAAGATGGCGCTTGATGCGCTGAGCGACACGTCCGCGACGAAGGTCACGATGCCGTTTGTCGAAGACACGCTTGATCGCGCGAAAAACCTTCTGGGTGATGATCTTTGGCCCTATGGCGTTGCGCCAAACCGCAAAGTCATCGAGACGTTCCTTGACTATCACTACCGCCAAGGACTTTCACCGCGCAAACTTTCGATCGACGAGCTTTTCCACCCCTCCACGCGTGAGGTCTTCAGCCTATGACCAATACCATCGCAAAAACATCTGCAGTCATGCCCTCCTTGCCGCACATTCTGATCGAGGAAGGCGTTCGCGCCGCCCTTAAGGAGGATCTTGGACGCGCCGGCGACCTGACCACGGATGCAACAATTGGTCCTGATCTCAGTGCAAAAGTATCTTTGGTCTCGCGTGAAGCCGGGCGTTTATGTGGTGTCGATTTCGCACGAAGTTCCTTTGCACTTGCCGGTGCGGGGCTGGCGTTTGAGGCATTCAAGAAGGATGGAGATGTTCTGGCCCCGGGTGATGAAATCGCCCGGGTGACCGGCAATGCACGTGCCATACTGTCATCGGAACGCGTTGCGCTAAACTACCTGTGCCATCTGTCAGGCATCGCAACGACAACCGCAAAGTTCGCAGATCTAATTGCTCATACAAAGGCACGCATTTGCTGTACGCGGAAAACCACACCGGGCCTGCGCGCATTTGAAAAGTATGCGGTGCGCTGTGGGGGCGGTGCCAACCATCGCTTTGGTCTTGATGATGCCGTCCTGATCAAAGACAACCACATTGCCGTTTGCGGATCTATCACCAACGCAATTGAAGCTGCCCGCAATTATGTCGGCCATCTTGTCGTAATCGAGATCGAAGTCGACACGCTGATACAGCTTGAAGAAGCCCTTGCAGCGGGCGCATCAACGGTGCTGGTTGATAATTTCGGCATCAACGGTCTGAAAGAGGCGGTTGCCCTTAATGCCGGCCGTGCGCGGATCGAAGCATCCGGTGGCATCAATATCGACACCATCAAGGACGTTGCTGAAACCGGGGTTGATTATATCTCAAGCTCGAAAATCACGATCTCGGCACCAACCCTTGATATTGGCCTCGACGTAACACTGGGATAGGAAAATGAAACAGTTTCAGCCAGGCGATGTGATTGAGGTCAAACTTCCGGGTGGTTTTGCCTATGTACAGATCACACATAATCACCCGGCCTATCCAGAAGTCATTCGTGCATTGCCGGGTTACTACAAAAAACCTCCGGAAAACATTCTCGAACTCGCATCAGGTCAATCAGTCTTCACGGTTATGCTGCCGTTATTTTCCGCAATCGAGCGAGGCATGCTTGAAGGGCGAAAAGTGACAAGCACGAAGGTCCCCTCCAGTGACAGCACCTTCCCGACATTCCGTATTCCCATCAGGGACCGACAAGGAAATGTTGTCTATTGGTGGTTCTGGGATGGTGAAGGACTGAATTATGATGCAAATCCAGATGCCGGAAGCGAAAACATGCCGCTTCGCGAAATAACCACGACCGATACCTTTATCGAGAGGCTTTCTGCGACCGCGCCGTGTTAAATACCTGAAAAAAACTTAAGTCGGAATGCGGGTAGGAGGGACCTTTCGCCCCTCTTCACCTGCTTTTCGCTCATCCTCTTCAAGATTATCCAGAATCAGAAGCATCCCCTTACGGATTATATCCAACTCGGAAGATGACAATCCTGCCAGCGCAACCTCGTTCACCTCTACGGCAAGCGGTTCAAGTTCGATGCGCAGTTCTTTGCCACGCTTGGTCAGAAACACATGCTGTTTTCGCTTGTTTCCGGCTAGCGTTCTTTTTTCAAGAAAACCAAGCGCTTCAAGCCGCTGCAGAGCCGTGTGGGTTGTGGGTTCAGTTAATCCGGCTTCTTCACTCAACTCACGTTGTGTCAGACCTTCCTGCTCCCACAGGATGCGTAAAAATATCCACTGCCCGAACGTAACATGATGAGAGGCCAAACGTATTTGCAAAGACCGGTTAAAACCCCGAGTTGCCAACCGGATAATATGAGCAAGACGCTCTCGCGAATTGGGAACTCTGTTTTCTTTATCGGTCATGAACAAAACGACGCCCTTAAAGCCAACTGAAATATTTTGCGTTTGACTGATACAGTCGTCGTATAGAGGAGTCAAACATGCTTGATACACAGCATATCAAGCATGGTTGACACATGCCATATTTACTCTGCTGTTTCATCCGCCGTGCGGGTCATTCCCGCAGACATTGCTTTGCTGTAACCCGGGGTGATGCGTGCATCGATAACGACAGCATTGCCCTGTCTGACATCCTCGAGTGCCACCTCAATTGCCGATTTCAAATCACGCGCATTGGTCACGGGACCAATGGCCTTTACCCCTTGCGCGCGGGCCATGGCGGCAAGATCGATATCAGGTCCTCCAATATGCTGACCGATCCATTTGTTTTCAACTGGACGTTCACGGCTGACGGCAACTTTTTCCTGATGGATTTCGTCATTATAGAAAGATCGATTATTGGCAATGATCGCGAGGAAAGGGATACCGTAACGGGCCGCGGTCCAGAAGGCCGAAACACCCATAAGGTAATCGCCATCCCCCAACACGGCAACGGGTAGCCGATCTGTACCCTTCAGTGCCAGTGCTGCCCCGACCAGCATACCCGGCCCTGAGGCAATACCTGCGCCACCGTCATAGCCAAGATAGTCAAGTGGATGACGGAAATGCCACAAATCCCCGCCCCAACTCAATGGCAGACGAACAAGAGACACAACCTCGTTTTTAAGCCCATCGCCGAGGGCCGCAGCAAGGGTATCTACATCCATAGGTCCCAAATCATCTGTCAACTTTCCGGTACTGAAAGCCGGCAAGTTCTGCGGTTTCAATTGGGGTGTTAAACCGACCTCTTTACATAGTGTACGTATGACGATGTCGGGCTCAGCCGCAATATGCAGATCAGCTCGAACCGCGGCCTGATGATCAAGGCTCCAGCCATTGTGAAGTTGGTGATCAACCGATAGCTGAACGAGTGGTGCATTCTCGGCCTGAGCGCCAGCCTGTTTGAGTGTGCCCGCAACGTCTACCCAGTCAAAACTGACAATCAAATCAGCTTCGTTGAGGACTTTTGCACCATCAGGGGAAAGGAAAAATCCTGGCGTTCCGGAATGAAGAGAATGGTCTGTCGGAAAGGCCGCACCCAGTTTGATATCGGTGAGAACGCGAGCATTGAAATGCTCTGCCAAAGCCACTCGGTATGCCCAGTCATCTGCAGACCGAGAAACTCGGCCCATAAGAAATACTGGGGACCGGGACTCTTTTAGCCGCGTGTGAAGTTCCGCAAGCGCGTCGGGCAATAATCCCTGTGACATAGGCAACTTAAAACGCCTTGGATCGGGTGTCTTGATCGGGGCTGTGACAGCCTCTTCCTGTACTGCAACATCAAAACAAATATACACAGGAGCCATGGGTGCTGTTTTTGCAATTAAAGCGCCGCGAATCATGGCCTCAAGCGAAGCAGATAACGATGCAGGTTGATCATCCCATTTGACATATGGCCGAACAATCGCCGCCTGATCGCGCGACGTGTGGATCCAATCTATCCAAGGTCGTCGTTCCGTCGCATCGACAGGACCGGTTGCCCCAAAGACCATAACAGGGACTCGGTCACACCAGGCATTGTAGATAGACATTGTCGCATGCATTAAACCGACATTTGCATGCACAATCGCGGCCATAGGCCGTCCGGTTACCTTCGCCCAGCCATGTGCAATTGCGACGGTATGTTCTTCATGAAGGCACAACAGCATTTGAGGATTTTCGTTGCCCAGATGATTAACAAGGCTGTCATGCAGCCCACGAAAACTGGAACCGGGATTAAGCGCTACATATTCGACATCGAGAGCACGCAGCATCTCCGCGATCAGATCGCTCCCCCACAAGCCTGTTGTCTCGGATATGACAGGCCGCTCGACCTTTTCCATCTCTTCCTCCCGATTTTTTACTTTAGTTGGTGTTCTTTATAGTCTCCCATTTAAGTACTTCGATATCTAATATCATGTCAAACGGGTTTTCCGATGCTATCTGCGGCTCTGATCCTCGTGACGGAGCAATCTGCTTCTGTTTTTCCGTCTGGGTAGCTAAGCGGGACTTCCTGCTTGTTTGGGAGCGGATGGTGAGGCCGTCGCCGGGCACTTGAATGTGCACTGGAAAGAGGTGGTCGATAAATGCGCGGTTCGTGATGTCACTGCGACGTGCTGCCCTAGACGATAAACAGACCTGCTCTTACACGCCGCAAAACCCTGTCCCTTTACTGGACCAATGGCGGCTCCACCCTTGACCAAACTCCGTATCCGCAATCGTGCTCAATGCTACGAATGCGTGGCACTGTTTGAGGAATAAACTCTAAGAGCAGTCTGACATGCAGGAGAGGGAGTCGACCAGCCAGTATCTCGGTTCGGAGAGTCATTTCGCCTCGATGGCAGATGACTCACCTTGGTCAACAGTTTCAAAGCAATCTTGGCTATTGCCGGTATCTGATCTGAAACCGATACGCGCTATCACTGTCCGTCCAGACAGTTGTCTAGATATTGCCGGGTTGTAAGCAGAGCTGGCAATCCATCTGCGATCATGACATCAAGGGGTTTCGCCCCAAGAAACAGCGGCCCCTGATTGGGCAGCAATATCCAGGAGCGGGCGATCGGCGTGTTAAAATACAGCTCAAGGCTGCGATAGATGCCGATCAGTGCGCTCAGCCTGAGCATCTGATCGACATTGATCCGGCCGCGATAATTCGGGCGGCGCGCGCCGCGCCATTTGCCCGGGGACATATCGGCAAGGGCTGCCGCCTGACGGGCGGACAATGCCCAGTTGTGTGCAATATTGCGATAGGCCTTGAGCGCGACCGCAGTCGCTCTGGGGTTCTGGCTGAAGTGCGCTGCCGTGGTCCGTGCCTCCCGTTTTATCTCTTCTGCCCGTCAACAAGCTGGAAATGTCGTCCCGTTTCGCCCATCATACAAGGGTGACATGGGTCGAGAGTTGGATGCATGACAAGGGAGGTCCCTATGGATTCCACCAGCATCAATCTTTTTCTCTTCGGCACCGGGGCCTTTTTCGTCCTGCTGCTCATTGGCATAAAGATCGGCGAATATCTGGAAAAGCACCCGAAGCCGGACTGACCCTTTTCCCTGGGCGAAAGATAGGCGGCGCGGTGCGGCCTGGCCTCTCGGCGAGCCGATCGTTTCGGAGAAGCCAAAGCCCGCCGGAGATTGGCGAGCTTTGGCCATTGTCTGTCGGGGGAGGCTTAGAGCCAAACGGTGCCGACAGCCCAGAATTGAGATGTTGGGTGGAGAGGATACCCTGTCAAGCAGGCGGGCAATCGTTTCGGCTGTGAATTTGTCCGTTAAGGTCTTTTAACGGACAAATTCATCTACTGTTCGGCCAAGAAGAAAAGGCAGATGGCAGGGCCCTGTTTCGATCATCGGTGGCGCAAATAGGTGAATAGTGTCTTTTGGTTGATTATTTTTAAGTGAAGATTCGCTGAAGTTGTTTTATTCTGTGCTTTCAGTAGATTTCCAAGGAGCTTGATGATGACCAAGATCAAAGGAAAGAACGACGGTCCCGGTGGGCGCAACGAGCACTACGACGTTGGACCTCGTAAGAATGTTCCGCGTAAGCAAATAGTGAACGAGATTAAAAAAGGTCAGCATCCTGACGCCCATGTTGTGAAGATCAATGGTCGGGAATACGCGCGCGACAATCCTGATCGCTCGAAAAAAGACAATGTGAACCGTTAAGTCTCATTGCACATTCTGACACGAGTACTAAAGGCGAAATTGCTGCCGTTTAAACTCTGCTATTCTTCCGAGATGTTGGCCGAATTGAGGGCAGGAGTGCTACCCATGACAAAATATGTAGTGGGATAACCCAGTTGAAGCGGATTTTGTGATACCAATAGTTTTGGCACTTTCCAGCAAACCATTAACCACCTTTGCATAGCCCCCCTACTCTTAATTGGGGCGTGGTTGATCAAGCATTGACGTTTGCTTCTGGTCTAGAATGGCTCCCATCAAATTGCACAAATCGATCTGGAAGGTTTTTTCATACCTTCTGATTGGGACGTTCCTTTGGCAAATGGGGGGAGAGATGAGATCAAAACTAGTAAGTATTTCCGTAAAGAATGTCGGATGTATTGGCAGCGAGACATTGACCGTTAAGCTGGACAATATTCTTTGCCTGGTTGGTGCAAACAACGCCGGAAAGACTACAATCCTGAGAGCCTACGAGCTGGCGCACACGCCGAGTTCATTCGATTATGCCAAGGATCGTTGCAATTGGGCTCCCGAAGGTGAAGCGTCGGAAATTCAACTTGATGTGCATATCCCTGAGGGTATGGGCAATGTTGACGAGAAATGGAAATTTGATGACGGCAACGGTCTGCGCATCGTACGAAGTCGCTGGATATGGCCTGCAGATCGTGAAGGCATTACGCGTGAGACTTGGGATCCAGAGGTCGAGGACTGGGCAAGTGATGGTAAGGCCGGCGGGGCCGACAATGTATTCAAGTCTCGTTTACCAAAGCCAATGCGTGTCGGTTCTCTAGATGACGCGATCAAAACGGAAGAAGTGCTCCTCACTTTGGCTTTGAGCCCCATCGTGACCGAGTTAAAGGCGTCCGCGAAGGACGAGAATTCGGATCTGTTTAAAGCAAGACTGGCACTTGCCGATACAGTGAATAAAGTGGCTGTACCGCACGAAGCACGGATAAATGAAATCTCAGAAAAAGTGATGGGGAGCTTGCAAGCTGTATTTCCTGATCTCGGGGTAAAGCTGCAAGTGGAAATGCCACCACCAGATTTGAAAATTGAGACCTTACTTAAACAGGGATCAGGAATAAGGATCGAGGAGGCAAGTGGAAAGTCTCAGCTTACCCAGCAAGGCACGGGAGCGCGCCGAGCACTTTTTTGGTCGATGCTACAGGTCCATAACGAGATGGAGCGTGACAAGGAGCGTCGTACCGCTGTTGAGAAGGCTTTGATCAGCGAAGAAAAGAAGAAAACAAGAGATGAGGCCAAAATAGAACAGTTAGCTGCGACACTTGCTGCCTTAGACGGTACCGGAGATTTTCCTGCCGACGCGGAAGACCCTGCATTGCCCGGCTATATATTGCTCATGGACGAGCCGGAAAATGCGTTGCATCCGATGGCGGCCCGTTTGGCTCAAACGCATCTCTATGCACTCGCCAATCATCCAGATTGGCAAGTGCTTATCACAACGCACTCGCCTTATTTCATCAACCCGTTGGAAGATCACACGACGATCGCAAGATTGGAGCGGTCTGTCGACGGAAAATCGATCTCGCCGCTTATCTATGTAGCAGACCAGGTGTCGTTCTCCCCTGATGAGAAAGAAAACCTGAAGGCACTGCAATTGACGGATGTCAGTTTGGCTGAAGTTTTTTTTGGCAGTTATCCTATCCTGGTGGAGGGAGATACCGAACAGGCTGCGTTCCTTGGCTCTGTTCAGAATGAAGACTCCAATTTGAAGCGGAGTGCCAGCATCATTCGAGCACGAGGCAAAGCGATACTGATACCGCTCATGAAGATCTTGCATCATTTCAAGACAGACTTTGGGATTGTTCATGATGTTGATTGGCCTTTCTCCAAGTCTGGCGAGAGCCACAACCCCATGTGGACAATTAACAACTCTATTCGCGAAGCTGTTATCGCGTGTCGTCAAGACGGTATCAATGTTCGACATCGTTGGAGTATTCCCGACTTTGAACGGTTTCTTGGTGGAGAGGAGCTTGGCAAAGACAAACCCTATGAAGCCTACAAGGCTGTGACATCTGACAAAGCAGTTGGCGAAATGGTTCTTGACCGAATGATTGAGTTATACGTTGAAGGCTCACCGGATCCAGATGGTTACGATTCGCAGAAACCACATCTTGACCAGTTGCTCGAGCAGTTGTCGGAGTGGGCAGCGCAACATGGGGAAGATGGGAATGTGAGATTAACGGGGAGTCCCCAAGCTCAATCAGCAGGGTGACACGATCAACAACTCTTCTAGTTTCTTGCAAACAAAATTGGTGACGACACAAGCCTTAGAGGCAATCTGATGACCGAAAATGATACGGAGAAAATGGGGGGCTTCATTGCCCGCGAGCATCATAAGCTCCGCTTTACCGAACTTTGTGAGACCTTCTTTGCACGGCTCGTTTTGATGAAATGCCCAGACCCTAAACTTGAGCGAACAATAACTGTTCAGCTATCTCTCTGCGATTTCTTTCGAAAGGTCAGCAAAGAAGCGTTGGTGTCTAGTCTCGCAGCTGAAACGATTAGGCATACGCATAAAATGTCAGAACTTGTCGGTGATGCTCTGTCAGCTCTGACTGGAGTTGAAATGAGCCCCACAGGAGAAGAGAAAACCCTTCTTGAGCATTACCAAGATCATATCGCAACTCGACTCAAATGGCTGGAAACAGGTAGCGAGGTTGATGAGCTTGCTCCGTGTGTAGAGCGTGTTTCATGTGCGGAAGTTGATGGACTGCAAGTCTTTGACATAGCGGTCTGCCCGAAAGTTCTATGTGAAGAGGTTTCCAAACGTATCCCTTTTGCTTTGGAGCTTTCTTCAAAACTCCTCATGCTCCTTGCGACAGCCCAGAATCGACCCGGAGATTCTGGGCCGCGTATAGATTTCAGAAAGCAGGTGGAGCTTCTCGTAAATCAATTAGACGAACGGTTTGATACGACGGGAGAAACGGAATTCACCCTGCTGTCTAATAGAATTCCCTTTAGGTGGGCGATCCAAGTTTTTGACAACATGGATTTAACAATGCTTGGAATTGGCACTTCGGGGTTAGAGGATAAAATTCTTCTACCATTGTTCCTAGAAGTGAACGGTTATCTTGATCTGATTGACCTTGATTTGGAGAGTGATCCCCGCGAGCGAAACGATGTTGTTGTTCGCTATTTTGTTCGGCGGCCAGCAAAACAAAATATCTTTGGTGCTGTGGATGCGGGACTTAGTCCCCAAACGAGATCTTTGCTGAATGAAACTGAGCTCGTTCTGTATCATCGTTTACATCAGCACGTACGTCAGGGATTAGTGTTTGGTGGGAAAGCCGAACTTGAGCAGTCGTTTGGTGCAATATGCTCAGGGCTTCTTCGAAGAGCCTCGTTTTGTATCGAAGAACCGAGTCTCATGAGAGAGCTAGCCGAAGTTTGGCTGGAGCAGCATAAAGACGAAAAAACTCTTCAGATTGAAGACAAGTTTTTTCTACCATTTATCTATGAGCGCCTGCGGAGTGAATTTGGCGCACGCGTCGTCAAAAAGCCGGAACGCTTCGGTGGAGAGGCAGACATACTGTTTGATGATTCAATCCCCATTGAACTGAAAGTACGTCGCGGACGCAAAAAACCAATAGATTTGGCCGATATTGAGAAAGCTTTCCCTCCAGGTGGGCAAGCTGCATCTTATGCCGCCATCTCGCGTTTGGGATTCGTCTTGGTTCTTGATCTCCCTGAGGAGGATGCATCGGTGGTAAGTTTGGAGAACTGCGTGACCACTCTTGAACGTCGATATCCCGAAGACGCTATGTATCCAACGTGTATCGTAGTGATTGTGTTTCGGTGTGTTGCACGAAGCCCGAGTAAATCACGTTAAAGAAGCCAACTGCTTAAATTGCGCGATCTCAAGGGATGCTGCAGAATGGCCGCGAGGACTCATGGCACCGACAGTCTTGGGATTATTCACGGGCCTTCCGCCTTTTCAATAACGTATGAAGCAGGCCAATTTCTTGGGCGTTCCTTTTCATTGTCTTTGAAGCGCTCGATGGCGGATATATGTATGAGGCTATCTGGTGGAATATGGCGGGGCTCCCCCCTAGGAAAATAAAACCGTTTCCACCAGATTTTTCGTTCATGCCATTCTTGGCGATGTGCGTTCTTGGGCAGAAATTCCAGAAGTCTCCAGCCGGTCGTGAGGGATGTGTGTAAAAGGCCATCAGCCGATGGTTTGGTGTATTGGCGCGCATTGACCCTTGGGTGGCCAAGTACGATATGGTTGACCATTTGTGTGCGAATTCTCAGGCCCCTGTTTCGTGCTTGCGCTAGCATCCATCGTAACGGGAACTTGGACAGCGCACTTTCTTCTTCGACAAAGCCGCCGCCGATATCTGAATGACAACCGTTGAACCAGACCTCGCGCAGGTCTTGCTTTGTGTGATTAGTGGCCTGTGAATATCGGTTCGGTTGGAACTTCTGACTGTTCGCCCAGTTTTTCAGGCGGAACATCCGGCGGTATTCATGAATAGCCACGGCATGGCGAACCACCTTGACTGCCGGATTTATCGAGGCGAATGGTAGTTCTTCAAGGTGGAACTTTGGAAAGATGCTGAGCCATACCGGAACGATGACTGAGGACACCGTATCCCAAACGCCAAGAAACTCGATCGGAACCTGAGCATAGGGACGCACGATCTCGCGAAACTCATGGGCGGTAGCATAATTACTATCCTCTTTGGCATTTTTGTAGGCTTTAAGCGCATAGCCTGCAAAATTAGCCTGATGTTGGCGTAACAAACCTACAAGATAGATCATGCCAGCCAATACGCGAACCGTATATGCGCCTCTGCTAAAGCCAAACAGATATATTCGGTCGCCCTCACGGTAGTTTTCTACCAGAAAGCGGTATGCTGCCAATACGTCGCGATCCAGACCTTTCCCGGTCGCCATTTCAAAAGTGGCATGGGCCTTTTGCCGCCACTTTCCCCAACTGTCTGGCATTGCAACAGTGCCAATTCCCGGTTGGTAAAAGACCAGCTGCTGTTCACTCTTTTCTGCGATCCGATAGAGCTTAAGCACATTGGAAAGCTGCTTGCCAATTTCGTTGGTGGTGCCATCGCAACAGACAACAAGATTCCTGCCTGGGCCGACGCTGGAGCGCGACATGCGCGTTTTGGATGGGGTATCTGTCATGGCCTAACCTGACGCTGTGGCGATTTTTCTGAAACGTGGGAGCTCCGATAGGATCTCGAACAGTTTCAAGTTGTTCCTATGTGTTAATTATGAAAGTATATTCTATCTTTGGTTGCAACTATTTATACTTCGGAATTCACATAAAACTTGCACTGAGCTGTGAAGATGCCGCACGACCTCTCGCAGAATTCTGACCACGAGATTCCCGAAGACCTAGAGTGGTTGTTGGGCGCATTCCGGTTGGTAGACTTGCATGACTCAGCGCATGCTGTGGGAGTACCTGCGCAAGATGTCGTACTAGCACGCCCTGGCCGTGAGTTGCGCGGACTTTGGCTTGATGTCGCATTAGAGCTCTTTAACTATTTAACCGTTTCAGATTTTGAATCGCCAGGGGCATTTATTCCGATAGATCCCTTCATTGATCAAATCCAGCAGCGCCATCCTGAACTCGGCGTGACGGATGTGCAGTATGTCGTAAGGGTCTTGGCACGACCGACAGAGGTGCATTTCCTCTCGGGGCGAGAGGAAGAAATCAATCCAAAATCATTCGTTACCAAAGATACCGCACTGTTGGAGCGTTCGAGGTCTGGCGGGCTCGTGAGGCTCAGTGCGCGAGGGCATCAAACTGTTCAGATCGCTAAGTCCGCCAAAGAATGGATTTATACTGGAGATCTTAGTGATGGTGTCGTCAAAGCGTTGAGGTTGGGCGATTTTGGTAAAATGATCGCCCTTTGCGGCCAGATGGTCCGTAGTATTAATCGTGAAGCTGAACAGCTGGTTGCAGCAACCGAGCAACCGGGTTTTGGGCAACTGCGGCGTTACTATCTTGAGAACCGAGGTGCCTATCAGGAAACCATAGAAGGAGCACTCAAGACGCTTCTTGAGGTGCGCGAACACCTTGCCACGACATCCTGCGCAGAACGATTTCAACAATATACCGAAAAATATGGCGAGGGTGCTGTGCTGTGGGACCAGATCCGTCGTGCACCGCGTGAACTGGCGCAGTCACTCGAGGGGTTCTTGAAGCGCTTTCTTGAATGTATTGACAGAATGCAAGACCGCGGCGCGGTTATTGCACGCCACGTTGACTTTTCAAGGCTGGCACTACGTTTTGCGTATGACCCTTTAAGCGAAGCAGAAATGATGGGCATGGTTGATTTGCTGATGCCGCAATTGCCGCGGACGGTTGCACCTCATCCGGTGGATTTTAGAAACTTTATCATCAGCCGGACAACCAAGACTGAATCCAACCGAGTTCTCCTACCGCCCGCAGACGAAAATCTCTCACTTAAAGAACTCAAGTGTATCGATGCTTATGCCAAGCGCTTCGAACAGCGACTTGCAGAAGGACCTCTGCCGTTATCCGAGATTATTATGAATGGTTGGGTTGAAGAGAGCTCGATACGCTTAGTTGAGGAGTTGATATCAGATTTTAGTGCTCCACCCTTCTTTCAAATTGGACAAGTTCGTGTAGCGGTAGCGCTTCATGATCAAGTGAAGTTGTCGCTCGTCGATGGTGATTTCAGAGGTAACGATATCGTTCTTGTAAAGTGCGAAGAGGTGCCGAGTGATCGATGATAACCTCGGGCATTTGCTGACATTTATGTTGCGTCACAGAGAGGCGCGTCTTGGCTCAGGAACACGGAAAAGCCACCCGGGGGAGCTGGATGTTGCAAAGGCGTTAGACGATCTGGACATTCAGCAATGGGATGTTCTTGGAAAACTCGCTGAGGCATTTGGGTTTAAACTTGAAATTGTTGAAGGTGGTCCGGGACGCCCGGAAATCGGCGAGCGTACATTCCTGTTCTTGCGCAACCCGCAATCAGGAATGCCGGAGTTTGGTGGGAGCCATAGCGCGCTGGAGGCGATGAAGCGTCAAAAGAACGAAACCCAACAGACGGCGAGGACGTGGTGGATATTCATTTGGTCGCATCACATGGCCCTACTTTATGATGGAAGATCTCTAACTGAGGTTTCCCGCTTTACCGGGGCGGATTTTAGAAGAGAGCATCTGGTTGGATTGGTTATGTCAGGCATTGACACTTTGTCGAGAATTGACGTCGCCCCGGACAAACGGGCGATCTTTGCACAAATACTCCTTGAGGTGGATCCGCATCGAGAAGTTCAGATCAGGGTCGACTCATTTTTAATGACCATGACGGAAGCGGGATTGCTAGAGCAAGTTGGTGATGATGTTTTTCGGCAAACTCTCCTTGCGGCTAAAGAAGCCGCACATTCTGTCGAAATCGGTTTGGGTGACTTGTTTGAAATCCCGCTAGAAGACCCAGTTGAAGGAACCCTGAACCTTGCGACAGTGCAGGATCCAAATGCCAATATTGTGGGCCAATCGGATTCCGAGGAGTTTGATTGATGGCTTTGATTGGTGCGTTTGAGACGTCAAATTTCCTGAATATCAAAAAGGCCGGGAAGCCATGGAGGCCAAGGTTTCGCGCAACGCGTTTTCGATTTGGAGGATTTAACACAGCCGTCCAGATGACAAACGGGAAAGGCAAGACCTCTATCGTGTCAAGTGTGCTGGGTATTCTCTCTTTGGACGCTCGTCTATGCAAACGCATGAAGGAACGGATGGCACCGGAAAGTGCGGGTGTCTGGAGCCATGTTCGTGTTGAATTCATTGAGGTGGATATTCATCAGCCGGTCTATATGCATCGCGCATTTGGAGAGGATTTACCGGGAAAAAGAGTCACATTTGGCGCGTGCGGGTATGCCAACGGAGACGTCATATACTACTACTACCCCCGTGATTTGGATGCGGTACCGATTTCTCGCCTGTTAGACGATGGGGCAGAAGAGCTATATGCAAATTCTGAAGTCGAGGCTGCGATAAAAGCTATCCCTGGCAGTAAATGGAATGTGCGCCCAAGGAAGGATCGCATTGAGTGGCGATCCCTAGTTTACGCTTATATGCCCAAAAATGTTCTCGAGCGAAACGTCAATCATATTTTGCGTGGAGCTGGCGATCATTCCGAGCCGTTATTTAAAACGGAAAGAGTTAAGGGCAGGGACTTTGGCACCAGCTTCTTCTGGCAAAATATAGCGCCCGAGCTCATGGCGGGTCCGCGCATTCGAGAAATCATCAATGGGGCAGACGGGGATTGGAGCCAAGAAAGCCCATACTTCGAAGATAACGTCAGTGCCTCGGGTAGAAAGCTCAGCCGTACAAAGCGACAGCAGCGGTTGCGCGAGACGGAACTAAAGGAGCAAGAGGCAACGCTCAAAGACTTACAGCCTCTGGCTGATATGGGGGACGCTCTACAAAAAGCGGAAAGACAGCTGAATGAACGTATGTCTGTTGTGGCGCAAACTGTAGTCTTGCTACGTGATCTCGTTGACGAAAATCCGCTGCCAGGTTTGTTGCGTTCACCAACAACGACTATTGAGAATGAACTGGTGCGAGAGGTACTCGCCAATGTCGTCTGGGTACCAGCCCTTGAGGGCTCAAATACCGAAGGTGCACCCGCCCTATGGGGAGCATATCTGTTTAAAAAGTTCGCCACCGATCCCGAATTTAATTATAGACGATTCCTAGAAAATGTGCTTGGCGTGAATTATGGGAAGAAGGCGCGGCAAGTTATTGAAAGTACACTGTACATTGGGGTCGACTCGGGAAAACCTGTCAAACATAGTGGCGGTAAAGAGCCGACATGGTTGGTTTTAGGTGATCTGCTCAAAGTGATAGAGCGACATGATAGCTGGAGCATTTCAAAAGCCGCACTGATCGAGGCGATCAATCATGCGTTTGATATTCTTTCCAGCCAGATGGACTCCAACCCTCTACGCAAACACAGATCTGAAATCGAAGCAGATGCACATCATCTGTCGGAAAAATCAATTCTGCTCGCGCAAGAGTTGGCAGACACCCAGCAGCGTCTCGATCGCCGAAAACTCGAACATAAAGAATCTGAGGATTTACGCCGGTCTTACAATGACATGGTTGAGCGAGGATTCTCTGCTGAAGAACTGTCTGCGCCGATCCGGACTGAAGAGAAAATCCTGAACGAAAATGATCGCCTGGACGCTGAAGTCGAAGATAAGGTCGGCAGAAAAGCAGAACTGTCCAAGTCTTTTGAGGCATTCCATCAGTTTGGAAGAAAACACGAAAAAGGTCTCTCTTGGTCTCCAATTGAACATGCGGATCAGATTCAAAAGAACTGTGATGCGGAGGGGAAAAGACTGGAGCAGTGCAAGCGCGATCTCAGCGAAAGCGAACAGTTGCTTAAGTCGAGCGAGGACAAATTAAATGCCTATAGGAAGCAGATCGACCAGCTTCATACTGAGTTGAAGAGGCTTGAAACTTTTGCGTCAGAAGACAGCGAATACACAGCTCTGTTTGGCGACCTTGAGCCCAATGACTCGTTTGAAGATCAACTACTTGACGCTTCGTTCAAGAGTAACAAAGCACTAGATGACGCACGGCGAAACCATCATGACCTTTCTGGTCTTAAACAATCGAGTTCGCTCTTTGAGATAGAATGCCCAGAGGCAGAGCCAGATACCTGGTTGGAATGGGCCCGTAACCAACGTGGCCAGTTGATCGTCGATATCGGTCACGAACAGGAAACTCAGACCACTTTACATCTCCAACTCAGAAGCCTCGAACACGCATGTGTGTCCCCATCTGGCGACGTTTTACGTGCGTTCTCGCTTCTAACTGAGGATCAAAGCTACAAATCGGTGAGCGATGTGATCCTTGAATGTATCTCCAGTGACACGGAACGCAAAAAGCTCGCGAGCCAATTCGGGGCGTTCCTTGCTGTTCCCGTTTTCAAGAATCCTAAAGATGCATTGGCTATGCGCCAGGCATTGGATAGAGAAGATTTGCAGGTTCCTGTTTTTCTTGAGGAAGGCCTCAAAGACTTTCTGAACAGGGAAACAAACGGGATATCCTGGGAAGGCGGTGTCTCGTCAGGTTTGATGTTGGGAGAGTATAACGATGTGATCGCAGCGCTCGTTGAACCGGAAGCACTTGAGCGTCGGAAAAAGCAATTGCGTGCAGACATTAAGTCAAGTGAAGCAAGGCTTGAGCATACTAGAGAAGAGCTTGAGCGCATAGGTGAGCAAAGCTCATTATCTTTGTCAGCAGTTGCTTTATCAGGTTTTAAAAACGCCGGTGGTGATCAAGCGATGGCCTCACTTGAGAGTTCCATCGTCGGTTTGGAAGAGGCGTCCGCTCTGGCAAAGCAGCGGATCACAAGACGAGCATTTACACTTATCTCCAATCGACGGGAATTCCTCAAAGCGGGCGGAGCTGAAAACCTGACGATCTTGAAGAGAGATTACCTATCACTTACGAATCAGATTGAAGAGTTAGAAGCCCAGCGTGAGCACCTGGGTGAAACCGTCGAACACAGGTCTGTCCAAAAGACTGCCGCTGAAGAGAAACTGTTAGGATTCACCTCACAGTTGGCAATGATTGAAGTTCTGAAAGAATGGCAGCGTTTACTTGATCAAGGGGAATTTGAGTGGCTCAAGCATGCTGAGGCTGAAATTGCAGCGCAAAAGGCGATTCTAAAGGAAAACCGAGATCGGTTGCGTGGCATTAATTTCGAAAAAGCCCAGAAATATGTAGATTGTCAACAGGACATTGAAAACATCAAGGACGAGCTTGAGGCAACGCAGGCAAAACACGAAGAACTGAGTGGTGCAGTTTCTCAGGCAAAAGGAGATGTAAACCTCCTGCGGGCAAAGATTGAGCGCGCGCTAGTTTTGGAAGGGCGGCTCGATCAGCTGGTGTCCGCAATCTGCTACCGTTATGTGGACGCCTATGGCTTCGTGCAGAATTTCAAGGACAAAGAAGGTGCATCAGATGGGAGGCTGGCACAGGACCCCTTGTTCCAGAGGTTCGAATTCATAAGAAGATACCTTGTTGATAAAGATAGATATTTTATCGAAGAAGAGGGCTTTATTGAGCATGTCAGCATGATTTGCGACGAGCTTGGAACTAAACGAAGTGAGGCCGAGCGTTTGGCTAGAGACGCGTTAAAGGCCGTGGAATCGGCACGTAAGGCTTTCATGACGGAAAAGGAAAAGCTCTCCAACACTGGTGAAGCAGATGACGATATCAAAGGTCCTATTTTTAGACGTATCGCACGCGCCGAACCATCTGATGTAAGGACTCTGGTTGACGAGATAAAGGGGAAAATCGATGATCAAAGGGAGCTTCTCGAAGCAATCCAGCGGGACGTCAAAAAGAATAAAGACAGCTTGATGAAGGTGTGGAAAACGCTTCTTGATGACGGCGTAAATGTACATCTTGGATATCTCAAAGAAGTCCTCGCAAAAACGCCAGATGCAACGTTCAAGATCGAGATTGAAACCGCTGCTCCCGAGCTATGGGAGAGTATTCTTGAGCAGGTTCTTGAAGAGATTGAGATAACCGAAGAGCGGGAAGCTAATACCAAGAGCGAACCAACTTCCGCGGAATTGACACGTAACAGAGCTCAAGCACGTGATCGAATTGCAAAAATCATTTATCCGCGGCTGTTTCCAGAAGCAAAAATTGCGGTGCAACACAACTCGATTGGGGGAAGGCCCTTTCCTTTTGACCGGGAGGGTGTGAGTGAAGGTCAATATGCGGCGTTGGAATTGTTGTGGACTGTAAAGCTCGCTGAATTTGCCTTTAAGAGAGACGCGTTAGAAAAGGGCTCGGCGCTAGGGCTGTCACCGATTCTAAGAAGGAAAGCTGAAAATGCGGCGCAGGGCATTTTGATAATTGATGGTCTGTTCTCCAATTTGTCAGATGAAAGCTTAATTGATCTGTCTCTCGGAGGTAGTCTGGAACTCCAAAGTAACCTTCAGATTATCGGCTTTATTCACCCTCCTCACTACCGGAACAATTTCGACATTTTCCCTCGTTTTATCGTTGGTAAGCCGGCAGGTGGCATCGGCGAGGACGGTGAGCACGTATGGACGAATGTCGATATTGAGCTCGGAAACGGGGCCAAATTGAAAATCAGGCCAGGGGAAGTGGTGATGGCAAATATGCAGGGCCAACGAAGACAGAAAGACGCTACGCAAAACAGGAATCAGGTTATCGACGACCTTTTCGATGATCAATCGGCAACGCATTAAACTCAATTCTTTGGGGCTTTAGGGCTGATATGAGTATTCTGTTGCAAGATGGTGATCTCGATATTGTGCGTGCCGCACTGCGATCAGGCACAAGAACCGGAACTATAAGGAAGTCGAGATTGTGGGTACTTCTCGAAGAGAGGTTACCTGAGCGCTTTGATACACCAATGATCATAGAGTCATTGCGAGAGCTCCAAGCGTTGGGTGAGCTTCGGGGCGTGTTCAGCCATGGTATGAGGCCCCTGCGCAACGTCCAACTTGATCTCAAACGAGAAGACATCCCTGCCGAGTATGCCCGATGGCAAGAGGTTATTGCGAAGTACCAAGATAAACTGAATGTTCCACAAAAAGCGGCACTACAGCGTGTCTCATCCTCAGTGTTGGAACTGTCCGAAGCTGATCAAATATCAATACTCGAAGGCTTGATTGCAATTTTCAACGATAAAGGGGTAAGTCACCGAGATCCATATATCACTTCGGCGAAACACTTGCTTGGCTCGTCCAAGGCTTTGGACACACTGGGTGCGCCAGTGGCTGAGGCCTTTGGGGTTGCCAAAGACGCCGGATATAATCGGGTTCAATATGTCCTGACAGCAGGTCCAAGACTAGAAGATGCAGATGCTATCGTTTTCATAGAAAATATGGCCGCATTTACTGCCTTTTCTCAGTCTCCGTCTAAACGTTCGATCATTGGAATCTGTTCATTCGGGTACGGCATCTCGTTGGAAAATCTTGGCGAGAGATTGCTGATGGGTAAGGTCGTGTCTTGTCCTGTGGACAATACGCGCCAAGAGTTGTCCACCCTCATCAAAAGCGATAAGACCAAACTATTCTGGGGGGACTTGGATCGAGAAGCGCTCAGAATCTTTGAGAAGCTTAGATACAGGATTCCCGAGCTGAGATTGTCTGCTGCTTACGGCTATATGATCGAGGAATTTGAGCGCCGTGGTGGTCACCCCTATGGAGCGTTCTCAGGAAAAAGCGGCCAGCAGCGGACCGCATCAGATGCCTCAGATAAGCTCCGTTTGATTATGGACCTTGTTAGATCTCGCGCATTTGATCAAGAAGCCGTGTGTGATCCTTGGTTAGGGGACATTGTTGGTGACGTTTGGGAATGAGCCGACAGGTTTCCGAGAAAAGAATTTATCCTTCAACAAGATCTAGTTGGCAGTTGCCCCCGCATGGAGGAAACAGTCTTGTGTTTGGCACATAGCTATTATCAAATGTCAGTAGCAAATGCCCAAGTTGAGTGGGAGAGCGTTTACGCGCTTCAGCAGTCTCCAGCTTGTGATCCCAATCTTCATCTTTATGGCGGTCGATAGTGATTTGTCGCGGATGATAAAAAGTGTTTTGGGGACCATAAGAATAAACAATGCGATTAAAGCCGCAGTAGTCTGGGCCTGGAACTCGCCTAAATCGCATATCTGCACCGTGATGTGGTGCTACAAGTGCAGTAAAAGCTGTAATAGCTCTACTCAGACAATTGGGTATAACGTTGTATCTGGCATCGCCCGGGAGCAATATACGCCTATCCAGAATTTGATGAGTTGCGATCAAAGCTAGCCCAGAATGATTCCGTCCTCGCCCCTGGCATTTGATCAATTCTACAGAACCTACACGTATGCTTCCTATATTATTTGGATAAATCAGTAATTTTCCTTTGCTGTCTATGTTGGCGGCTAATGTGCGATGCACAGCTCCTAATGTTTGGCGTGGTACAATCCAAGTATGTTGAAGAATGCCTGAGTCTCTCTGAGCCGATGACCAGTGATCCCAATCCCAGTGAGATAGAATTACTGGCTGCTTAAGTGATTTGCAGAAGTGACGCAGTTTGGTCGGAAAGGTCGATTGGTTAGCCAGAGCTCCTCCTCCAAAGTCAAAGTACAATGTTGGAGCTGGGGAATACACGTTTCTAAGCAGTGCATTACAGTTACCCTGACCAACATCGTAGACCGCTACACCTTCAACCGAGTTGCACGAGGGATTGAGGGTCTTCTTTATATCACTCACCGTCGCATCTTTAATGTCATCGAGGTCAAAGCAGTCTCCGAGACTTTTTTCAAACTCAGCAGATACTCTTTGAGGTGACGCTATCACCCTTGAAACTGGAGGAGAGAACAGGCCAAAATATTGATCAACAGGGATGCCATCGTTCGCAAATTCTAGAAGATACCAGTTACCTCTCTCCTCTATTTCATCTGTTGGGGCATCTATTTCATGTCTCAGTGAATCTAGCTCATCTGTTGAGACATATTTTCCAAAGAGCAGGCTTCTTTTTCCCACAATGATCGATATGGGCGCTACCTTAAACCAGTTTATTGAAGCATCTTGGTGTTTTCGTTCAGAACGATATTTTTTCCAAGTACGGTTGAACCAGTCTGCGTCAACAGTATCAAAATATACATATGAGTCGGATTGTGAGCCTACCCCGTCGAGAGACTCAATTTTATCGAGTTTTGCGTAAACGGCTCTCGGTTTTTCAATAACCGGATCCCCTGAAAAAAAGTTGTTGAACACGGTTAGCCTCCCAACCTTGGATACGGTTGTTAATTTGATGCATCTAATTTAATTATGCAACTATTGGTGTATATTTTGTAACAGGATAATAGATCAATGAGGACATAAAGTCTGACGTCATTGGTCAGAGTTCATAAACAGATTATCGTTTCATTTTCCCATTGAAGTTTTGATTTTAGGTCAAAAATTATCAATTGTTCTTGGTTTGTTTTTTCTGTTACCGTCTTTTTCTAACGATTTGCTCTTAATACAGGATTCGGAACGATCGAATCAGGTAACTCCTTTCTCGAACTCGCCAACCGGGCGGGACGCATTATGGATCAGGCGCTGGCACCTTCAACGCGCACACGGTATCTCGCATCCTGGCGACGATACGAAGCCTGGTGTGCGGCCAAGGGCATTGAAAAGCCAAATTCCGACCCTAAGACGATTACGCTCTTTCTGACAGAGCGCTCAGCCAAAGTGGGACAAAGTGCTCTCGAACAAGATCTCGCGGCCATCCACTTTATGTGTGCGATGAACGGTCTGGAGTTTAAGGATCCTCGAAACTATTTGCGTCGTTTCATGCGAGGTATTCGCCGGGAGCGAGGTCATGATCCCAAACGCAAACGCATGATCGCTCCCGTGTTATTGGGGCAAATGCTGGATCATTTGCCAGAGAACGGTCCAAAGGCGTCCCGGGATAGGGCCGCTTTGCTGATCGGATTCTCTCTGGCATTAAGGCGCTCCGAGATTGTTGCAATCGGTTGGGATGACATTGTTTTTGAAGATGCTCACCTGATCGTACGTCTGAAGCCATCAAAGAACCACAGCGATGCCGTCTTCCAGTGGATACCCAAAGTGCCGTCGTCGCTTTGCGCCTTTAATGCGATGGAACACTGGTACCAGTTGAGTAACAGACCCATTGATGGTCCCTGTTTTCCTGCAATCCGCGATGGAAAAATTCAAAAAAGAGCGGTTTCTGACCGCTACATAAATCGTCTGGTAAAGCGATTGCTGTTGTTGTGTGACAAGGTTCCCCAAGAGTTCGGCGCACACTCACTACGAAGCGGAATAGCAACAACTGCGCATTGGGAGGGTCTCTCGGATGCGGATATCCGCAAGATTACCCGCCACAAAAGTACCGGTGGCCTTTTACCTTATCTGCAGCCCAAAGATGGCCTGTTGCATGAACAGATTTTTCGATCTTTCGATAATGAAGGAGGACGCGCAGGATCGAGAAAATAGTTTGTTAAGCGCACAATATATTCTGTCGTCTGGTGTTGCTTTCAGACACGGGACACCTGATGAATTTGGTAAAACACACATGTTGGGGGTCCATGTCTGATCGCATCCCGTCTATTGAAACACCGCAACTGCGTACTGCTCCTTTTAGAACCCCCCACATTCTTCTCGATGTCGTCGGTTTCACACATGATCCCATAGAATCTCCAAATCTTGGCTATCGTGCAGACCAGATTTGGGGTCTCGCCAAATTTGCGCCTTGTGAGGACGTTTTTCCGACATCGAAGAATAAATCGGGAATTGATGTTGTTACGTATCTGGCTGCTCGGGCGCAAACCGAGAGCTGGGTTTACCGCAAGTTTCCAGTGCGAGAATTCGGATTGATGAGAGAGGGGCGTGTTTGGAATAATCGCATTCACTCACCTATTCCTGATCTGGAAGTCTTCCATGCGACTCTTGATCCCAAGACTGCGCGGCTTGAGTGGCTCACCCATAGTATAGACCACTATCAGTGGATCAATATTCCAGACAATCTGGAGAAGTTTGGTCCATTAGAACTTCCCTCTCCCCGATTACTCGTTTCCGGTCGGCTAAAGGGGGCAGATCACCAAACACAATTCATTATGAGTTGTGCAGATTTTCTCTGGTATCTGACTGGATATTGTTCTGAGCTGTTAGTTGGCCTGATGAACGGGAAAACGCAGCCCGTTGTCGAACGGTTTTACCGTGAGCCATTTGAGCTTGAGCATGGGCATATTCGAATCTATCCAAAAAACTACAACGCTGGCGCCAAATTTGCGGCGGCGATTGAGTTGGCTAACATTTTATCAATGGGAAAGAATGCGGAAGCATTTTTGGGGCAATGTGGTTCGCTGATTTTGAAGGGGTTAAGCCCGTATCGTTGGCCAATTTGTCCACCAAGATTGATTTTGCCATTTAGCGATCCGTTTGAAATCAAGTTCGCGGGCTTCTCAGCAGGCCTTACATCTGACATTCGCCTACCTCTGGAATATGACATCACCGAAAGCTCCCATGCGATTAACGTTCTTCAAATTCAGAGAATTAGAGCGTTGCGCTTGGCATCTACGATTCAGGTCGTTGTTCCGGCAAAGCCTGAGAAAATGGCGTTTGAAACGGAAGATGGAGTATTTTCAGTCACGAGAGCCGGTGGGCAAGAGATCATCGGTGTAACGTCCGAGCCGGCTGATCTGGGGTTTGATGGGGAAACTCTGAATCTGGAAGCCAGTGACTTTGTTCCGCCAAACGCAGACATTCGCATTGAAAAGCACTTGGAAGAGCTGGAGCAAAACCAGATAGGTCCAAAATACCAGTTTGTTGAGGGTGATGTTGCAAGCGGGTCATTTGCGGAGCCCTTCTCGAGCGGGACTTTGCACTCAACACTGGAGTTTTCTCCAGATGTAGACATCGAAATAGCGCAGCAGTTACGCAAACGAAAAGCGACGGTCGCGCGTGACCTGTTCGGTTGTTCACCGAAAATCCCTTTACCTTTTCACCTCGTTGAATTGGTGGACGATGGTCAAAGTGAAGAGCTGCGGCCAGAGCCAGGTGGGGATCCGATCGATTACCCGTTACCTGATTTGGCAAGAGCTTTGGCAACTCTCCAGAGAAAAACCGGAAATCGAATCGCAACACTCGGAGATGATTGGATTCCTGTAGCTGACGGTAAATTTGCTGTAATTGAGTTTCCGAGTACACGCGAATGGCCGGGATGTATTCCACTCAGAAAGGCTGGCAACGGCCGAAATTTACTGGTGATGGTCTGTCGGGTGCCCAACCGCGGAAAATTTAGTTATTTGATGTTTATTGAGCGAAGATTGCGCAACGGCCTCTATGAAGGACGCCCAGCATTTGTCGCTCATCCAGTCACTTTGTTGAAGCTTCCTGTCCGTTTGATTAGGGATATTCTGTATTTCACGATGCGGGCGGACCACGAAGTAGACGGGATGAACGGTTGGCCTACCACGTTAGATTTGTTGAGTACCGTGAACTGCTACGCCAAAAGATTGGAACGTGACGATCCCAAGCCTGAAAACATGCCCCTGATCATTGAAGAACTTTTGCAGCTATCCTAGTTTGGAGAAAATGTCAGGTAACGTGTGGCGGTTTCGCTAAGTGCCGGATGCGGATTTTTTAAATCTTTAAGCAGGAACGAATGCCAGCAATCTGCACGCATCGCATATGCAATAAGCCGCCATGGCCAGTCTTGAAGTGCCCGGCCGACGATGGCCATGAGTTTGTGTCTATCTTCACAACTGAGGCTCTCCAGCCTTTGCGATTTTTGTTCCCCTTCAAAGCTAAATTCGGGGCCGCCTGACATTTCTCGTATGACTTCCCGTAACCTTGCGACACGAGGTGCTCGATGATGCAATATGCTCATGAGGTCATAAACGAGTTTGGCATACGATTGAGGGGATGGCATCGGTACATCCCAGAAAAGTGTTCCTGTACGAAAACCCTGTTCGAGCCTTTTCTGCAGTCTTTCTGCATGACTGTCTATTGGTAAAGCTTCAGCTTCCCGGCGATCAAACCCGCAAGAATGACAGGTATGCCAAGGACTGCGATGAAGACATACAGGCTCGCCGCACTGCCAACATCGATCATGCAGTCTTTGAGAATGGATTGTGCATTGAGTAATGAACACAAGCCGCCACGACAATCGGTAGTAACCCTCATCAGCCAAACATTGAGGGCAGAAGGCTTGGCCATATTTACGATGGGTTCTGTGATAAACTCCCAGAACTGTAATCATCTGCTGCACATTGTTCGGCTTCAGCATGGGAAACACGCGTCGTTCCAAAAGATGGATGGTTGTTTCGGCGGCCGCTGAAATTGGCGTGCCTGTCAGACGGGCAAGGTCGCAGACAATCTGTTTATCTGTTGGTCGGTCAGTATCCCGTGTAAAAAAATGCTGATGCTTTGACAGGAAATGGCAGAAGGTACCGACAGGTATGCCGTTTGCGTTCGCGACGCGGATCAGCCAGCTTGTGAAAGACTCATCGACTTGAGGCTTTGGGCGAACCGGTAACATGGTCATTTACCCGGCAATTTGTTCGGCTTCTGCTTTGCGGCGTGAAGGTGATGTATAGTCCGCAATTTCAAAATGATGTGGTTTGAGATGAGCGGAACTTTCATCAAGCGCAATGAAAGTCGCTTCTTTCACATACGAAACCATCTCTCCAACGGTCCGTTCTGAAATTGTTAGAATGGTCCTCGCCAGTTCAGATTTATGCAGGTTCGATGGCTCTGGAAGTGGCAAAGTAGATTCGAGAAAATAGAGAAACCTTCGATAATCCTTTCCGTCTTTCCATTCAGGAAGGTTATATGGCTTGAAGCGATTAGCCAGCTGATCATCGGTTTGGATGGTCCGGATGGCTTTCTTGGTGCCGGCACAGATAAAGGAAAGCCTAAGCTCATTGCTCAGAAAGCGCAGCATATTGAGGAACTGACGCTGCTGGGTAAATTTGCCCTCCGAGATGTTATGAAGTTCATCAATAATGATGAGGCGCGTACCGACGCCCTTAAGAACGTGCAGTACCTGGCTTTCGAGATTTGCTGTTGTATCGCTGGGTCGGTGAACAGCTCCAACTTTATCGAGGACCTGTTTGTAGAATCGTCGAAGTTCAGGCCCTGGTGGCATCGTGATAAAAATAACCGGGATTTGGTCAGCTTCTTCCTCTGGAATTGAGCGACGCGGATGACGGCTCAGAGCTTCCTCCAAAATCATGGTTTTCCCATTATTGGTTTCGCCGACCAGCATCATGGATGGCATGCGGTGCGTTGGCGGGTGCTTGATCATTGCTTCGATCTTTTCAAGCATTCGATTGCCAGTATCGTAAGGGAACCATTTAGGGGTGTTCAGCCAATGAATCTGTTCGTCCCGTGATGCCTCCAGATATTTTGCCGCTTCACTATGAAGGTGCTCAGTCATCGAATTTTGATCTCCGATTCAATCATTGAGGGATCGAATTCAAATTCCAGATCGTCATCGGATAGCGTCTCCCGAGGCTCGGTCGGAGCAGGCTTGGCCGCGTGCGTTTGCGACGCATGAGGATTCATGCGGCGCTTTTCGGTTCTACGCTGCTTTTTTGCCTTCTGAGTGGAAGCCACTGACTCTGCGATGCGGTTCTGCATAGCTTCATAACCGGCAAAAATACGCCCTTCATCGACCTGGTCTTTACCCTCTCGCCGCATCCTATCCTTGATATGTCTGAGCTCCCAAATGCTCATGGGAGGCTGGCTCGGGTCGCGATAGGGAAGCTCATAGTATGTCTTGTCTTCTGGGTGATAGAGATACAGCGTCGAAATATCTCTAGGGTCGCGTCGAAGTTCAAACTTCCGCTTGTCCCCATCAAACAATATCTGTCCCAGAATGTCAGAATAGTAGTTGATGCCGTCAACACGTACGCCATATCGCTGAACGGTGCGTGTCATGACAGGTAGAAAATCGATCAGGAATGTTTTTTGATTGCTGGGCAAACGTGGGCGCCGGACAATTGAACGGGGATCATTTTCACCAAAACCCTGTTCGAACTTTGCAGCGGGAGGCATGCCAATACCTTGGTGGAGCCTCTGATTGTAGACGTTAACAATAAACTCCAGAAGGTAACCTTCCAACTCCTTGAGGGTCATACAGGCTCGTCCCTGGGAGTCGTACTCGCCCCGATGATGACTGCTGGAGAAAGTCGTACCGGGAATATTATGGGATCTATGGTTCAGCGTTTTGATGAAACGCTCAATCACAGCACCAAATTGCGGTGCTCCTTTAGGACGATAGTCAAGGGAAATACCGTGTTGATCGCAGCCTCGTTTGAAGGCTGCGCTATGGAAATCTGAGCCGTTATCGACGAAAATTTTCTCCGGAAGTCCCTGCATTGACCAATTGCCCGAGATTTTATGTTCACGCAGCAGTTGCTCTTTGGGTAGGACAGCTTGTGTCAGACAGAGGGCGGTAGATAGTGAGCTTGGCGCTCCGAAAGAAAGATAAAAGCCCGTGCAGGCGCGGCTGTATGAATCGACGGCCGACGTGATCCAGGCTCTATCAATTCCTTCGCGTTCATTAGGGTCAACAAGAGTAATATCGGTCGGGGTGTGGTCGATTTGGGCTTGTTCGAGAGGACGAGTTGCCGTGGTTGCAGAACCCTTGTGTGGCTCAAAAAGATGTTTCGCTTTCTTTTTAGAATAGCGATGTTCTGTCGCTATGAAAGCCGGGACGTCTGCAATTCGACGATAAATGGTAGGTTTTGAAGGAGGTGAAAGTTTGGCTTTGAAACACTGCAACTCGACTTCTTCGACAACACGTGCCCGTATCGGACGCTCTTTTGTCAGATAAAGGTTTTTAATTACATCAGAGATAATTTTTTCGACGTCGGGATGGAGGCGTTGTTTGGTCTTGTTGCCTCTGTTAAGGCCAACCACAAGACTCGAAGTCTGATGATCCTTCCTGAAATTTTTTACCCAGCGGTAAAACGTCGGGACACTGCAATTCAATTTAGCAGCAAAATCTGCAGCCAGTTCTTTGGTCGGGCTGGCAATTTCAAGCCATCGTTCAATAACTTGCCGACGTTCGAGCGCGCTATCCCAACGCTCGTCGTCAATTTTGTCTGGCTGAGTGTTTTGGAATGTCAAATTCCTAGCCTACGCAAAAGAAACATAACGATATCGAAACTATAATAAATAGATCGATAAATCAGCATCTAATCTACTTTCATCATCGGCAAAAAGCTGATGTGTCGCAAGCATCTTGAGAACTTCTGTGTGAACTTGTTCCTCAGAAAAATTGTGAAGAGCATCTGTGATTTGCCGGATTGTCGCAACTTTGTGCTGCTGGACAAACAGGTCAATTGCAGATTCTACCGGAGTATCAGAATCCAGAAAGCGATAGGGCAGGAGCTCACGAGCACGTTCAAGTTCTGATGTTCGGATTTCTTTTTCGGTGAAGACGCTAAAGGACCAGCCTTTGAACTCGGTCCATTGTTTTGCGTGCTTGAATTTTTGCAAAAGGGTTGGCTGATTTTTACCATCAAGGTCGGAAGTGTATTTGATTTCCACCAGCATGGTGTGCAGGCCAGATTCCGGCCGCTCCAACTCATGACGATAACGCGTGATTAGAAAGTCGGGCGTGTAGGTTCGTTCTTTGCCCAGGTCATCCAGATATCTGATGGTGACCGGCTGAGCTTCGATTGAAAAAACACCCCTTCTTCCGGTCATCAAGATAGCAAAATCGCGTTCCAGTGACGATTCGAAGGGTATTTGTGGTTGGTCAGGGGCTACTTTTAGTAAACCCGTTATTGATCGGTCGGTTGGCCGAATTTCACGTGCGCCGCGTGTTTCAGCGGAGATGTCATCAAGGATTTCAAAAAGACTCTCAGCAAGGCTGTAATTTTTGCCGAGTCTCATATTTTGTGTTTCAGTCTCATATTTAGTGAGCCAATCCACCCATAAGCCTTTGTTTTTACTCATACCTGTAAGTCTCATATTTTATGTTTCTTTACAGGGGGGCATCGGGTCAAGCCGGGCGAGATTTCGCTGGCCCATAATGGTGTGCTGTTTTTGGATGAATTGCCGGAATTTCAGCGCAATGTGCTTGATGCCCTGCGCCAACCGCTTGAAACCGGGCAGGTATCGGTTGCGCGCGCCAATGCGCATGTGACCTATCCGGCACGTGTGCAACTGGTCGCGGCGATGAACCCGTGCCGGTGTGGTTATCTTGGCGATAATGAACTGGCCTGCACCCGCGCCCCACGCTGTGGCGAGGAATATCAGGCCAGGCTTTCAGGGCCGCTTCTGGACCGGTTTGATATTCAGATCGAAGTACCCGCCGTCAAGCCCGAAGACCTTGATTTACCGGCCAAAGGCGAAAGCAGTCAGGCGGTGCGCGAACGGGTGTTTCTGGCCCGTGAATTGCAAATGTTGCGATATAAAAACGAAAACATATCGACCAATGCGCTGGCCGATGGGGAGGTCCTTCAGGAGGCCGCCGCCCTTGATGCCGAGGGCCGCGGATTGTTGCAGGATGCAGCCCGCCAGATGAAGTTATCGGCCCGCGGATATCACCGGATACTGCGGGTGGCGCGTACCATTGCCGATCTTGCCGGAAGTGCGGCGGTCAAGCGCGGCCATATTGCCGAGGCGCTGAATTACCGCCAGATGGTCTATCGGCGCTAATCCCCCGTCACTGGGCGACCCGGGTTTGATCATATGCGCGAAAGGCCGTTCTGTTTGCGGATGATGTTGATCAGGCCGCGCAAGCCCGGATGATTGTTGTGGCGGCTGCTGTAATACATGTGGAAGGGATCATCGGATGATGCATGGTCTTCCAGCACGATTTCCAGCTGTCCGCTGACAAGGTCATCGGCAATGCGCGATTCCAGCAGATAGGCCAGTCCAAGCCCGGCCTTGGCGGCGGAAATCGTCGTTGCCGTGTCCTGAATGGTGATGTGGCCCGGCACGCGGTAGCTTTTCTGATCGGGGCCGGTACCAAGTTCCCAGGGAAACGGTGAATTGTCGCCCAGAAGAAGTTGCAGGCATGTGTGATTGCGCAGGTCTTCGGGGGTATCTGGTTTTCCGCGGCGTGCAAGATAATCCGGTGCGCCGACCACGACCCAGCGCTGGGGTCCGCTAAGCGCGACGGCAACCATGTCTTCGGGGACCAGATGGCCGAACCGGATGCCGGCATCATACCCTTCGGCGACAATATCAATCGGCCGGTTTTCAACAATAATGCTGAGGCTGACATCGGGAAAGGTCTTGGCAAATTCCGGCAATGCCGGGGCGATCAGAAGATGTGCGGCATCGGAAAAGGCGTTGATGCGGACCTCGCCAAAGCTGGCGGCACCGGGGGCATCAAGCGTCTGGAGTGCTTCATCGAGTTTGTCAAAACCCTCGGCAAGCTTGGTTGCAAGGTCCTGACCCAGTTCGGTCGCCACGATCGATCGGGTGGTTCGATTGATCAGCTTTACGCCAAGGCGGCTTTCCAGACGGCGGATCGCGTGACTTGCGGCCGACGGCGAAAGTCCGAATTCAATTGCCGCGGCCTTGAAGCTCTGGCGGCGGACAATTGCCAGAAACAGGCGTAGATCAGCAAACTCTGCGCGGTCGATTCCAGCCAAGTTGATCTCTGTTCACTTTGTGGATGATTTCAGTTCATGAAAAACCATACCACACGGGGCGGTGCAACAAGTAATCTGGCCAAAAGTCAGACAATTTAGCCGGAGGAATGCGATGAGTGATATTCAGGCAGTCAGGATTCCCGACCTGATGTCGCGCCGTGTTCTGGTAACCGGGGGCTCGACCGGGATCGGGGCCGAGATTGTCCGGGGGTTTGCCGCGCAGGGTGCCAAGGTTGCCCTTCATTATAATGAAAGCAGTGAAGCAGCACGCGCCCTTCAGGCAGAGTTTCCCGAGCATGTCGTAGCTGTTCAGGGCGATATGAGTGAAACGGGTACACCGACGAAAGTTGTCAGGGAAGCCGCAGGGATGCTTGGCGGGCTGGATGGCCTGATCAACAATGCTGGTGGCATGCTGGGCCGGGTGCCGACCACCGAGGTCGAGCCCGAGCATCTTGATCGTGTCTTTGCCCTGAATGGCAAATCGGTCTGGGAAGCGACGGTGGCGGCATATCCTTACCTCAAAGCGTCAGAAAACGGTTTTGTGGTCAATACGACATCGATTGCCGCGCGCAATGGTGGCGGGGGCGGTGCTGTGCTGTATGCGGCGGCAAAATCCTTTGTCAGCAGCCTGACACGCGGGCAGGCAAAGGAATTTGTGGCGGACGGCATTCGCGTGAACGCCGTTTCGCCGGGTCTTATCCAGACGCCGTTTCATGACCGCTATACACCGCCCGATGTTCTTGCCGCGCAAAGCGCAACAGTACCGATGGGCCGCGTGGGCCGCCCGGATGAATGTGTCGGGGCGTTCCTGTTTCTCGCCTCGAACGCCATGGCGGGCTACATCACAGGCCAGATCATCGAGGTCAATGGCGGCCAGTTAATGCCTTAGGAGCAACAATAGATGAACTACAGAAAATTTGGGAAGACAGGCCGCACGGTCTCGGAAGTCGGTTTCGGTGCCTGGGCCATTGGTGGCGCATGGGGCGATGTATCAGAGGCTGACGCGCGCGCGGCCCTGCATGCCGCCCTTGATAACGGCACGACATTCATTGATACCGCCGACGTTTACGGTGATGGACGTTCGGAAAAAATCATCGCCGATGTCATGAAAGAACGCGGTGGCGAACGTCCGTTCATCGCAACCAAGGCCGGGCGTCGGCTCGATCCGCATGTGTCCGAGGGATACAACAAGCAGAACCTGACAGCCTTTGTTGAACGCAGCCTTAAGAACCTTGCGACGGATTGTCTTGATCTGGTGCAGCTTCATTGCCCGCCGACAGAGGTTTTCTATCGCCCGGACGTGTTCGAGGTGATGGAGGAAATGGTCACCGCCGGGAAAATCCGCAATTACGGTGTTTCGGTCGAGAAGGTCGAAGAAGGCCTCAAAGCCATCGAATATCCCGGGGTTGCGTCGGTTCAGATCATTTACAACATCTTCCGCCAACGCCCTTCCGGACTTTTCTTCCGTGAGGCAAAAGCAAAAAATGTCGGGGTTATCGTCCGTGTGCCGCTGGCATCCGGCCTTTTGACCGGCAAAATGACCAAGGACACCGCCTTTGCTGCAGACGACCACCGTGCGTTTAACCGCAACGGCGAGGCGTTTGACAAAGGCGAAACATTCGCCGGTGTGCCGTTTGATGTTGCGCTTGAAGCTGTTGAGGAAATCCGCCGGCTGGTTCCGGACAATATCACCATGGCGCAGTTTGCCCTGCGCTGGATTTTGATGGAAGAAGCCGTCGGTGTTGTGATCCCGGGGGCGAAGAATGCAGCCCAGGCCGCGGCAAACGCGGCGGCAAGTGATGTGGCACCGCTGCCCTCAGAGGTGATCGGTGAGTTGCGCAACATCTATGAGCAGCGCATCGCCCCGCACGTCCATCATTTGTGGTGATCACACGTTTCCATCGGCTTTAAAGGCCGATGAGGCAGAAAAAGGGGCACCATGCGGTTGGTGCCCCTTTTTGCGTTTCAGGCGGATTTGCGGACTTCGCTTTGCATTTCCGGGCGGCTTTTGCGTTCGATCTTATAGACCGACGAGGGCGGGACATTGCGCACCGTGGTGCCGATGCGCGTTGCCTGAAGATCAAGCCGGGCCAGGATGGCTTCCGGCACCGGGCAGCGCGGGCCATAGGTGAATTGGTAAAATGCGCCGTCTTCGCGCAGATATTCAAAACTGCCCGACAAGATCCCCATGATCTGGCGCGGTGTCATCGACAGAAGCGGCAGGCCGCTAATCGCGCTTGCCAATTCGCCAGCGCCAAACAGGCCCTTTTTGCCCAAACGACAGGCATCCATTTGCAGGATGCGGGCCCTAGGATAGCGTTCGGAAAGCAGGCGGGAGAAATCCGGTCCGGCTTCGATCAATGTCAGGTCATCTTCACGCAAGCCGCGATCAAGAAGTGCACGGGTAAACACACCGGTCCCCGGTCCGAGTTCCAGAACCGGGGTGCTTTGGGTGTTGATTTCGGATGTGATCAGACGCGCCAGCGCCGGGCTTGAGGGCGAAATGGCGGATATTTTTCTGGGATCGGTGACCCAGGCGCGAATGAAAGGCAAAAAGTCCGACATCGAATGAAATGCCCCACTTGGTAAAGGGAGAGCGCATAAACTGCCTACCCTTTATGTCGCTTCGGGCGCTTATTTGTGTTCATTTTGCGAAATGCCACCCGGCAACGTATCCATCCGGGAACGCGCGAGGTGGCGTTCAACGCAATTGATTACGCAGCCCGATTGCGGCGCAGAACATCAATGATTTCGGCCTTGTGCGGATCGGCATGAAATGCATCGGCCATGATCATCACACCCTTGGTGCCGTCATTGGCCTCGATCATGAACAGCGTTGCCTCGTCACCCGGATCGGTGCCTTGGTCGGTGCTGTTGGAATGGACAAGGCGCAGCTCGTCCGGGGTATAAAGCTTGCCGGTGCCGTCACTGCGTACACCGCCCTCCTCGGCCATGAAATGATGTTCAAAACCGTGTTCTTTGGCGTTTGCCTGAAGATCAGCCAAGGTCATTGCGGGCCTCCTCGATCAAAAATTGTCTGATAAAGGCAAAACGCAAATCCTGGCTGCTTGTTCCGAAATCAGCTGTGCTTGCGGCGAAGACTGTCGATCAGGTCGGCCTTGTTACGGTCGGTATCAAAGCTGTTGGGCACAATCAGCATGCCGCGCGTGCCATCGCTGGCCTCGATCATGTAAAGGGTGGCGTCATCGCCCGGGTCGGTTCCGGCATCGACAGAACGGGAATCGATAATGGTCAAATCATCGGCGCTGTATTTCGCCTGTTTGCCATCGCAAGTGACATGGTTTTCCGATGCGCTGAACACATGCGAAAAGCCGCGTTCACGGGCCAGATCTTGTAATTCGCTCAAGTTCATGATGGTCCTCCGTTCGATGGATGCAGCCGTAAGGCCAACAATCATCAGACCCTATCACGAAATGCGCCCGGCGTATTTGCGTGTGCGCAATCTGGCAGAAAACAAGGCCTATTTCGGATCAAGAGCCATCTTCATGCCCTCGTGGCTGGCGACAAATCCAAGCCGTTCATAAAACCGATGGGCATCCTTGCGGGTTTTATCCGTTGTGAACTGTATCAACGCCGCGCCAAGTGATTTCGAAATCGAAATGGATTGCTTGATCAATTTTCCGCCGATCTTCTGACCGCGGGTACGGCTTGCCACCCGGACCCCTTCGATCTGGGCGCGCAGTTGGCCGCGCCGCGACAATCCGGCGATCAGGGTCAGCTGCAAACAGCCGACAATGTCCGTGCCCTTGATGGCCAGAAGATACTTGTTGGGCAGCGCATCGGTTGACTGGGATGACATGGCATCAAACGCGGCGTAATAGGCATCGGGAAGCGGATCGCCAAGTTCCTCGCGGGTTTTGCCTTTTTCATCATCGGCCAGAAGGGCAACGATGGCAGGCAAATCATCGCGGGTGGCATAGCGAAACGTGATGTCATCGGATTTTGTGGTGGTGGCGGCGGCGTTCGACATTGCGGGATCCCTTTGCTGATGGCGCGCCATCATGGGCAAAGCCGGGGACCAAGGCAATATGGCAATGACGCCGCCTGTTAGTGCATCAGGCGGCGTCATTGCCGGTAGTGCGGGGGCCAAGGCCAAAGACCGGCACGGGGATGGGGGAAATCATGCCGATATCAAACCAGGGACCCCGGCAAGCAGGGTTTGTGGAGGTCAGGCAAGACCACCATTGGCACGGATGGTCTGACCATCCACCCAGCCGGAATCCGGCCCGGCGAGGAAGGACACCACACCGGCGATGTCATCAGGTTCACCAAGCCGTTCGAGCGGTGGCATTTTTGCGAAATTGGCGATCTGTTCGTCGGTCTTACCATTGAGGAACAGTTCGGTTGCAACCGGGCCCGGCGCAACGGCATTGACCGTGATCTGGCGACCGCGCAGTTCCTTGGCGAAAACACCTGTCATTGCCTCGACCGCGGCCTTGGTGGCGTTATAAACGGCATAGCCTGGCAGTTTGAGGTGAAGTGCGGTGGTCGAAAAATTGATCACCCGGCCATGGTCACGCAGGTGTTTTGCGCCTTCGCGCAGCATGTTGAAGGTGCCGCGTACATTAATGTCCATCATCGCGTCATAGGTGGCATCATCCATGTCGGCAATCGGGGTGGTCGTCATGACACCGGCGTTATTGACGATGACATCAACGCCGCCAAATTCGGCGATGGTTTTGTCAAACAGGGCCTTAACCGCATCCGGCCGGGCAATATCCGCCTTGATTGCGATGGCCTTGTGGCCTTGCGATTTAAGCGAATCAGCCAGTTCTTCTGCCGGGGCGGCAGAGCTGGCATAGTTGATGACAACGTTAAAGCCATCCGCCGCCAGACGTTTGGCAAGCGCCACGCCGATGCCGCGCGATGCGCCGGTGATGATGGCGGTTTTGTTTTGATTGGCAGACATCAAAAGTCTCCTTGGTGGTTGTGGGGGCCTCAAGGGCATGGGCCCACTATGCCCAAGATGATTTTTTGGATAATTAGGTTATATTCGACATCATTATTCGAAATTGAATAACAATCAGGATGACGAATGGACCGGTTTGAGGAAATGCGCAATTTCGTGCGCGTGGTGGAGCGCAAAAGCTTTACCAAGGCGGCGAGTGATCTTTTGATCCCGCGTGCGACCATGACCAATTCCATTCAGCGGTTGGAAGAACGGCTGGGCACCCGGTTGCTGGAACGCACGACGCGCACCGTCAACCCCACACGCGACGGGGATGCCTATTACCAACGCTGTGTAAGGATTCTGGCCGATCTTGAAGAGGCCGATGGCAGCTTTACCAATGCCGACCCCAAGGGGTTACTGAGGGTTAATCTGCAAGGCACACTGGCCCGGACCTTTATCATCCCGGCCCTTGGTGATTTTCGGGATCGCTATCCGGGGATTGACCTGGTGCTGGCCGACGGTGATCGCTTTGTTGATCTGGTGCATGAAGGCTTTGATTGCGTGCTGCGCAGTGGCGATCTGGCCAGTTCATCGATGATCGGGCGGCGCTTGGCGCTTTTGCACGAGGCGACCGTTGCCAGCCCCGATTACATTGCCCGCATCGGCATGCCCGAAACCCTTGCCGACCTGAAAGGCCAGGGCCACCAGATGGTTTGTTTTTTATCCGGTGCCGATGACAAGCCGATCCCGCTTGATTTCAGGGTGGATGGCAAGCTTTGCGAGATCATGCTGCCGGCCAGTATTTCAGTGACCGGCGCCGATAGCTACGCCGCCTGTGCCGCGGCGGGATTGGGGATTGTGCAGGTGCCGCGCTATCGCGTTGCGGATGACCTTAAATCCGGAAAACTGATTGAAATCCTGCCCGATTGTCCGCCAGATCCGATGCCGGTTTCGGTGCTGTATCCGCAAAATCGGCAGCTTTCGGCACGGGTACGGGTGTTTGTCGACTGGCTGACAGAATTGCTGGCGGGGCTTGATTTTGCCGGGTCAGGCCGGGTTTGAACCGCGCGAAAGCAGTTTGATCCGGTTTCGAAATGAAACCAGATGCGCCTGCCAGTAATGGGTCATCATCGGCTTGAAACGGTTGTCATTCAGGCCATTGCGCCCGGGATGGGCCATCGAAAGCTTTTCAAGGCCAAGATGTTCCAGCGTGATGCGGGTGTAATCGCCAAGCGCGCTAAATCGGATATCGACCAATGTCGCCGGTTCCTTGGGATCGGCCATCGGCCAGTTCCATTCGAAACTCAGGCGTTTGGCGGGCTCCCACTTGGTGACCTTGCCCGCACGGACGATGAAATCCGGGCGGCGTTTGTCGACTTCCTGCAAATAGCGCACGCCATTTTCCGTCCCAAATTCCATAATACCCGGACGATTGCCAAGCAGGCGGTTGCGCGGCCCCTGTTTCCACCAGTGATCAATCCCGCCCGTGAACTGGTCAAAGGCGGTGGCTGCGTCACAGTCAACGCGAAGCGCAACAAAGGTTTTGGCTGACATCGAAAATCCCGTTTAACAGCAATGGCGCCGACTGCGTGTGCGGCTGTTCCTGTTTTGCAGAAAGCCTGTGGGCGGACAAGCAAAACCCGATCTGGCAGGCATAATGCGCCGGATCGGGTTTGAAGGGTGTGTGGTTTGAGCTTTGGCGGCTTAGTAGCCGACCTCGCGGTTCACAAGCCCGCGCGGCGTTTCGCCGCGGGCCAGACGATCAAGGTTTTCGGCAATCTGATCGACCGATTCTTCAAACCGGGTGGCCGCCGCAATATGCGGGGTGATGCGGATTTTCGCGTGATCCCAGAATGGATGGCTTTCGGGCAGTGGCTCGGTTGCCGCAACATCCAGGAACGCGCCGCGCAGATGGCCGGTATCAATGGCGCGCAGCAAGTCGGCCTCGTTGATCATGGCACCCCGGGCGGCATTAATGATCGCAGCCCCTTTTGGGAGGAAGGAAAGCGTGCTGCTGTTAAGCACGTTTTCGGTTTCCGACGTGCGTGGCAGAAGACAGATCAGGATATCGGACTGACCAAGAAATTCGGCAAGCGTTTCCTTACCGGCATAGGTCGAAATGCCTTCAATCGCCTTCATCGAGCGGCTCCAGCCCGAAACGGTAAAGCCGAGACTGGAAAGTGACACGGCAACGGCAGAGCCCAGTGCACCCAGCCCCATGACACCGACCCGGCATTGCGAAATGCGTGCGACGTCATGCTGGGTCCAGTCGGCCTTGGCCTGCTGGGCGCTATAGACATCAAAGTCGCGCATGAAGTGAAGCGCGGCGTAAAGATGATATTGCACCATCTGATCGGCCATCCCGGCATCTTCCAGACGAATGACCGGCAGTTCCTTTGGCAGGCTGGGCGAGGAAACAACATGATCGACCCCGGCACCGAGCGAGAAGATCGCCTTGAGCTTTGGCAGCGTCTTGATCAGGCCCTGCGGCTGTTTCCAGAACAGCGCATAGTCAATCGTTTCAGGATCGTAATCGTCTTCCTCGGTGACGATATTGGCGTCCGGCAGGCGGTCAACCATCACGCTTTTCCACTTTTGATCGTCGCCGGCAGCGGAAATCAGAATATTGAGCGGGGCGTTGGTGGTTGCCATCGGGGTCTCCTGGTCAAAACTTCGAAAGTTGGGGCGATGAAAAAGGTTTGCACATATCAAACGCGCCAGAGCGCAAAGCGTTCCGGCGCGTCAGTTGGCGCTTCAAACACAGTCTGTCACGGACCGCCCTGCTTTCACAAGGCCGGGTCGGCACTGGGTTTGTGCAGACTTAGTGGGCAAAGATCATCGCCGGATCGCGGAAGGTCTTGAATTCAAGACCATTTCCCGCCGGGTCTTCGACAAAGAAGGTGCCTTGTTCGCCCGGCTCACCCTTAAAGCGGATCTTGGGTTCGAGCAGGAATTTAACATTGGCCGCCTTAAGCTTGTCGGCCAGTTCGTGCCATTTTTCCCATTCCAGAACCGCCCCGAAATGCGGGATCGGCACTGCATCGCCATCGACATTCCCGGCACCGCTGTTTTGGCCGGCTTCCGGGCGGACATGGGCGGAAAGCTGATGCCCAAAGAAATCAAAATCAATCCAGGCCTCGGTCGAGCGGCCCTCGTCACAGCCGAGGATATCGATATAGAACGCGCGGGTGTCAGATATCGATTTGATCGGAAAGGCCAGATGGAACGGGGGCAGCGACATGGGTGTCTCCTAGATAATCTAATGCTGTATTGTTAGAGACAGTCTAAATCAGCATAATACCGGGCGTAAAATCAGAAGTTCTGAATTTAGGGTCAGGAAAACTATCGATATGGCGCTGCGCCCGACCACTCCGCCGCTGAACGCCTTGCGCGCCTTTGAAGCCGCCGCCCGGCTTGGCAGCTTTGCCCGCGCGGCTGCGGAACTCTCCGTGACCTCCGGTGCGATCAGCCAGCAGGTCGCCAATCTGGAAGCCAGCCTTGGCATGAGCTTGTTTGAGCGTAATGGCCCGAAACTGACGTTGCGCGAAGCCGGCCGGGCCTATTTGCCCAGTCTACGTCGGGCGCTCGACGAGATCGAGGCCGCCACCCTTGATCTGGTGACCCATGGCGCGGGGGAGCGGAAACTGGTCATCGGTGCGCTGCATACCTTGGCCAGTAGCTGGTTGATTCCAAGATTAAATCGATTTCAAAACGAACATCCCGATATCCGCCCGGTGATCGAAACCCTGGCACTTAATTTCGCCACCCCGGAACGCAGCCCGGACCTTGGCGCACGCCAGATGGATGTCGGGCTTTATTTCGGTGATGGTCGCTGGCCCGGGATGATCTGCGACAAGCTTTTTGATGAAATTCAAGTGGTTGTCGCCAAACCCGGATATGTTGCGTCAGGTGAGGCAGCGGGCGCAAACCGCCCTGTTGGCCCGGCAGAATTGATCGGACGCTACTCGCGACTGGTCCACACCACCCGGCCCAAGGCATGGCATGACTGGGCGCAGGCCAACGAGATTGCCATCACCGGTGCGCCCGGACCGGCGTTTGAGCACTTCTTCATGCTGATCGAGGCGGCCAAGGCAGGCATGGGAATCGCCCTGCTACCAAGGGTTTTGATCGAAGGACCACTTGCCGAGGGCAGTCTTGAAATCGTCAGCACGGCCAGCTTGAAATCCAGCGGCGCATACTATCTGATCACACCCGAAAGCCGTCAGGACGTTCCGGAAGTACGCGCCTTTCGCCACTGGGTGCTCGGTTTGGCAAGTCAATCCGGATTGTCAGAATAACGCAGCAAGTATTTGAAAATATGAACGGATGTTCCGTATTTCTGGATGCTATGCGCGGCGATAGATGCTGTGCAGCAGGTGATCCTTCTTCGGACCGGTGATTTTTATTTTTGTTTCGAAATGATCTGGCCCATTCCAGATCATGCAATGGTGATAAAAGTCCTCCCCACAGGGGTGAATGTCGCGGGCACAAACACCCTCTTCACCCGCTTCGCCAAATTGCAGCAGCACATAGCGATTGCCGAAACTCAACGGGTCGCGAAACAGAAGCTCGATTGCCGCCGGGTCCTTGTGCAGGACAAAATCATATTCCCGATAGCCATCAAACCGCTTGCCGTCCGGGCGGGTCAGAAACCCTTCCTCGCGATAGCGCAGTGTCTTGGGTTGGGCCGGATCGGCGGCATGAAACGTGACATCGCCGGTAAACTGCCCGGCTTCGCCCAGATCGCGCACAAGCGTCCAGTTGCCTGCAAGGGCATGGAAAATCTCGGATGCATTGGGGATGTTGGGTGCCATAGGTGTTTGCAGATCCATCTCGGGACAAAGAAGGCAGGGCGCGGAATGCGGGGCCCTGCCTTTTTAATGGGTTTCTAGTCGCTTAGGCGCCCGGCAGCATCCGCGGGAGTTTCTCACCGCCCAGGATATGCACATGCAGGTGCGGGACGTCCTGGCGACCGTGTTCGCGGGTGTTGGCGATCAGGCGGTAGCCGTCCTCAACCACGCCAGCTTCCTTGGAGATTTTACCAATCGCGCGGGTATAGGCGACGATTTCGGCGTCCGAGGCATTGAGCGCAAAGTCGTCATAGCTGGTGTAAGCACCCTTGGGGATGACCAGAACATGCGTTGGGGCCTGCGGCGCGATATCGTTAAACGCCAGCACATGGTCATCTTCATAGACCTTGGTGCACGGGATTTCGCCGCGCAGGATTTTGGCAAAGATGTTTTCCGGATCGTAGGGCTGAACGGCCATGATGATGCTCCTGATACCTTGTCGGGACATTGCCCGGATAGTTGAGGCTTTATGCCTTAATCTTTGCTGCGCGATGCCTTTTCGGCAATACCTGAAATGCTCTGACGTTCGGCCAGGATCTTCCAGACATCGTCAGGCTTCACCCCCTGATCGGCCCAAAGCACGGTCAGGTGGTAAAGCAGGTCCGCACTTTCCGATGCGACCTTTTCGGGGGTTTCGGCCAGGGCGGCAATTACGGTTTCAACGCCTTCTTCGCCGACTTTCTGGGCAATTTTGGCGGTACCCTTGGCAAACAGCTTGGCAGTATAGCTGGTTTCCGGGTCCGCACCCTTACGGGCAGAAACGGTCGCGTAAAGCGCATCAAGGATGTGTTGATTGGCCATGCTCTCATTCCTCACGTACCGGAATACCGGCGGCTTTCATGTGTTCCTTGACCTCGCGAATGCGATAGGTGCCGAAATGGAAGATCGAGGCGGCCAGAACCGCCGATGCATGGGCATCACGCACCCCTTCGACCATATGGTCGAGCGTGCCAACACCACCGGAAGCAATGACGGGCACATGGACGGCATCGGCAATGGTACGGGTCAGCGGAATGTTAAAGCCTGACTGGGTGCCATCGCGATCCATCGAGGTAACAAGAAGTTCGCCCGCACCGTATTCGACCATTTGTTTTGCAAACGAAACGGCATCAATTCCGGTGGGTTCGCGCCCGCCATGGGTGAAGATTTCGAAGGTGTCCGGGCCGGTTGATTTGGCATCAATCGAGACCACAATGCATTGCGATCCGAACTTGCGTGCGGCTTCGCGCACGAAATCGGGGTTTTTGACCGCAGCGGTATTGATCGAAACCTTGTCGGCACCGGCCAGAAGCAGCTTTCGGATGTCCTCAAGGCTGCGCACACCACCGCCAACGGTGACCGGCATAAAGCAGGCCTCGGCCGTGCGGGCAACCACATCAAAGATGGTATCGCGGTTATCACTTGATGCCGTGATATCAAGGAAGCAGAGTTCATCCGCACCCTCTGCATCGTAGATACGCGCCTGTTCGACCGGGTCGCCGGCATCGATCAGATCAACGAAATTGACCCCTTTGACGACGCGGCCGTCCTTGACGTCAAGACAGGGAATGACACGGGTTTTCAGCATGGTCTGTTTCCTGTTGGGTCGGTTACGAAAGGGCCGCGATGGCCTCTGCCAGATCGATGCGGCCATCATAAAGCGCACGACCGGAAATCGCGCCATCAATGCCAGCATCTGTGTGTTTCTTGACCGCGATCAGATCATCAAGCGATGAAACCCCGCCCGATACGATTACCGGGGTCGAGATTTCCGATGCCAGGGCAACGGTGCTTTCGATATTCGGGCCGCCCATCGCGCCATCACGGTCGATATCGGTAAAGATGATCGCCGCCACACCGCAATCCTCAAATTTCTTGGCGAGCTCAAGGGCGGTGACCTCAGACGTTTCCGCCCAGCCTTCAACCGCGACATAACCATCGCGGGCATCAATGCCGACAGCCACCCGGCCCGGCCATTTGGCACAGGCTTCCTTGACGAAATCCGGATTGCGAAGGGCCACGGTACCCAGGATCACGCGCGTGATGCCCTTGTTCAGCCAATAATCAACCGTTTCCATGGTGCGGATGCCGCCACCAAGCTGCGTCTGGGCCTTGCCCGAAACGGCGGCAAGGATGGAATCCACAGCCGCCCCATTGACCGGCTCACCGGCAAAGGCGCCGTTCAGGTCCACGATATGCACCCAATGGCAGCCGGCGGCGACAAATTCACCGGCCTGTGCGCCCGGATCGTCGTTAAACACGGTTGCCTTGTCCATGTCGCCGCGCAGCAAGCGCACACATGCACCATCTTTCAGGTCAATTGCGGGATAAAGGTTCACTGATCGGTGTCCTGTATTTTCTTGGTGTAGTAATAGCCTTCGACCATCTTGCCATCGACCATCGCGTAATAGGGATTGATGCCCCAACGGACATATCCAAGCCCGTTATACAGTGCGATGGCGGCTTCCTGGGTTTCGCGAAGGTCGAGTTTCAAAACGCTGTAGCCCGCTTCACGGGCGAAATATTCAATCGAACGCACGATCGCCTTGCCGTTGCCGCGCCCGCGTGCCCAAGGGGCAACGAAATGGCCGGAAATCTGGGCGGAATGACGCTGTGCTTCAAGGTTGGCCGGTGTTTCGATCAACTGGGCGGCACCGGAAATGATGCCGTCAACGCGTGACACAAACAGATGGCGACCAGGCATCAGCAACACACCGCGCCAGTATTTTTCCATGTCCGGGCGGTCCGGCGGTGTGAGCCAGCCAAAGCCACCGCCTTCGACAATCGCCTGGGTACAGGCATCGACAATATCGGAAATGTCACCCGCGGTCAGTTCGGTCACGCGTTCGGCAATCACGCCCGGCTGGATGGTATCAGATGGTGCGATCATGGCTTCCACCCCAGGAAGTTCCCGATGATGGTCAGCCCCGTTTTCTGGCTTTTTTCTGGGTGGAACTGGGTGCCAATCATGTTGTCACGCCCGATCATCGCGGTGATGTTCCCGCCATAGGAAACCGATGCCAAACGCTGATCCGGGTTGGTGACATGCATGTGATAGCTGTGCACGAAATAGGCGTGATCGCCATCCGAAATGCCGTTAAGGACCGGGTGCGCCTTGCCCGCCGGATCAAGCACCAGCTCGTTCCAGCCCATATGCGGGATTTTAAGGCTTGGGTCGCTGGGCTCGATGGCCACGACTTCGCCGGAAATCCAGTCAAGGCCATCCGTGACGACAAATTCACGGCCGACGGTCGACATCAACTGCATGCCGACACAAATGCCAAAGAACGGTTTTCCGCCTTTGATCACCTGTTCGGTAAGGACATCAACCATGCCCGTCACGGCATCAAGACCGGCACGGCAATCGGCATAGGCGCCAACGCCCGGAAGCACGATATGGCTGGCGTTGCGGACCTTTTCCGGGTCATCGGTGACAATGATCTCGTCAGAAAAGCCGGTTTCACGTGCAGCACGCTCGAACGCCTTGGCGCACGAACGCAAATTGCCGGAACCGTAATCTATAATCGCAACACTCATGGGTAGGATGGGCTCCCGGTTGAGGGGGTGGAGGTAAGGGCAGCTGCGGAGTGTGGGACGCGCAGCCGGGAATTTTTTGAACGCTCAAAGCAGCGATGTTCGGCGTCGGTTTCATCATGGCCCGCGACGATATCGACCATCTTCCAGCCAGATGCTGCCAGTTTGCGCCGGCGCAGGTCATTGGCGATCAGGCCAAAGCCGATACCGGTCACAAACGCTAGGGCAAAGTCCATTTCAGGCCCGCCGTTAAACAGCTCGACGGCAAAGGTGCAGAGAAATGAAACCGCGACAAGGCCGAAAAAGCCCAGCCAAAGGCGATGGTACAACGCCCAAAGGCCCGAGAGCAGAAAGGCCCAGAAATTAAAGCCTTCGCGGATCAGGATGGCGTTTTCCATCGGGTCGGCATCGCCGGGATGGGTATGGACTGTGTAAACCTTCATCGAAAACCGGTTCTCTGGACCGGTGGCAAAGTGTTGTCTGCTGTGCCACCGGTGTATTTTCGATCAGATCGAACTGACCTGCTTACAAGGAGCCGCCAAGCGTGCCCTTGGTGGACGGAATGGCATCGGACTTGCGCGGATCAATTTCGATAGCTGTGCGCAGGGACCGTGCAAGCGCCTTAAAGGCGCTTTCGATGATATGGTGGTTGTTCTCACCATACAGGTTCTCGACATGCAGCGTGATGCCAGCCGCCTGGGCAAAGCCCTGGAACCATTCACGGAACAGCTCGGTATCCATATCGCCCAGCTTGTCGCGGGTGAATTCGACATTCCAGATCAGATAGGGACGGCTTGAAATATCCAGTGCCACACGGGTCAGCGCCTCGTCCATCGGCAGCAGGCAACTGCCATAACGCGTGATGCCCTTCTTGTCGCCAAGCGCCTTGGCAAAGGCTTCGCCAATCGCGATGCCGCTATCTTCGGTGGTGTGGTGGAAATCAATATGCAGGTCGCCCTTGGCCCGGACTTTAAGGTCCATCAGGCTGTGACGCGAAAGCTGTTCGAGCATGTGATCAAGGAACCCGACCCCGGTCTCGACGTCATAAACGCCGGTCCCGTCAAGGTTCAGTTCAACCATGATCTGGGTTTCGTTTGTGTTACGCTCAACGCGGGCCTTGCGCATGCAAAGCTCCTTTCCTGCAGATATTGATGCATATGACGGGTCGTATGTAGCAACAAAGCTGTGGAAAAGCCAGTTTTAGGTGCCTACGTATTGGCCGCAAAATCACATGAATTCGTGCATCCGGTCGGCAAACCGTTTTCTACCCGACGTCACAGGCTGTTTTGGCATTAGACAAAGTCGAACTTATCGACGTCAAACAGGCCGCGATCGGTCATTTTCAGGTGCGGGATCACCGGCAGGGCCAGGAAGGCGACTTGCAGGAACGGTTCGGGCAAAACACATCCCAGATCCTTGGCTGCCTTGCGCAGATCAATCAGGTGCTCCTCGACGGTTTCGAACGGCTCAAGGCTCATAAGGCCCGCAACCGGCAGGGCCAGTTCAGCCGTGACTTTGCCGCCATCGGCCACCGCAAAGCCGCCGCCCATTTCAATCAGGCGATTGACGGCTGCTGCCATGTCGGCATCGCTGGCGCCGACCACAGTGATGTTGTGGCTGTCATGCCCGACGGAGGAGGCAATCGCCCCGCGTTTCAGGCCAAAGCCGCGCACGAAGCTGCGCCCGATATTGCCATTGATGCCATGGCGTTCGACGACTGCGACCTTGATCACATCATTGGCGAGGTCAGGTTTCAGGCCATTATCACCAATTTCAAGCGTTGCTTCATCGCGGAAGGTCAGGATAAGGCCCGGCTTGACCTTGATCACTGGCGTCTGGTTCTGACCTGGTTTGGGATCGCAGGCAAAGGCTTCTGCCGTGACCGGGGTGGCCTTCATCGACGTCAAACCGACCGGTGCAATTTCTTTGCGTTTGGCAAACAGATCCTTGGTGACAAGGCGGCCACCTGCGATGACGTCGGTGACGTGGCAGGCTTCCAGATCATCAAGGATCGCGATATCAGCCCGCCAGCCCGGCCCGATCAAACCGCGATCACGCAGGCCGAAAATGCGGGCTGCGGAATGGGACGCTGCGCGATAGGCATGATGGATCGGGCAATTACGTGCCTTCAAATGACCAATTAATCGCGAAACAAGACTATCAAGGTGACCTTCTTCACCAATATCAAGCGGGTTGCGGTCATCGGTACAGAGTGCCACGAAGCTTGAGCTGTTTTCATCAAGAATCTCTGCCAGTGCCTCCAGATCCTTGGACACCGATCCTTCGCGGATCAGGATCGCCATGCCCTTGGCAAGCTTTTCGCGGGCTTCCTCGGCCGAGGTGGCTTCGTGATCGGTACGAATGCCGACCGCCATATAGCCATTAAGGTCCAGTCCGCGAACCAGCGGCGCATGCCCGTCGATATGGCCATTCTGAAAAGCTTCAAGCTTGGCCATGATGCCCGGATCAAGGTTGAGCACGCCGGGATAGTTCATCATTTCCGCCAGCCCGACGACCTTTTCGTGCGACCGGAACGGCAGAAGGTCGTCGATCTCAAGCCGCGCACCGGCGGTTTCAAAGGCGGTGGCCGGTACGCAGGATGACAGATTAACCCGCACATCCATCACGGTCTGTTCTGCGCAATCCAGGAAGTATTTGATGCCCTCGGACCCCAGCACATTGGCAATTTCGTGCGGGTCACACAGGACCGTGGTGACACCGTGCGGCAATACGCAGCGATCAAATTCCAATGGTGTGACCAGTGAGCTTTCAATATGCAGGTGGGTATCGATAAAGCCCGGCACGGCGAACTTGCCGGTGCAATCAATCTCGGTCTCGCCAGCATAGCTGTCATGGGTGCCGACAATCCGGTCGCCAACAATGGCGATATCGGTTTCGGTGACCTTGCCGGTGATGACGTCAAGCAAGCCGATATTCCGCAGAACCAGATCGGCCTTGATTTTGCCCTGACCGGCAAGAATGCATTTGCCAAGATGGGTTTGGGTAAGATCGCTGCTCATGGGCTCTGGTCCTGTCTTCTTGAAATTCTTTTACCATCCCAAGGGTAAAGCATGTGGCGGGGGTATGCCTTGAATTTTTTGGGTATCTCAGCGTTGAAACTGTGTTTTGGTCGACATGAAGGTCGCGCGGTCAGCGGAAGCGGCAGTTGCGCGTGGCTTCTGCCCTTGACCGGGGCGTCTGCCGTGCTAACTCTTGGGCGAAGCAATCGATGAGATTCAAGGATAATTCATGAGCGAACAACAAAGCTGGCATGGCACGACAATTCTGTCCGTGCGCAAGGGCAATGAAGTCGTGGTGGCCGGTGATGGTCAGGTCTCGCTTGGTCCGACGGTGATCAAGGGCAATGCCCGCAAGGTGCGCCGGATCGGCCAGAAAGGCGAGATCATGGTGGGCTTTGCCGGGGCAACGGCGGATGCCTTTACCCTGCTGGAACGGCTTGAAGCCAAGCTTGATCGTCATCCGGGCCAGACGATGCGCGCCTGTGTCGAACTGGCCAAGGACTGGCGGACGGATCGTTACCTTCGCAAGCTAGAAGCCATGATGGCGGTGGCCGATAAGGACGTGTCACTGGTTCTGACTGGTCAGGGTGATGTTCTTGAACCCGAAGACGGCATTATCGCCATCGGATCGGGTGGCAACTATGCGCTTGCTGCGGCACGGGCCCTGCTAGATCAGGACCTCAGTGCCGAGGAAATTGCACGCAAGGCCATGGCGATTGCCGGTGAGATTTGCGTCTACACCAACGGCAATGTACTGCTTGAAAAAATTGATCTTGAGGATGCGAAATAATCAAGGTGCCAAATCGGGCCTTGTTACGGCATTCGTCGCAAAAAGATACGGAATAAATCATGACCCAACATTACAGCCCGCGCGAAATTGTTTCCGAACTGGACCGTCACATCATCGGTCAGAAGGATGCCAAGCGCGCGGTCGCCATTGCGCTGCGTAACCGCTGGCGCCGTCAGCAGCTTGACGAAACCATGCGCAATGAGGTGCTTCCGAAAAACATCCTGATGATCGGCCCGACCGGTGTCGGTAAAACCGAAATCGCGCGTCGCCTTGCCAAATTGGCCGAGGCCCCGTTCATCAAGATCGAAGCCACCAAATTCACCGAGGTTGGTTATGTCGGGCGCGATGTCGAACAGATCGTGCGTGATCTGGTGGAAGTTTCGATCGACCTGACCCGCGAAAGCATGCGCAAGAAAGTCCGCGCCAAGGCAGAAATGCAGGCCGAGGAACGCATTCTGGATGGTCTGGTTGGTGAAAATGCATCGTCTGATACCCGCCAGAAGTTCCGCAAGATGCTGCGCGAAGGCGAGCTTCAGCACAAAGAAATCGAGATTAACGTGCAGGAAAGCAGTGCGGCTTCTATGCCGACCATCGATATCCCGGGCATGCCCGGTGCACAGATGGGGATGCTGAACCTCAATGACATGTTCGGCAAGGCGTTTGGCGGCAATACCAAGCCAAAACGCATGACGGTCGAAGAAGCCTTTGAACGCCTGATCGATGAAGAAGGTGACAAGCTTCTCGATAATGACAAGGTCACCGCCGAGGCGATTGAAAATGTGGAACAGAACGGCATCGTGTTCCTGGACGAGATCGACAAGATAACTGCACGGTCCGAACGTGGTGGCGATGTGTCGCGCGAAGGTGTTCAGCGCGATCTGTTGCCACTGATCGAAGGCACGAACGTTTCAACCAAGCATGGCACGGTCAAAACCGACCATATCCTGTTCATCTGTTCTGGTGCGTTCCATCTGGCAAAGCCGTCCGACCTTCTGCCGGAATTGCAGGGGCGTCTGCCGATCCGCGTTGAGCTGAAGGCGCTGACCGAGGGCGACTTCCGCCGCATCCTGATGGAGCCGGAAGCATCGCTGATCAAACAGTATATCGCGCTGATGAAGACCGAGGATGTGACACTCGACTTCACCGAAGATGCGGTCGATGAAATTGCCCGTATTTCGGCCAATGTGAACGAATCGGTCGAAAATATCGGGGCGCGTCGCCTGCACACGGTGCTCGAAAAGCTGCTCGATGATATCAGCTTTACCGCCACCGACCGTGGGGGCGAGACGTTCAAGGTCGATGCCAATTATGTCCGCGAACAGGTCGAAGATTTGGCCAAGGATACCGACCTTTCGAAGTTTATTCTGTAATCGAAACGTTCAATCGGACCAGATATGCAAAAGGCCAGCACGATGTTGCTGGCCTTTTTACTGTAATACTATGCGGTCGCACTTTGGCCTATGGTGAAGCCGTTGAAGTGGATTGATTGGGGATGATCATGGCTTTCGACATCGTTTATCTGGCAGACAGGCCTGATTGCGTTGATGCTTGTGCGGCATGGTCGTTCGGGCGTTGGGGTGTGCAAAAGCCAGATAGCAAACTTGAAAATGTCAGGGCGTACTTTGCCCAATGCAGTCAAAAAGACGATCTGCCACTGACCCTTTTGGCAATTAATCGGGAAACCGGTTTGCCAATCGGCATGGCAAGTTTATGGCCGCAGGACGGAACAGATTGGCCAGAAAAGACACCATGGATTGCAGCTGTCTATACCCTGTACCGTTATCGCGGGTTGGGGATCGCGAGATGCTTGGTCAATCGTCTGCTTGGTGAAGCAGAACGTCTTTCAATTAAGACAGTGTATCTTAAAAGCGGATCGGCTGCCGAAATGTATCGTAGTTTCGGCTTTAAAGAGCTTGATCGCCAGCCTTCAATCACGGCCGCAGCGGGCTATAAAACCCTGTTTTCAAAAAATATTTGAATAGCATACCGGCGAGCGCAACTTATCAGGCGCTGTGCAGTTTCCGGACATTGTCGCCGGTTTTGGCCGGGAGATAGACCGTAAAGACCGAGCCAACACCCTGTTCACTTTCGATCTGCATGGTCCCGCGGTGGCGTTGCACCAAATGTTTGACGATGGCGAGGCCGAGGCCGGTGCCGCCAACCGCGCGGGAGCGTGCGGTATCAACTCGGTAGAAGCGTTCCGTCAGGCGCGGCAGGTGTTCACGGGCGATGCCATCGGAATGATCGCGGATGGCAACGGCCATGATGCGGTCATGGCGGAAACGCGCCAGTGCGCCCGGCGGGTTTTTCGCCAGACTGATCGAAACTTCGACATCGGTATTGGCGTGGCCGTATTTGATGGCGTTTTCGACCAGATTGACAAAGACCTGGGTCAGTTCCTTTTCCTCGCCAACCATTTCCGTGTCATCAAGCGTGCTGGTGACACGGATGTTCATGCCCTTGGCTTCGGCCTTCAGGGCAAGGCTTTTGGCGACCTTGCCGATGATCTTGCCGACATCGCAGTCTTCGGACGGCGGGGTATGTTCATTAAGTTCGATCCGGGCAAGCGACAGCAGATCTTCGATCAGATGCTGCATGCGTTGGGCCTGATCGCGCATCACCGGCAGGAACTGGTTGAGCGCATCGGGATCATCCTTGGCCGGGCCTTCAAGCGTTTCGATAAAGCCCAGCAGCACCGAAAGCGGGGTACGGAGTTCGTGCCCGGCATCGGTCGCGAAGTCGGCGCGCATCTGTTCAAGTTTGCGAAGCTCGGTCAGATCGGAGAATGTCAGAACGAAGTTCCGATCACCTGCGGCAGCAGGCAGGCGTGCGGTCAGTACGTCGAAGTGACGGTGCGCGTCAGCCGCCAGCACGAATTCCGCATGCTTCATGGTTTCGCGCGCGCTTGCGACATCGTCAAAGGCATCCAGCAGGATCGGGTCACGGATAAAACGCGTCAGATCACGGCCGGTTTCAAGGTTGTGAAACAGGCCCTTGGCCGCCCGGTTAAAGCCGGTGACCACGCGATGGCGATTGACCATCACCACCGGGTTTGGCAGGTGATCAAGGATTTCGGCATCGGTGCTGGTTTGTGCTTCAAGCAGCGCGATGCGATCACGAAAGGCTGCGGCAATCTGGGTATAGAGCGATGAAAGCTCGGACGCGGCGGCAAAGCTGATATGTTGCGGCGGGGTGCCTTTATAGCGGTCGCGCAGATCGGTCGCATAGCGTGCCACCCGGCGCAGATCGCCAAAATAGATGCGCAAGATCGCCGCAGCCCCGAGCCACGCGGCGGTCGCAGACAGGATCGCTGTGCCCCAGCCAAGCTGCTCCATCGCCGCAAGGACGACAAAGACAACACCTGCCGGAAAGGCAACGGCCAAAGCCGTAAGTATCAATTGGCGGAAACCCAATTAACGCTCCTGTTTAAACGGGGTGACGGCGGTTTACCATGCGTGTGATCAAAAGTGGACCTAAAATGGTTATGGGCCAGTAAAGATCAAATAAAACTTTGATGACAGTTTTCTAAGCACTGAAGTGATTGAAAATATCTGTCGGGTGCGTGGTGATGCCGTCCTCTGCCCAAGGCCTTTGGGCAAGATGCTCATGTGGGGAGCGTATCGGTTTGCGCCAACCGGCGGGCGGGTGTTTTGGCGCCCGCCGGTCAGGTTCTTGTTTGGTGTGATCAGAAGCCTGATCAGATGATTTCAGCACCCTGGTCGAAGCTCAGACGCGGCTGGCGTTCAAACAGCTTGCTGCCATCGCCATAGCCGATATTAAGCAGGAAGTTGCTTTTATACGGGGTGCCAGCAAAGAATTCGGCATCGACTTTGGCGTTATCGAAGCCCGACATCCCGCCACAATCAAGGCCAACGGCCCGAAGGGCCAGGATGAAATAGCCTGCCTGCAGCGTGCCATTGCGAAATGCGGTGGTTTTGATGGCCTCTTCCTTGCCGGCAAACCATGACCGGGCATCGGTATGGGGGAACAGATCGGGCAGCTTTTCGTAAAATTCCATGTCATGGGCGATGATGGCTGTCACCGGTGCTGTCATGGTTTTTTCGATATTGCCCTCTGCCAGGCAGGGTTTAAGGCGTGCACGGGCCTCGTCGGTGGTGACAAAGGTAATGCGCATCGGTTCGCAATTGGCGCTTGTCGGTCCCAGTACGGTCAGGTCCCAGGCCTTTTTGAGAAGTGCCGGGTCAACCGGTTTGTCGTGCCAGACATTGTGGGTGCGGCCATTGTGAAAAAGAAGGTCAAGTCCATCAGAATTAAGCATGCATCCTCGTCAATCAGAAGTGGTTGCCAAAAGTTCAATATGGTTACCATTAGATTTGTAATGTGGCGGACAATTGGCAAGAGCTGATATGAACTGTGGAAAAACAATCGGTTCACTGGTATTTTCGAAGTCAAAATGACCCTGCAAAACGCATTGCGTGGGGCAGGAGCCGGGTTTTCTACTGGGGGGGGATCCGAGGGCGCGAATGAGTTGCGCCCCGGAGTGGGTGGATCGCAAGATACTGGAAACAGATATGGCAGTTGAGACCAAAGGGCACAGCGCAATTTCGGCAGTGATGCGGGTGAAACCGCCGCGCAGGATGCACGGCCTTATTGTCGGTGTCTCCTTCGCGGTTGGGCTTACTTTTGGTGCTACGGCGGGCTTTGCCCAGATCGCGTCGGATAGCGCACCTGCAACGGATGAAACGGTTGAGGCGACGACAGCTGAGCCTGCGGTAACGGGTGCAGATGGCGCCGAAGCCCCGGAAACCCCGGACGTCCCGACGACCGATGCAACAGCACAGGACGCAACCCAGTCCGATGCGCCGCAAAATGCGGATCAGGAAATGGTTGCGCAAAGCGGAGACGCGACCTCGGCCGTGGTGTTTATGTATCATCGCTTTGGCGAGGGCGAATATCCTTCGACCAACATCACGATGGAACAGTTCGACCAGCACGTCAAAGAACTGACCAGCGGCCCTTATACCGTCTTGGGCGTTCCGCAGATCGTGAGCGCGCTTGCCGATGGCACGGGACTTCCGGACCGCACCATTGGCATTACGGTCGATGATGCCTATCGTTCAGTTTACGAAAAGGCCTGGCCGGTATTTCGTGAACACAACCTGCCCTTCACGGTGTTTGTTTCCACCGAACAGCTTGATTCGGGCTATGCCAACTACATGACTTGGGACATGGTGCGCGAATTGTCCAAGGCGGGTGTAACGATTGGTGGTCACAGCCAGAACCACGCCCATTTGCCTGATTTTGACATTGATCGCGTCAAGGCAGAGCTTGCCAATTCTGCCGCCCGGTTTGAGGAAGAACTCGGCTATGTTCCGGAAATCTTTGCTTATCCCTATGGGGAGGCCAATGGCGAGGTCATCGCCGCGGTAAAGGAAGCTGGCTATCGCGCGGCCTTTGGCCAGCAAAGCGGTGCGATGCACACCGAATCCGATTTCATGTATCTGCCGCGTTATGCTCTGAACGAGCATTACGGCGCGATGGACCGGTTTAATCTGGCGGCAAATTCCCTGCCACTTGTGGTCAGCGACGTCACACCGGCTGATTACACCCTGACCCGCAATCCGCCGGCCTTTGGCTTTACGCTGGCAGAACCGGCCCCGTCGATGAACTGTTATCCGTCCGAAGGGGAGCCGACCATGTCGCGCCTTGGCGAAGAACGGGTTGAAATCCGTCTCGATGGTCCGGTTTCAAGCGGGCGCTGGCGGATCAACTGCACCGCCATGGGGCCAGATTCACGCTGGCGCTGGTTCGGGATGCTTTATACCGTTCCATAAGCAACCGCTTGATGGCGTAAAACCCGATATTCAGCATCGGGATCTGAAATCCAAATAAAATCAACGCCATGTCCAGATACCGGGCATGGCGTTTTTCAAACAATCGTGCCGCTTTTATCGTGTTCTTGATTGGGTTCTTGCGCCCGATTGGGGGACAATGTAGGTTAACCACACTTCTTAACCGTAATTAATTGGTAATCACAGTGCCAAGTGACTTAAATCGAAAGAGTGTGCTTCTGATCATCTCGGGCGGCATTGCTGCCTATAAGGTGCTTGAAGTGATCCGTCGGTTGCGTGATCGCGGGATCCATATCCGCGCCATCCTGACCAAGGGCGGGGCCGAGTTCGTGACACCGCTTTCGGTTGCGGCACTGACCGAAAACAAGGTCTATCAGGATCTGTTTTCCCTGACCGACGAAGCGGAAATGGGCCATATCCGCCTGTCGCGTGAGGCCGACCTTGTTCTGGTCGCTCCGGCAAGTGCGGATATTCTGGCCAAGATGGCCACCGGACAGGCCGGTGATCTGGCGACAACTGCGTTACTTGCGACCAACAAGCCAGTGATGATTGCCCCCGCGATGAATGTCGAGATGTGGAACCATCCGGCGACGCAAGCCAATATCGCCACCCTTGAAAGCCGTGGCGTGCTCCGCGTCGGCCCGTCATCTGGTGACCTGGCCTGTGGTGAATTTGGATCGGGCCGTTTGGCCGAACCGGCCGAGATTATCGCAAGTGTTGTTGATTTCCTGGAACAGCAAGACGCGCCCAAACCCCTTGCCGGTAAAAAGGCAGTGGTCACAAGCGGCCCGACGCACGAGCCGATTGATCCGGTGCGTTATATCGCCAACCGGTCCTCAGGCAAGCAGGGCCACGCGATTGCCGAGGCGCTGGCACAGGCTGGTGCCGATGTGACGCTGGTGACGGGTCCGGTGACCCTGCCCGATCCCGCAGGGGTGAAGGTCGTGCGCATCGAAACCGCACGCGAGATGCTGCGTGCCGTGCAGGCCGCCCTTCCCGCTGATATTGCCGTTTGTGCCGCGGCGGTCGCCGATTGGCGCACGGCTGATGAAGCCGGTCAGAAACTTAAGAAAGATGGATCGGGGGTGATCCCGGACCTGAAGCTTTCGGAAAATCCGGACATTCTGGCAACCATTAGCAAGGCCGGCCCAATGCGCCCGGGGCTCGTCATCGGTTTTGCCGCCGAGACGGAGAATGTCACCGACCATGCCCGCGCCAAACGGGCACGCAAGGGGTGTGACTGGATCCTGGCCAATGATGTGGCGCCCGCGACCGGGACCTTTGGCGGTGATGATAACGAGATTTGCCTGATTTCAGGCGATGACGAAACCAGTGATGAACGATGGGAACGCCAAAGCAAGACCGGGGTTGCCCGCGCGTTAAGTGCGCGCATCATCAAACATTTTTCCTGACGGGCGTATCCCGGAAGGCAGACCGAACGATTAGACCGGCAGATGATCCTGCCGGGACAAGACAAGGATAGACGATGTCGCTTTTAAGCGTTGATTTAAAACAGCTTCCGCACGGGGCGGACTTGCCGTTACCGGAATACGCAACCGCGCAGTCAGCCGCCGTTGATTTGCAGGCCGCGATTGACGGGACGCTGGTTCTGGCACCGGGCAAACGTGCCATGGTCGAAACCGGTATCGCCATCGCATTGCCCGCCGGGTTTGAAGCGCAGGTGCGTCCGCGGTCGGGTCTGGCTGCGAAAAACGGGGTCACGGTCCTTAATAGCCCCGGCACGATTGATGCCGATTATCGCGGCGAGATCAAAGTCATCCTGATCAATCATGGTGACGAAGCCTTTGAAATCGAGCGCGGCATGCGCATTGCCCAGCTGGTCGTCGCACCGGTGACGCAAGTGACATGGAATGCCGTAGAAGACTTGAATGAAACCACGCGCGGTGCGGGTGGTTTCGGTTCGACCGGAACAGCCAGCCCGGCCCGTTAGGCCAGGGAAAGCATGCTGGTCGATCCGGTTTGACGCTATCTGGTTATGCCGTCTGGGGGGATGGCTGAACCGCAAGGGGAGTTGAGTGAAAAAATGCTGAAGCTTTCTAAGAAGATGCTGTTTGCGATCGAGGCGGTCGTGGACATTGCCTATAACGCGGCGGGTGAGCCGGTCCAGAGCCGGGATATCACCGCGCGTCAGGGCATTCCGAAGCGCTATCTTGAACAGACGTTGCAACAGTTGGTGCGTGCCGACATTCTGGTCGGCGTGCGTGGCCCACGCGGGGGATATCGGCTGGCGCGTGAACGCCGTCGCATCACGCTTGCCGATATCGTTTCTGTCATTCGATCAATGGAAACATCCGATGACCCGATCGAGGATCCGGCAGGATCACCACTGGGCAAGGAAGTCGTCCGTCCGCTGTGGCGGGAATTGCAGGACGAAATGATGAAGCAGCTTGAAAAAATCACGGTCGAAGACCTGTGTAATCGGGCACGTGATGCGGGCCTGCGCAGCGGGATCGAAGAGTCCCCGGATTTCATCATTTGATCTTATCGGGGTGCAGCGGTTTGGTGTATCGTCATTGCACAAGAAACTGCTGCTATTGAAGGTAAAACTACAAGTTTATGGAACGTTGCCCGGCACAGGATGTGTAAAAAATCTTTCAATCCGTTTGACCCGGATAAATAGCGAGATAAATACAGATCAAAGATGTGCTTGATGGCAAAAATACAGAAACGTGCGAGGAAAACATGACTGAGTTTCGCGGCAAGATTTACGACAGCATCATCGACACCATTGGCGCAACGCCGCTGGTGCGCCTTTCGCGACTGGCAGAGGCCGAAGGTGTCAAAGCCGATCTGATCGGCAAGCTTGAATTCTTTAACCCGCTGGCCTCGGTCAAGGACCGTATTGGTCTGGCGATGATCGAAAATGCCGAGAAATCCGGCAAGATCAAGCCGGGCGCAACCCTGGTGGAGCCGACCTCGGGCAATACCGGTATTGCGCTGGCTTTCGTCGCAGCGGCAAAGGGATACAAGCTGATCCTGACCATGCCTGAAAGCATGTCACTGGAACGTCGCAAGATGCTGATGCTTCTGGGCGCGCAGATTGATCTGACCCCGGCGGCCAAGGGCATGAAGGGTGCGGTTGCCCGTGCCGAGGAACTGGTTTCGGAAATTGACGGTGCCGTCATGCTTCAGCAGTTTGACAACCCGGCCAACCCGGAAATCCACCGCAACACCACGGCCGAGGAAATCATCAAGGATACCGCCGGCAAGGTGGATATCTTTGTTGCCGGTGTCGGTACTGGCGGGACCCTGACCGGGGTTGGTGAAGTGCTTAAAAAGCATAACCCGAACATCCAGATCGTTGCTGTTGAGCCCGAAGACAGCCCGGTCATTTCCGGTGGCGCACCCGGCCCGCATAAAATTCAGGGCATTGGTGCGGGCTTCATTCCGGGCAACCTCAATATCGATGTCATCGACAAGGTCATGACCATCGGCAACGAGACCGCCTTTGCCACCGCCCGCAAGCTTGCCAGCATCGAAGGCCTTCCGACCGGTATTTCGTCCGGTGCAGCGGTTGCGGCCGGGATCGAGCTTGGTCAGTTGCCGGAAAACGAAGGCAAGCGCATTGTTGTGATCATACCGAGCTTTGCCGAACGGTATCTTTCGACCCCGTTGTTCGAGGGCCTGCAATAAGCAGCCTGAAAGACCAAATATTTCAAAGGGTCCGGCACGATGTGCCGGGCCTTTTTCATTGGCGGAATGCGGGGCTCCGGCTTGGTTGATTGAACAAGCAAAGCATTTCGTTGCGATATAGATATGAAATCTTTGCTTGAGGCCACTGTTCCATGGGCTATATGCAAAAGCCTAATGGATTACCATCTGATCTGATGGCCGACGTTCTGACAGGAAGCCCACCCGCGTGAGTGATTTCGATTTCAGCGAAAATGAAGTGCAACGCTATGCCCGCCACATCGTCCTTAAGGAGGTTGGCGGCACGGGGCAGATGAAGCTTAAACGCGGTCGGGTTCTGATCGTTGGGGCGGGGGGACTTGGATCGCCGCTTGCGATGTATCTGGCCGCTGCCGGGGTTGGCACGATTGGCATTGTCGATGCCGACACGGTCGAACTTTCAAACCTGCAACGCCAGATCGCGCATGGCATGAAGGATATCGGAACGCCCAAGGTCGACAGTGCCAAGGCAACCATGGCCGATATGAACCCCGAAGTCACCGTGCAGGCCCACAACACCCGCCTGGATGCGTCAAACGTCATGGATCTGATTGCCGATTATGATGTGATTGCCGACGGTTCGGATAATTTCGATACGCGCTTTTTGCTTAACGATGCCTGCTACCACGCGGGCAAGACGCTGGTTTCGGGTGCCGCCCTTCGCTTTGACGGGCAGGTATCGACCTTCAAGGCCCATCTGGGTGCGCCGCATCCCTGTTATCGCTGCATTTATCATGCTCCGCCGCCCGAAGACGCCATTCCGTCCTGTGCGCAGGGCGGCGTTTTGGGCTCGGTTGTTGGCATGATCGGCGGCATTCAGGCGACAGAGGTGCTCAAGGAACTGATGGGCATTGGCGACGGCCTTTCAGGGCAGCTTTTGATTATCGATGCGCTGTCCGCCTCGTTTCGCAAGATCAAGGTGCCCCGCGATCCGGGCTGCCCGACCTGTTCAGAAAACGCCACAATCAAGGACCTGTCTATTCATGAGCACTGAGTCTGATACGCCCAAAAAGCTTTCCCTGGTGGTGTTTTCCGGGACCTATGAAAAGGTTCATTACGCCCTCGTAATGGCATCGGCCGCCTTGGCATCGGGCCGTGAAGTGACGCTGTTCTTTACCATGGAAGCCAGCCGGGCGCTGTTTGCGCCGTCGGGGTGGCGTCATCTGCGCACCGAGGTTGACGGGGCGACGGCGACTTCGATTGATCTTAGTTACTCGACGCGCGGCATCGGCACTTTCGAAGAATTGTTGTCGGCCTGTGCCAGCCTCAACGCCAAATTCATGATCTGCGAGATGGGCCTGCGCGCCCTTGGCCTTGAAAATCAGGCAAAGCGCGAAGAATTGGCAATCGAGACCGGCGGTGTTGTCACGTTCCTGAATGATGCCAAACAGAATGGCGAGATGCTGTTTATTTGAATTTTACGACGGTGTAGATAGCTGCTTTGTCAGCAACCCTCGCAGGTACTCAGTGAGTTCTGTTAGATCGGGCGACCCGCACTTCTTATAACTTTCGTCAACTCTCTTTAGAATTTCACAATATTGAGGCCTAGTTTCTCGGATGGACTCGGGGATAATTTTTGTACCAGGTAGCCACATATTCAAATTTTGACAAAGCACGAAGTATGAAAGAGCTCTGGCAGTCCGGCCATTCCCCTGCACAAATGGATGAATCCAGTTAACACGCCAAAGAACATATGCGGCTGTTTTAACAGGCTCATTCGCTCCATCGTACCTATCCAGTTCGGCTAAAAAATCGATCATAAGTTGATCAACTTTTTCCCATTCAGGAGGTTCGTGTGGGGTGTTTGTAATATTTACATATTCTTTACGGTATTCGCCGGGGTTGCTTGACAAGTAGTGGACTGCATAGAAGTTTAACTCCTTGATAAACCGATGGTTTATCTGGAAGTCGCCATGATGTTGCGAGACAATGTAGGATGTTTGCAGGAAATCATACTGTCTTCCTAGATTAGCAATCTTTACATCGTTACCTAGGTCCGAAAGTTCATCAACAACAATTAACCCACTCAAAGCTTTCCCCTTAAGCAAAAAAATAGACCCGAGCTTTCGGGTCTATTCTATCAACCTTTGGTGGTTGATCAATGTCTTGCTTAATTAGCTTTCCGGATCTTAGGGCTCGTAAGAGCCTCACGTACGGTTTCAATCGTATTCGTGTCGTCACTCGGAGCATTACCGTAGACAAACGCGATTTTTTGCTGTGCGAGTTCGTCTGCGGTCATTTCTCGAGTACGTGCTTTCTCGATAAGGTCTACAAGATGTTGATCCATAGATATTCCCCAGCGAACGTTAAATCTATATACTTATAACACAAAAAGTCAGAAGATTCAATTGTTTAACTAAAATGGCAAGAGGGCGCATAAAGATTCTAATTTCAATAACTTAGCCAATCTAAAAGCTAATAATGAACATAAAGCTAAATTTAAAGTAGCATTAAAGCTGCGAAATTCTTTACCAATCAAACAAGTTTTTGGGCGGCGCCTTCTTACCATATGTGGTGTTGAGGGAATTATATTTCGGTTGAGCACACAAAATGTCAATACAGATAGCTGCTAAATTACCATGAGTTTGATGCCCAACCCGGCAAGACAGATGCCAACACCGCGTTCGATCCATGATTTGATTGCGGCAATGCGCGCCTGCACCGATGGCAGGGTCAGGGCTGTTGCGACAAGCGCAAACCAGATCATATGGCAGGCCGCGATATAAACACCATACGCGACTTCCTGAATGATCGCGGTGTCTGGTGAAATTACCTGACTGAACAGCGATACGATAAACAGCATTGTTTTGGGGTTGAGCGCATTGCAGGCAAAACCGATCCAAAACGCCGATCCGCTGTTTTGTGCCGGACTGGTTTGGTTTTGATCCGGCTGATCAGAAGGTGTTACGTTCGAAGCACTTTTGCTGTGATCCGGCCTACCCAGCAGGCGTCGAATGTCCGGCCAAAGCGCCGATACGCCAAGCCAGATCAGATAAGCCGCCCCAAGGTAGCGCAAAGCCGATAAAACCCAGATATTGCTGGCAAAAACAACACCAAGCCCGATCAGCGTGTAGCCGAGATGCACCGAAACGCCAGTACCGATCCCGATGGCGCAAAGCACGCCTGCCCGCCGTCCGCGTGCAAGGGCGATCCGGGTCACCATCGCAAAGTCCGGGCCGGGGCTGATCACGGCGAGAACGGTGATGATGCCAACGGCAATGATTTCCATCGATAAGATATCGCCTGTCCATTCCGGCATGATGTGATCCCTTGTGAATGATGAATTCATTTGATGTGTGAGTGAATTCAGTATCAAACTGTTCAGATCGCCGGAAAATCGAAAAATACTGGTACTTATTGTGAGTAATATTCACAGAAAACGCAGTTTGCCACCCTTGGCGGCCCTGCCCGCCTTTGAGGCCGCAGCCCGCCGTCAGAGCTTTTCGCGTGCGGCGGATGAGCTTAATCTGACACACGGTGCGATCAGTCGCGCGGTCGCACAAATCGAGGAACGTCTGGGGGTTAAGCTGTTTGTTCGGCGCAATCGGCGTGTCTGGCTGACGGCCGCAGGCGAGCGGTTGTTGAAGGCAACAACGGTTGCGCTTGATGGGCTTGATCAGGCGATTGAGGATATCCATCGCCATGACAAGTCGTCCCCGATATTGACCGTATCGTGCGAGCCCAGCCTTGCGATGCGTTGGTTGATGCCGCGACTTGGCGACTTTCGCGAGGCCAATCCGGATCTTAATATTGATCTGAGACTGGCGGGCGGGCCGGTGGATTTGTTGGCGGATGGCTGCGATGTTGCCATCCGGCGTGCGGATTACGGGATTTCCGAGCATTACATCACCACCCGACTTTGGCCGGAATATGCGGGGCCGGTTTGCGATCCGGAATGCTGGGAAACCATCCTTTCAAGGGATTTGTCCAACGCCCGCTGGCTTCATACGCGAACGCGTCCCGATGCCTGGGATGACTGGAAGCGGACAAGCGGCAGCACGGCAACTCCGGCAAGCGAGCAGTATTTCGATCATTTCTTTTTTGCCCTGCAGGCAGCCGTTAACCGACTTGGTACGGCGATTGGTCCCTTGCCGCTTGTGGCTGATGATCTGGCGTCCGGGCGGCTGATAGCACCGCATGGCATGGCGCCGACGGGCTTTGATTATGTCCTGATCACGCTTGATCCGCCCAAGCGTGACCCGCGGGTTGCGCTGTTTTTTGACTGGTTGATGTCCAAGGCAACCGACATGGAGCATGCCATATCACCAGCCTGACTGTGATCAGTGAACTGGTTGGCCGCGCATCAGCTCGGAACATTGATTGCGTGCCAAGCGTTTGGGGATTGTTTGAATGGCAAGGGTTTATCGCATGCTGACCGACCTTCCCTATTTCGCCACGGCGGAAAAATACTTCGATATTGGCGTGATCGATATGATTGCGCGTCTGGTGGCGGCAACAGTCATTGGCATGCTGATCGGGTTGAACCGTGATGTGAATGGCAAGCCAACCGGCATGCGCACCCTTGCCCTTGTGTCACTTGGTGCTGCAGTGGTGTCAGTCGTGGCGGTCCATTTTCAGGATCTGATTGATCATCCCGACGCGCTTTCACGTGTGGTACAGGGGATTTTGCAGGGTGTTCTGACCGGGATCGGTTTCATCGGTGCCGGTGTTATTTTGCGTGAGCCAAAAAACATGTCGGTTACGGGGCTTACCACCGCTGCGACCGTCTGGATGACGGCAGCACTTGGCATCGCCTGTGCGCTTGCGGCCTGGCATATCGTGATTATTGCAACCGTCTTGACCTTTATTATCCTGGTTGCGCTGAAACCGGTCGAGCTTATGCTGGTGCGCTGGGTGGGCAATTCAGAGGCCGCCAAGGACGCCAAGGAGAGCTAGGGGACGGTTAGGGTAATCCGCCTTGGCGGGTTTGCGCTTAAAAATCCTCGCCCTCGCGGAAGGCGGCAAGGTCGTCAATGCGGTGATAGGGCAGAAGCGTCTGAAGATTTTCGGGCGGTGTGCCGTTCATCAGGTCATGCAGGTGGCGGGCAAGAACTTCGCCGACATGGCGTTGCGGCTGGTAGTAATAGGCAAGTTTTTGTTTCGAAAGCATGCGAAACGGCATGCCGCCAAAGCCGACAACACCAATTCCGTCGCGGATGGTGTCCATGCCAAGTTCCATCAAGGCCTCAAGCGCGCCGATCATCGTCATCTGACTTGCGCAGACGACAGCCGTGACATCGCGCTGATTGGCAAAAAGCCGTGTTGTTGATTCGCGCGCAGCCCGCACGGAAATTTCCGACGGCATCCAGATCAGGCTATCGGGATCAAGTCCCGCATCAACCATGGCCCGGCGGGCCCCCTGTTTGCGATATCCGAAAAAGGTCAGGGCTTCGGGCGGGTCGATCATGCCGATATTGCGGTGACCATCATCAAGCAACCGTTTTACCGCGTCATAGGCAGCCTGTTCGTCATCGTGGTCGACAAAGGCATGCGGGGTCAGAAGTTCTGTCCGGCCAAAGCTGACAAATGGAAAGTCATGTTGCAGACAGTATTTCGCGCGACTGTCTTGCAAGGTTGTGCGTGAAAACACCACGGCATCGGCAAGGCGTTGGGTATGAACCTTGCGCACCGGATCAAGCGGATCTTCGCCGCGGGTCTGGGCCAGCACCAACAGGGAATAGTTATCGGCCTCAAGACCCTGGGTCAGGCTTTCGACCTGTGCCAGAAAGCCCGGGTCGCCGTAATCACCGACTTCGGGGGAATACAGAATGGAACAGACCTGCATGGTTTTACCGGTTCGAAGCATGACGCCACGGGCATCTGGCTGATAACCGATTTCTGCTGCGGCTGCCTTTACGCGGGCGACGGTGTCAGGTTTGACTTCCGGCCCGTCTTTAAGCGCACGCGATACCGTCGTGATCGATAGACCAAGGCGATCGGCAATCGTACGCAAATTGGGGCGAGCAGCAGGCATATACAGGTCCGTTCCATTCAAATTTCGGACAATCTAAGCGCCCGGTTGGCCTAAGGCAATGCGTTCTGTGAAATCACCTTGCGCATGAAATCATAGGATGCCTTGGGGGTACGTTTCTGCGTGGTGTAGTCAACATGCACCAGACCGAAACGCTTTTCATAGCCATATGCCCACTCGAAATTATCCAGAAGCGACCATGGCATATAGCCCCGAATGTCGGCACCCTCGGACTTCGCGCGAAGCAGGGCTTCGAGATATTCGGTGTAATATGCAATGCGGTCCTGATCATCAATCTGGCCGTTTGCCTTCGGGATATCGGTAAAGGCACCACCGTTTTCGGTAATGAAAACAGGTGGGTTACCGTAATCATCCTGCAGGATCTTCATGGTCTGATAGAAGCAATCCCCGTCAATCGCCCAGCCCATTTCCGTGCGGCGGAAATAGTTTGGCGGCTGGGCATGTTTGAACGGCCATGCAGCGCCTTCGGCGGCCTGAATGTAGCTTGGGAAATACTGGTTTAGCCCCTGGAAATCGACCTTGGTCTTGATGGCTTCAAGATCGCCATCCTGAATATGGGGCTCCATCCGGTCGATAATCAGTTCCGGATAGCGACCGTAATATACGGGGTCCAAAAAGATGCCGTTCCATTTGGCTTCGAACAGATCAATCAGATGCGCATCCTGTTCGCGACGGTGCGGAAGCGTATAGCCCTTGTGCATCGGCAACACGAAACCGACCGGCACATCCGGATAATGGTTCTTGATCACCCGGGTCGCACGCGCGTGACACAGGTTAAGGTGGTGGGCAACGCGCATTGCCGCACGCGGATCGGTAATCCCCGGCGCATGGCGGCCTTCTTCGTGGCCGACCCAGGCAACGACATTCGGCTCGTTGAAGGTGACCCATGATTTTACCCGGTCGCCAAGTCGGCTGAACAGAAGTTCGGTATAGTCGCCAAACCAGTCAACAATGTCACGGTTGGTCCAGCCACCGCGATCCTGAAGCGCCTGTGGCAGATCCCAGTGATAGAGGCACAGCCACGGATCCAGCCCACGTTCAAGCATGCCGTCAATCAGGCGGCTGTAAAAATCAATGCCGGTTTCGTTGACCTTGCCGGTGCCTTCGGGCATCACGCGTGGCCACATCACCGAAAACCGGTAATGGGTTGCGCCCAATCCTTTGATAAGATCAAGGTCTTCGGCCCAGCGATGGTAATGGTCGCACGCGACACTGCCATCATCGCCATTGGCAACGCGGCCCGGTGTTGCGCAATATGTGTCCCAGATGCTGGCACCGCGTCCGTCATCTTTTGCGCCGCCTTCGATCTGATAACTTGATGTCGAGACTCCCCAGCGGAAACCGTCAGGAAATGATTTGGTCATGTTCGCTTCCTTGCCCTAGCTTTGGATGTCTTTATATTGAACGCATCCAAAATCGTAACGTTTCGAAAAGCACAGCAAAAAAGCTTCCGTACTTTCATCTTGGCCTATTATGGTAAGGTTTTCGTGATTGACAAGGGTGAATAAAGCGCTTATCAAAAAAATCGTAACGTTACGATTTTCCGGTCATATCACTTAATAAGAAGCCGGGCGTGATCGTGTCCATTAGGGAGGAACATCCGTTATGATGAAATTTTCAAAGATTGCCGCAAGCGTGGCATTTCTGAGCGTCGGTGTGTCTGCCGGTGCACTTCATGCCCAGACTGCCGAAGTTCTGCACTGGTGGACTTCGGGAAGTGAACAGGCGGCCCTTGGCGAAATCCGCAAGGCGTTCGAGGCCAAAGGCGGCACCTGGGTCGATACCCCGATTGCCGGTGGCGGCAATGCGCGTGCAGCGGCTGTGAACCGTATGCTGGGTGGTGACCCGGCCGCCGTATTTCAGTTTTCCATTGGTCAGCAATTGCGCGAATTGGCTGATCAGGGGCTTCTGGCCAATGTCGGCGACGTTGCCACGGCAGAAAACTGGGATGAAAAGCTTCCGCCGCTGATCGTCAAAGCCGCGAAATATGATGGCAACTACATTGCCGCACCGATCAACATCCATGGTGAAAACTGGATGTTCTATAACACGTCGGTTCTTGGAGAGGCCGGGATCGAGGTTCCGAAAACCTGGGATGATTTCATTGCTGCGGCAGAAAAGCTTAAGGCCGCCGGTGTGATCCCGATTGGCCTGGGTGGTCAGCCCTGGCAGGAACGCATCATGTTCAACAGCGTCCTTTTGGGTGTTGCCGGTCGTGAATTTTATGCCGAGCTTTACAGCACGCTTGATGATGACCTTCTGAAATCCGATACCATGCGCAAGGTGTTTGAAACCTTTGCCGCGCTCAAGCCGTTTGTCGACGAAGCAAGCCCGGGCCGTAACTGGAACGAAGCGACCAACATGGTCGCCAAGGGCGAGGCCGCCTTCCAGTTCATGGGTGACTGGGCCAAGGGTGAAATCATCGCAGCCGGGATTGAGCCCGGCACGACAGTCGGATGTGCCTTCGCCCCGGCGATTGATACCGCCTATATCATGACCGTCGATGCCTTTGCTTTCTCGGCCATGGATGGCGAAGACGCAACGCCTGCACAGACCTTGATGGCGCAGGTGATGCTTGAGCCGGACGTGCAGATTGCCTTTAACAAGAAAAAGGGATCGATCCCTGCCCGTCTTGATGTGCCTGCTGACAGCTTTGATGTCTGCGCCCAAACCGCCATCAAAACTCTTCAGGACAAGAAAACCCACCTTGTCAGCACCGGTTTGTTCGGTGTGCCAAGTGCGGTTTCGGGTGCGATTGATGACACCATCTCCAATTTCTGGAACAGTGCAGATATGAGCCCCGAAGAGGGTCAGGCACAATTCCAGCAAGCGATTTCCTACGCAAAATAACGATTTTGCGAAATTCCGGATATTGCGGAAAAGCGCCGCTGAAACCATGGATATGGGTGCAGCGGCGCCTCCATAAATAGGCGAGAATGTCATGGCCGAACCGGCACCGGACGTGTTGCAGCACTCCGAAGATCGAAAATTCAAACTCAAGTCTGGAAAAAAGCATTGGCGGCCGCAATGGAGTGCGGGGATGGCGCTGATCCCGGCGATGACAATCACGATTGTCTGCTTTTACGGGTTCATCATCTGGACTTTCGTCATTTCACTGACCCGTTCACGGCTTTTACCCGTCTATAAATTCACCGGCTTTGAGCAGTATGTCCGGCTGTTTGCCAATGAGCGCTGGTGGACGGCGATGCAGAACCTGGCGATTCACGGGTTCCTGTTTATCGGTGGCTGCGTTGTTTTTGGCTATTTTCTGGCGATTCTGATTGATCGCGGTGTCAAGGCAGAGGGGATGTTTCGAACGCTCTTTATGCTGCCGCTTTCGATGTCGTTCATTGTTACCGGTGTGATCTGGCAGTGGGTAATGAATCCGGGGCTCGGCCTGCAAGAGGCCGTGCGCGCCCTTGGTTGGACCGGTTTTGAGTTCAACTGGATCGTGCGCCCCGACAGATCGATTTATACGCTGGCGATTGCTGGAATCTGGCAACAGGTCGGGTTGTGCATGGCACTGTTTCTGGCCGGTCTTCGCAATATTGATCCCAATATCTGGAAAGCATCGCGCGTCGATGGCATTCCGGTATGGCGGGTTTATCTGCACATCATCACCCCGATGATGCGCACGGTTTTCTTCACGGTCTTTATTCTGATGAGCGCGATTGTGATGAAGGCGTTTGACCTGGTGGTCGCCCTTACCGGCGGTGGACCGGGCTTCTCATCGGATCTGCCGGCCCGATTTGTTGTCGATCATATCCTGAACCGTCAGGAACTTGGTCTGGGGGCGGCCGGTGCGTTTGTCTTGCTGTGCACCGTGATTGCCGTGATTTCCCCTTATATCTATTTCGAGCTCAAAAAAGAGCGCGGCGGGCGGGGGCATTGATCATGCGATATAATCGATGGGCCCTTTACGGATTGCTTTGCCTCGCGGCCATTATGATCATGGCCCCTGTTTTCATCATGATTTCGACATCGCTGAAATCAATGGATGAAATCAGGAATGGCAGCATCTTTACTCTGCCAGCCGACCCAAGCTTTGCCGCCTGGAGCAAAGCCTGGTTTGGTGACTGCACGCAGACACTTGGCGAAAAATGCGGTGGGTTGTCATCTTCGTTCATGACCTCGGTACAGATCGTCATCCCGGCCTTGTTCCTGTCGGTCGGGCTGGGCGCGGTGACGGGCTATTCGCTGGCGGTGTGGAAGATGAAGGGGGCGAATGTGATGTTTGCAGCCCTTCTGGTGGGCATGTTCATTCCCCCGCAAGTAACGCTTTATCCCCTGATCATCATGATCCGTGAGTTGGGGATTTTCGGGTCCATTCCGGGTCTTATTCTGGTGCATGTCATCTGGGGTGTCGCATTTACCACGATGATGTTCAGAAACTTTTTCAAAACCGTTCCGCAGGATCTTTTGAAGGCGGCCCGCATTGACGGGGCCGGGTTCTGGCGATTGTTCTGGCATGTGATGTTGCCTTTGTCGCTGCCGATCCTGGGTGTCGCGATGATTTTGCAGTTCACCTACATCTGGAACGACTTCCTGTTGGGGCTGACATTTGGCGGGCGTTCCGGCCAGCCAATGACGGTGGCACTGAACAACCTTGTCGGATCCCAGTTCGGCGAGAAGGAATACAATGTTGATATGGCTGCAACCATGCTGACGGCCTTGCCCACACTGGCGGTTTATCTGCTGTCCGGGCGGCTGTTTGTGCGCGGCATTGCCGCAGGTGCAGTGAAAGGATAACGGGAATGAATGGCGTTGAACTGCGCAATGTGACCAAGGCCTATGCCGGTATCACGGTGATGGAAAACATCAATCTGGAAATCGCCGATGGGGATTTTCTGGTGCTATTGGGGCCATCGGGGTGCGGCAAATCAACATTGCTGAACATGATTGCCGGGCTTGAACCAGTGACCGGGGGCGCGATTGATATTAACGGGCGCGATGTAACAGCACTTGAGCCGGATGAACGCGATATCGCGATGGTGTTTCAATCCTACGCCCTGTATCCGACGATGTCGGTGCGCAAGAATATCGGCTTTGGCCTTAAGATGGCCGGAATGCCCAAGCCCGAGATCGAAGAACGGGTGAACGAAGTCGCCGAGCTTTTGCAGATCACGCCGCTTCTGGATCGCAAGCCATCGCAGCTTTCGGGCGGGCAGCAGCAACGTGTTGCCATTGGCCGGGCGCTGGTGCGCGAGCCCGCGGTCTTTCTGTTTGATGAGCCATTATCGAACCTTGATGCCAAACTGCGTGCAGATATGCGGATCGAGCTTAAGCGTTTGCATGAACGTCTTGGCCGCACGATTGTCTATGTCACCCACGATCAGATCGAGGCAATGACACTGGCAACCAAGGTTGTCGTCCTTGATCGCGGCAGCATCCAGCAGGCCGACACCCCGGAAAATGTATATCGCCGCCCGGCAAACCGGTTTGTCGCAAGCTTCGTCGGGGCACCGACGATGAATTTCGTCGACGGCACCCTTGTTCGCGATGGTGATCAGGTCTTTTTCGATACCGGTAACGGGAAATTGCCGCTGGTTGATGTCCCCGCCGAGGCCAATGATCTGGTCGGGCGTCCGATGACGCTGGGCGCACGTCCGGAACATTTGATGTTTGATGATGCCGGGATTTCGGCGCGTGTTGTGCTGGCGGAGCCGACCGGCCCCGATCAATATGTGCGCTTGGCGGTGGCCGGTGCGGAAATGACTGCCCGAAGCGGCCCGGAACAGGCATTCAAGTCGGGATCAGATATCGGGGTCGTGATTGATGGCGCGCGGATGTCGCTTTTTGATCTGCAAAACGGCAAGGCGCTTTTGCACGGCTGAGTTTGATCGTTTGCTGGCCTTGGAATTGAAAAATGGCGGTGCCGCAATGCACCGCCATTTTAGTTATTTGACCATCATTGGTTCGGGCAGCGAACTGTCGGAAAACAGCGGATAGCGCGCGCGTGCGTTGGGCAACTGATAGTGCCACCATTCATGATCGTAATATTCGAACCCGGCACTGACCATGATGCCAAGCAGCAGGAAGCGGTTGGCTTCGGCCTCTTTGGAGATCAAATCAGACCCGTGATAGGACCGGATATGCATTTCATCAAACCCTGCCCCCATATCCAGTTCCTTGCCGTTTTGATCAATCAGCGTTAGATCAATGGCCACACCACGACCATGTGGCGATCCGAAATCCGGATTGGCGACGAAATCGGGGTTGGGCGAATGGTTCCAAAGGGCCCGTTGGGCTTCCTGGGGACGAAACGCATCAAGAATGCGCAGTTTCACCCCCTGACGACGCGCCATGGCGGCGGCCTTTTTCAGACAGGCAGCGGCATCCGCGTGAAGATAGCAGGCAGGTCGTGTATAAATCGGTGCCCCGGTGAAATTGCGATCCGTGGCATAGACGATATCAATTTCGACATCATATTCGTAAGGCGTAATTTCGACCAGCGCCATCGCCGGAGGCTCCCTGTTCTTGTCGTTCACCGATTACATAAAGAAGATGCTGACTGGACAGTCGCGCATATCAGATGGCGCCGACCATAGCGCATCGGACGCCGCAAAGACAAAGGCGGAAAAGTCCGGTCCGACAATTTTGGCGATTGATACGGCATCAACGTCGCTATCGACGGCCGTCTTGATAAATGGCGAGGTCAAAGGCGAACTTTATGAAGATATGGAACGTGGTCAGGCCGAGCACCTGATGGGTTTCATCGCCAAGACGCTTGAGACCGCAAAAGTCGACCTTGCCGATCTTGACGGGATTGCGGTGACGGTTGGTCCGGGGGCGTTTACCGGCATGCGGATCGGTCTTTCGACGGCGCGTGCGCTTGGTCTGGCGCGCAAGATCCCGGTGGTCGGTGTCAGTTCGCTTGAAGCCGTCGCCTATGGTGTGACGGAGCGCGATCATCAGGGCCGCAACATCCTGGTCGCGCTTGATAGCAAACGAAACGAGATCTTTGCCCAGGCTTTTGATGGCAAAAAACGCCCGCTTAGCAATGCTGAATGTGTCGCCCCGCGTCAGGCCCTGATGATGGCACCACCCGGTGATACCTTGCTTGCCGGGGATGCCACCCCGCGCCTTCTGACCGCTGCTGCCCATGCGCCGGATGCCTTTTATGATTGCACGGCACCCGGCCTTCCGCGGGCGGGCAATGTGGCAAGGATCGCGGCCGCGCGTTGGGAAACCGGTGAAAACCTGGCGCCGGTGCCGCTTTACCTGCGCGCGCCCGATGCAAGACGTATCGAAGATCAGGGACCGCAGAAAAAGAAATGAGCCCGGCCAAATCCAACGATGGCAGTTCTGGTTATGACGCCTCGCAGATTGTGCTGGTGCCTTTGACGGCGGCCTTTGCGACGGTGGCAAGTGCGCTGCATGCCGAGGGGTTTGATGATGCCTGGGATGAGGATGCGATTATCCGGTTGCTTGATGTACCCGGTGCGTTTGGCATTCTGGCTTATCGACCCGGCGATCAGGCCAAAAATGCGAAAGACCAGCCACTTGGCTTTGTTCTGATGCAGACTGTTCTCGATGAGGCGGAAATCAATACGATCACGGTTGCCCCGGATGCCCGGCGCATGGGGGTTGGACGCGCATTGCTTGATGCGGTCAAGGATCGTCTCGTGACGGCGGGTGTTACCCGTATCTTGCTGGAAGTCGCAGTCGATAATGATGGCGCGATTGCGCTTTATCGTCAGAACGGCTTTGCCGAAATCGGGCGTCGCAAGGGCTACTATGCCCGGCCCGATGGCCGAAAAGTTGATGCCTTGGTCCTCGAACGACTGATCTAGATAATTTTTTCGATGTCGGTGACCTTTTCGATCCATGGCAGGAATTTTTGTTTGCCAATAGGGTGTTAGGTAATCTGGAACAATTTTAATCGATTATACCCACATAATGAGTGTGGTTTTGAGCGCCAACCTGTTGTAGTGTAAGCCTGCATCGGAACTGGCGGTTTTATGATCCCTTGCGGATTATGAGCCGGTAGGTTCCCGGTGTATCAGTGATTTCGGCCAGTTCGACGACTTCGTCGCCCATCTCGGTTACCGAGCGCGGAACGTTTTTCAACGGTTCACCGGCGCCAAGGGTAACCTCCAGAACCTGACCCGGTGTCATGGTTTCGAGTTTGAGGCGGGTGCGCACAAATGTCATCGGGCAGACGTCGTTTGTGATGTCTATTTTATGGTCGGGGGTTGCGGTGGCCATGTTGGTCTCCTGCCTTGATGCGTAACTTTGAAGTAGCGCCCTTCATCGCAGGTAGCAAGTGGCCAGAAGAATGCCGATATGATTGTGATTGCAGGGTGTTAGTACCGGCGATCTACAGGAAGCGGAATTTATCGCGAATTCAACCTTGCGATATGTGGCGGATTTTTCAATATTGAGCCACAAGAGATCGACGCCAGAGACACGTCTCGGCTGGGGACAGGTGGAACCGGAAACGGAAACGAGAAACAAGACAATGCTTGCAGAATCAACTATCGAGCAGAAATGCATCGACGCGGGCCTGAAAATGACGGGCCAACGCCGGGTGATTGCCCGTGTGCTCTCTGAGTCCGAAGACCACCCGGACGTTGAACTGGTTTATCGTCGGGCGACCGACATTGATCCGAAGATTTCGATTGCGACCGTATATCGCACCGTGCGCCTGTTTGAAGAGGCGGACATCCTTGAAAAACACGATTTCGGCGATGGCCGTGCGCGTTACGAGGAGCTGACCGAAGAACATCACGATCACCTGATCGACATGCGTTCGGGCGAGGTGATCGAGTTTTCGAACGAAAAAATCGAAAACCTTCAGGAAGAGATTGCGAAGGAACTGGGCTTCCGTCTGGTGGGGCATCGTCTTGAGCTTTACGGTGTTCCTTTGAAAGACGGCAAGTAATTCCAGCGTTCAATTGCGCACTGAACTTACAGTTTTCAAGGCCACTTGCCTGTTTCAGCAAGTGGCCTTCATAATTTTGTTACCTGTTCTTCACAAAGCCTTCACTCGCTCTTCACGCCGTTCTTGCGCAAAATCCGTGCAGTTGAACGAAAGGGTGTTGTCATGCGTGACGAAAAACAGCTTCAGCGGCTTGAGGTTCGCCTTGCCGAGAATGAAAACGAAATTCTCGCTAGCCAGAAGCTTCGCTACAAAGTGTTCTATGAAGAACGCGGCGCCAAACCGACCGAGGAAATGGCAGCCGAAAAGCGCGACTTCGATCACTATGATCCGCTCTGCGATCATCTGCTTGTTCTTGATCACAATCGCGGTGCCGGTGCAGATGCGGTTGTTGGCACCTATCGCCTGCTGCGCCAGTCGGTAGCCAACGAACATGGCGGCTTTTACAGCGCTGATGAATACCATATCGAAAGCATGCTTAATGCGGTGAAAGATACCGGCGAGATCATGGAACTTGGCCGTTCCTGTGTCGAAGCCGAATACCGCACCATGCCGACCTTGCAGCTTCTGTGGCAGGGGATTGCAGCATATGTTTTCAAATACGACATCAAACTGATGTTTGGCTGCGCATCCTTCCATGGCACCGATCCGGATGCCTTCAAGGATGTCCTGACCTATCTGCATCACAATCACCTTGCCCCCGAAGACATGCGCCCGCGTGCGATCGCCGATCGTTACGAGCCGATGATGCGTGCCGAGATCGATGGCATTGATCAGCGCCAGGCACTTCGTGATCTGCCGCCGCTGATCAAGGGCTATTTGCGTCTGGGTGGTTTTGTCGGTGACGGGGCAGTGGTCGACCATCAGTTCAACACCACCGACATTTGCATCGTGTTGCCGACCGAAAAGGTAACCGATCGCTATTACAAGCATTACGAACGCACCGCGAGGGTATCGTGAACTGCTATGTGTGCGCTGCCATCCGCCTGATGGCCTATGTGCTTCTGACACTGGTTTTGCTGCCGGTGCAGATGGTGGCAATTGCCGCACGATTGAAGCTGGCTGAAGAATTGCCGCGGTTCTATCACGTCCTTTGCCTGCGCATCCTGCATATCGAAGTCCGGGTTTCGGGTGTTGATATGATGGATGGTCCGGGTGTGATCGTTGCCAACCATGCATCCTATCTTGATATCCCGGTGCTGGGTGCCTTGACCCGTGGCAGCTTTATCGCCAAGACCGAAGTTGCCGACTGGCCGGTGTTTGGTTTGCTTGCCAAACTTTCACGCACCACCTTTATCGAACGCCGTGCGGCCCGATCCCGCGAACAGAACGATCAACTAAGTCAGCGTTTGCGCGATGGTGACAAGCTGATCCTGTTCCCGGAAGGGACAAGCAACGACGGTAACCGTGTGTTGCCGTTTAAATCGACCCTGTTTGCCGCGGCAGAGCGTGTGATGCCCGATGGGTCGCCGGTCAAATTCCAACCTATTTCGATTGCAGCCACCCGTCTTGACGGTGCGCCGATCGGTCGCGATTTGCGGGCATTTTATTCCTGGTACGGGGATATGGACTTGGCCCCGCATTTGTGGCAGTTTCTCGCGCTCGGCAAGGTGACGGTTGAGATTGTTGTCCATCCGCCTGTGACGCTGGCAGATGCAGCCGGATCACGCAAGGAACTTGCCCGGATGTGTGAAGCCCGTGTTGCCCAGGGACATCAGGCAGCTTTGCGTGGCTTGCATCAGGGTGTGCCGGTTCAGTTGATTGACAGTGATCTGTCGGGCGAGCTGATTGGGTTTTCGCCGCTTGCGATCATTTCGGAAGATTTTCGACTGTTTGGTCCGGATCGACAGTTCGGCTCCTGACCGTTTTGCCGTATAATGCCCCGGTTGATGTGAAATTCGGTTTCACCTGACCGGGATTTCAGATAACGAGATGTCCGAGGAGTTCCGATCACCGATTGTTCGGAACTCAGGCGCGGTGTGAGTGATCACACCGCTTTTCGGCGTTTTGAGAGAGCGAAACGGATCTGGCGTGACTGAACCGAAGAAACTTTTTGTAAAAACATATGGCTGTCAGATGAATGTCTATGACAGCCAGCGCATGCAGGATGTACTGGCGCCGCTGGGTTACCAGCCGGTCGACAGTGCCGAGGGGGCCGATATGGTCATCCTCAATACCTGCCATATCCGCGAAAAGGCCGCCGAAAAGGTATTTTCTGATCTGGGCCGCGTGCGCAAGCACAAGGAAGCCAAGGAAGCCAATGGCGGCGACAAGATGATTGTCGCCGTTGCCGGATGCGTCGCGCAGGCCGAAGGGGCCGAATTGATGAAGCGCGAACCGATGGTCGATATGGTGTTTGGCCCGCAGACCTATCATCGCCTGCCTGAAATGGTTGCACGTGCCAATCGCGCGGTTGGCCGCAACCGCATCGTTGATACCGATTTCCCGGCCGAAGAAAAATTCGATCATCTGCCAGAGCAGGTTTCAAAACAGGGCTATTCAGCGTTTCTGGCCATTCAGGAAGGCTGTGACAAGTTCTGTACGTTCTGTGTTGTACCCTATACCCGCGGGGCAGAATATTCGCGCCCCGGTGCCGATGTCATCCGCGAAGCCAAGCAACTTGTCGCCCATGGCACGCGCGAACTGACCCTTTTGGGGCAGAACGTGAATGCCTATCACGGCGAAGCGCCGAATGGCGGCGAATGGACGCTGGGCCGTTTGTTGCGTGAATTGGCCGAAATCGACGGGCTTGATCGTATCCGTTACACCACGTCGCATCCGCGCGATGTTGATGAGGATCTGATTTCGGCGCATCGCGATCTTAAAAAGCTGATGCCGTTCCTGCATTTGCCGGTTCAGGCCGGTGGCGACCGGGTTTTGCAGGCGATGAACCGCAAACATACCAATGCGGATTACCGTGATATCGCAGCACGGCTTAAGGATGCTTGCCCTGATCTTGCGCTGTCTTCGGACTTTATCGTCGGCTTCCCCGGTGAATCCGACAAGGATTTCGAAGACACGATGGAGATCGTGTGCGACATCACCTTCATTCAGGCGTTTAGTTTCAAATACAGCCCGCGCCCGGGAACCCCGGCATCGGCGATGGAGCTGCAGGTGCCTGAAAAAGTCAAAACCGAACGGATCATGCGCCTTCAGGCGCTGCTGGCGGAACAGCAGTTGGTGTTCAACCAGAACAGTGTCGGCAAGGAGATGGATGTCCTTCTGGAACGTCGGGGCAAGTATGAAGGCCAGTTGGTGGGCAAAAGCCCTTATATGCAGCCAGTTCATGTCAGCGGTTTGCCGGAATCAGCCCTTGGACAGATCGTTCGCTTGAAAATTACCGAAGCGCTGCCTAATTCCCTTGGCGGCGAACTGGTCGACGCCACCCGAAACGACCAGAAATCTGAAAGGAACGTTGCGTGAGCGGCACCCCCACGAAAAGCAAGACCAACACCAAAACCAAACACGCCCCCAAGGATTCCGATCAGATCGAGTTTCAGGACAACGCGCTTGCCCAGGTTTTGTACGGCCCGCAGGCCGAAAACCTGACGCGTTTGTCTGAACGGACCGGTGTTCAGGTTTCAAGCCGCGGGCTTGTGGTGATGCTGGCCGGTGATCCGGCCAAGGTCGCACAGGCCAAAAAGGTTCTTGCGCAGCTTTATGCGCGTCTGCGTGACAAGGAAATCGATCATATCGATGTCGAAACGGTGGAAGGTGCGGTGCGCCTGTCCGAACCGGACGACACTGATCCATGGAGCGGCCAGACCAAGGATATGTTTGGTGGATCACGTCTGACGATCCAGACCAAGAAACGCCGGATTTCGCCGCGCTCCAAGCGCCAGAAAGATTATGTCGAGGCGATCCTTGATAACGAGCTGATCTTTGGCATCGGCCCGGCCGGTACCGGTAAGACCTATCTTGCGGTCGCGATGGCGGTGCAGGCGTTTATTTTGGGTCAGGTGGATCGTATTATTCTGTCGCGACCGGCGGTCGAAGCCGGTGAACGCCTTGGCTTCTTGCCGGGTGATCTGAAAGACAAGGTCGATCCGTATCTTCGCCCGCTTTATGACGCGCTGCATGACACGCTTCCGGGGGATGTGGTGATCAAACGCATGGAAAGTGGCGAGATCGAAGTTGCCCCGCTGGCCTTCATGCGTGGTCGTACCCTTTCGCACGCCTTTGTCATTCTGGACGAGGCGCAAAACACCACCCCGATGCAAATGAAAATGTTCCTGACCCGTCTGGGTGAAGGATCACGCATGGTGGTGACTGGCGACATGACCCAGATCGATTTGCCTGATGGCACGAAATCAGGTTTGCGCGATGCGCTTGAAACCATTGGCGATGTCAAAGGTGTTGCCACGATCAAGTTTGATCAGCGCGATGTGGTGCGCCATCACCTTGTGACCAAGATTGTCCAGGCCTATGACGCGGCGGATGCCCTGCGTGATCGCCTGAAAAAGGGCTATCGCGGGGACAAGGACAGCGCTGCCAAGGATGCGGGTGATGACGGCACCGCTTGAACTGGACCTTGAGGTCGAAGCAGGCGACTGGCATCAGGACGAGATCGCGGCCATCGAAGCCGCCGTGATCGCGGCCCTGGATGGTGCGCTTGGCGACGGTGCCCTTTGGGATGACAACGCGGTGCCGACCGACGGGACCGAAGATGAAGGCGATGGTGCATCGCTTCTATCGGTTGCCCCGGTGATCGAGATCGGGGTGCGTTTGTCAGATGATGCATCGGTTCAGATCCTCAATCGTGATTATCGCGACAAGGACAAACCGACCAATGTGTTGTCCTTTGCTGCCCTTGAAAGTGCCGAGGATGCCGATGCCTTTATGATGGCGCCAGATATGCCCTTGATGCTGGGTGATATCGTGATTGCGCGTGAAACATGTGCGCGCGAAGCCATCGAACAGCAAAAGCCATTGAAAAATCATCTTGTTCATCTTGCCGTTCATGGCACGCTACATCTTGTCGGCTACGATCATATGGTTGATGATGAAGCCGAAGAGATGGAAGAACTTGAACGTCAAATTCTTGCCGGACTTGGGATTGATGATCCCTACGAACCGATTGAAGATGAACCGGTTTAGTAGCCCTGCACACGGTTTGTTTGAATTATAGGATGTCGAAACCGACCCATGAACGACTCTAGTCAACGTGACGACGACCACGAGAGTATGCGCCCTCGCACTGGCGAGGATACAATTCAGGACGCTGAAAACGGCTCCTTATGGGATAACGTGGCCTCGGCCCTGGGGTTCAAGCGTGGCAAATCCCGCAACGGTGAAGCTTCGCTCAGCGATACGCTTGAAGAACTCGCCGAGCGGACCGAACAGGATGAAGAGCCGGTCTCGCTGCACGAACGTTCCCTGTTTGAAAACATCATTGCACTTCGCGACATGACGGCAGAGGACGTCATGATCCCGCGCGCCGATATTGTGGCGGTTGCCAAGACCATCGCACTTGAAGAACTGGTCGAGGTGATGGTCAAGAAGGCCCATTCGCGGCTTCCGGTGTATGGCGATACCCTTGATGACATTGCCGGCATGGTGCACATCAAGGATGTGCTTGGCTGTGTTGCTGCTGGTCGGGAATTCAGTCTGCAGTCACTGCTGCGTCGGGTTTTGTTCGTGTCGCCGGCCATTCGGGTGCTTGATCTATTGTCGGAAATGCGGCTGTCGCGTACGCATATGGCGCTTGTTGTTGATGAATTCGGCGGGATTGATGGTTTGATCACCATCGAGGATCTGGTGGAAGAAATCGTCGGCGAGATTGATGACGAGCACGATATCGACCAGACCCCCAAACTGATCCGCCTTTCGGATGGTTGTTACATCGCTGATGCCCGGTTCGAGGTCGAAGACCTTGAAGAAAAGCTGTCCTTCGGATTACTTGACGAGGACGAAGACGAGGATATCGACACGCTTGGTGGGCTTGTCTTCTCGTTGGCGGGGCGCGTTCCGGCACGTGGGGAATTGATTGAACATCCAAGTGGCATTCAGTTCGAAGTCCTTGATGCCGATCCAAGGCGCATCCGTCGCCTGCGTATTCATATGATACGCCGGGAGGATGAGGATCCCGCCGCTGCCATCGAAAAGCAGGAAAAAGCGGATGATTGAGGCCATGGCGCGCCGACTTGCCGGTCTTTCAGGCTGGCGCAGGCGTTTTGTGTGGTTGTTGTCCGGTGCGGTGGCGGTTTTGGCGCTGCCGCCTTTCTTTATCATCCCTGTTTTGCCGATCTGCTTTGCGGTTTTGCTCTGGAGCCTTGAGGGTGTTCGTTGCAACAAGGGGGCGCTTTCTGCCGGCTGGTGGTTTGGTACCGGCCATTTTGCCGCCGGTTTTTACTGGGTCAGTCATGCCTTCCTCGTTCAGCCCGAAATTTATGGCTGGATGATTCCGTTTGCCCTTTTGGGGCTTGGCGGCGGATTGGCGATCTTTCCGATGCTTGCCGTTTGGGCGAGCTGGCGTTTGGGCAATGGCCTGATTAGGCGCGCAGTATTGCTGGCCGTTTTCTGGGTGGTGGTGGAATATCTGCGCGGTCATATCCTGACCGGTTTTCCATGGAACCTTTTGGGCCATGTTTGGGCCGTTGATGCGGCACCCATGCAGTTTGCCTCGGTTGTCGGGGTTTATGGTCTTTCCCTCGTCACGGCCCTTTTTGCAACCTTGCCTGCGGCCTTTGTTGCCGGAAAACCCGGCAAGATAGCAGCTCTTGGCGGGATCATGATTGCGGTGGGCCTTTGGGGTGGCGGGGCGATGCGTCTGATGATGGTTGGGCCTGCAGAGACCGAGGTGGCCCTCTCAGAGCTGCCAGCCGACGTGCCGATTGTGCAAATTGTTCAGCCCAATATCCCCCAGCGGGAAAAATGGCTGCCCGAACTGCAAAACCAGCATTTCTCACTGCTGCTTGATATGTCGCGGCGACCGGAAACCCTGCGTCCGGATCAAAAACGCATCGTGATCTGGCCGGAAACGGCCGCGACCTTTTTTGTTGAGACCCAGACACAGGCCCGCATGCAAATGGCCGGTGTGTTGGGGCCTGAAGACATCCTGATTACCGGGGCACCAAGGACCTATCCGCGTGACACGGATGAATACAAGGTCTGGAACGCCATTCAGGTGATTGATGCCACTGGCCATATTGTCGCCAGCTTTGACAAGTTTCATCTGGTGCCGTTTGGTGAATATGTACCGCTCCGATCCATCCTGCCATTTCCGAAACTTACAGCGGGGCGAACAGATTTCTCTGCCGGACCGGGGCCGCAGACCTTGTCTGTCAACGGTATGCCGAGTTTCTCGCCGCTGATTTGCTATGAGGTTATTTTCCCTGGAGCGGTGATTGACGACAATCATCAACCCGACTGGCTCTTGAATGTCACCAATGACGGGTGGTTTGGACACAGCGCAGGCCCATATCAACATATGGCCGCAGCCCGTTTTCGCACCATCGAGGAGGGTCGCCCCCTCGTAAGGGCAGCCTATACCGGGGTATCGGTTGTCTTTGACGCCTACGGGCGCAAGCTTACTGACTTGGGTTTAGGAGAGAGGGGAATCCTGGTGCACCCCCTTTCGAGTAACAAAAACCATACAACAGTATATTATTTGTGGCGTGACTTGCTATTTTACGGTATTGTTACCTTCTTTGCCGTTCTCGCTATGGGATATAAACGCAACGCAAAATCCCTCTAGGCGGCTGAAAATTTTGCCAAACCGTCCAGAAATTGTCCCTCAAAACAAGGACGGATAGGCCGGAGTGAGAGAAGGAACTGCCATAAAATGTCGCCTAAGGATGAAACTAAGATGGTAAAGAACACACGCGGTCGGGGCCGTGGCCGGACCGCAAGTGGTGCTCCAAATCCTGTCGATATTCACGTTGGTGCGCGTGTTCGCTTGCGCAGGACTCTTCTTGGCATGAGCCAGGAGAAGCTTGGTGAAGCGATCGGCCTGACATTCCAGCAAGTACAGAAGTATGAGCGTGGTGCCAACCGCGTTGGTGCATCGCGTCTGTATGACCTGTCGCGGGTTCTTGAAGTGCCTGTATCATTCTTCTTTGACGACATGCCCGACGAGATTTCGTCGAAATCGGTGCATGAACGTCGGGAAATGTCGGAAAGTCCGGACCCGTTTGACAACGATCCGATGAACCGTCGCGAGACGCTTGAACTGGTGCGTGCCTACTACCGGATTACCGATCCGAACCAGCGCAAGAAAATCTTTGAACTCGTCAAATCGATGGGTGCATTGCAGGGCACTGATTCCGATCAGAAATAATCGGTTCGACCGATGGTTTTCGGCAAAAGACGTATTTCACAGACCGTGAATTACGTCTTTGTCTTTTGAGCGCAGCCACCCCCGATGCACTGCCGTCGGGATTAAGGTTTTGTGTCAATGATGCTTGACCTTCAAATAGCGATCGGGCACAACCGACGAGACAGTTCGACCCGGACTGACCATTGTGGACGGATTTGGACCGCTTGCCACCACACAAAAAAAGGCTAAGTGGGCGCTATCGATACGGCCTCGTATCGGGAGCCCTCCGGTCCAGTTTTGGAAACCCATTACCGGAGAAGGTCTTATATGTCTCTTTCCGATTATCTATTTACCAGTGAATCCGTCTCGGAAGGTCATCCGGACAAAGTCTGTGACCGCATTTCCGATTCCATCGTTGATGCTTTTCTTGCAGCGGATGAAGATTCGCGCGTTGCCGTCGAAACCCTTGCCACCACCAACCGTGTGGTTCTGGCAGGCGAAGTTCGCGGTCCTGAAAGCGTGACCAAAGAGGTCATGATCGAAAAGGCCCGTCAGGCAATCCGTGAAATCGGTTACGAGCAGGATGGCTTCCACTGGAAGACGGCCGAGATCGAATGCCATGTGCATGAACAGTCTTCTGATATCGCGCAGGGCGTTGACTCCGCTGGTGAAAAAGACCTTGGCGCTGGTGACCAGGGCATCATGTTTGGTTACGCTTGTAACGAAACCGATGAACTGATGCCGGCCCCGATCCAGTTTTCGCATCGTATCCTGCGCGCCATGGCCGCTGACCGCCACTCCGGCAAGGTGCCGCAGTTCGGTCCGGATGCCAAAAGCCAGGTAACCCTGCGCTATGCTGCTGGCAAGCCGGTTGCGGCAACATCGGTTGTTGTATCAACCCAGCATGCCGACGGCCTTTCGCAGCGCGATGTTCATGAGCTGGTTATGCCGTATATCGAAGCGGCCCTTCCGCAAGGTTGGATGCCGCCGGCTGATGAAATCTACATCAACCCGACAGGCCGTTTCGTGATTGGTGGTCCTGATGGTGATGCCGGCCTTACCGGCCGTAAGATCATTGTCGATACCTATGGTGGTGCGGCCCCGCATGGTGGCGGCGCGTTTTCGGGTAAGGATCCGACCAAGGTTGACCGTTCGGCTGCTTACGCTGCGCGTTATCTTGCGAAAAACGTCGTTGCGGCTGGTCTGGCCGAGAAATGCACCATTCAGCTTGCTTACGCGATTGGCGTGTCCAAGCCGTTGGCGCTTTACGTCAACAACCATGATACCGGCAATGTTGACGAACTGAAGCTCGGTGACGTTCTGCGTCAGCTGATGGATCTCAGCCCGCGTGGCATTCGTGAACATCTGTCGCTGTGCCGTCCGATCTACACGCCGTCTTCTGCTTATGGTCACTTTGGCCGTCAGCCGACCGAAGATGGTGGCTTCTCCTGGGAGCGCACCGATCTGGTCAGCGACCTGAAATCGGCATTTGGTGCCTGATTGACAGAAAGCGCGTTAAAAAGTGCGATTTGCCAAAATCGCATGACGTGATAAGAGGCGGGCGGCCCGGACATTTCGGGCCGCCCGTTTTGATTTTCAGTCCGCCTGATCCACAAATTCCGACCCTGATCGACAGAAACGACCATGCGCAACAAAGACCGTCCGCTTCCGACCCCTGATCGCCCGAATTTCTATGGCCGTCGCGGCAGCCGGCCACTTAAGGATTCTCGCAAGGCTCTTGTAGATGCCATGCTGCCAAAGATCGGGATTACCTATCCCGACGCAGCCGGGGTCGATCCCAACAGCTATTTCGATGGTACGCCGGAACAACTGTGGCTTGAAATCGGCTTTGGCGGCGGGGAGCATCTGGCAGGTCAGGCCGAGGCCAATCCGACGGTGGGGATTATTGGTGCTGAGCCGTTTATGGACGGGGTTGGTAGCCTAATGCGCCATCTTGATGAGCGTAATCTGACCAATGTGCGCGTGGTGGCCGATGATTCGCGCCCGCTGCTTTATAAGCTGATTGATGCCTGCTTTGATCGGGCCTTTTTGCTGTTTCCCGATCCCTGGCCGAAGAAGCGCCATGCCGAGCGCCGCTTTATCGGGCCCAAGAATCTGGCGCTGCTTGCCCGTCTTCTGAAAGACGGCGCAGAGTTCCGGGTCGCCAGTGACGATATGCAGTATATTTCCTGGACGTTGCAGCACATGCATAACCATCCGGATTTCGAATGGCTGGCCGAAGGACCGGATGATTGGCGCACGCCGCCAAGCGATTGGGTCAAAACCCGCTATGAGCAAAAGGCGCTGCGTCAGGGCAAGAAATGCAACTATCTCCGGTTCCGCCGCAAGCCACGTCAATCCTGATCCTTGCCTGATTTGGATTCTGTCTGACGGGAGTCGGCAGGTTCAGGGCAGAGCTGCGATTCCGGCATGACAGGGTGATCACGGCACCCTGACTTTACTGTTTCATGAAGATAGGCAAAGCATGTTCGTCCCGACGGTTTGGATGTGTATGAGGTATCTATGCGGCCCAAACATGTTTTATCCGGTGCCCTCGAACGAGACAAAAGTCAGGCTGTGCAGGCGTTTGCCGGGTTGGCAGCGCACAGTGTCCGCCGGGCTATCGGGTGCGGGTGTTTTGATGTCGTCTGTGATGCATGCCCGCGGTTTGCTGTCACGGGCGGAATCCTTAGGTTGAATGGCATCGGCAGCCGGTATCCTGACTTGATTTTTGCGTAAACCGGCTGTATAAGGCCGCCAAGCTTTTTGTAAATTCTGACAAAGAGTGGGCCCTGCGCCCGCTCTTTTGTGCTTTTTGGGGTATGGCATCGCTTTATGGCTGAGCTGATTGGACAACAGTTAAAAGACCCGTTGATGGCGAAAATCGTTGAGATTATCGAGCCGTCAATCAACGCGCTGGGCTTTGAGCTGGTTCGGGTTTCGATGACAGGTCAGGACCATAACATCCTGCAGATCATGGCAGATCGCCCGGGTGCGAAAGGCAGCATCAACGTTGAAGATTGCGCCCAAATCAGCCGTACGGTTTCTGCCCTGATGGATGTCGAGGACCCGATTTCAGGTGCCTATCACCTTGAAGTCAGTTCCCCGGGTATCGACCGCCCGCTGACCCGTGCCGCGCATTTCGAAGTGTGGAAGGGATTTGAGGCAAAGGTCGAACTGGTGATGGCCAAGGATGGTCGTCGCCGTTTCAGCGGTGTGCTGGATGGGATTGAAGATAATGCGGTCGCCCTGATTGTAGATGGCGAACGTGTCTTGTTGCCGTTGGCCGATATCGCAAAAGCGAAATTGGTCCTGACAGATGAATTGATCGCGCACGTCACCGGCGACCGCCGGAATGACGATAACGCAGAATAGAGGTTGGATATGGAAGCAACTTCGGGAATGCCGCGGCCGGAACTTTTGCAGGTCGCAGATGCCGTTGCCCGTGAAAAGGGCATTGATCGTGACGAGGTTCTCGGTGCTATGGAGCAGGCCATCCAGAAGGCCGGCCGTTCCAGATATGGTCACGAGCATGACATTCGTGCCCATATTGACCGCAAAACCGGCGAGATCAAACTCGCTCGTTACATCGAAGTCACCGATGAAATCGAAAACGATTTCACTCAGATGTCGCTCGAACAGGCACGTATTCGTGACGAGAACATCAATCTTGGTGAATTCCTGATTGATCCGCTGCCGCCGATTGATTTTGGTCGTATTGCTGCCCAGACCGCGAAACAGGTCATCGTGCAGAAAGTGCGCGATGCAGAACGCGAACGCCAGTACGAGGAATACAAGGACCGTGCCGACGAAGTTATCAACGGCGTTGTCAAGCGTGTTGAGTTTGGCAACGTTCTTGTTGATATCGGTCGCGCCGAAGCCATCCTGCGCCGTGAAGAACTGATCCCGCGTGAGACGGTTCGTCAGGGTGACCGGGTACGTGCCCTGATCCTTGATGTCCGTCGTGAACAGCGTGGCCCGCAGATTTTCCTGTCGCGTACCCACCCGACCTTCATGGCAAAACTGTTTGCCCAGGAAGTACCGGAAATCTACGACGGCATCATCGAAATCAAATCGGTTGCCCGTGACCCGGGTTCGCGCGCGAAAATTTCGGTTCTGTCTTCGGACAGCTCGATCGACCCGGTCGGTGCCTGCGTCGGTATGCGCGGTTCGCGCGTCCAGGCGGTTGTTGCCGAACTTCAGGGCGAAAAAATCGACATCATCCAGTGGTCGGAAGACCCGGCAACCTTTGTTGTGAACGCTTTGGCCCCGGCCGAAGTCACCAAGGTTGTGATTGATGAAGAAACCAACCGTATCGAAGTCGTGGTTCCGGACGATCAGCTGAGCCTTGCCATTGGCCGTCGTGGTCAGAATGTGCGTCTAGCGTCCCAGCTGACCGGTTGGGATATCGATATTCTGACCGAGGAAGACGAAAGCGAACGTCGTCAGGAAGAAGCACGCAAGCGTGCGGAAATGTTCATCAAGGCGCTTGATGTTGACGAAGTTATCGCCCATCTCCTGGTCGCCGAAGGCTTCACCTCGATCGAGGAAGTCGGTTACGTGCCGCTGGCAGAACTGGCTGAGATCGAAGGTTTCGAAGAAGAAATCGCCGAAGAGCTGCGTAACCGCGCACGCACCTTCCTTGCCGAAGAGGCCGAGCGTCTTCAGAAACGTCGCGAAGAGCTTAAGGTTGCCGATGATCTGGTTGAATTCCCGGGTCTGTCGCTGGCTGTTGTTGTTCGCCTTGGTGAAAACGACGTCAAAAACCTTGAAGATTTCGCGGATCTCGCCAGTGACGAGCTGATCGAATATGTCGGGGATGCCGATTCCATTACCATGGATCAGGCCAACGACATGATCATGGAAGCCCGTCGCAAGCTTGGCTGGTTCGAAGGTCTTGAAGAAGAGACCGAAGAATCCGCGGAAAGCGAAGAGGCCTAAGGCCGATCGGAGGATGCCATGTCGCATCGTAAAGGCGGCAAGGTAGCCGAGGTTCCGGAACGCCGGTGCATTGTCACCGGCGAAGTCCGGCACAAGGAAGATCTTCTCAGGGTTGTGATCGGGCCGGATGGTTCGGTTGTTCCCGACCTTGAGGAACGGCTGCCGGGACGGGGATTATGGTTGTGCCCGTCGCGGGATGTGGTAAATACCGCCTGTGCAAAGAACGCCTTTGCCCGGGCGGCCCGACAAAAAGTCGTGGTCGACACCGCACTTGCAGACCGGATCGAAGAGCTGCTGACGCGCAAATGCATCGATCTGTTGTCGCTGGCGCGGCGTGCAGGACAGGCTGTTGCAGGATTTGAAAAGGCCCGTGCCCAGATTGCCGAGGGCGCAGCCTTAGTATTGGCGGCACGCGATGGTGCCGCAGACGGAAAATCAAAGATCGAGGCCAAGGCCCGGGATCTGCCGATTTATTCCGTTCTGGATGCTGCTGAAATCGGCGCGGCCTTTGGTCGCGAAAAAGCAGTACATGTGGCCGTTGCGCCAGGAGGCCTTGCCAATCGGTTGGGGCGTTCGTGCAAACGGCTTGAAGGATTTCGCGCTGTCTGAGATCAGACGAGCGCCAGACGGACAGGACAGGATCGGCGTATGTGCCCGATCCCGCAGGAAATGAGGAAGTTGAACGGATTATGAGTGATCGCGATCAGGAGAAGAAACCGCTGAGCCTCAACAGATCGAAGCTTGAATTGAGCAAGACGGTCGAGGCAGGGCAGGTTCGTCAAAACTTCTCGCATGGACGGTCAAAATCTGTGACCGTCGAAGTGCGCAAGAAGCGTACATTCGAAAAGAACGAATCCGGTCGCTTCCGTGAGGTGAAGAAGGATCTCGTTGAAGAACAGTCCCCGGCAGCAGAAAAGCCGGCACCGGAAGCAAAAAAAGAGCCGGTTGAAGAGCCGAAACCGCGTCCGGCGGTTGATGATCATGGCAATCTGACCGACAGCGAACGCGCTGCCCGTATGGCTGCTTTGAAGGCTGCTGAAGAGCGCCGCAAGCAGGACGAGGCGGATGCGGAAATCCGCGCCCGCGAAGAAGCTGCGCGCAAGGCCGAGGAAGAAGCACGCAAGGCAGAAGAAGCCAAGGCTGCTGCCGAAGCCAAACAGGAAGAAGCGCCTGCTGCGTCTGAAAACGACTCTCCTTCGGTGGAAGAAGTCGAACAGCGCCTTGCCGCTTCGACGGCAAAAGGCAAGACCTCCAAGCCGAAACCGGCTGCCAAACCGAAGGCCGAGGAAACCGTTATTCAGGGCGAACCGGCAGAGCCGCTGGTTCCCGAAGAACGTCGTCGTTCCGCCCCGGCAGATGGCAAATCCAAAAGCCGCAAGGAAATTGACGAGGAAAATGCCCGCGTGGCAGCCCGCAAACGTGCCGAAGAAGAAGCCGGCCGTGCGGCGCGCACCAAGGGTGACGAAGGCCGTCGTCGTGGCAAGCTTTCGATCAATAATGCAATGAGCGGTGACGAAGGTGGTCGCCGTCGTTCCATGGCATCGATCAAACGCCAGCAGGCCAAAGCCAAAGCGCGTGCCCAGGGCCCGCAGAAACCGAAGGAAAAAGTCGTGCGTGATGTGGTAATCCCGGACGTTATTACTGTCCAGGAACTGGCCAACCGTATGGCTGAACGTGCCGCAGACGTGATCAAGACCCTGATGAGTCTTGGCGTCATGGCAACGATTAACCAATCGCTTGATCCGGATACCGCACAGCTCGTGGTCGAAGAATTCGGTCACAACGTCAAACGTGTATCTGATGCCGACGTTGAAGAGTCGCTGGTCAGTGTAGATGACAATGACGCGAAGCTCGTGGGCCGCCCGCCGGTCGTGACCGTCATGGGCCACGTTGACCATGGTAAAACTTCGTTGCTTGATGCCCTGCGCTCCACCGATGTTGCCGGTGGCGAGGCTGGCGGTATTACCCAGCATATCGGTGCTTATCAGGTCACCATGGCAACCGGCGCCAAGATCACCTTCATCGATACTCCGGGCCACGCCGCATTTACCGAAATGCGTTCGCGCGGTGCGAAAGTTACCGATATCGTGGTTCTGGTTGTTGCAGCCGATGACTCGGTCATGCCGCAGACCATTGAGGCAATCAGCCACGCGAAAGCGGCTGGCGTTCCGATGATTGTTGCCATCAACAAAATCGACAAGCCGGGTGCAAATCCGAGCAAGGTGAAAACCGAACTTCTTCAGCACGAAGTTGTGGTCGAGGAAATGGGTGGTGACGTTCAGGCCGTTGAAGTATCGGCCAAACAGCGCACCGGCCTGACCGAACTTGAAGAAGCCATTCTGCTGCAGTCCGAGGTGCTTGACCTTAAAGCCAACCCGGAACGCGTTGCCGATGGTGTTGTTGTTGAAGCCCGTATGGAAAAAGGCCGCGGTCCGGTTGCGACCGTTCTGGTCCAGCGCGGCACCCTGCGTACCGGTGACATCTTTGTCACGGGTCCGGAATGGGGTCGTGTCCGTGCCCTGATCGATGATCACGGCAACCGTGTCGCAGAAGCTATTCCGGGTATGCCGGTCGAGGTGAACGGTCTGAACGGTGTACCGTCTGCCGGTGACGACTTTGTGGTTGTTGAAAACGAAGCCAAGGCACGTGAAGTTTCTGACTTCCGTCAGCGCCGTATTCGTGAAACCCAGGCCGCTGCAATGAAGAAATCAGCACTCGAGAACATGTTCTCGCAGAGCGGTGATCTCAAAGAACTGCCGATCGTCATCAAGGGTGACGTGCAGGGTTCTGTCGAAGCACTTATCGGCACCTTGCAGAAGCTTGGTAACGAGGAAGTCTCGGTCCGCGTTCTGCATAGCGGTGTTGGTGGTATCAACGAATCCGACGTCACACTGGCGCGTGCATCCAATGCACTGATCATCGGCTTTAACGTGCGTGCAAACCAGCAGGCCCGTGAACAGTCGCGTCGTGACAACGTTGATATTCGTTACTATTCGATCATTTACGATGTTGCAGATGACATCAAAAAGATGCTGTCGGGCATGCTGTCTCCGGAAGTTCGCGAGAAGTTCCTGGGCTATGCGGAAATCCGCGACGTCTTTACGATTTCCGGCAACAAGATCGCCGGTTGCATGGTCACCGAGGGTATCGTCAAACGTGGCGCAGGCGTCCGCCTGCTGCGCGACAACGTTGTCATTCACTCTGGCGAACTTTCGACGCTCCGTCGCTTCAAGGACGAAGTCAAGGAAGTCCGCGAGGGCTATGAATGCGGCATGTCGTTCGCCAAATATAACGATATCCAGTCGGGCGATGTGATCGAGTGCTTCGAGAACGAGGAAATTGCCGTCGAACTGTAAGACGGTGAGGAACTGAAATGGCGAAGCAACCAGCCAAAGCACCAAGTCAGCGACAGCTCCGCGTGGCGGAAGAAATCCGCCAGGCGCTGTCGCAGGCATTGGAGCGTGGAGACATTTACGATCCGGATCTGACACGGCGCCCGGTAACCATTACGGGTGTCAATCTTTCACCGGATATGCGCAATGCCATGGTATCTTTCACCCCGCTTGGCGGCGGAGAGGCAGAAACGTCGATGAAGGCGTTGATGCGTCAGAAAGGTCACCTGCGCAACCATGTGGCCCACACGGTGCACATGAAATACGTGCCTGCATTGCGATTTGTCGAAGACAAGAGTTTTGATGTCGCTGACCATATTGGTGCCCTGCTGCGCGACCCGCATGTTGCGCAGGATCTTGTGGATGACCGGTCGGGCGACCCGGAAGATGAGGACGACTGATGGCGCGTCGCCGTCGCGGTAAAAGCATTAATGGCTGGCTGGCGGTGGACAAGCCCCTGGAGATCACGTCATCAACCGTGGTCAATCAGGTGCGCCGTCTGCTTGATGCCAACAAGGCAGGACATGGCGGGACACTTGACCCACTGGCGTCTGGCGTTCTGCCAATTGCCTTTGGCGAAGCAACCAAAACGGTTGCTTATGTCATGGATGGCAGCAAAAGTTATCGCGTGACGCTGAAATTCGGCGAAGCGCGCAGTACGGACGATGCCGAAGGCGAGGTTATCGAAACCTCCGACCATCGTCCGACGGAAGACGAAATCAAGGCTGTGCTGGGTGAATTCATCGGTGAAATCCAGCAGGTGCCGCCAAAGTTTTCGGCGATCAAGGTCAATGGCAAGCGTGCCTATGACCTTGCGCGCCGCGATGAAGATGTGGTGTTGCAGCCACGTCCGATTCTGATCAAGGATCTTCGACTGGTCGACATGCCAGATCGCGATCACGCCGTGTTTGACGTTGTGTCAGGCAAGGGCGCGTATATGCGATCTTTGGCGCGCGATATCGCGCTGCGCCTTGGTACCGTCGGCTATATCGCCGCGCTTCGCCGGACTTCGGCGGGGCCGTTTTCGGAAGGGAACGCCATTCCCCTGCAGGAACTGCTGGATATGGACCCGGACGAGGTGATGAAGAAACTGCTTCCGGTTGAGACCGCGCTGGACGACATCCCGGCGCTGGCCCTGACCGAAGTCGAGGCGCAACGCCTTTCCTCTGGCCAGCCCGTTGGGCTGTTGCCGGTGGCAAAGCGCAATGCCCTTGAAAGCCCCGTCGTGCAGGACGAGATCGTCTGTGCCATGCTCCATGACCGCGCTGTTGCGTTGGCTGAGATCACTGGTGGCGAAATTCGGCCTGTGCGTGTTTTTAATCTCTAAAGGCGAAAGGATGCCTGATGTCGATTACTGCTGAACGCAAAGCTGAGCTGATCAAAGAATACGGTCAGAAAGACGGTGACACCGGTTCCCCCGAAGTCCAGGTTGCTATCCTGACTGAACGGATCAAGAACCTCACCGAGCACATGAAAGAACATAACCACGACTTCCACAGCCGTCGTGGTCTTCTCATGATGGTTGGTCAGCGTCGTCGTCTGCTGAAGTACCTGCAGCGCAAAGACCAGTCGCGTTACGAGAGCGTCATTGAACGCCTCGGTATTCGCCGCTGATATCGAACTGCGGCGGAGGGTGACCTCCGCCGTCGTTTTTTTTATTGTTCCGGCGGATCGGAACACGAGAAGCAGGGTCGGATGGGCCGACCCGATGCTTACGCCGGACCCATTACTCATGGCGCTGTCATGTAAGCCTCATGAGTAATGTGTTCGGAACTCGTGTACACTTTCGGGTCCGCCAGAGGTTTGTAAGAGGAAGAGAAAATAATGTTTAATGTCGTCCGTAAGGAAATGCAGTGGGGCAATGCCAAACTGGTTCTCGAAACCGGTAAAATCGCCCGTCAGGCAGATGGTGCCGTCAAGGTTACCTACGGTGAAACCGTTGTCCTGTGTACTGCTGTTGGCGCCAAACAACCGCGCCCGGATGTCGACTTTTTCCCGCTGACGGTTAACTACCAGGAAAAAGCATTTGCCGCTGGCAAAATCCCGGGTGGCTTCTTCAAACGTGAAGGCCGTCCGTCTGAAAAAGAAACCCTTGTTTCGCGTCTGATCGACCGTCCGATCCGTCCGTTGTTCCACCCGCAGTACCGCAACGACACCCAGATCGTTTGTACCGTTCTGTCGCACGACATGGAAAACGATCCGGACGTGGTTGCCATGATCGGTACCTCGGCGGCCCTGACCATTTCCGGTCTGCCGTTCCTTGGCCCGATTGGTGCTGCCCGCGTTGGGTACAAGGATGGTGAATACCTTCTCAACCCGTCGACCGAAGCGGTCAAGGAAAGCGATCTGGATCTGGTTGTTGCCGGTACCCGTGATGGCGTGATGATGGTTGAGTCCGAAGCATCCGAGCTGTCCGAAGAAATCATGCTTGGTGCCGTGAAGTTCGGTCACGAACAGTTCCAGGGCGTTCTCGACCTGATCATTGATCTGGCCGAAGAAGCAGCCAAAGAGCCGCGTGAAGTTGCAGAGCTTCCGGAAGGTTACGACGCACTGGTCGAAAAAATCGCTGCGCTCGGCACCGAAAGCCTGACTGCTGCTTATGCACATGTTGTCAAACAGGAGCGTTCGGCTGCTGTTTCTGCTGCCAAGGCAGACATCGTCGAGAAACTTGGCGATGAAGTTCCCGATGCGCTTAAAGGCAAAGTTTCCTCGATCATCAAGGATCTGGAAAAAGACATCGTTCGCGGTGCGATCCTGAAAACCGGCAAGCGTATCGATGGGCGTACCGGTGCCGACGTTCGTCCGATCATGGGCGAAGTTTCGGTTCTGCCGCGTTCGCATGGTTCGTCGATCTTCACCCGTGGTGAAACTCAGGCACTGGCCGTTGTTACCCTTGGTACCGGTCAGGACGAGCAGATCGTTGACGCGCTGGACGGTGAATACCGTGAAAGCTTCATGCTGCATTACAACTTCCCGCCCTACTCGGTTGGTGAAGCTGGCCGTATGGGGTCGCCGGGCCGTCGTGAAATCGGTCACGGTAAACTGGCATGGCGTGCCCTGCACCCGCTGATGCCGGGCAAAGACGCCTTCCCGTACACCACCCGTATCGTTTCCGAAGTCACCGAATCAAACGGTTCTTCCTCGATGGCAACCGTTTGCGCAAGCTCGCTTGCGATGATGGATGCCGGTGTTCCGTTGGCACGCCCGGTTGCGGGTATCGCCATGGGCCTGATCAAGGAAGCCGAAGATTTCGCAGTTCTGTCCGACATCATGGGTGATGAAGATCACCTTGGTGACATGGACTTCAAGGTTGCTGGTACCGAAAACGGCATTACCTCGCTGCAGATGGACATCAAGATCACTTCGGTAACCCCGGACATCATGCAGATCGCCCTGAAGCAGGCCCGCGATGGTCGTCTGCACATTCTTGGTGAAATGGCCAAAGCCCTTCCGGAAGCACGCGGTGAAGTTTCGGGTAACGCCCCGACCATCACCCAGTTCTCGATCCCGAAAGACAAAATTCGTGATGTCATCGGTTCGGGCGGTAAGGTCATTCGCGAAATCTGCGAAGAGACCGGTGCAAAGGTTGATATTGAAGATGATGGTTCGATCACTGTCGCACATACCGACGGTGCAAAAGGCAAGCAGGCCGTGGATTGGATCAAATCCATCGTTGCGGAACCTGAATTGAATCATATCTATGATGGTAAGGTCGTTAAGGCTGTCGATTTCGGCGCATTCGTGAACTTCTTTGGTGCGCGTGACGGTCTGGTTCACATTTCCGAACTGGCACCTGAGCGTGTCAAACAGGTTTCGGACATCGTGAAAGAAGGCGACCAGGTTAAGGTCAAAGTCATCGGTTTCGATGATCGCGGCAAAATCAAACTGTCGATGAAACGTGTTGACCAGGAAACCGGTGCCGACCTCGACGCAGGCGACGCCGAATAAAGCAAACGGGATGCCGGACGACGATAAAAACGCGACGTCGTCCGGCACTCTGCGCGATGCCATAGCATCGCGGGCAAAGGCCGAATGGGAGAGACGAATTTGAAAGCCCTTAAACCGCTCGTCATGTCGGGTAAAGAAGTCTTGCCAGTTATCGAAGGTGGCAAAGGCGTTGCTGTATCGACGGGTAAAAGTTCCGGCGCATGGGCTGCTGCCGGTGGTATCGGGACTTTTTCCGCTGTGAATGCCGATTCTTATGATGAGAACGGCAATCTGGTCCCGATCGAATATGCAGGAAAAACCCGCAGTGACCGCCATCAGGAACTGATTGCCTACGGCATTCGTGGTGGTATTGCACAAGCACAGATCGCACATGAAATGCGGAACGGCGAAGGCCGTCTGCACATGAACGTATTGTGGGAAATGGGCGGTGCCGAACCGATCCTTCACGGCGTTCTTGAAGGTGCCAAAGGCCTGATCCACGGGGTAACCTGTGGTGCCGGTATGCCCTACAAGATTGCTCAGATTTCTGCGCAATACGGCGTTCACTATTATCCGATTGTCTCGTCAGCCCGTGCTTTCCGCGCATTGTGGCTGCGGGCCTATAAAAAGACCCCGGAATGGCTGGGTGGCGTGGTTTACGAAGATCCGTGGCGCGCTGGTGGTCATAATGGTCTGTCGAATTCCGAAGATCCGCTGGTGCCCGAGGATCCGTTCCCGCGTGTTGCAGCCCTTCGTGAATTCATGAATTCCGTTGGTCTGAATGATGTTCCGATCATCATGGCAGGCGGTGTCTGGTTCCTGCGTGATTTCGAAGACTGGATCGACAACCCCGAAGTGGCCCCGGTGGCCTTCCAGTTCGGGACTCGTCCGCTTCTGACACAGGAAAGCGAGATTTCCGACGAATGGAAACAGCGCCTGACCAGTCTCAAGAATGGTGACGTATCGCTGCATAAATTCAGCCCGACTGGCTTCTATAGCTCGGCTGTGCGCAATGCGTTCCTCGAAGACCTGCATCAGCGTTCTGATCGTCAGGTACGCTATTCACGTACCGCCGAGGCGGATCTGCATGTCGGTATTCCGCTCGGCCGTCGTGGCCGTCCGATCTATGTGCGTGAAGACGATGCCGACAAGGTTAAAGCATGGCTTGAAGCTGGCTATACCGAAGGCATGCCGACCCCGGATGACACCATGGTGTTTGTCACCCCGGAAAGCGCACTGACGATCAAGAAAGATCAGATTGACTGCATGGGTTGCCTGTCACAGTGCCAGTTCTCCAACTGGGAACAGCATGAAGGCACCACTGGCAAGCGTGCTGACCCGCGTTCCTTCTGTATCCAGAAGACGCTCCAGAGCATTGCACATGGCGCCAAAGTCGAAAATGAACTGATGTTTGCCGGTCACAATGCCTACAAGTTTGGCGAAGACCCGTTCTACGCCAATGGCAACATTCCGACTGTGAAGGAACTGGTCGACCGCATCATGACGGGCGACTGATCCTGATATCAGACCAAATAAAAAAGGGCCGGTTTTTACCGGCCCTTTTTGTTTGTATTTCGCAGTATTTCATCACGCGATTATAGTTGATCAAAATCAAAGAACAACGCGTCCGGGTTCTTTAGTCTGTCCCCAGCATTCATTAGGGCCATCATGATTTTGGCCCGACCACGACAAAGGGGCAAAGCTATGGGACATACATCGCGTCCATATACCAACGCGCTTAACCGGCTCAAGGATGCCAATCTGCGTCCGACGCGTCAGCGTCTAGCACTGGCACGTTTGCTGTTTGATGACGGCCATCGTCATGTCACAGCAGAACAGCTGCATTCCGAAGCCATGAGCAACAATATCAAGGTATCGCTGGCAACGGTTTACAACACGCTGCACCAGTTCACTGATGCGCGCCTTCTCAATGAAATCGTGATTGATTCGGGTCGGTCCTATTTCGATACCAACACCGAACCGCATTACCATTTCTATTGCGAAGAAGACGGCATGCTGTCTGACATTCCGGCAGGTGACGTCAAGATCGCCAACATTCCGAACATGCCCAACGGCACGGAACTGGCATCGGTTGATCTGGTATTCCGACTGCGTCGCAACCAGGCGGCGAAGGACGCAGCCTAACACATCGCGCAGCCGTTATTTGCGCAAGCCTTGCGCAGGTGACAGGCAGATGAAATCTGACACCTGATCAGTGCAATTGCCCCTGCTCTGCTTGACGGTGGCGGATTTCACGACACATAAAGGGCGGCAAGACCAATTGGTTTTGCCGCCTTAATTTTTGCGACTTTGGCTCATACAAAAACGCTGTATTGGGCGAACAATAACAAGGAACAGCGCACATGGCGCTTAAGGGAACACGTACCGAGGCAAACCTGCGCGCGGCCTTTGCCGCCGAGGCACAAACCAATCGCCGTTATCTTTACTTTGCCCAGCAGGCCGACATCGAAGGCTACACCGAGGCAGCCGAGCTTTTTCGCACCGCGGCTGAGGCCGAAACTGGCCATGCGTTTGGCCACCTGGAATTTCTTGAAACGGCTGGCGATCCGTTGACTGGCAAAGAACTGGGCACCACCCGCCTGAACCTTGAAGCGGCCATCGCACAGGAAAAGGACGAGGCCGAAACGGCCTATCCGGAAATGGCCCGCATCGCGCGTGAAGAGGGCTTAGAAGATATCGCTGCATGGTTTGAAAGCCTGGCCCGCGTGGAAGCCGCCCATGCAGATCGTATCGAACGTCTTCTTACCCGAATGGGGAGCAAAACGGACGGTGTATAAAGCTGCTTGATCGCCAAAATGTGATTTGTGATCAACGTCGAAACGCCGGATTGTGCGCAACCCCAACCCTTAGAATCTAACAGGGAAAATCAGCAATGTTTGTTGTCTCGCTGAACTACAAGGTTCCGCTTGAACAGGTCGATGCGCATATCGAAGACCATATCGCGTGGCTAAAGCAGGCCTATGCCAAGGGCATGTTTCTGGCATCCGGGCGCAAGATCCCGCGCGATGGCGGGGTTATCATTGCCAAGGGTGATCGGGCTGCACTTGAAGATGAACTGACGCGCGATCCGTTCCATCAACATGATCTGGCCGATTACCACATCACCGAGTTTGATCCGGTGATGGTGGCAGACGGACTTGAGGCGCTTAAGGTCTAGTTGCAATTGTCGCTAAGGCCCACGTCCTAGCCTTCAATCAGTTCCGGATTGGATGAATTGTCCTTAAGCGCCACACCCGACAGACCCATCTTGCGCGATTCGACCATCAGATAAGCGATCTTTTTCGCAGCCTTTTCCGGGGTTAAGCCCGCCGGACGGATGTTGGAAACACAGTTGCGATCGGCGTTAGATCGCCCGCGCCTTGGCCCCCAGGTCAGATAGCAGCCAAGTGAATCCGCACTCGAAAGCCCCGGGCGTTCGCCGATCAGCATAACGGTCAGCTTGGCGCCCAATGCAGCACCGATTTCATCGCCCAGTCCGACACGTGACTGGGTGGCCAGTGTTATCGGTGCGACAGACCAGCTTTCCCCCAAGTGATCAAGGATCAGCTTCAGGGTATTGGCTGCATGGTCATGGGTGGCGCGGGCTGAAAGGCCATCGGCCAGAATGAAGGCGACGTCAAAATTACCGGCATGCTTGCCAAGGACAGCAGCAGAGTCTTCGTTCAGTAACCGGCCAAGATCGGGACGCTGCAAATATGTCGGGCGATCCGGGGCGGCAGAATGGACATCAAGGATTGTGTGATCAACCCCATCAAGCTGGTCGCGTACGGAGTTGGGTTCAAAGGCCATATGCACCGAATCCCGGGCGCGGGCATGCGCCATCTGGAATTCAAGCAGCCGTTCGGTCGGCAACCCGTCGCCCACCCGGCCAAGGCCGATACGGGCATCGGTATGGGCACGAAGCGTGTTCCAGGGATCAAGGCCGCTCGGGATTTTCTTGTTGGTCAGATTGCTCATTTAAGCGGCCCCCGACCAAGCCAAAAGGTTCTGGGCTGCCTGCCCGTCAAGTTGCGGGCGGGTACGGCCATGCTGATCAAGGATTTCCATCTTGCGCAGCCAGGCGGCAAATTCCGGGGCCGGTTGCAGACCCAGCACCGAGCGCAAATACATCGCATCATGGAAACTCGTGCTTTGGTAATTGAGCATGATGTCATCCGCACCGGGGACGCCGATGACAAAGTTACAGCCAGCAACCCCCAGAAGGGTCAACAGGTTGTCCATGTCATCCTGATCGGCCTCGGCATGGTTGGTATAGCAAACATCGCAACCCATCGGCACGCCAAGCAATTTGCCACAGAAATGATCCTCAAGCCCGGCGCGCGTGATCTGTTTGCCGTCAAACAGATATTCCGGGCCGATGAAGCCGACCACCGTATTGACCAGAAGCGGCGAATATTTGCGCGCGACTGCATAAGCACGCGCCTCGACAGTTTGCTGATCAATGCCTTCGTGGGCATCGGCCGAAAGCGCGGCACCCTGCCCGGTTTCAAAATACATGACATTGTTGCCGACCGTGCCGCGCTTAAGCCCCTTGGCGGCGTCTTCGGCCTCGGCCAGCATGGCCTGGGTGATGCCAAAGCTTTCATTGGCCTTTTGCGTGCCGGCGATGGATTGGAACACCAGATCAACCGGGGCATTGCGCGCCATCACATCAATCGCCGTCGTGACATGGGCCAAAACGCACGACTGGGTCGGGATGTCGATCCTTTCACGGACCTCGTCGATGAGTTTGAGAAGCTCAATCATGGCTTCCGGGCTGTCGGTGGCCGGGTTGATGCCAATCACCGCATCGCCGCTGCCATGCATCAGACCATCAAGGATTGAGGCCGCAACACCGGCGGGATCATCGGTCGGATGGTTGGGTTGCAGGCGCACTGATAGATGGCCGGGCAGGCCGATCGTATTGCGAAAGGCGGTGACGACATGGCATTTCTTGGCAACCGCGATCAGGTCCTGATTGCGCATCAGCTTTGACACCGCCGCGACCATTTCGGGCGTCAGGCCGGGGGCCAGATGTTTAAGTGCTTCGGGGGTGGCGTCATCGGTCAGAAGCCAGTTGCGAAAATCACCGACGGTCATCGAGGATACCGGTGCAAAAGCATCTGCATCGTGATCATCAATGATCATGCGCGTGACGTCGTCATCCTCGTAGGGGACCAGTGCCTCGCTCAGAAACCGTTTGAGCGGCACATCGGCCAGCGCAAAGCGCGCCGCCACCCGTTCTTCATCCGAGCTTGCCGCCAGCCCCGCCAGCAAATCGCCTGACCGAAGCGGGCTTGCCTTTGCCAACAGGGTTTTCAGGTCGGGAAAGGTAAAGCGTTCAAAACTGAATGGCGCGCCGGTCTGCAAGTTCTGCCTCCTGAAGCATGAAAGACACCGCCAGGGATTTTTGCCCCTGTCCGCAAAGGAAAACAGCGCCAAACATGACGCTGTTGCGATGCATGATCATCATTTGTCCATGGAACCAGAAAATGCCTCAAATGCAAAGTTTTTAATCACAAGGAAAGGCGCGCCTTTCTATTGTGCAGCCTGTGCGACCTCCGTCAGGGTCTTGCGCGCCGTGGCCGTATTGTGCCGACTGTTGGTTTCATCACTTGGCCCGCGCAGGACGATATGCGGATGGCCAAGCGAATTGAGTTCAACATGGCCATCAACCTGATAGACATCGCGCAGAAGGTCGCTATCGATGACATCAGAACACGGACCGAATGCGACCATCTTGCCATTGCGGATGGCCATGGCCTGATCGCAATATTGAAGGGCGTGGTTCAGGTCGTGAATGGCGATCAGGACAATTATGTTCTGCCCTTTGGCGACATCGCGCATAAAGGACAGGACTTCCATCTGGCGATGCAGATCAAGGGCTGATGTCGGTTCATCCATCAACAGGATTTTCGGATCACGCACCAGCGTTTGGGCGATGGCCACCAACTGGCGTTGCCCGCCGCTAAGTTCGCCCAAGTTACGCGCGGCGAGATCGCCAATACGAAGGGCGGCCAGAATATCGTCAATCCGTGCCAGTTCATCTGCCCGCACGCGCAGGCTTGATCCCTGCTTGGCTGCCAGAATGATCGATTCATAGACCGACAGCACCGCAGTTGAGCCGGTATCCTGTGGCATATAACAAATCGTATTGCGTTCCTTGCGGTGTGATCCGAGGTCAACAATACCATCGCCCTTTGCAAGGCCGGCCACGCGGCGAAACAGGCTGGATTTTCCGGCCGCATTCGGACCGATGACGGCAGTGACAGTGCCTGGCTGGATCGTCGGCGTGGTAACATCAGATACCACCTGCACCTTGCCATAACGGGTTCCGATATTTTCGAGACGCAGCGTTACCATGATTTCCTCCGACTTGCGAAAATCAGCGAGAAGAAGAAGGGTACACCGACAAGGGCGGTAATCACCCCGATGGGCAGGATGGCGCCCGGGATCAGCAGCTTTGACAACACGGACGTTGCCGACAGGATCAGGGCACCACACAGGATCGATGCCGGCAGGAAGAAGCGTTGATCTTCACCCACCAGCATGCGGGCAATATGTGGCCCGACAAGTCCGATGAAGCCGATGGTGCCGACAAAGGAAACCGGAATGGCAGCCAGAAGGCTGACAATCAGCATGGTGCGCAGGCGAAGCCCCTGCACATTCACCCCAAAGCTTTCCGCCTTGGCATCGCCCAGACGAAGGGCGGTCAGTGCCCATGCCTGACGGGCAAACAGCGGAATGGCGACAACGACGGCAATGGCGGTCACCGCCACCTTGGTCCAGGTCGCCTTGACCAGTGACCCCATCGTCCAGAACACAACAGCCGCAAGGGCCTGCTCACTTGCCAGATACTGCAAAAGGGCCAGAAGCGCATTGAAGGTAAACACCAGCGCAATGCCAAGCAACACGATGGTTTCAACCGTCACGCCACGCATGCGGCTAAAGAAATGAATGATCAGGGCTGTGCCCATCGCCATGATGAAGGCATTGAGCGGAATGATGAATTCCACAAAGGCCGGTAGAAGGGCCACCCCCAGTACAAGCGCCAGTGCCGCGCCAAACCCGGCGGCGGCTGAAATGCCCAACGTAAACGGGCTTGCCAGCGGATTGGCAAGGATGGTCTGCATCTGTGCGCCAGCGGTCGACAGCGCTGCGCCCACGGTCAGCGCCATGAGTGCGACCGGCATGCGGATATCCCAGATCACCACGCGCAACTGATCAGTCGCCGAGGATGGATCAAGCAGGGTGGCGATGACGTCGGATAATGGATAGTTCGCCGGACCCGTTGCCAGATCGATGGCAAATGAAAGAAACAATGCGCCCGCCATTGCAAGCAGGAGCATGAAACGACGCAGGGAGCGTGCTTTGTAATGCACACTCCCGGCTTCGATACTGAGTTGGTTGGTCGTCATTAGTTTGTGGCTGTATCGCTGATCGAGATGAAATAGCCCGGCTGGTAATCCAGCGGCAGGAAGCGTTCGTGCAGTTCCTTGAAGGTTGCTTCCGGATCGATATCGGCAAACAGGTCCGGGTGGAACCATTTCGCCATCTGTTCGATCACCACGAACTGGTACGGGCTGTTATAGAACTGGTGCCATACAGCGTGAATTTCGCCGTTCTCGACCGCCTTGATGCCGGTGAAGGCCGGGCGTTCCATCAAGCCAACCAGTTTGCGGCGTGCTTCAACCATATCGGCATCCGGTCCAAGACCGACCCACGCACCACCCGGGGAATAGGCTTCCCAGCTGGCACCGGTGCCAACGAACTGATCGGGGTTGGAGGCCACAACCTGTTCCGGGTTGATCGTGCCAAAGGTGCCCGGGATGATGGATGCTGCGATGTTCACGCCGCCAGCCATTTCGACCATGGTGCCGAAGTTCTCGTTGCCAAACGACATGCAGCATTCATCGGAATAACCCGCAGCACGTTCAATGAAGACCTGCGGTTTTTTCGGATTTGCCTTGGCAATGCGATCGGTCACGTTCTTGATGCTGTCAGAGCGGAATTTGATGAATTCGGCCGCACGATCTTCCTTGCCGGTCAGTTGGCCGAGGATCTTCATGCTGGTGTCGGTGTTTTTCATCGGCGCTTCGCGGAAGTCGATATAGACCAGCGGAATGCCAACAGCAGCCAGTTTTTCGTCAAAACCGCCGTCTTCGGTGGCAGCCTTGGCTTCAAGGTTCATGATCACGACGTCCGGATTGACCGAAATGGCCTGTTCGATGTCGAACGTGCCGTCTTTAATGCCGCCAAAGGTCGGAATGTCGTCAATGCGCGGGTATTTCGCAGCATAGATGTCGTAGGTCTGCGGATCAGCCTTTTTAAGGTCGTCGCGCCAGCCGACAACGCGCTGGAACGGGTCTTCACTGTCGAGTGTCGCCAGACCATAGATCAAGCGGCCTTCGCCCAGAATGACCTTCTGAACCGGTACTTCGACTGTAACTTCACGTCCGGTAACGTCGGTCACCGTGACCGATTCTGCTGCCTGTGCGGTGCCTGTGACCAGCATGGTCAGAGCAGCAAATACACCCAAAAATTTCATTCCCGTTCCCTCAGATTAGGATTGCCTGTCGAGCGATTTATCAGTTATTGAGAATGAAAATCAATCTTTTTCGCAATGATAATGCAAATCATTTGTTTTTAGTGATTGCGCAATTATCGCTGTGAGATTTAACTAGCCCGCAGAAATCCGGGTATTCCGCCAAGAGAGCATCAAGACCATGAATCAGGCCAGCAACTTCAACCTGCGCGAAGAGATCAAGGAATATTGGTCAATGCGCGCAGCCACCTTCGACGAACAGCCCGGCCACGAGATTTTCTCAGAAGCCGAACGCAGCGCGTGGCATACCCTGTTTGAACGTCATTTCGGCAAGGGTGACGGGCGCAAGGCGCTTGATCTGGCAAGTGGCACCGGGGTTATCAGCCATCTGATGCATGATCTTGGATTTAACGTGACCGGCATGGACTGGTCGGAGGCGATGCTTGAAAAGGCGCGCGCCAAATCAAGGCAACGCGGATCAAAAATCACTTTCCTGCTGGGCGATGCGGAAAATACGCTTGAAGCAGACAACAGTTACGACGTGATCGTCACCCGCCATTTGGTCTGGACGCTTGTTGATCCGGCGGCGGCGTTTGCTGAGTGGTTTAGGGTGCTGAAACCCGGTGGAAAGCTTCTGGTGGTTGATGGTGATTTTGTCTCCCCGACCTGGGCGACGAAATTCAACAAGGCTATGGCGGGGTTCCTTGAAACCCTTGGTTTGCGAAAACCGGTTGAGGCGATTGCACAGATGCAGACCCATCAAGATATTCTGGCCCGCGTGCATTTTTCAAACGGGGCACGGGCAGATGCAGTTGAGGCAATGCTGCGCCAAACCGGGTTCGATCCGATTGCGGTGGATTTCGATCTGAAACGCATTCACAGCGCGCAGAAAAAACACATCAGCTTCGCCAAAGGCCTCGAACGTGGTGCACAACATCGCTATGCCATCTGTGCGCAGAAACCGTTGGAAGCTTAAGCTGCTCAAAAAAGTTGTGTTTAGCGGACCGGCTCGGTCACGACTTCGGTCTTGACCGAATTGGCCAAAAAACAAGCTTCGTGGGCGCGGTGATGCAGCTCATCCTCAAGCGCAACATCAGGGGCTGTGCCACCATAGGTGACCTTTGGCTTCAAGGTGACCTTGGTTATCATGGTCTTGCCATCGATCGTTTCCATGATGCCGGTGGCGTCATCGACATAGGCATCAATCAAAATCCCCGCGTCGGATGCGAAATGCAGGAAGAACAGCATGTGGCAGCTTGAAAGGGCTGCGACAAAGGCTTCTTCCGGGTCGACATTTTCTGCCAACGAATATGGCACGGGCACCACATGCGGGGATGAGGATGCCGGAACTTCGGCCCCGCCATCAAAGCGCCAGACATGACCACGCGAGTATCGGCGATCGGTGAAAACCTCGCTTTCCTTGCGCCTCCAGATCACTTCTGCGCCAAAACTGCTCATGGTGGGGCTCCGTGGTCTTCAGGACTGATCAATCGGGATCAGGCTTCCGGCGGTGACGCCGATATGGGTGGTCAAAACCTTGCGCGCGGTCGCAATGTCCCCGGCCTCAAGGGCGGCGAGGATTTGCTGATGTTCTTCATAAAACGCGCTTCGCGGTCGTGACCCCTTGGGTTGCAGGGCGTAGGCACGTTTGGCCTCTCCGCGAAATCCATCGATCATCGACAGCAGCCTTTGATTGCCGCATGCGCCATACAGGGTCGTGTGGAATTCCTGATCAAGCGCTGCCAGCATGTCGGGATCGTCTTCTTCAAACAGATCTTCGTTCAGGCGACGCGCCTTACGCAGTGCTGATGGGCTCAGGTTAGGTGCAGACAACTCAAGTGCACTGACCTCAAGCGAAATGCGAATCTGACAAAGCTCCTGCACGTCTTTGCTGCGCAATCCAGTAACTGCAAGACTTCTATCCGGGCGTTTTTCGAGCAAACCGGATTCGTGAAGCCGTTCAAGGGCGTGGCGAATCGGCTGGCGACTTACACCAAAGCGCGCGGCGAGATTTTCCTGCTTAAGCACCGTACCGGGGGGCAAGCTTCCAGCTTCGATCTCTTCGCGAAGTGCTGTTGTGATCAAGTTTGTATCCATGGATCCAAACTATGATACGTAAGACTTTTCGTCAAGAAAAACAGAGCGCAGTATCACTCTGCGGGGATGGCTTCTGTATGAGCGTCCTGCAGGTCGCAGTGGCTTTGCACAAAGGCAATAATCCGGTCATGTGCGCCGTCGATGTCTTCGTTAACAATGCCGTGACGATCGGATTTCAGCATCTGGACATCAATGTCGCTGGCGTTGGTTGCCAGACGCCGGATCATGGTTGCACTGGCCGGATCGACAACCTTGTCGCCATCACCTTGCAGGATCAGGGTCGGGCAATCGAGATCCGGCAGGCGCCGCTGCATCTCGGCCACGGTCTGGCGCAACTGATGCAGTCCGCCGATCGGAATGTTGCGATAATTGATCTCGGGATGCTCGGATTCGTTTGGCCGGAAACTGAGCAATTCCTGCGCGGATGGCATCCATCCCATCAGTTTGTTTGCACCATAAAGCAGTGGGACAAACATCAGATTGCGATTGCGGAATTTAAGAGGCGTTCCGGCAAGGACCAGTGCCCGCAATTTTTCAGGACGATCAGCGGCATGAATGACTGATAGCGCCCCGCCGGTTGAAAACCCGACAATGATCACCTGATCGCAAAACGGGGCCAGGATTTCATAGCCGCGCCGCACTGATGCCAGCCAATCGGTCCATTTGCGTTTTTGTAATTCGTGGGGTGATGTGCCGTGCCCGGCAAGACGAACCCCCATCACCGCATGACCCATGGCAGCAAATTTTTCGCCCAGTTCGCGAAGCTCCGCCGGGGATGCCAAAAAGCCATGCACAAGCAATACGCCACAGGCAAACTGCTTTTGTCCGTTGGGCAGCAGCAGATAGGGGCGGCTGTCAGCCGTTGCGGTTTCTTGGGCGTTGATTGCGTCATATTTCGGTTTCTGGAACTTGGTGTGGTTCCACTGCCAAGCCAGAATTTCATCATCAAAACGGCGATGGGCAATATCGGTCGGGCTCAGGTGGTTGACCTCGATCCGCGCGCGTTCAAGGGCCTGCCAAGCGGCATGGATCGGGGCCATTTCGTTGGCATAGACCATGATCGGGTTGTCCATGCGGATCTGATCAAACGTCGCCTCGGCCTGTAATTTTGGCAGGAAGCAGTATTTCTGATCGCGGCGTTCAATCAGGCCAAGCTGAACTGCACTATCGATGAAAAACCGGATTTGTGGGCAATTGAGCTCAAAAATACCGACATAGTCGGCGGGATTGCGCATGCCGCGATGAAGATGGACGTTTTCGGCCTGCTGGATGTTCTTGATCGCCAGGTAAAGTGTTCTGTCAAAGTGCCTTATATCAACTTCGGTTACGCCATCCTCAAGCCACATCATGATCAGGCGCGATGCCAGATGGCTGACATTGATCGTCAGATTGGAGTACATCACCGACATACAATGATCGCGCAGCGGCTTGATATGCCGGGTGATGGCAAATTGCGGGACGCGTTCGGTGATTTTTTCAAGGGTCTTGGCCGGCTTGAACAGATCATCAATGCAGGTGGCCTGCTCAACCCGCTTGGCAAGCAGCCTGCGGTCCAGCCAATTAAACTGATCGCGCGGATTGACCGGATCGCCCAACCGGATGTCCATATCGGTCTTCTTGAACATCAGATTGCCTTCGATGATCATTTCTTCGGCCATTTTGGGGCTCAGCCCACCGGTAAACATGTCAGCTGCCCGCGCCAAAAGGTTCTGATCAACGCGCAATGGATGGAAGGTAATGTTGGCCGGAAACATCAAGGTTGGCTTGGCAAGGCTTGTGCGCAGGTCATCTTCACTACGTTCCAGAAGGTCGGCCCAACGGTTGAGTTCGTCGGCTTTACCCCGATCAATCAGGGTGGATAGGCCGATCTTGAAGCCATCAATGCAAAGCCCAAGCAAGGCCGCACCGGTATGGTGGGCGCGCCTGGTATCTGCCGATCTGGAATAGACGCTGTAATCAGGGCGTTTGGGGTGTGGCCGTATATCGGTCAGAACCCGGCGATCCTTGACCATGCCGCCTTCGGGAAAGACAACCACCTTGCCACCACGCAGGACTTCCTCGGCCAGAAACGGCAACAGGCGTTCATAGTTATTAGGAACTCCGCCAAGCGCCCGGAGATAGCGCGAAAAAGTATTGTCCTGGACAAAAAACTCGCCCGACGCGATCGACCGGCAATAGACCCCGGTTTCAAGCGCGATCAGGTATTGCGGGATAAAGGTTTCAAACCGGGCGAAGTGATTGAACATGAAAATGTCGCCCTGCGACAAATGGTCGCGCGGCCCGTGCATCTTGATGTTGATGTCGATATTGGCCCGCAAAGCCGTCATCGCGCGAAGGGTCCATTCGCAGGTCTTCGGATTGATGGCGAACTTTTCACGTTCGATATCGCGGAATGTCTGAACCATGCGTGGAAATATCCCGGCCGGAGGTCTAACCCAGTATAAAGCGTTGGTTTCTTGGACGCTTTTATCAGTTTTTTATAAGGTGTCGGTTAAGATAGATATGTGTTGCAATCCCCGGTTTTGGAAGGCGTGCTATCTTCGATTTGTCACGAATTGGTGTCAGAACGGCACGTCTTTCGTATAATTAATCATCGGCGTGCTAGTCTGCCCGCTGGTTTACATCAAATCCGGGTCGGTCATATCCTCTGCCACCAATATGATGACCGCAGCCCCGGTTTGTGATCGCCCACCATGATTGGAGGCCTTGTGCCTGTTCCGGACCCTGCCCCAGACCCATCCAAAGGCTCGGACCAAAAAAATCCTGATTCTGTGCCTGCCTCTGACCAGGATGGCGGCCAAAGATCGATTTTTTCCGATCGTAACTTCGTGCTGTTTCTTTTCGGGCAATGCATCACGACACAAGGATTGTGGATCCAGAAAATTGCCATGTCTTGGCTGGCGTGGTCTTTGACTGGATCTGCCTTCTGGACCGGTGTGATTGCCGCGCTTAATTTTGCCCCGGCCTTTTTCCTTGGGCCAATTTTCGGGGTGATGGCCGATCGGGTCGATCTGCGGCGCACGGCCATGTTGCTTAATCTTGGGCAGGCGGCGGTTTCGTTCCTTTTGATGGGACTGTCCTATGCCGACATGATGACGTTGCCCTGGATGGTGGCACTTGCCGGATCGATGGGAATTCTTGGCAGTGCGATGACGCCCATTCGCCTGTCGCTGGTGCCGGTGATTGTACCGCGTGCCTTCATGAACCGCGCGGTCGCCTATGCGGCGATGAATTTCAATATTTCGCGTCTGGTCGGACCGGCGGTCGGTGGGGTCGTGATCGCCACATGGGGCACGGGGGCAGCGTTTATGATCAACGCGATCAGTTATCTTCCGATGGTGTTTGTCATTTCGGTGGTCACCATTCACATGGAACGCGCGCCCGATGCCAAAAGCCGCCGTATCTGGACATCGCTTGTCGACGGGGCAAATTATGCGCTCAATCACCCGATGATCCGATCGGTTCTGGCGCTGTCCTGCTTTGTCTCGCTGGTCGGGACCGGCATGGTTGAACTGATGCCGGTCTTTGCCGAGGCGGTTTATGACCGCGGGGTCACGGGTCTTGGCATGTTGGCATCAAGCGCGGGAATCGGGGCGGTGACATCAACCTTTATCCTGTCACGGATTTCATCAGATGCCATTGCCTATCAAAGGGTTACGATTATCGGCGCGTTTGCCGCCGCCGTCGGCATGACAGGACTTGGTTTTGCGCCGTGGTACGAGCTTGCCGTGCCGTTGGTCGCCCTGACGGGCGGTGGCTTGACCCTTGTCGGGGTGGGATCGCAAACAGCCTTGCAGCTGACGGTTGATAATCGCCTGCGGGGTCGGGTGATGAGTTTCTGGAGTGCGACCAGTTTTGGTGGCATGGCGCTGGGCGGGACGCTTCTTGGCGCAATTTCAGAGGCCGGTGATATTCAATATACGGCGCGTGGTTCTGGCGTTTTGATCCTGTGTGCGGCCTGTGTCGGGCTTTGGCGGCTTTATCGCATCGGGGCGCTGGCGCGTTCGGGTGCATTGCGGTAAAGGATTGTTAAGGCCTGCCGACCTATGGTGGCTCATTGTGAGAGGATCGGGGATTTCCAGATGCGTTTGCTTGGTATTGTCGGACTGTGTTTGTTGCTTTCGGCGTGTTTTAGCACTGGTAATTCGGCACCACGTGCGTCCGGCCCGATGCCAAGTGACACTGTTCAGACCCTTGCCAGCGTCAATCTGCCGTCCTCACGCCTGAACAGTTTCGCCCCGACCAACAAGTTCCTGCAATGCGTGCCCTATGCCCGCGAAGTATCCGGTATCGAGATTTATGGCGATGCCTGGACATGGTGGGCGCAGGCCGGGCAGAAGAACTTCCAGCGCGGTAACCGCCCGCAAATCGGTGCCGTTCTTGCGCTTCGCAAGACATCGCGCTTGAAACTAGGCCACGTAGCCGTGGTTTCAGCCATCCTTGATAGCCGCAAGATCCTTGTAAACCATGCCAATTGGGGCAGCGATTCGCGCACCCGCGGCAAGGTGCATTACCGCCAGCCTGTTGTTGATGTATCCCCCAACAATGACTGGTCCGAAGTGCGGATGATGAACACGCTTGGCACATTCGGCAGTATGTATCCAGCCCACGGCTTCATCTATCAGCCGCGCGAGACTGCCGAGGCGAACTAAGCCACTGCACTGTCGGTGCACCGCTGGCGCCAAAAACTCTCCCGACATCACGAAAGAAAAGTGGCGAAGCCCCCACGGATAGAGAGCTTCGCCAATTAAACCCGTGCGGGCGGCACGGGTTCGGGGGTTGAACCCGACAAGGCTTGCCGAAAGCGCCTTTCTGGCAGAGCAGGATCACGGTGCGATCCGATTTCGAGCATCCGTTTCGATACTGATTACCAGCACGGCAAATGATCACTGATCCCTTCTGGCACGCCTTGAATTCAAATTATCTATAAAATGACGTTTTCTATGATAATTACGCCGGGATCGAGTGCTGAAATCAACTGCAAAATCGGCAGAAAGGTGTGATTCTTCATTGAATCCACGTATGCTCAATCTAATTAATTGATTTTACAACATAAATATTATCTATAAAATTTTAGCTTGAGCGCGATAAGGGTGACTGAGACTCGCATTTTCTGTGCGTGTCGTCCTGAATCGGCGCCTTCGCGCGTCGTTCCGTCCCTTTGGGATCGTAAACCGGGCAGGCACGGAGAAAATTTCACGTCGGGGGAGTGTCGTCAGGCAGGGTTTTGCGGGCGTGCCGTTTTACCGGATTTATTGCCGATCCATTTCACATGCCGGGCAAGGGTGGCGGCAGCGACATCAATCTGATTGCTTCTGAGCGCGGCAAGGATCGCGCGGTGGTCCTGATCGGTCGGGGCTTCCCATTCCATGCGAAAGCCCGAAAATAAAAATCGTGCACTGGCGGCATGCAGATCATCAATCGTCGCAAGCAACCGAGGCATCCCGCAAGGTTCCAGGATGACACGGTGAAACGCTCTGTTGGCCTGTTCCCATCCATGGACATCAGTGGCATTTTCGCCTGCGCGGTTATGGGCCTCTGCCACATCAAGAATTTCAGGGGTCAAATGCGGGGCAGCTTGGCGAAGTGCCAAGACTTCGAGGGACGCCCGCATCTCAGCAACTTCGCGTACCTCGGCAACATCAAAGCTGGCAACTCGAACACCACGCCGTGGTTCGCTGACCGCAAGGCCTTGTGCCTCCAGCCGACGAAACGCCTCACGCACCGGAACGTGGCTGGCGCCAAATTCCTCGGCGAAATGGTCCTGACGCAGTTTCATGCCCGGTGCGAATTCGCCCGAAATGATCCGTTCCGCCAGCGCCCGGGTAATGCGACCCGCGACCGTGGTGTCTGTGGTGCTTTTTGTCATGTTTTATAGATAATTTGTGACACCTGATTTGTCGACCTGATTGATGTGCAACAATGTTGTGCGCTGCAATATAATCTAGAAACATTGCAGTTCCCCACATTGCCAACAGAGGCTCAGAGGGTGTCATCATGATGGAACAGACTGCCAAACGCGATAATTCCCAGATTGACCCATCCCTGCTTGATACAGATCCGAAAACCGGGCTTGGGCAGGACGAGGTAAAAAGGCGGACTGAGAAGTTCGGCGAAAACCGCCTGAAGGATGATCAAACCAGCGCGCTTAAAAAGCTTTTGTCGTTCTTTTGGGGACCGATCCCGTGGATGATCGAAGTTGCCGCCATCCTTTCGGCTGTGGTGCAGCATTGGTCGGACTTTGCGATCATCATCGTGATGCTGTTGCTCAATGCCGGGGTCGGTTTCTGGCAGGAATTCAAGGCGGACAACGCCATTGCTGCGCTCAAACAGCGCCTTGCGCCGGATGCCCGCGTGTTGCGCGATGGCGCTTGGTCGGATCTTCCGGCCCGTGAACTGGTGCCGGGTGACATTATCCGCATCAAGCTTGGCGATATTATCCCGGCCGATGCCAAACTGTTGGCGGGCGACTATTTGCGTGTCGATCAGTCTGCCCTGACCGGTGAGTCGCTGGCGATTGATAAGAAAATCGGGGACGAGGTCTTTTCCGGCGCCATCGCGCGTCAGGGTCAGATGACCGCAATGGTTACCGCGACCGGCATGGCGACCTATCTTGGCCGGACGGCAAGTCTTGTCAAAAGTGCTGGCAAACAATCACATTTTCAGCGCGCGGTTCTGCGCATTGGCAATTTCCTGATCCTGATCACGCTGGGTCTGATTGCGTTGATCATGACCGTGGCCCTGCATCGTGGTGATCCGTTGATGGAAACCTTGCTGTTTGCCTTGATCCTGGCGGTGGCGGCGATTCCAGTGGCCTTGCCAGCTGTTCTTTCGGTGACACTGGCGGTCGGGGCGGAGAAGCTTGCGCGGATGAAGGCGATTGTATCAAGGCTCGTCTCGATCGAGGAACTGGCCGGGATGGATATCGTGTGTTCTGACAAGACCGGGACATTGACGCAAAACCATTTAACCGTCGGAACCCCGGTCCTGATTGATGCCAAGGATGAAAGCGATCTGATCCGTACCGCTGCACTGGCATCAGAGGCCGACAGCCACGACCCGATTGATAGCGCGGTCTTTGCCATCCTTGGCGATCGTGCAAAGCTTGATGGCTATGACATCACCAGTTTCCGGCAGTTTGATCCGGTACGCAAACGGGCCGAGGCAGAGGTTGCGCATGATGGCCAGACCATCATAGTCGCCAAGGGGGCGCCGCAGGCGGTTCTGGCTTTGCTGTGTGAGGATGAGATATCGGATATCGAAAGTGTCGCGGCCTATCGTTCGGTGATGGATGCGATCAAAACCATGGCAGAGCACGGATACCGTGCGCTTGGTGTCGCGCGCACCGATAAAGACGGCAATTGGCAGTTTCTGGGGTTGCTGCCGCTGTTTGATCCGCCGCGTGAGGACGCGGCATCAACCATTGCCGAACTGCGCAACAAGGGTGTTGATATCCGCATGATCACCGGCGATCACGAGGCGATTGGCCGTGAAGTCGCCAGCCAGCTTGGATTGGGGCAAAACATCCTGCCCGCAGATGCGGTGTTTGATCGCAACAATCAGGCGATTGATCAGGTAATGATCGAGCAGGCAGACGGCTTTGCCCGGGTCTTTCCTGAGCATAAATACGCGATTGTTCGCCAGTTTCAGGATCGCGGCCATATTGTCGGCATGACAGGCGACGGGGTGAATGACGCCCCTGCCCTGAAACAGGCCGATATTGGCATTGCGGTTTCAAATGCCACCGATGCGGCGCGGGCGGCGGCCGACCTTGTTCTGACCGCGCCGGGTATTTCGGTGATTACCAGCGCGATTGAAGAATCGCGGCGTATTTTCGAACGTATGGGCAGTTACGCCACTTTCCGGATTTCCGAGACGATCCGGGTTTTGTTGTTCATGACGATTTCAATTCTGGTGTTTGATTTCTACCCGGTCACGGCGGTGATGATCGTGTTGTTGGCGTTGCTCAATGACTTCCCGATCATGATGATTGCTTACGACAATGCCGAGGTTGCCGAACACCCGGTGCGATGGAATATGGGCAACACGCTCACCATGGCATCCCTTTTGGGTGCTATCGGGGTGACATCATCCTTTGCCTTGCTTTGGGTGTCGGAAACGTGGCTGCACTTGCCACCGGAAGAAGTCCAGACACTGGTGTTCCTCAAGCTTTTGGTGGCGGGGCATCTGACGATTTACCTGACCCGGCACAAAGGGTTCTTCTGGCAGAAACCCTATCCCAGCATGAAGCTGTTTCTCGCAACCGAGATCACCCAGATCATTGGCACGCTGGCGGCTGTCTATGGCTGGTTTGTGCCACCGATTGGCTGGTACCATGCGCTGGTGGTTTGGGGATATGCACTATGCTGGTTTGTGGCGGCGGGCTGTATCAAGGTTTGGGTCTATCGCCTTCTGACACACCGGCACCACAGTCATCACAGCCATCTGGCCCGGGTTGAAGGATCGCTTCATCGTCACCGATAAAATCGGGACACCCACAAACAAAAAGCCGGACCATTTGTTAGGCCCGGCTTTGGGTGTTCGTATTCAAGGTGCTTATTCTGCGGCGATATCGCAATGTTCGTCGGGCATGTCGGCAAAGGCATCGCGAAGCGCATTCGACCAAGCGTCAGACAGTGCGCGGAAGCCTCTGTCCTCGGCCTCGATTCGGCGGATTTCGGAAAATTTGCAAGCGTCATCAGGCAACACAGCCAGATCAAGCGGCATACCAACCGACAGGTTGGAGCGCAGCGTCGAATCCATCGACAGCAACACCGCTTTGACCCCGTCCTGAATTGGTGTGTCGGGCGTGATCACACGATCAAGGATAGGCTTGCCGTATTTGTGTTCGCCAATCTGAAGGTAAGGCGTATCGGATGTGGCTTCGATGAAATTACCCGCGGCATAGACCAGAAACAGGCGTTGATCACCGCCCTTGCGCTGACCGCCAATCATGATCGAGGCAGCGCTGCTTTCATGATGCTGTTCAAGGGTGTCGTGGTATTTCAGCTGTACCTTCTGCATGGCTTCGCCAACCAGTTCGGCGACGCGGAACATGCTTGGTGCGCTCAGGATGCAGTTGCCCGGCTCGGTTTCGGGATCGTCGATGGCCTCGTGCAAGGTGCTCATCACCGCTTGGGTAATGGCAAGGTTGCCAGCTGAAAGTGCGACAATCGCGCGTTCCCCGGGGACTTCCCAAGTGAACATCTTGCGATAACGTGAAATGTTATCAAGGCCAGCATTGGTCCGCGTGTCCGAAAGGAAAACCAACCCTTCGTTCAGCATCAACCCGACACAGTAGGTCATCTTTTTGTAGTCCGACTATTGTTGTGACTGCGCAATGACGACTGTTACATCCAAATCTTCGTTTCCGCCACCAGTATGTACGCCCCGGATCGGGGTGGCGACCTGACCATCAAGTCCTGATCCAAGCCGGATATAACTATCCGTCGGGCAGCACTTGTTGGCCGGATCAAACCCGACCCAGCCGAACTCTGGCAGATGCAACTCCGCCCATGCATGGGATGCCTCATGCGGTTTGCCTTCATGATCGGCAAACAGATATCCCGATACATAGCGGGCCGGAATGCCAAGATGGCGTGCCGCCGAGATCAGCACATGGGCATGATCCTGGCAAACACCCTTGCCATCAGCAATCGCATCGGCAGCCGTTGTGTGCACATGGGTTGTACCCGGCGCATATTCAATGGCATCGGCGACCGCCGCGGCAAGACCGTGTGCAAGTTCCAACACCGTGCCGTCCTTGGTTTTCTTCGCGACCTTGTCGGCAAGCTTGCGAATGGCGGCGCTGGATTTGGTCATGGGCGTCGTGCGCAGGAATACGGCCGGAAAGGCGCGTTCCTTGTGACCGCGCAAAACGCCTGCGGTATCAGTGGTTTCGACCTCGCCGGTGACGACAATTTCAATTGCCTCGACCGGGCCGTTTGATGTCAGGGTGCTGATGATATCGCCATTGCCATCGGTAAATTCCGCACCGATGTTGCAGCCTTCGGCTGTGATCGACCATCTCAGGATCTTTTGGCCTTCGAATTCGGCAGGCGTCAGTTTGAGGCTCTGCACCGCGTGATAGGCCGGATACTCATAGCGGTAATGGGTCTTGTGTTCGACGGTCAAGCGCATCTTACTGCCCCCCGAAATGATATGCGTCAGCGATCGCAAGCGACAGGATACGATTGCGTCCCTGGAAGTCGGTCAGGAATTCGTGCAACCCGCCTGAGAAGATCTCGTCCATGTCACTTTGCGTCAGCAAGGAATACATCTCGACCGCCTGGCGATGAACGCTGTGGCGTTGACCATAGTGGCGGGCAAGCCTTTCAAGATGCTGGGTAATCTGTTCGGAACAATGCGCAAGCGATCGCGGACTGAACGGATTAAGGATCAGGAAATGCGCGATGCGATGTGGTGAATAATCATCACGATAGACCCAATGGAATGCGCGGAGCGACGATGCCGCACGCAAAACCGTCGTCCATTGATAGTTATCGACACCATCGCCGACCATGCTGGTTTCCGGCAGAAGGACATAATATTTGACGTCCAGAAGCCGTGCGGTGTTGTCTGCGCGTTCGATAAAGGTGCCAAGACGGATGAAGTCATAACCGTCATTGCGCAAGATGGTGGAATCGGTGGCCCCGCGGAACAGCGCGCCCTGCTTTTTGACCCAGTCAATGAATTCCGGCAGTTCGTTCTTGGCCAGATTGTGCATCGATGGGCGCCGCAGTTCCATCAGGGCATTATTCAGCGCCTCCCACATTTCTGCGGTAATGGCGGTACGCATGGCGCGTGCATTGGCGCGCGCATACTCAAAGCAATTGATGATCGATGAGTGGTTGTCGCGGTTAAAGATCAGGAAATTGGCAACCTCTTCCTGGCGCAACGGCGCATCGGGATCATATCCCGCGGCACATCCGGATGCAGAAAGGACTGATTCCCATTCCGACCGGTTGCCGCTTGCCGCAGCCGGCATCAGGGCCATGCGATAGCCCATTTCCATCAGGCGGGCCATGTTTTCGGCCCGTTCGACATATCTCGACAACCAGAAAAGGTTTTCGGCGGTACGACTAAGCATCTCTCAACCCTTTCCTTTTAATCGCTCATGATCCAGGTGTCCTTGACCCCGCCACCCTGTGACGAGTTCACGACAAGTGAGCCTTCACGCAGCGCGACACGGGTCAAACCGCCCGGTGTCAGTCGCACATCATCGCCAACAAGGCAGAAGGGCCGGAAATCGACATGACGCGGTGCAACGCCGCTTTCAACGAAGGTCGGGCAGGCAGAAAGCGACAGTGTCGGCTGGGCGATGAAATCACCGGGATCGGCTTCGATCCGTTTGGCGTAGGCGGCCTGTTCTTCCTTGGTCGATGCCGGACCGACCAGCATGCCATAGCCACCTGACCCGTGGACTTCCTTGACCACAAGCTCGCCCAGATGTTCGAGAACGTATTTCAGATCATCCGGCTTGCCGCATTTCCATGTTGGCACGTTATTAAGGATCGGCTCCTGTCCCAGATAGAAGCGGATCATATCAGGCACATAGGTATAAACCGCCTTGTCATCGGCAACACCGGCACCTGGTGCCGAACAGATCGCCACCCCGCCAGACCGATAGACATTCATAAGCCCCGGAATGCCCAGAACCGAGTCCGGTCTGAAGCACAGCGGATCGATATAGGCGTCATCAATGCGGCGATAAATCACATCAACCTGTGCTGGTCCGCGTGTGGTGCGCATAAAGACCCGGTCTTCATGAACAAACAAATCCTGACCTTCGACCAGTTCGACACCCATCTGATCGGCAAGGAAGGAATGTTCATAATAGGCACTGTTCATCGCACCCGGCGTCAGGACCACGATATTGGGATCGCGGTCGCATTTGCGCGGTGCAATGCTTTTTAGGGTTTTGAGCAACATGTCCGGATAGCTCTCGACCGGCTCAATCCGAAGGCTTTTGAACAGATCGGGGAACATGCGCATCATGATTTCGCGGTTCTCGAGCATATAGGACACGCCAGATGGCGTGCGGCAGTTGTCTTCGAGAACATAAAAATCGTCAGGACCGGTGCGCACGATATCGACACCCACAATGTGGCTATAGACATTGCGCGGCGGATCAATGCCGATTACGGCCGGTTCGAACGCATCGTTGCGAAACACCAAATCGGCCGGGACGATACCGGCCTTGATGATTTCAGCATTGTGATAAACGTCATAAAGAAACGCATTCAGCGCCCGGGCACGCTGTTTGACGCCACGATCAAGCTTGCGCCATTCCTGCGATGTGAAGATACGGGGAATCAGATCAAAGGGAATAAGCCGCTCGGGATCTCCGCCCTCGCCGTAAACAGCAAATGTAATGCCGATCTTGCGGAACAGCGTTTCAGCTTCAAGGCGCTTTTGTTCGAGGACCTCGGGGCCGCTTGCTTCCATCCAGTCAACCAAGGCGCGATAAGGTTCGCGAATTTGGTCGTCAACACTCATCTCGTTGAACATGCATTCTCCCCTTTATTTCCCTTTGATTAAAGGGTGCCGGGCAGGGGGCGGTCAAGGATGTTCACAGTTGAAATGACATATTTTTCAGCAAATTGTTGTTCTGCCGAAAAAATAAACTTGCTGATCAGAGGGTTTGTACAAAAAACGGGCGGACATGAAGTCCGCCCGATCAGATCATGCTTTTGCCGGGCGCAGAACGTGCGTGTGATCGGCGGCATAAAGTCTAGAGTCGGTAAAATCTTTCCGACCGAAAACCTCACCGACCATGATCAGCGCCGTGCGCGTGATGCCACTGCCTTTGACCTTGGCCCGGATATCGCCAAGGGTGCCAAAAATGAATTGCTGGTCGGGCCAGGTCACGCGATAGGCAATCACAACCGGGCAGTCTTCGCCGTAATGCGGGGTCAGATCGCGCACCACATTGGCCAGATTGTTGATCGACAGATGCACCGCCAGCGTCGCACGCGACTTGCCAAGTTCCGCAAGGCTCTCGCCGTCTGGCATGCCAGACGACCGCATGGCGGTTCGGGTCAGTATCACGGTCTGGGAAATATCGGGCAGGGTCAGTTCCGCGCCAATTTCCGCAGCCGTCGCGGCATAGGCCGAAACGCCCGGCGTGATGTCATAGGGAATGCCAAGATCGTCAAGCCGACGGATCTGTTCGGCAATTGCACCATAAATTGACGGATCACCGGAATGAACGCGTGCGACATCCTGTCCGTTGGCGTGGGCCGCTTCGATCTCGGCCATGATTTCATCAAGGTTCATGGGCGCTGTATCGACCACATGTGCGCCTTCGGGGGCCGCAGTCACGATTTCTTCGGGCACCAGCGATCCGGCATAGAGGCAGACCGGGCATTTTTCGATCAGGCGCAGGCCGCGCACAGTGATCAGGTCCGGGGCGCCAGGACCGGCGCCAATGAAATGAACAGCCATTATTCTGCCCCGCCTTTCTTGGAAGTGTCGTTTTTGGAAGTGTCAGTGCTGCTGTGAACCGGTGCTTTAGCCGCATCCGGACCCTTTTTGGCATAACCGCGCGGGGTATAGACCCATTCGTTCTCGCCGCGGGTGATGTGGCGGCTGTTGCTTGATCCGACCAGAACCGTGGTCAGCATATCGACCATGTCGACTTCTAGTTTCGCAAGTGGAACGACTGTGATTTCCTCATCCGGGCGGCCAAGCTGACGGCCCAGAACCACCGGGGTGTCTTCGTTGCGGTGTTCAAGCAGGATATCACGCGCCTTGGCCAAAAGATCGCGGCGGCGTTTGGAAACCGGGTTATAGAACGCAATCACGAAATCGCCCTCGGCCGCTGATTTCAGACGGCGCAGGATGTCTTCGCGCGGGGTCAAAAGATCAGATAGCGAAATCGCACAGAAATCATGACCCAGCGGCGCGCCAATGCGTGATGCCGCCGCCTGAAGGGCGGAAATACCAGGTGATACCTGAACCGCGACCCGGTTCCAGTCCGCGCGATCTTCACGATCCAACAGCTCAAACACCAGCGTTGCCAGCGCATAAATGCCGGCATCCCCCGACCCGATCAGGGCAACGTCCTTACCGGTCGCGGCCAGTTCAAGCGCGTGGCGCGCGCGGGCTTCTTCGGCACCAAGATCGGAATGATGGCAATCCTTGCCGTCAATCAGCGGGCCAAGCAGATCAAGATACATCTGATAGCCAACGATATCGGTTGCGCGACCGATCAGGGCGGTGGCCTCGGGGCTGCGCCAGCCGATCTGGCCCGGGCCGATGCCAACAATCGAAAGCCTGCCCTGCGCGGTTCCGACTTTATTTGGGATGATGTCATCCTGTGACAGGGCGACGGCGCAGGTGGACTTTTTGGTCTTGTGTTTGGGGACAATCAGCTTGCCGTTCGGACCGACCGTGGCCAGTGCAGCACCTTCGGCAACACCATGGCAGCCGGTCTCGGCAAACACGACGTCTGATGGTGTTACCAGACGGTCTGCCTCGGCCTCAAGGGTTTGGGCATCAAAGAACCGGGCTGGAACGCCCAGACGTTGCGCCAGCTCATGGACTGCGGCCTCATCAGCCTTCAGATCGATCGAGGTCACGCAGGCAATGGCCTTCGGGCTCAGGCACTGACCAGCCAGTGTTTCCATCACCAGATCATACAGATCATCGGCCGGGCAGCCGCGCTCACAGCCGACACCAAGTGCCAGGACCGGCGGGTGAAAGGTGATTGCGGTTTCAGCGCCATCGCTGATCGCATCTTCATTGGCGCCTTCGCGGGCGGTGGCGGTGATCAGGATGCTGCCGTCTTCGGACTGGGCAATAGCACTATTGGTCAACCACGCAGCCGAGCCTGCCTCAACCTCAATCCGGGCAGTGGCACCGGCCAGAAGGGCTGCAGTGGCGGGTTTGACGGTTTCGGGCGTGCCAAGCGTCCAGCCAACGGGCGGCTCATCAAGCGCAAGACCCAGCATGGCATCGCCCGGCGTGGTGATAGCGGCATTGCCCCCAAGACGATCAGCCAGATCGCGCGCCAGTCGGTTCCCGCCATGATGCCCGCCCAAAAGCGGGATGAAGTTATCACCGGCTTCATCAACGGCAAGCACGGCGGCGTCCTGCCATTTGCCGGCCAAAAGCGGTGCAAGTGCGCGGATCAGAATGCCTGATGCACAGACGCCAATGATGACATGATCGGATGAAAAGGTTTGTTGCAGATGCGCAATGGTATCATCAAAGGCGACATCAACATCCTTGACCGAAACGCGTGTGCGCAGGCCGTGAACCGATGCACCCTGCAGGCTGGATGCAATTTTTCGTGCGGTCGGAAGGGCGCGCTGTGTCAGGCAGATGACCGCGATCGGGGCAATTGGTGCGGTCGGCAATGCGGTTTTATTCTGGGTGTTCTGGGCGGTCATCGCCATGCGTCTCCGCGACGGTGGATCAGGATCATGGAAAAATACGGTGCCTTGGCGTCGGCGGGCAGTTCGCCCAGCGGGACCATTTTTTGGGTTTCAAGCGTTGCGCGTTCGATATAGCGCGCCCGGTCCGTCAGGCCGAGTTCGTTGATCACACCGCGAACCTTGGCGAAATGACGACCAAGCTTGATGATGGCGGCCGCATCGGTTTTGGCCAGCTGTTCACGCAGGCGGTCGGCTTCAAGCGGTCCCGGGATGACTTGCAACACGTCGTTCTTGGCGGCCAATGGCGCGCCAAGCTGGGCGGCACAGGCCATCATTGAGCTGACACCGGGAACGGTTTTGACCGGGTGCCCGGCCTCGGCCAAACGGCCAAACAGATACATGAAGCTGCCGTAAAAGAACGGGTCACCTTCGCACAGAACGGCAACGGTTTTTCCATCTGCCAAATGCTTGCCGATTTCGATGGCAGCCGCGTCATAGATCGGATCGGCCGGCTTGCCCATTTCGATGCGAATGGCGATTTCAATTCGGCCTTCGGGGATATGCGGATCAACGATCTGACGCGCCAGGCTGACGCCATCTTCAAGGGCTGGATAGGCGATCACATCGGCCTTTTGCAGGATGTTATAGGCCTTAAGCGTGATCAGATCAGGCTCGCCCGGTCCGATACCAAGGCCATAGGCCGTTCCGGCAACCGGAAGGCTATCGCTTGCGGGAAATTCCGCACTCATGCTTTTACTCCGAGGTAATGGGTGACCGGGGCAAGGTTGCTCCAGCCCTTGAAGCTGCCGCGCGGCACCAGTCGTGAAATCGACAGGCGCGACAAGCTGCCACCGTTTTTATTGTAAAACCGTAATAATTTTTCTTCGCCTTCAAGCGTCACCGTGTTGGCGACCAGCCGCCCGTGCGGCGGCAACAGATTCCAGCAGCTTTCAAGCAACCCATCAATCGTTATGCCTCCGCCGATGAAAATCGCATCGGGTTTAGGTAGGCGATCGGCGAAACTCAGTGCTTCTTCAATGGATTTCTGTTCAATCGCAAGGGTCGGGACGCCAAGTCGAATGGCATTCTTTTTGATCATCGCGCAGCGTTCGCCGTCGCGTTCAATCGCAACAGCCCGACCGCCCATGCGTTTCCATTCAATCGAAATCGACCCGCACCCGGCACCCAGATCCCACAAAACACCGCCGTCAAACGGCGCCAGGGATGACAGCGTCTGCGCGCGGATTTCCGATTTTGTGATCATGCCATCATGGATAAAGGCATCATCGGGCAGTCCCGGTCCCTTGGGCAGCGGTTTGGCGTTTGGCCCGGCTTCAAGATCGATCATGATCAGATTAAGCGGGTCGACCGATTTGATATCGGGCATCGAGGTGGCGGTGGATTGCCAGGTGCGCGCGGTTTGTGTGGTAATGCGCTCTTCGGGCCCGCCAAGCCTCTCGCACACCGACATGCGGCTTTGATCAAAACCGGCTTCACATAGCATGACGGCGACAAGGGCCGGGGTCGAGGCATCGGCGCTCAGTGCGATCAGTTTGCCATGCGGACGCAAATGGGCACGCAATGTTTCCGGATCGCGGCCATGTAGCGTAATCACATCGCACTCGGCCAGTGGCCAGCCGAGCCTGGAGGCGGCCAGAGAAATGCTTGATGGCGCCGGGATTGCATATACTGGTTCGGGTCCGAAATATTTAATCAGCGTGTTGCCCACACCAAAATACATCGGATCACCGCTGGCCAGCACGACCGGGTTCTGATCAAGGCAATCTTCGATCAGCGGCAGGTTGGCTTCAAATGGTGTTATCCATTTGTTTTGGGCTGCGGTGTTGGAACCGGGCAACATGGCGATATGGCGTGTACCGCCAAAAATGATGCTGGCATTTTCAAGGATCCTGCGCGCCATGGGTGACAGGCCGTCATAACCATCTTCACCAATGCCAATGACCGTGATCCGTCCCTTGATCGGTGCCTGTTCGTTCATGATGCACCCCCGGATTTGCGGTCGAAGGTTCCATCAGGTGTCGTTTCGTCATCGCGCGCCAGACGTGCTAGGGCATTGATCGTGGCGGCTGTTACCGCACTGCCGCCAAATCGACCCCGCAGCGTGACAAACGGAATGCCATTGGCATGTTCGATCAGCGCATCCTTGCTTTCAGCCGCCCCGACAAAGCCGACTGGCATGCCGACAATGGCCGCTGGCTTATTCAATCGTCCGTCATGGATGGCTTCAAGCAAATGGAAAAGGGCGGTTGGCGCATTGCCGATGGCAATTATTGTGCCTTCGATATGATCCGCCCAGGCCTCAACCGCGGCGGCAGATCGTGTGGTTTCCATTCGGGCGGCGAGATCGTGCGTATTGCCGTCATTGAGCGTGCAAAGAACCGGGTTCTGATTGGGCAGAAGCCGGGAAATGATGCCATGACGGACCATTTCCGCATCACACAGGATCGGTTTTCCGGCAGACAGTGCCGCCGTGGCCGCACGGACAACATCCCCGCCAAAGGAAATCTGATCGGCCATCTCAACCATGCCACAGGCATGAATGATGCGGATGGCAACAGGCCGCTCCGCATCTGAAAAGCGCGCAAGGTTTGCCTCGGCCTCGATGGTGGCAAAGCTTTTGGCATAGATTTCCTGCGGGTCACGCAGATAGTCAAACATTGCCGCGCCTTTCAGAGGATTGGGATCGACCGGTCAGGAACCGGTCGATTTCTTCGCGTCGTCGTGATCATGGGAATGGCTGTGCCCGTGATCATGGCTGTGGCCATGGCTATGACCGTGATCGTGGTGATGCCCGTGGCCGTGATGGTGGTGATGGCCATGATCATGGCTGTGTCCATCGGTGCCAATGCCCATCACATGGTGATGGTGACCGACCTGCGGGGTGCCGACATCGCCTTCATAACCGATGATCTGCTCACGATACTTGCAAAGCTGGCAGTTCATATTGTTGTCGCCGGTATCAATCTCGGTCAGACGTTCGGCAAAGCTTTCAAGAACCATCGGGTGGTCCTTGAGGTAGCCTGCCTTGATGAACTCGACATCACCAAATTCCGCCGCGACTTCGTCGGTATGGCTATAGATGCGGTCAATCAGAATGCCGGCAAACAGGAAATACGGGAAGACGACAACGCGCTTGTATCCCAGTTTCATCGCTTCGCGCAGGCCCGCATTGACGCGCGGATGGGCAACACCGGAATAGCTGATTTCGGTACGGCCAAAGCCCATGCCTTCCTGAAGCATACGGGCAACCTTATAGACATTGGAATTGGCGTCCGGGTCATTGGTGCCGCGCCCGACTACCATCAACAGGGTGTCTTTGCGATCTACGCTGTCATCGGCACCTTCAAGCGCTTCTTCGATACGTTCCTTTGCCGCCATCAGAAGCTTTGGATCAATGGCAAGATCGCGGCCGAAAAGCACTTCGATATCGGGATTTTCATGGGCGAAATTGTTTACTTCGCTCGGCAGGTCGTTTTTGACGTGACCGGCGGCAAACAGCATACCGGGAAGGGCATAGATTTTCTTGTGGCCCATGGCTTTGAGTTTTTCAAAACCATCACGCAGGATCGGGTGGGCAAATTCGAGAAAGCCGCTTTCGACATCGTAGTCGGCCAGGTGGGTCTGTTTCATAGCTTCAACCATGGCGTTGAACTGTGAAACCGCGCGTTCGTCGCGCGAACCATGACCGCAAATCATTACTGCGCCTTTGGGGGACATAAAAGGCTGCTCCTTTGTCTCTCTTTGATGGTGTTCTTCACATGACATTGTTGCCATGCGGTACCCGATGCCACCCCCGTTTTCACCGATTGGCTTGCGGAATGCAAGCGGCAGCTACGCCAAGAGGGTGCACAAGGGGCTTGGGTGATGAAAATACTACTTATTGTGGGCCGGTTATGGTCCGGTATCGAATATGTTGTGGGCGGGCTCAGTCCTTCGGTTCTGGCGGATGATCAGGTTGCGGTGTTTTGCGTTACGCACTGCGGGGCAAACAGGATTGATCAACATAAGTTATGATAAAATAAAAATTTGTATGAAATTTAACTATCAAACCTAAAACCAGATGGCAAATTTCGCAGCATCCAGTTGGTTCATAAATTCCCCCATGTCATTCTGATTGACGGGTTGGCGATCACCGCGCACATTGCCGCCATGGAACCGACATTCACCGATTTTCTGATCCCGGAGCCTGCGTTTTTCGGGCCGCTTTTTTCTATGCTGGTGCTGGCACTGCTGCTGGATGCGGTGTTTGGTGACTTCCCGTGGCTGTTTAGCCGGATCGGGCACCCGGTGGTGTGGATTGGCAATCTGATTGCGTGGTTCGAAAAGCGCCTGAACCGCACAGATCGCAGTAACCCGGACCGCCTTTTGCGCGGTGCTGTGACCAGTCTGATCGTGATTGCGGTCGCCGCGGCTTTCGGTGGTGCGGTGCAGTTTGTCTCATCACTTGGCGACGTTTTCAGAGCGCCCGAAGTCCTTTTGGTGGCGGTTCTGATTGCCCAAAAGGGCCTTTATCAGCATGTCAAAGCCGTTTCAAACGCGCTTAAGAAAGATGGCATCGCTGGCGGCCGCAAGGCGGTTTCGATGATCGTCGGGCGCAACCCCGAAACGCTCGATGAAGCAGGCATCAGCCGGGCAGCGATTGAAAGCTGTGCTGAAAACTTTTCAGATGGCGTTGTTGCGCCGCTATTTTGGTATGTGGTCGGTGGGCCGATTGGTATTTGCGCCTATAAGGCGATCAACACACTTGATTCTATGATTGGTCATCGCAACGAACGCTATCTTTATTTCGGTAGGTTCGCCGCGCGACTTGATGACGTTGCGAACTTTATCCCCGCACGGATTGCCGGTGGTGTGATTTGCCTTGCCGCCGTGATCGGTAAGAAAACAAGTGGCAAAGCTGCCTGGCAGACCATGGTGTCAGATGCAAAGAAGCATAAATCGCCCAATGCCGGTTGGCAGGAAGCAGTCTTCGCTGGCGCGCTTGAAATCGCCCTTGCCGGGCCGCGCCAATATGGCAGCGAAATGGTCGATGACCCTTATATTGGCAACGGTCGTTCCGATCTGACCGCTGCTGATATCGACCGTGCGCTGAAACTTTTTACAACCTCCTGCCTGATCAATGCGGCATGGCCGATTGTTCTTAAAGTTCTCTGGGTCGGGCTATGAGTGCCGGGCAGCGTACCAATGATATTCCGTTGGGCCGCGAATTTCTTGAAGGCATCCTGCAAAACCGCACCAACCAAATCATTCTCGACCGGTTTTCAGCCTTCGGGATTAAAGACTGGTGGCTGACAGCCGGATGCCTTGCGCAGACGATCTGGAACATCAAGGCCAATCGCGCCCCAGGTTCCGATATTGCCGATTATGATCTTTTTTATTTCGATCCCGATACGTCATGGCAGGCGGAAGATCATGTGATCGCCCAAGGCACTGAACTGTTTTCTGATATCCCGGTTTCCGTTGAAATCCGCAATCAGGCGCGTGTGCCGATCTGGTATCCGAAAAAGTTCGGTGTGCCTTATGGTGCTGTGACGGCTTCCAGTGATGGCATTGACCGGTTTGCCTATCAGACAACTGCCATTGGCGTACACAAAGAAACGGGTAACGACGGGATAGACGCCTATCGCATTTATGCGCCGTTTGGCCTTGCTGCTGTCATGGAAGGTCGGGTGATCCCGAACACGGTTTTACCCGTCAAAGAGGTCTATGACGCCAAGGTTGGGCGTTGGCAAAAGACATGGCCCGATCTGGTCGTAACGCCTTGGCCGGACGAAGAAGTTCAGGCTTAATTAAGACGTTTGGTCGTTGCCCTTATTCATTCGTGCGATGGTCGATGTGGTGGAAAAGCCATCTTCAAGGTTGGCCAGAACCACCTTGCCGCCATAACCATGGACGATTTCGGCCCCGACTACCTTGTCGATGGTGTAATCCGCACCCTTGACCAGAATGTCTGGTTTGATCGCCTTGATCAGTTCAATCGGGGTATCTTCGCCAAAAATCACCACGCCACTGACGGTTTCAAGCGATCCTAACACGGCCGCACGTGCAGCCTCCGACTGGACCGGACGGGCTTCGCCCTTAAGGCGTTTGACAGATGCATCGGAATTCAGCCCGACAATCAGGCGGTCGCAATTTGCCCGTGCCTGTTTCAACAGGCTGAGGTGGCCTGGATGCAACAGATCAAAACAACCATTGGTGAAACCGACCGTGTATCCCTTGCGCCGCCAGCGTTCTGCGCGATCGACCATACGGTCAAGTGGCATCAGTTTGGCTTCACCGATCATCAAGTCATGATGATGCAAGGTGGAAATGAGTTCGTCCGGATAAACAACCGCGGTGCCGATCTTGCCAACCACGATCCCGGCGGCAACATTGGCAATGCGTGCCGCGTCAGCCAAGCTGGATCCGGCTGCAACGGCGGATGCGAGGCAGGCAACGACCGTGTCACCGGCACCCGAAACGTCGAATACTTCGCGGGCTTCGGTTGGAAGGTGCAAAGCCTCGCCATCCTTGGTGACAAGCGTCATGCCATCCTGACTGCGGGTAAGCAGGACATTCTCGACCCCGCATTCGGCGATGATCTTTGTCGCGGCGGCGATGGCATCTTCGTCGCTGTTTACCGCAATGCCAGTTGCCGCTTCGGCCTCTGCGCGGTTGGGCGTCACCACTGTGGCACCACGATAGATGCTGTAGTCATTGCCTTTTGGATCGACGATGACGGGTTTTCCGGCTGCACGTGCTGCCTTGATCGCCGCTGCAACGACATCGGCATGCAAGACACCTTTGCCATAGTCAGACAGAATGATCGCTGCAACATCCCCTGCCAGCTGACCCGCGAGTGTCGAAAGATTGCTAATCGATGCTGGTGCAATGGCGCTGGTGGTTTCATTGTCAGAGCGCAACAATTGCTGCCCGCCCGCGATATAGCGGGTTTTGATCGTTGTCGGACGGTTGCGCTCGGTCTGGATATAGGGCTCAACACCCTTGTCAGCGGCAACATATTCCATAACTTCGCGGCCGGGCAGATCGTCGCCAACAAGCGACAGGAACTGAACCGATGCGCCAAGGGCTGTGGCATTGCGTGTAACGTTACCCGCACCCCCAAGCATGGCACTTTCGCGCTCAACCCGGATGACAGGGATGGGCGCCTCCGGCGAGATGCGGGTGACCGAACCATAGACAAACCGGTCAAGCATGACATCGCCAATGCAAAGGACTTTGGCATCAGTCAGTTGTTCAACCTGTCGGGCCAGATGGCTAAGATCGGTCATGGTCGCAATTCTTTGTTCTGTCTGAGTATTCAGGCGGTTTTGCAGCGCGCCGGTTATTTCTTCGTCAGGCCTAGCGTATGTTCAAGCGCACCGACCAGCATCTGGCCAATCTGTATATGCATTTCCTGGATGCGGGCGGTGGTGTTGCTTGGTACGATCATCAGCGGATCACACAGATCAACCATGTCACCACCGGTCTTGCCAGTCCAGCCGGTCGCAATCAGGCCCATTTCCTTGGCCTTGGCCAGACCAAGGTTGACGTTCTTGCTGTTGCCGGATGTTGAAATGCCAATCGCAACGTCATCCGGCTTGCCAAGCGCCTCGATCTGGCGCGAAAACAGGTGATCAAACCCAAAATCGTTACCGATCGCGGTCAAGGCCGAGCTGTCGGTGGTCAGCGCAATCGCCGGAAGCGCGCGACGATCATGGATATAGCGAACCGTGAATTCGGTTGCGATATGCTGGGCGTCCGCGGCCGACCCGCCATTGCCGAAAAACAGCAATTTGTTGCCATCATTAAGGGCGTCGGTGCAAATCTCGACCAGTTCGATAAAGGCATCGCGGGTGGCTTCACGGGTCTTGTTGACCAGATCAAGATGCTCGTCAAACTCGGCATCGAAAAAGGCTTTGATATCCATCACGCGTCCAAATCCAAAAGAAGTCGTCGTATTAGCCGTGTTTCGCAATCAGATTGCGGAAATACTCAATTGTCGAGCCGAGGCCATCTTCAAGGCTTACAGTCGGTTCCCAGCCATCAAGTGTGTTTCGGGCAAAGGTAATGTCGGGCTTGCGTTGCAGAGGGTCATCGGCCGGAAGGTCTTTGAAGATCAGCTTTGATTTGGCGCCGGTCATCTCAATGACGCGTTCTGCCAACTCACGAATAGTGATCTCATATGGGTTGCCAAGGTTCATCGGCCCGGTAACCGATTTATCGGTTGCCATCAGGCGAACAAAACCCTCAATCAGGTCAGTATAGAAGCAGAAGGATCGGGTTTGTTGGCCGTCACCGTAAATGGTGATGTCTTCGCCATGCAGCGCCTGGATGATGAAGTTCGATACCACACGGCCGTCCTGCGGATGCATGCGCGGGCCATAGGTGTTGAAGATACGGGCGACCTTGATATCCAGACCGTGCTGGCGGTGGTAATCAAAGAAAAGCGTTTCAGCACAGCGCTTGCCTTCGTCATAACAGGCGCGCGGGCCGATCGGATTGACATTGCCGCGGTAATCTTCGGTCTGCGGATGGACTTCAGGATCGCCATAAACCTCGCTGGTCGAGGCCTGGAAAATCTTGGCGCCAACGCGTTTGGCGAGACCCAGCATGTTGATCGCACCATGCACACTGGTTTTGGTCGTCTGGACCGGATCGTGCTGGTAATGGATCGGCGAAGCCGGGCACGCAAGGTTGTAAATCTCGTCGACTTCAAGATAGAGCGGGAAGGTAACATCGTGGCGCATCAGCTCGAAATGCGGTTTATCGAGAAGATGGACAATGTTGTCCTTGGTGCCGGTGAAGAAATTGTCGACGCACAGAACGTCATTGCCTTCTTCAAGCAGGCGTTCGCACAGATGAGAACCAAGAAAACCTGCGCCACCGGTTACCAAAACGCGCTTGCGTCGCCACATATCGTCTCTGACCTTACTACTCTGATATCAAAACGGGCTGAAACTAGCAGCTTGGTTGGCGGAAAGCTACGACTTATCTTTTCTTGGACGTGTCTGAAATTCCCCAATATTCGGGTTTGGTTTCAACATGCATGAATGCTAAATACATAACCTGTTAATGCACCGGCGTTATCGTGGTTCGGGCAGATTAGCGGCTGTGATTCCGTCGAAACAATTCTCTGGTCATTGCATTTATGTCTGATAGTTCACTTCCATCGCCCGAAGCCTTCCTCGTTGACTATGTGCGACGCCTTGAGCGGCGCAAGGATGGCGTTGGTGCGATTCATGTGCATTTTTCCAAATTGCTGCCATTTAACCGGCGTGACCATCACATCCGTACGGCGATTACGGCGTTTGAAGAGATCGTACCGGAAGTCACCGGGCGTATTTTCACCCTGTCCAACCAGGATCTGATTTTCATCTTTGATGCCGCAGAGATGGACGAGGTGAATGCTGTCATTTTCCGGCTGAAATTTCTGTTCAACGACGATCCACTGATCAGTGATGGCAAGGATGAAAGCGGCGCGCCCGCGACCTTTACAGACTATTTCGATGTCGGGCAGCAATATAAAGAATTCCTGCATCTGACACAGTTGCTGGTCCGCGCCAACGCCAATCGCCCCAAAATCGTCAGCAAAGCAGCCGAGCGCCATAATGACCATCCGGAACTCAGTGATGATCGTGCGCCGCTGACGCCGAAGATCTTGGGGCGCATCGATGAATCGCTTCGGCGTGCGGATCTGTCCAACCTGATGCGTCGACAGGCCATTTGTGCTGTGGTGGGCGATGCGAACCCGACGCCGGTTTTCCATGAATTGTTCATCTCGATCAAGGATTTGCAGGATACGCTGCTGCCAGATGTCAATGTTCTCTCGAACCGCTGGCTGTTTCAGCATCTGACCGAAATTCTGGATCGGCGCATGTTGTCGCTTCTGACCCGATCAAATGACGCATCAGTGACCGGGTCAGTCAGCATCAATTTGAACGTCTCGACATTGTTGTCACCGGACTTCCTGACGTTCGATAGTAACGTCAAGGCCGGGCAGCGTGGGACAATCGTGCTTGAGCTCCAGAAAATCGATATTTTTGCCGATCTTGGAGCATTCTTCTTCGCGCGCGATTTCTGCCGTGATCGTGGCTATCGCATCTGTATCGATGGCATCAGTTATCTTTCGCTTCCCTATATCAACCGTAACAAGCTTGGCGTTGATATGATCAAGATGCTGTGGGATCCGGAAATGGAAAACATGGACGAAGAGCATCGCGAAGCCATGCGCGCGGCAGTCGCAGAGTCCGGCGATACCCGCGTTATTTTGTGCCGTTGTGATGACGAACGCGCTATCAAGTTTGGTCATTCCATCAATATCACCATGTTCCAGGGCCGCCATGTCGAGCATCTGATGAACGAACGGACAAAAAAATAGCGCCAGATTGCTGACGCTATTGGGTGGTCTCACTTGTAAGGCTGGGGATCAGGCCTCTTCCTTGCCATCAATCCCGGCTTTTTCAAAGGTCGCCATGCCGGTGTGGCATTCTGCGGCCGCGCGCAAAAGCGGGATGGCAAGTGCTGCACCCGATCCTTCGCCGAGGCGCATGCCAAAATTGATCAGTGCTTCCTTGCCAAGTTTCTCAATCAACCGCGCATGTCCCGGTTCTGCCGATACATGTCCGACCAGACAATGATCAAGTGCATCGGCGCGCATCGCAGCCAATACAGCAGCCGCCGCACAAGATACATAACCATCAAGCAATATCGGAACCCGTGCAAAGCGCGCTGCAATGATGGCACCGGCCATAGCAGCAATTTCGCGTCCGCCAACACAGCGCAGAACATCCAATCCGTCATGCATCTGGTTTTTATGCAGGATGATGGCATCACCTACGACGCGCGTCTTGCGATCAAGGGTAGTGTCATCAATACCTGTTCCCCGGCCCGTCCAGTCCGAAGCATTCCCGCCATAAAGTGCATGGGAAATTGCCGCCGCCGATGTGGTATTGCCAATGCCCATTTCGCCAGGCACAAAAAGATCCAGTCCCTTTTCAATTGCACTCATGCCAAAGGCCATCGCCTCAGCACAGCCTTCGTCATCCATCGCCGGTTCGTGGGAAAAGTCGTTGGTCGGGATTTCAAGGGCGACTTCCATGACGCGGAGTTCGGCATCGACAGACTTGCAAATCTGGTTGATCGCAGCCCCGCCATTGATGAAGTTTTCGACCATCTGCTGGTTCACGCTGGCCGGGAAGGCCGAAACGCCCTGCGCAACGACACCGTGACTGCCGGCAAAGACGGTAACGCGCGGGCGCGACATGCGCGGGCGTGATGTTGCTTGCCATCCTGCCAGCCAAAGGCTGAAATCCTCAAGCCGTCCAAGCGATCCGGCTGGCTTGGTCAATGTCGGTTCGCGCTGGGCCACGGCGGCCTGCGCTTCCTGATCGACTTCGGGAAGTTCGGCCAGAAGCGCACGAATTTCCTCAAGATTTTGGGGCGGATGTTTCGGGTTGAACATTTTGGTCTCCGGCTGGCGACAAAGGTGCCTAACTAGTGTTCCGCTTGGCTTCCGGGATGGTAAGGATTAGGCTCGGAAACCAATTGTGTAAGGCGGTTCAGGAAGTCGGGCCAAACTAGGCCCTGACACTATGCCCGGGCGCAACAGATTGCCAGTTTGAAAATCGGAAATTTATGCTATCCAAAGATCATAACCAAAACGAAACAAATATGCAAAGCTCGGATTCATCTGACAAACCCACCCCTGAGGCAGCGACAGATGACCCCGTCGAGGTTTCGCCTATTTCCGATTTCTGGCGCGCCTTGGCATTGCTGAGCCGTGTTCCGGTCAAGGGTATCGAGGATTTCCGCGCTGAGGTGATTGCAAGATCGGTCTGGTCTTGGCCGCTGGTTGGTTTGCTGCTGGCTGGTTTTGCCATGCTGCCGGCGATGCTGGTCTATTACCTGACAGCTAACATCCTGATTTTTGCGATTGTCGCCTTGGCATGCATGGTTTTGTTGACCGGATCAATGCATGAAGATGGCATCGCGGATTGTGCCGACGGGTTTGGTGGCGGGTTTGAGCGGGCGCGCAAACTTGAAATTATGCGCGACAGCCATATCGGTACATATGGGGTTGTTGCCCTGATCCTGTGTTTCGGCCTGCGTCTGATTTTGCTTTTTGCAGCGGGCGATGCCGGTCAGGCAGCGATCCTGTTTCTGGTGATGGCAATAACATCACGGGCGGCAATGCCAGTCGTGATGCATATCTTGCCTCCGGCGCGCGCCGATGGTTTGGGCAAGGGGGCCGGAACGCCAAATGTGATGATGGTCGGTTTGGGTGTTGGCCTTGCTTTGATCCTGTCGCTTGTTTTATCGGGTCTGTTTGCGACGATGGCCATTCTGATAGGCGGACTTTTGGCGGTGGGTATTGTTGCGGCAGTCGCGAAATGGCAGATCGGCGGGCAGACTGGCGATGTCCTGGGGGCAACCCAGATCGTGACCGAACTGTTTGTCGGTATCGCGTTTATTGCCGCCCTTTGATCAACCAGAACAGCAACAAGAAGGAATGCCGTGAGCAGTTTGAAAATAACCCGCTGGTGGCTGGTGCGTCACGCGCCGGTCCAAAATCCGAAACGGCTGGTCTATGGCCAAAGTGACATGCCTGCCGACCTTTCCGATGATAAGGCACTGGCTGCCCTTGCCAGACAATTGCCGGTCGATGCCGTCTGGGTGACCAGCCATCTATCACGTACGCATGATACGGCGCGCAGTCTGCAGGCCTTCATGGACAAAGACGTAACGCCGCAGGCTGAAAGCGGCTTTGCAGAACAGCATTTTGGTGATTGGGAATTGCAGAACTGGAACGATCTGCCCAAGGGGGAAACAACACGGTTTTGGACCGACTTCGCCCGCCAACATCCCCCAAAGGGTGAAAGCTTTGCCGATGTGGTTGGTCGTGTCGGCCCCGTCTTTGGACGATTGAGTGCGGATTGGGCGGGCAAGGATATTGTCGCCGTCGTTCATGGCGGCACCGTGCGCGCCATGCTGGCCAATGCGTTGGGTTTATCCCTTGAAACCGCATTGGCATTTCATATCGACACGTTGGGGCTGACCACGCTTGAATATATCGACGGGGTCGACGAACCGGGCTGGCGCGTAACCGCTGTCAATCAGCGGTTTTAAGGAGCTTACGGGGTTTTCCGTCAGGCAGAGGCCAGCTCGATATCGGATGCCATGTCATCAAGAGCGTGTTCTGCCAGATAGCGGTCAATCATATCCGGGTTCAGATCATGCTTTTCGCAGATGTCGAAAACATCGCGCAGATAGGCCTGATAATAGGGCATCGGACGGCTGCGTGATTTGCTTCGCAATTTGGCAACATTCGGGAAATCACTGGCAAAGGATGCGTTTTCGATTACCTGAATGATGGTGTCATCAATGATGGCAGCCGGCATTCCGCAATAAGTCTTGCCGCAGGCAGACAACATCTTGCTGGCAGTCGGAACAGAAATGCCTGGCTGGGAAAGCAGCTCGTTCAACTCGTCCTGTCCGAAATCCGAGATCGACATCAGGGTCACAAGGGTTGGCATATCGCGCACAAGCAACGACAGCGCATTGACGCGAATGCCGCGTTCATGGGACCAGATGATGGTTGCGATTACACCTTTTGAGGCATCTTCGGCAAAGATGTCACGCACATCGCGCCGTGCCAGAGTGATCTCGCCATCGGTTGCGTGCTGTTCAAGAAAATCCTGAAATGACCGATCAGGACTGTTCAGACGGTCCAGCAATCCCAGCCACATGTCCTTGCGAGACGATGTGGTCCAGGTTGGCGCGTTCATCTGTCGGATTTTGGATAGGTGAGAACGTATTGCCATTGGTCTTGAAAAATCCAGATTACCCCAAGAGTTTCGGTACAGTATTTCCTGCAGCCAGCCGGGTGATGAGTCTACTTCCCGGGTTTTCGCCAGATTGCGGATTGTTCCGTCTTTAGGGTCAGGACCTATTAATTTGATTTGAATGGCAGGCGTTATATTTGCGAAATCCAAGGAAAAGCCCGCCGGGCGGGTTGGTATCCCGCACAAGGGATTTGACGCTGGAGTTTGCAAATATAACGCCTGTCCTTCGGATTAATCGGATTTGCACGGGCTACTTTGTCGTAAAACCTTGAAAGATAAATATCTTCCTGCAGTTTTACTCCGCGTATCCGCGCAAATCTGTTTAACCATTCAAACCAAATTAATAGGTCCTGACCCTAGTTCCAACGCAACGGTTTGATGTTGGCTGAAATGGTATGACCTCTCAAGCAGACAATTCTTACAAATACTGACCTTCCGATTAGGGTGGGGTGGTAACGAAGGGTTAAGTGCCGAGAATGACCTTTGGCATTTTTTGCAAACCTGCTAGGTTCGGCGCATCGTTCGGTGATGGGAAATCGGTGCAAGGCCGATGCTGCCCCCGCAACTGTATCGGGTTGGGAGATCCGGGTCGGTGCCAATGCGCCAGACCAGCCACCGGGAAACCGGGAAGGCGGATCGCTTTCATGCCCGCAGCCAGGAAACCTGCCGAAGGTGTCACTATTCGAAGGAAGGTGACGACGCAATCGGGCCTCGGTGGGAGGCTATGGCGAGGAAGAAACGGGATGACCCAGACTTTACCCCCTGACGGCCCCTCTGGCGGGACGCATCTGATCCTTGGCGGGGCGCGATCCGGCAAAAGCCGGTTTGCCGAAAACATCATCAATCAGGCGGGCGGTGGCACATATATCGCAACCGGGCGTGCCTGGGATGACGAAATGGCCAACCGCATTGATCTTCACAAACAATCACGCGGCGATCTCTGGCAGACACTCGAGGAACCGGTCGAACTTTGTTCGGCACTGCAGACCTGTAATGTCACAGGCGGCAAGCCTGTTCTGGTTGATTGTCTGACCTTGTGGCTGACCAACCTGATGCTTGAAGACCGCGACATTGATGCCGAGATCGCAGCTCTTTGTGACCTGCTGCCAACCCTTGATGTGCCGGTGCTGCTTGTCTCAAATGAGGTTGGCTTTGGCATCGTGCCGGAAAATGCGATGGCGCGGGCCTTTCGCGATCACGCCGGACGCCTGCATCAACGCATTGCCGAGTTTGCAGACAAGGTCACCCTTGTGGTGGCCGGCATTCCGATGCAGGTCAAATAGTAACATAAAGAATTGAATTTTAAGGATTTCAGAAATGGCACAATTGGGCAAAATCCCGGCAACCGTCATTACCGGTTTTCTGGGCGCTGGCAAAACAACGATGATCCGCAACATGCTGGAAAATGCCAATGGCAAACGCATTGCGCTGATCATCAATGAATTCGGCGATCTAGGTGTGGATCGCGGTATCATCAATGGCTGTGGCATTGAAGGCTGCGAAGAGGATGACGTTGTTGAACTGGCAAATGGCTGCATCTGCTGCACCGTGGCTGATGACTTTCTGCCAACCATCCAGGGCCTGATTGATCGTGATACACCGCCTGATCATATCGTTATCGAAACATCTGGTCTTGCCCTGCCAAAGCCGCTGGTAAAGGCGTTTAACTGGCCCGAAGTCCGGTCGCGTGTGACCGTTGATGGTGTTGTGGCGGTTCTTGATGGCGCTGCCCTTCGTGATGGGCTGTTTGCCCATGACCATCATGCGGTACAGGCCCAGCGCGAAGCAGACGAAAATCTTGATCATGAAAGCCCGCTTGAAGAACTGTTCGAAGAACAGCTTCACTGTGCGGATATGGTGGTTCTCAACAAAACCGACCTTTTGACCGATGCTGAACGCAGCAAGGTCGAAGCCGATATCCGCGCAGAGCTGAAAAAGCCGTCGGTCAAGATTATCGCGACCGAACATTCCCGGGTTGAAAATGCCATCCTGCTTGGTCTGGGGGCCGCAGCCGAGGATGACCTCGATAGTCGTCCAAGCCATCATGACGATGGTCACGAACATGATCATGATGATTTCGACAGTTTTGTCGTTTCGCTTGACGCGATCAGTGATCCGGCCAGCCTTGAAAAGCGCCTGATTGATGTCGTGCGTCAGTTTGACGTGCTGCGCATCAAGGGTTTCCTGGATGTGCCCGGCAAACCGATGCGCCATGTGGTTCAGGGTGTTGGTGAACGTTTTCAGCGCTATTTTGACCGTCCGTGGGCCGATGGCGAAAACCGCCGCTCGGAATTGGTGGTGATTGGCCTGCATGGTCTGGATCGCGCTGCGATCGAGGCCGCCATCAAGGCCGCCTGATCCAATTTAAACTGATCGAGCTCACCTGAAACCGGATGCTAAAAATCATCCGGTTTCGGCCTGTTTGAAGACCAAACGCACAAGGATACGGATCGCGCGATGCATCTATTGGCAGCCCAGCCCGGAATGGTGACAGATGGCAGTGAGGCCGTCGACCTTGGACAGCAACCCGGCGATGTGGTGATCCTGTCTGCGGCCGAGTCTGAGCTGGCCTGCCTTGCCGGGGCGCAAGCGCGGCTGGTCGATGCATTTGGCGATGAAACCCCGTCACTGCGTCTGGCAAGTTTGCTGCAGCTCGGCCACAACATGTCGGTCGATCTTTATATCGACGATGTACTTTCCGATGCCAAATTCATCATCGTGCGCATTCTGGGCGGGCGCGGCTATTGGGATTATGGCATTGAACAGTTGGTTGCACTTGCACGTGCCAAGGACATCCCATTGCTCCTGTTGCCCGGTGATGATCAACCCGATGCGGAGCTTTTGACGCTTTCGACCGTTAAGGGGCGCGAATATCAGAATATCTGGCGCTACCTGATCGAAGGCGGACCGCAAAATTCCGAGAATTTACTTCGCCTTATATACGAAAAGTTAAATTCAAGCGTGAATTGGAACTGGTCACCGGCGGCCCCGCTGGTCAAGGCCGGGGGCTATTGGCCCGGCAAGGCGCAGGCAAGCCTTGATGAAATCCGGGTTAATTGGGTGGAAAATCAGCCGGTTACACCGATTATCTTCTATCGTTCACTGGTACAGGCCGCCAACCTGGATGTTATTGACGCGCTGGTTGAGGAAATTTGTGCCAATAGCCTGAATCCATTGCCGGTTTTTGTTGCCAGCCTCAAGGATCCGTTGGCTGCGGCATTGGTTGAGGACTGGTTGACAGAAACCAGCGCCGATTTGATCCTGAATACCACCGGCTTTGCGATATCTGTTCCGGGGGCAGAACGAAAAAATGGTCCGTTTGACGCGGTCGATGCCCCGGTCTTTCAAGTGGTGCTGTCGGGCGGTGGCGAAGAAGCCTGGCGCGAAGGTGTGAATGGTCTGGCCGCGCGCGATATTGCGATGAATGTGGCGCTTCCCGAGGTTGATGGCCGTATCCTTTCACGTGCTGTGTCATTCAAGGGATCGGCGGGAAAAGACGAGCTGACCCAGATTGACCTGGTGAAATACATCCCCGTGCGGGATCGCGTGGCCTTTACCGCCGAACTTGCCGCCAATTGGGTACGCTTGCGCAAATCCGATGTCAGCGCGCGCAAGGTGGCGATGGTCATGGCAAACTATCCCAACAAGGATGCCCGTCTTGGCAACGGCGTCGGGCTTGATACGCCAGCCGGCATGATCGAAACACTCCGTGCGATGCAGGACGAAGGATACCGTGTCAATGATCTGCCAAAAGATGGCGATGCGCTGATTGCTGCGATCAAGGCCGGGCCGACCAACGATTTCAAATCGCTTGCCAACCGCGAAATTCGCGTGACCTTGTCTCGCGCGGACTACCGAAAGGCGTTTGATGGCCTGCCGAAAACCATCCGGGATCAGGTGTTTGAGGCCTGGGGCGATCCGACAAATGATCCGTTCTATCTGGCCGATCAGGATGCCTTTGCGCTTTTGATCTTGCCGCTTGGCAATGTGGTGGTCGGGTTGCAGCCTGCGCGCGGCTATAACATTGATCCGCTTGAAAGCTATCACTCGCCGGATCTGGTGCCGCCACACAACTATTTCGCCTTTTATATCTGGCTGCGCCATGTGTTTGGCGTCGACGCCATCATTCATTTTGGCAAGCACGGCAATATGGAATGGCTGCCGGGCAAGTCACTGGCCCTGTCCGAGGATTGCTTCCCGGAGGCCGTTTTTGGTCCGACCCCGCATTTCTATCCCTTCATCGTCAATGATCCGGGCGAAGGCACACAGGCCAAACGCCGCGCCCAGGGGGTGATCCTTGATCATTTGACCCCGCCTTTGACCCGGGCGGAAAGCTATGGCCCGCTCAAGGATCTCGAAGCGCTGGTCGATGAATATTATGATGCGGCTGCGGTTGACCCGCGCCGCCTTGTTATCCTGAAACGCGACATCCTAGAACTGGCGATCCGCATCGGCCTTGACCGTGATTGCGGCATTGAGGCCGACGAGGATGAGGAAAGCGCACTGGCCAAGCTTGATAACTATCTGTGCGAGCTCAAAGAACTGCAGATCCGTGATGGTCTGCATATCTACGGCAAGGCGCCTGAGGGCGATCTTCTGACCGATCTTCTGGTCGCACTGGCTCGCCTGCCGCGCGGGTCAGACAGTGGGCCCAAGGCATCCCTGCATCGCGCGATTGCCAAGGATATCTTGGATGATCCGGCGTTTGATCCGCTTGATTGTGCCTTTGCCGAATTCTGGCCGGGGGCCAAGCCCGAAATTCTAGCCGCCTATGACAGTGAAGATATCGGGCCATGGCGCACCACGGGTGATACCGTGGAACGGATCGAGCTTTTGGCACGTGATCTCGTCAAGGGAACGGTGAAGGCAGATCCGGCATGGTCGGCCGTCTGTGACGTTATTTCTGATATCGAAACGACTATTCGCCCGGCCGTTGTTGGTTGCGGTCTGGCCGAGATCAAGGGTCTTTTGCGTGGCCTTGCCGGGAAGTTCGTCGAACCAGGCCCGTCCGGTGCCCCGACCCGTGGCCGCCCGGATGTTTTGCCAACTGGCAGAAATTTCTATTCGGTTGATACCCGTACTGTCCCGACGCCAGCCGCCTGGCAGTTGGGGTGGAAATCGGCCGAGTTATTGCTGGAACGCCATGTGCAGGATCACGGCGAATGGCCAAGCGCGCTTGGCTTGTCTGTCTGGGGAACCAGCAACATGCGTACTGGTGGTGATGATATTGCACAGGCGCTGGCCCTGATGGGTGTGCGCCCGACCTGGGATAGTGCATCACGCCGGGTGACCGGTTTTGAAATCATGCCGGCATCGGTGCTGGGCCGACCGCGTGTTGATGTCACCCTGCGTATTTCTGGCTTCTTCCGCGATGCCTTTCCCGGTCTGATTGATCTGTTTGACAGTGCGGTACGCGCGGTGGCCGGGCAAACCGATGAGCCGGATGATCTCAATCCGATTGCCGTCCGGATAAGGGCCGAAACCGAGAAACTTCGCGCTAAGGGAATGGATGCGGATCAGGCGGCCCGGCAGGCCGGCTTCCGGGTGTTTGGCTCCAAACCCGGTGCCTATGGGGCCGGTTTGCAGGCGATGATTGACGAAAAACTCTGGGAAGACGAAGACGATCTTGCTGACGCCTACCTTGCCTGGGGCAGTTATGCCTATGGCAATGGCGCTGAGGGCACGGCGGCACGCGATCTGTTTGAAACCCGCCTCGCCAAGGTTGATGCGATTGTCCACAATCAGGACAACCGTGAACATGATTTGCTCGATTCCGATGACTATTATCAGTTCGAAGGCGGAATGACGTCTGCTGTGCGCAGTCTGTCGGGCAAACAGCCGACAGTTTATCACAGTGATCATTCCCGCCCGGAAAGCCCGAAAATCCGCACCCTGGAAGAGGAAATTGCCCGTGTCGTTCGGGCACGTGTCGTGAACCCCAAATGGATCAAGGGCGTGATGCGCCATGGTTACAAGGGCGCGTTCGAAATGGCGGCAACAGTCGACTATCTGTTTGCCTTCGCCGCAACGGCCCGCTGCGTTGCCGATCATCACTTTGATCTGGTCTATGATGCCTATCTGGGCGATGCGGAGGTGCGCGATTTTATTGCCGATCACAATCCCGATGCGTTGCAAGATATCAAGGATCGCCTGAATGAGGCGATTGAACGTGGGCTGTGGCAGCCGCGTCGCAACAGTGTTTCCGTCGATCTGGGAGTGTAATGTCAACTGTTGCTTGTTATTGGAATCACGGGAATTTTACCGTCGGAACAAACCGGGCAGTTGAAACGTTACGTTTTCGCACCATATCTCAATTAACCAACTGTTAATAAGTTGTGAGGGACGGGGCACCCCTATCGGATCGCCTGCATGGGAAGCAGGTTGATTGAACAGATCGGAGGCCGCGATGGATATCAAGACCAACGTTCGTTTGCCAGATTATCTGCAAACTCCAATGCCTGCCCATGACAGGCATGCAGATATCGTCAACTCCCTGCTTTCTGATTTCGACATGCCAGACTGGTTGCGTGCAGATTTGCATGGCAACGGGCGCTATCGCCCGGCACGCGGTGCCATTCGCGCAGTTCTGGATGTCCGTGAACGTTTCAACGGCGTGCATCGGCCGGTAACGTTTGATGAATTCCATGCCGGCATGACAGAGCTTGCTCATCACCTTCCGGGTCCGGACCAAACCAAATTTGAAATCAATGCCAAGGTGAAGATTTATTGGCGCTACCTGCAAGGGGTCGAACGTCAGGTCTGGCGGACGGCCGTTGCGGTTGCCCATCTGCGTCTGGATCACTTCCCGGTGGTGCGTGAACTCAAAACCCTGATCGAACAGGTCGCGATCAGCCGTGACTGGCTGGAAAAGCGCCTTGAGGTGATCGAGAAAAGCTTCCAAAGCCCGACCGGAGCGCGCAACGAGGCCGTGCGCAAGGCCTTGGACCGTCTGCGCCGTATGTCGCCCGGTGATCGCCTGCAATTGTTCAATAAGGCCCGGATGCGCCGTCCGGAACTGCGCAATATCGACATGCGCGAACCCGATAAATGGGCGGATCTGGTGACCAGTGACCTTGGTCTGACAACAGGTCAAAGCGCCAATTGGTAAAGTTGGGCCAACCAAGATTAGATAACAGCGCGGTCATTGGGACCGCGCTTTTTGTTTGCGGGATTGTCTTGGCGGGTGCCCGCGGGCAAACTCACTGCCCAACATTTCAGGGCAGATACATCGCGTGAAGAACTCAATTCCCAAATCTTTTTGTCTGTGGACTGCCATTGTCATGGGTCTGCTGTCGCATGGGCAAACCGCACAGGCGGATACCACAAAAGAATGGACATCCGTCCCAAACGGCCGGTTTCACTGGCAGCTTCAAGGCACGCTTGATGTCAATAACGCCGTCCGCGTCGTTGGGGCCGATCTTTTTGATGTGTCCGCCGATCAGGTCGCGGCTTGGCGCGCTGCCGGCCAGTATCCGATTTGTTATATCAATGTCGGGGCTGTCGAAGATTGGCGGGATGACGCGAAGGCGTTTCCGCAAGATGTGATCGGCGCGCCCTATTGGGGTTGGGATGGCGAAAACTGGCTTGATGTCCGCCGGTTTGAGCTTTTTGCCAATGTGATCAGGGCCCGTCTTGATCTTTGCCGTGACAAGGGGTTTCTGGCGATTGAGCCTGATAACATTGATGCCTTTGAAGCCGACCAAAGCAGTAAGCCAACCGGTTTTGACATCACGCGCGCCGATCAGCTGCGCTATGTGAATTGGCTGATCACTGAGGCCCATACGCGCGGTCTTGCCATCGGGCAGAAAAATGTTGCCGATCTTGTGCCCGATCTTGTTGATCAGATGGATTTCGCCCTGTTGGAATCGGCCCATCGACTTGGCTTCATGCATGAGTTTGATATTTATGTCTCTCAAGATAAGCCGGTTTTCGCCGTCGAATATCTTGATGAAGGGGCCGATGCCAACGCCTTTTGCCCGGCGGCGAAGCAGCACGGATTTCAGGGTGTGATCGCCCACTTGGATCTTGATCAAACTCCGCAAAACTGCCCTTGATCCCGGTAGGACTTTCGCCGCATTCTGGGCCGGCATTTCAAAGGGAAGAAACAATGACCGACAAAAGCCAGCCAGACGTCGATATCAATGCGCGGCATGATGAAAAAATGAAGAAAATCAAGGCCGCACGCGACAAGATGATGGCCCAGAAGATCGATAAAAAGGGCCTGATCATTGTCCATACCGGCAAGGGCAAGGGCAAGTCATCCTCGGCCTTTGGCATGGCGATGCGCTGTGTCGGCCATGATATGAAAGTCGGCGTTGTCCAGTTCATCAAGGGTGGCTGGGAAACTGGCGAGGCAAAGCTTCTTAAAAAATTCCCCGATCTCTGTGAATTCCACGCCATGGGGGCGGGCTTTACCTGGGAAACCCAGAACCGGGCACAGGATGTCGCCCTGGCCCGTGAAGCCTGGAACAAGGCATTGGAAATGTTGCGCGATCCAAGCTATTCGATGGTGATCCTCGATGAGATCAATATCGTTCTGCGCTATGATTTCCTGCCGCTTGAGGATGTGCTTGAAGCACTCGCAAACAAACTGCCTGATCAGCATATCGTGCTTACCGGGCGCAATGCCCCGGATACCTTGATCGAGGCGGCCGATCTGGTCACGGAAATGACCATGGTCAAACACCCGTTCCGTGAACAGGGCATCAAGGCCCAGATCGGTGTCGAATTCTGATCCGGCCTTGATCATTTAGTTGGCCGTTTACAAGAAAGTTTTGAATCCGGAATGAGTGCGCAATCCGTCCCCGCCCTGATGTTGCAAGGTACCGGTTCCGATGTCGGGAAATCCTTGCTGGTCGCCGGATTGTGCCGTGCCTATGCGCGTCGGGGGCTGCGGGTGCGCCCGTTCAAGCCGCAAAACATGTCCAACAATGCCGCCGTTACCGATGATGGCGGCGAAATTGGCCGCGCACAGGCACTTCAGGCGCGTGCAGCGGGCGTTGCGACCTCGGTCCATATGAACCCGGTCTTGCTCAAGCCCCAAAGTGACATTGGGGCGCAGGTCGTGGTGCAGGGCAAGGTCCTGACCAGCGCCAAGGCACGCGATTATTATCGCCTGAAACGCGATCTGCTGCCCAAGGTGGTCGAAAGTTTCGAGATCATGGCACGTGACGCTGACCTTGTCCTGATCGAAGGTGCCGGCTCACCTGCCGAGGTCAATCTGCGGGCGTCCGATATTGCCAATATGGGCTTTGCCGAGGCGGTGGGCGTTCCGGTTATTCTGGTCGGCGATATTGATCGTGGCGGGGTGATTGCCTCGATCGTCGGAACACATGCGTTACTGTCCGAGGATGACCGCCGCTGGCTTAAGGGTTATGTGATCAACAAGTTTCGTGGCGATGTGTCGCTGTTTGAACCGGCCACCGGAATCATTCATGAGCGTTGCGGCCTTAAAAGTTACGGTATCGCAACATACTGGCCGAATGCCCACAAGCTGCCTGCCGAAGATGGCGTGGCGCTGGAAAAGGCTGGGAAATATCACCGCAAGGCTATGGATGGCGCGGGCAAAGTCCTGCGTATCGCCGTGCCGCATCTGCCGCGTATTGCCAATTTTGATGATCTTGATCCGCTGGCGGCCGAGGATGATGTTGAATTGCTGGTGATCAAGCCGGGGCAAGTGATCCCGGGGGATTGTGATCTGGTGCTTCTGCCGGGGTCAAAATCGACCATGGCCGACCTTCGGTTCGTCAAAGATCAGGGCTGGGATATCGATATTCTGGCCCATCACAGGCGAGGCGGTCATGTGATCGGTATTTGCGGCGGGTATCAGATGCTGGGCCGTATGGTCCATGACCCGGACGGGGTCGAAGGCGCGCCGGGAAGCGAGGCTGGCCTTGGTTTGCTTGATGTTGAAACCGTCATGGCGGACGACAAGACGCTGCGTAAAACAACTGGGCTGACGGTTGGCGATCATGCTGTTCTTGCCGCCGGAATACCCGTCGATGGCTATGAAATCCATATGGGCCGGACCGATGGACCGGATCGGGCGCGAAGCTGGCTTGATTTGAATGGTGTGGTGGATGGCGCGATCAGTAGTGATGGACTGGTTTTGGGGTGCTATCTGCACGGGCTGTTTGGCACTGATGATTTCCGTCATGCCTTTCTGGCGGCATTGCGATCGGACGAGGCACACAAAATGACGCATTTTGAGGCCAGTATTGATGCGGCCCTTGATGAACTGGCCGATCATCTTGAAGCCTGCCTTGATCTTGATGGCATGCTGGAACTGGCAAAAAGCCGGGCGTGACAGGGCGCATTTAAGCTTTCTGTCAGGCATGAGCGTTACGTATAGCAAAATTGCACTTTCACACACTTGAAGGTCTTTACTTCGCGCGCATTGCATGGTTTGAGATATCTTGCAGTTCCGGGTTGGAAACGAACCGGCTTCGTTGCGGTTTATGGAATGTTTGCGCCCCCATGCCGGGTATTTGCGAAACGTTCATCTTGGTCGGGTATCTTCACGCTCATGCGTCAGTTATATCATTTTTGGCTTTCACCTTTTTCGCGCAAGGTCCGTCTGGTCCTGGCCGAGAAAAAGCTCGATTTCGAACTAACGGCTGAACCGGTATGGGAACGGCGTGACGATTTCCTGCTGCTTAATCCGGCCGGTGAAGTGCCTGTGCTTAAGGAAGAAGACGGCACGGTGCTGTGTGATTCCAGCGTCATTTGCGAGTATCTCGACGAGGTGTACGAGGACGAGCCGAAACTGTTTGGATCCGACCCCAAGGAACGCGCTGAAATTCGCCGCCTTGTCGCGTGGTTTGACGGCAAATTCAATCGCGAGGTCACTGACCATCTGCTCGGTGAGAAGCTCCTGAAACGCTTCTTCTCGACCGGCACCCCCGATACCAAGGTCCTGCGCGCAGGGCGCACCAATGGCGCCTATCACATGGATTATATCGGCTGGTTGTTTGAGCGCCGGAACTGGCTGGCCGGTGATCATCTGACCATGGCCGATCTGGCGGCTGCCGCACAGGTATCCGTGATCGACTATATGGGCGATATCAACTGGTCAAAACATCCACGCGCCAAGGACTGGTACATGCGGATCAAAAGCCGCCCTGCCATGCGCGATATTCTGGCAGACCGGCAGGCAAGTTTCCCGCCATCAAGTCATTACGCGGAACTGGATTTTGAATGAAGGATTCATCCATATCTGATGAATTCTACCCTGAAGGCGGGTTAAATACCGCCAGTTACGATCTTCGTGCTGATCTTGATCGTAAGATTTTTGAAGACCCCATTCCCTTTTATACCCGTCTGGCAACCAGCCTTGCGCATCAAAACGGCGTGCTTGAACTGGGTTGCGGCACCGGCCGGATCAGTGCCGCGATTGCCAAACTTGGTGTCGCGGTCGAAGGCCTTGATCTATCGCCCGCCATGCTGGGTCAGGCACGCGCCAATTACCCTGATCTGACATGGCATCTTGGCAATATGTGCGACTTTGATCTGGGGCGGCAGTTTGATCTGGTGATCATCCCGTTTCGCGGGCTTCAGGAAGTCATCGATGCCAAGGATCAGCGTCGTGCCCTTGAACGCGCCTTTGCCCATCTGAAACCCGGCGGGGCGATCGCCCTTGATCTGATGGATCCGGATTTGCGCTATTGCCTGCCCGAAGGTGACCCGGAGCACGTCGAACTGCCGATCTTTCCGATGCCAGAAGGCGTCGGGCAGCCGGGCAGTCGGCTTCGCATCACGGCGATGGAACGCACCAATGATCCCCTGACCCAGAAGTTCAGCGAACATTGGCGGTTTGAAGAAATCAACGATCAGGGCGATGTGATTACGCGCGAGGATTGCTGGCATCATCTGCGCTGGGTTCATCGCAGTGAAATGCGGCTGATGTTGGAGCTATCTGGTTTCATTTCGATATCGGAATTTTCGGATTTCCAGGGCAATCCCCCGAAATATGCCAGCAACCAGGTCTGGATGGCAAAACGGCCGGACTGATGCCCGACCGCTCAATTGCGTCTAGTGGTGTTTATCCGTTAGCTGCTCAGTTACCGGCGAATTTCGCGGCACTGGTCATGGTTTCAGCGCGTTCCTCATTGGTCAGCGGTACCAGGCCATTATCTGCCAGCAGGCCCTCTTCGCCAATCACCGCTTCCGAAACATAGGTCGAGATAAAGTCACCCAGGCTCTGGACGAGCTGTTGATGGTCATCCTTGACGTAAAGATAAAGCGCACGCGATGCTGGATAGCTGCCATCAAGGATGGTTTCATAATCCGGTTCAATGCCGTTGATTGGAACCCCCTGAAGACGTTCTCGGTTACGCTCCAAGTTGTTAAAGCCCATCACGCCATAGGATGTCGGATCTTTTTCAAGCTTGCTGATCACCAGCCGGTCATTCTCGCCGGCCTCGATGTAGGCGCCGTCTTCGCGAAGGGTCCGGCAAAGCAGGCGGAAGCTGTCAGGATCGGTTGCCTCGAGGCTTGCGATGTCAGAAAATGTTGCACAACCCTGATCAAGCAACAGCTGCCCCATCAGATCGCGCGTACCCGAAGTCGGCGGCGGGCCATAAACCCGGATTTTAAGGTCCGGCAGGCTGGGATCGATATCAGACCATTTTTCATGCGGGTTTGGCACACTTGCGCCATTGACCGGAACGGTCCGCGCGAGGGCGAGATAAAGCTGACGGGCGGTGAGTTCCATACCCGGTGCTTCGCGCGAGCCCAGTAGGACAATACCATCATAGCCGATTTTGATTTCGCTGATGTCACGGACAGAGTTTGCCGCGCAAATTGCAGTTTCCGACCCGGTGATCGGGCGCGATGCGTCAACGATATCGGGGAACTCTGCACCAATGCCGCCACAAAACAGCTTGAAGCCGCCGCCTGAACCGGTGCTTTCAACCACCGGGGCCGGTGCGCCGGTGGTCTTGGCGAAATGTTCGGCGACCTTGGTGGTCAGCGGAAAGATCGTCGAAGATCCGACAATCCTGATCTGATCGCGGGCCTCTGCGGCATGTGATGTCAGAAGTGCCATCGATGCGGCAAGGGTAGCCAAGGCAAGCGTGCGACGCATTTCGTCCCCCAAAACGTATCCGGTGATGGTCCGGCAAATGGTTCTACCGGTCATATACAAGGAAATCGGTCACCGTGAACCTGTTTTCTAAACTGACGGTCCCCGTCAGTTCGATTCGGTGCGAACATCCATCTTCTCTATATTCGCTTTTGCCGCGTCAGCAACAGGGGTTCCATTTGAAAGTTCTATGACAGTTAACCAGTCCTGCCGTGCAAGATCGTTATCACCGGCAATCTGATGGAGCTTGCCGCGTTCGAAAAGCGCCTGAACATTCTGGGGTTCCCGGTTCAGAACTTGTTCGATATCAGTCATTGCCAAATCGTAACTTTCAAGTAGTCGCCAGGCCGATGCCCGGTAAATCAGCGCCTCGGTATGATCGGGTTGAAGATCAAGGGCGGCATTGAGGTCGTCAATCGCCTCCCAATACTGCCCGGCAAGGCCAAGTGCCATTGCACGATCGACCCAAAGCTGCGGATTGTTGGGCACCAGTTCAAGCGCGCGGCTTTGGTCACGCCAGGCGAATTCAAGGTTATCGGCCATCATCCACGCTTGGCCTGCCTGGGCCAGCATTCCGGCAACCACACCGGGCCCGGCCGTGCTGTCCTTGGCAAGCGCATCAAGTCGGGTGGCGGCTTCTTCATATTTGCCAAGCGATATCAGTGCGACGGCAACACAGTGGCGGGCCGGTTCCCCGCCGCCCAGATCTCGCCAGGCAATCGCGCTTTCAAATCCGTCTTCGGGTTTGAGTTGGGCCAGCTTGATGCAGTCACGATATTGCTGGCTTTCTTCCTGTGTCATGCCACCGTTGCTTTCGGTTTGGGCCTTGGCGGAAGGCAATCCTGCGCCGATGCCGACAAACCCCGCCAGACACAGCAAGCCTGTGGCGCGCGCTAGGAACGAGGTCGCGAAAAGTCGTGACATGAAAAAGCTCCGTCTTTGGCAAAATTTCTGGCAGTCACCATAGAAGATCACATGATCGATCCACCATGGCTGAATGCGCATATCTGTAAACGCACATTCGTGAAGTCTCACACCATGAAAACGGCAACAAGATGATTGTTGTTCCCGAAAGCCACAGTTTGCGGGAACAAATCATGGTCCAAAAGGTTTTGCCAAAAGACTTTGTTTGTCTGTGGCAAGGCCGTTACTGTGCCCTTCACACGAATTTGCCGTCACAAAAGGTGCCTTGATGACCAATAAGCTGTTCTGTTTCGGATTGGGATTTTCCGCCCGCCTTGTTGCACACGAGCTTAAGGCAGAGGGTTGGAAAATCGCCGGAACCACGCGAAGCGCGGACAAGGCCGAACAGCTGAAATCCGAAGGCATCGAACCCTTCATTTTTTCCGATGATCAACCGATTGGCGATATTGCAAGTGCGCTTGAAGGCGTGACGCATGTCCTTTCATCGGCCCCGCCCGGCGGGATGGGCGATCCGGTGATCCATCATCATGGCAGTGATCTTGCGGCACTGCCCGCAGACACATGGATTGGCTATTTGTCGACCACCGGGGTTTACGGTGATCGGGATGGCGCCGAAGTCACCGAGGATGATGACCTTTTACCAAGTGGCAAGCGCGGGCGCAGACGGGTCGCGGCAGAAAAGGCATGGTTTGATCTGGGCCGTCGTCATGATCTGTGTGTGCAAAGCTTCCGACTGGCGGGCATCTATGGCCCCGGTCGCAATGCGCTTGAAACCGTCCGGTCAGGTCGCGCACGCCGGATTGTCAAACCCGGTCAGGTCTTTTCGCGCATCCATGTTGATGACATCGCCCAGACGGTTCTGGCATCCATCAAGCAGCCCAATTGCGGGGCGGTCTATAATGTGTGTGATGATGATGCGGCCCCGCCGCAGGATGTGATTGCGCATGCCTGCGGTTTGCTGGGTATCGATCCACCACCCGAACAGGATTTTGCCACCGCTAAGCTAAGCCCGATGGCCGCCAGTTTCTATGAAGACAATAAACGGGTGTCAAATGCGCGGATCAAACAGGAATTGGGTGTTAAGCTACGCTATCCGGATTATCGGGCCGGTTTGCTGGCACTGCATGATGAAATACTAGCCAAATTGCAGGGCAGAGACGAAAACGTTTCATAAAACCGCATTGTTGACCACAATTGCGGGTCGTATATAACCCAAGAGCCTGCGGAAAATCATATTGTCGTCTGTTTGGACACAGTATGTTCAGGCACCATATGATTTTCCACAGGATCAGTTTCGGACCGGATCGTTTTGGCGTTCCGGACCCCAAGGCCACCGAGCACGGGCATCTGATGCGGGCATCGTCCGCATCGTCCCGACCGGCAAGGAGAGAGCAAGTATGGATCGTCGTATCGTAACCGTTTTTGGCGGCACCGGATTTGTCGGACGTCATATCGTCAAGCGTCTGCTGGAGCGTGATTTTATCGTTCGCGTCCCGACCAGAAGCTTTGAGCGCGTCAAAAAACTCAAACCGATGGGCAATCTGGGGCAGGTCGTTCCGGTCCATTGCGATGTGCGCGACGAAGACAGCATCAAGGGCGCGCTTGAAGGTTCCGAAGCGGTGATTAACCTGCTGGGCATTCTCTATGAACGCGGCAGCAAGAATTTCCTCAATATCCATGTCAAGGCGGCCAAACGCATTGCCGAGGAAGCCAAGGCAGCCGGTGTAAAGACGCTTTTGCACATGTCGGCACTGGGTGTGGATAAAAACACCTCTGCCAACTATGCGACGTCCAAACTCGCCGGTGAAAAGGCCGTGCGCGAAGCTTTCCCGGATGCGGTGATCTTCCGTCCGTCGGTCATCTTTGGTCCGAATGACAACTTCCTGAACAAATTTGCCACCATGGCTCGTTTTTCTCCGGTTCTGCCGGTTGTCGGTGCGCCGGGCCTGCCGAAAGTTGATCTGGGCGAAGGCAAGGTCGATCTGCACGGCGAAGGCGGCCCGAAATTCCAGCCGGTCTATGTTGGCGATGTTGCCGATGCCTTTGTCACCGCACTCACCGAAGGCAAATCTGCTGGCAAAACCTATGAGCTTGGTGGACCGGAAACCTATTCCTTCATGGCGCTTCTGCAGGACATGCTGCGCATTACCCGTCAGCGCGCCATTCTGATGCCGGTTCCGTTCTGGCTGGCCTCGATCAAGGCATTCTTCCTGCAGTTCCTGCCGGTCCCGCCGCTTACCCCGGATCAGGTTCGGTTGCTCAAGACCGATAACGTCGTTTCCGAAGGTGCGGACGGTTTTGCCGAACTTGGCATTACGCCCAACAGCCTTGAAGCAATTGCGCCGTCATACCTCAAACGGTTCTGCCCGCCGCGTAAATCCGGTGAGTTCCGCCGTTTCGTCTAAGGCGCACGGCTGATCAGACGATCAAAAAGAAAACCCCGCCAAACTTTTGGCGGGGTTTTTTCTTGTCTCGAAGGCGCCAAGGATATCGGCCAGCGTGCACAGGACCATCAGACCTTCTTAAGGGTCTCACGAACGGTATCGATGATTTCAGAACGCGACGGGGCCTGAATGACCGGCTCCCCACCGGGGCGTTCAATCATGATCACCGGAATGCCAAGGTTCCGCGCGGCTTCGATCTTGGCAAAGGTCGCATCACCGCCGCTATTTTTGCTGACGATCACATCGATTTCGTTGCGTTCAAGAAGCTCCGTCTCGCTTTCAACACTGAACGGGCCGCGCGCAAACAGCCATTCACCAAATTCCAGATCAAACGGATCACGCGGGGCATCAACAGTGCGGACAAGCAACCATGTTTTTTCAAGCCCTTCAAAGGCATGAAGGTTCTTCGCACCGCTTGCGATTAGCGCGCGATTGCCAACGTCAGGCAGGATTTTGGCCGCTTCTTCAATCGATTTTACCATGATCCAGTTGTCATCTTCGGTCTGTTCCCAGGCCGGGCGGTGATACTGAATGCAAGGCATTGCCACAGCATGGCAGGCCTTGGCGATATTGTGTGAAATCTCGGTGGCATAGGGGTGGGTGGCGTCAATCACCAGATCAATCTGTTCGTTTTTAAGATGGGTGATGATGCCCTCTGGCCCACCAAAACCGCCGATGCGAACAGGAACGCCATCAGGAATGCTCGGCGCACTGGTGCGCCCGGCGAGCGAGAGTTGCAAACGAACATCCCGGCCAAATTCATGCATCAGGTCCTCTGCAATGCGATTTGCGTCTCCGGTCCCGCCAAAAATAAGAATGCGTTTTGGACGTTCGGCAGGGCGGGAGAGGGACATGGGCAAAGAACCTTGTTGTTGCTTTATGACCTTGGATGGCCTGTTTGTTGCGCAGACACGGGAACAGATTAACGAACTGCTGCTTACGATGCCACCGGTCGGAATTGATCAAATTCGCCAATCCCGTGGCGGGTAATGATGGTGCCGTTGCGATCGGTAATAACGACTTCAACGGCCGATGCGCCGTCCAATGTGGCGCGTGCGGATTCGCAGGCCTGACGGGCAATAGCATCTTCAATCTTAACGTCCGCCGCCTGACAAAGTTCCAGAACCTGTTTGGCAGTATTGGCCGTGCGGCACTGGTCTTGCAGCGTTTCATCGCCGCCGCACGCTGCAATCGTTGCTGCCAGTCGATCAAAATCGACCTGTGATCGGCTTGAATGCAAATCCAAGTGGCCCTGGGCAAGTTTGACCAGTTTGGCAAACCCACCGGCGATGCTGACAAAGGCAATCGGGTTTTTGCGAAGATATTTCAGCATCCCGCCAACAAAGTCGCCCATATCAAGAATGGCTTCTTCGGGAAGGCCATAGAATGCACGAATGGCCGCCTCTGATGTTTTGCCGGTTGCGCTGGCAACATGTTCGCGCCCGGTTGCCCGCGCGACGTCAATCCCGCGATGGATCGAATGGATCCACGCCGAACAGCTAAACGGGATGACAATCCCCGTGGTGCCCAGAACCGACAAACCGCCAACAATGCCCAATCGCCCATTCCACGTTTTGGTGGCAATTTCAGCACCCCCGGGAATGGAAATCTCGATCTCGACATCGGGGCTTGCGCCATACTGGTCACAAAGTGCTTCGATCTGTCCGACCATCATTTCGCGCGGTTTGGGATTGATCGCGGGTTCACCCGGCGGCAATGGCAGGCCCGGCTTTGTAATCGTGCCAACCCCGTCACCAGCATGGAATGTGATGCCGCATCCGGGTTTGCCGACACGCACCGTCGATATGATTTCCGCCCCATGGGTGACATCGGGATCATCGCCGGCATCCTTGATCACGCTGGCGCGCGCCCAGTCCTCGCCCTTTTCCGCCTTGATCAATTTGAAGGACGGCGTTTCTCCGCCAGGTAGGGTAATGGTGACCGGATCGGGAAAATCGCCGGACAGCAATGCCTGCCACGCGGCACGGGTTGCGGCGGTGGCACAGGCCCCCGTCGTCCATCCCTTGCGCAGTGGTCCTTCCGGTTTTCTTGCCATCAGTCGGTTTTTTTCCTGTTAATCCTGTCGGTGTTTTCGCTATTGAGGGCGGAGATGAGATCCGATTGGGAAATTCAATTAAACATCAATATTTATGTGATTTAAAAAGTTATACGAAAAAATATCGGAAATATGTTGTGCGTATCGTTTGATTGCTGTTTAACATATCCTCTTGATGCGGTCCTGCACAGATGGCTGCATTTCATTTAAGTAGAAGTATCGCGCGATGACGAACCTTGGTGTTGATTTTCCGGTTTTTGAACCGGGTTGGGTATGGCTTGTTGGGGCGGGACCTGGTGATCCCGGTCTTCTGACGCTGCATGCCGTCAACGCCATGCAACAGGCCGATGTTGTTGTCTTTGATGCACTGGTCGATGAACGGATTTTGAACCTTTTGCGTCCCGATGCCAAACGCATCTATGCGGGCAAGCGCGGTGGTCGTCCATCTTCCAAACAAACCGATATTTCTCTGCAGCTGGTTGAACTGGCCAAACAGGGCCTGCGTGTTTTGCGCCTTAAGGGCGGTGATCCGTTCGTGTTCGGACGCGGCGGCGAAGAGGGCATGACCCTTGTCGATCACAATGTGCCATTCCGGGTGGTGCCGGGCATTACCGCCGGGATTGCTGGCGCGGCCTATGCCGGTATTCCGACCACGCACCGCGACTGCAATTCGTCGGTGACCTTTGTCACCGGCCACGGCTCCAGTGGCGAAGTGCCAGACAATATCAACTGGGCAGCACTCGCCAAGGGCGCACCCGTTCTTGTCATGTATATGGCGATGAAACATCTGCGCCGGATTTCGTCGGAACTGATGGCAAATGGTCGGGCCGCGGATGAACCGCTTGCCGTGATCAGTCAGGCGACCACACCGGGACAGGGAATTCTGATCACCACCCTTGAAAAGGCGGCTGATGACGTCGAACGCGAAGGCGTTGAACCGCCTGCGGTGTGCATTCTGGGCAAGGTTGTTGGCCTGCGTGATCGTCTGAACTGGCTTTCGCCGCAGGACGATGTGACCGCAGTGCGCCACGTGCCGTTCGAACAGGTGCTTGATCTGATCACCGCACCGGCAGATCCCCTTAAAAACTGAACTTCGATTCCGTCCGGATAAGGCGGCAACAGATTGATATATATCGTTGCTGGTGGGACGTGCGATTGTACAATCGCGCTCAAATGTTTTGACCCGGATGGATCATGGACGAACAGCAGGTATTGATACGCATCCTTGAAAGCGGTTGGGCGCAATGTGCCGATATCGTGCGCACGGATGGCGGGGTACTTCTGACTGCTTTGGTGGCAGGACTGGTAGGCAGTGCGACCCACTGTGTCGGCATGTGCGGCCCGTTCGTGATCAGTCAGGTCACCAGCCGGATGGAACAGCTCCCGGTCGAGAAAATGAGCGAGTTTCGCCGTCTCACCGGTGCCGCACTCCTGCCCTATCAGTTCGGGCGTTTGTCGACCTATTGCCTGCTGGGGGTTCTGGCCGGCTATTTCACCGACAGCATCAGTGCCCTGACCCGTGTCTGGTGGATCGGGCCGGTCTTGCTGATTGCGGCCGGTGTGTTTTTCCTTCTGTTCGGCATTTTGGGCCTCATGCCTCATCTTGGCGGGTTGCTGCCATCGACCGGCGAATCACGCTGGTGGAACAAGCTGGTTGGCAACCGCGCGCGTGGGCTTTTCCAGGCCCCCTATGGCTGGCGGGGGTATTTGCTGGGCGTGATGCTGGGCTTTATTCCCTGTGGTCTGGTTTATGGTGCGCTTGTTATGGCGGCCGCCACCGGTGCGGCGCTTAATGGCGGGGCGGTGATGCTGGTGTTTGGTCTTGGCACGGTGCCGATGTTGTTTGTCACAGGCTTTGTCGGCCAATATGCCGCACAGCGGTTCCGGGCCCTGATGGTGCCAGTGGGCCGTGGACTCATGATTATTAATGGCCTGATCCTGTTTGCCTTGGCGGCAACGACACTGGGCTGATGGGTGCGGGCAGCGTGATCAAGTGTGAGCTTTCCCACAGGTGCTGACCTTGCAAGAATGTGTAGGGTATTTATAGTGCCCCGTCAGTTTGTGGCACACAAAGATCGGTTGTCCGTAACCGGCAAAGAGATGAGGGTGGACGCGTGAGCAAAAAGACGCTTCTGGCAATTCTGGGTATTGCCCTGGTTCTTGGTATCGGCCTGACCTATCGTCTGATGATGATGGGCACGGAAACCAATTCGTCCGGAACTGCGTCGATTGGCGGTCCCTTCACACTTGTCAATCAGGATGGCGAAACTGTCACTCAGGATGACTTCAAGGGCAAATACATGCTGACCTATTTCGGCTATACCTTCTGCCCGGATGTTTGCCCGACCGAATTGCAGGTCATGGGAACAGCACTTGATATGATGCCCCAAGACATCGCAGATGAGATCACTCCCGTCTTTTTCACCGTCGACCCCGAACGCGACACGGTCGAAGCGGTTGCCGAATATGTTCCCTATTTCCATGATCGGATGGTTGGACTGACCGGCACCGTTGAACAGACAACGGCGGCCGCCAAGGCGTTTCGTGTTTACTACGCGAAAGCGATCCCGGAAGGTGAGCCTGAAGATACCGATACCTATCTGATGGACCATTCGTCCTTCGTGTATCTGATGGATCGTGAAGGCAAATTCGTCCGTCATTTCAATTATGGTACGAGCCCGGAAGACATGGCAAAGGGCGTGACCGAGGCGGTCAAAAACAACGGCTGATTATTCCGTCGCGTAATGCCATGATCATGGCAAATAAATTCGGCTCGGAGAACAGCCCAAAATGCCTGACACCATTCCGGGGATCGTGATTGCGGCCCCCGCGTCAAACAGTGGCAAGACCGTCATTACATTGGCGCTTCTGCGCGCGCTGACCCGCAAGGGCCATAAAATTGCGGCGGCCAAAACCGGGCCGGATTATATCGACCCCGCCTTTCAGGCAGCTGCCTGTCGCGATACCTGCATCAATCTTGATCCGTGGGCGATGACGCCAGACCAGATCAACGGTCTGGCCCGCGATCACACGGAGGGCAAAGCCTTTTTCATGTGCGAAGGCGTCATGGGCTTGTTCGATGGTGCCGCCAACGGCGATGGATCGACCGCCGATCTTGCCGCCCTTGCCGGGTGGCCGATTGTTCTTGTGGTCGATGTGAAAGGCCAGTCGGCTTCTGCCGCGGCGGTGATTTCCGGCTTTGCCAAATTTCGTGATGACATCAATGTTGCCGGCGTGATCCTTAATCGGGTGGGCAGTGACCGCCACAAGCAGATGATTGTTGATGCCTGTGCCAAACATCTGCCGGATCTTCCAGTGCTTGGCGCGGTCCGGCGCAGCGAAGACCTGATCCTGCCGGAACGTCATCTTGGTCTGGTGCAGGCGGGCGAACATGCCGAACTTGATAGTTTTCTCGATCGTGCCGCCGATATCATCAGTGAAGATGTCGATCTTGATGCCTTGATCGCACTGGTGGGGCAAAAGGCCGGAAAGGCGGAGAAAACCAAAAAATCTGCAAAGGTTACTTCAACTGCACCCGTAATTGCCCCTCTTGGCCGTCATGTTGCGGTGGCGCGTGATGCGGCCTTTGCGTTTAGCTACCCCCATCTTCTGGATGGCTGGCGTGCGGCGGGGACGAAAATTTCCTTTTTCTCGCCATTGGCGAACGAGGCCCCCAACCCGGAATGTGATGCCATCTATCTGCCCGGCGGCTATCCGGAACTTCATGCCAAAACCCTCGCCGCGGCCAAGGTTTTCAGGGCCGGCATGCACGATGCGGCCCAACGGCATGTCCTGATTTACGGCGAATGCGGCGGGTACATGACCCTTGGCAACGGCCTTGTTGATGCCAGTGGTACGCGCCACGAAATGCTTGGTCTGTTGCCGCTTGAAACCAGCTTTGCCAGCCGCAGGCTGCATCTTGGCTATCGCGAGGCACAACTGGGCATTCCGACCCCGTTTGGTCCGGCAGGCATGAAGCTGCGTGGTCATGAATTTCACTACGCGACTACATTGTCCGAAGACGGCATGCCATTATGCCGGATGAAAACGGCGACGGGTCTTGATCTGGGCCCTGCCGGTCTGGTGGATGGAAGTGTTTTTGGGTCCTTCTTCCACATGATCGCAGAGAGTTGATCAATCCGTTGTCAGACTTGAATGCGACGGGGATTACGCGCGGGTTAGACTATGTTATGTCTCAATGACGGCCCGACTGAGAGAGATCATGGATAATAAAGACCGCGTCGCATTGTCACCTGAACCATTCTGGGAAACCAAGACTCTTGCTGAAATGACGCAAGCGGAATGGGAATCCCTGTGTGACGGATGTGGCAAATGTTGCCTGCACAAGCTGCAGGACGAAGAAGACGATTTTGTCTATTACACCTCGGTCGCGTGTCGTTTGCTCGATTGTCATACGTGCCGCTGCAAGGATTATCCCAACCGGACCCAGCATGTTCCCGATTGTGTGCAGCTTTCCAAAGAAAATGTCGAAACCCTGTCCTGGATGCCATCCACCTGTGCCTATCGCCTGATGGCAGAGGGAAAACCACTACCCGACTGGCATCCGCTTAAGACAGGTGTAGCAGACTCGGCCATTATGGCAGGCATGTCCGTGCGCGGCATGGCCATCCCCGAAGACGAAGCCCATCCTGATCTGACACGCTACATCGTGAAGTGGCCTGCCTGATTCTGAACTGTGGATAATTACGCCACTGAGATCAGCAACCTTCCTTGTAATAAACATCCTGCTTTACCACCTGAATAAAATCTTAGGTTGAACGGTTCAGGGGACAGCGATGTTTGGCGGCAATGGTGGTGATAAAGAAAAAGCCCAGATTTACGAGGCATTGAATCGGTCCATGGCTGTTATTGAGTTCAACATGGACGGGACCATCGTCAGGGCTAATGAGAATTTTCTAGAGACGATGGGATATGAGCTTGATGAGATTGTAGGCCAGCATCACCGTATGTTCATGCCGTCGGATGTCTTTGACAAGGCGGAATATGAAGCGTTCTGGGAAGAGCTTCGCTCTGGCAGGTTCGTTTCTGGCGCAATGGCCAGAAAGAAAAAGAACGGCCAGATGATTTGGCTTGAAGCAAGCTACAACCCAATTCTTGATCGCAACGGCAAACCCAAGAAAGTCGTCAAACTCGCTTCTGACATCACAGAGCGTCGTGTCGAGCGCGCAATGTGGCAAAGCGTTTTTCGCGCCATCGAGAAATCACAGGCGACGATCGAGTTTGAGCTCGATGGCACCATTATTTCCGCAAACCAGATGTTTTTGGATGTGATGGGCTACACGCTTGACGAAATCAAAGGCAAGCATCACAGCATTTTTGTCGAACCTTCTTATCGGGACTCCAAGGAATACAAGGATTTTTGGAAAACCCTCAACGCCGGTGAATTCAATTCCGGCGAGTTTAAACGCGTGGGCAAAGGCGGCAAGGAAGTATGGATCTCCGCTTCCTACAATCCGGTTCTTGATCCGGTGGGGCGTCCGTTCAAGGTCGTGAAGTTTGCAACCGACATTACCGCACAAACCAAGCTTCTGCTGGATTTGAAAAAGATCATCGATACGAACTTCAGCGAAATCGACGGCAATCTGGGTGAGCTCAATAGTTCCGCTGACCAGAGTGTTTCCATGTCTGAGGAAACATCAAACACGGTCCAGACAGTCTCTGCCAGTGCCGAACAGATGGCGTCTTCCATCGCTGAGATTTCACAAAGCATGAGCCAGTCGCGCTCGGAGACAGAACGGGCTTTTGCCGAAACGGTTACGGCCAATGATTCAACCCAGCGTATGGCGCAGGTTGTTGATGCCATGGGCAATATTGTTGAAGTCATCCGCAATATCGCAGGCCAGATCAATCTGCTGGCACTGAATGCAACAATTGAAAGTGCGCGTGCTGGTGATGCGGGCAAAGGTTTTGCCGTTGTTGCCAATGAGGTCAAAAACCTCGCTAACCAAGCAGCCAAGGCGACAGAGGATATATCCGAGGAGATTTCAGGTATTCAGGCCATTTCGGGCGAGGTTGTCGGTGCGCTTGAAACCATTCAAAGGGCGGTTCAAACGGTACGTGACGGCGTAACCAGTATTTCGTCCGCCGTTGAAGAGCAAAGTGCCGTCACCAATGGTGTGACCAATAATATGCGCATCATGGCGTCGTCTGTGGAAGGATTGACCAGTAATCTGGAAACCATTCGGATTTCAACATCCCGCGTGGCTGACTCAGTCAAAAAGACTCGCGAAGCAGCATCTGTTCTTGCCAAATAACGAGATTAAAATTGGTTGAAAGCTTCCTGACCTGCCGTCGTGCACACGAAATGGGCGAATATGACCCTTCGTTGTAGCTATACCAAAGGGTTGGAATCCTGCGAGAGCAAAAATATTTTGGTGAAAGGGGTGTGACGTTCCGATGGTGCTCACGAAAATCGGTGAGCTCTAAAAATTGCAACAGTGCATTGTATTGCAAGTTTAATTTTAAAATCGTTCCCGCGATTCTACTAAAATTTATGATCCAAAGTTGTTTTACTCAGGACAAATAAACAATTTGTCTTGTCCCAGCCAAAAGTATATGGTTGGGTGTGAATGATCAGTTGTTCAAAGTGGGATCAATTATTCAACAGCAGAAATATTTTCAAGCGTCGCTCGGTATGGCTGAGAGTCTAGCGTACCCGATGCAAAGTTTGAAAAACTGCAAGAAATTCCGAACATCTGAGTCATCAAACGCAAGTCGTTTGAAAACCGGGAATGATCTGTGTTGAAGATCTCACCGTATCCTCTCGCATGAGAAGTGAACGCTCTTAGGACTAGGTTCGATCATGCATGCGTATGAGAGACTGGTTCACGCGTTCATAATTACGACCAAACGGTCAATAACCCCGCGAGGCTGACGGGAATTAACGGGATAAACCCGTTTACGCAAAGGGTATAAAAGTGGGTATTGGATTTTTTAAGGGTGAGTCCGAGGCGCGTAACGAACAACAAGTCACCGCTGCGCTCGGACGATCAATGGCACGCATCGAATTCAACGCGGAAGGCAAGATCCTTTCGCTGAATGAAAACTTCGAAAACACGATGGGCTACAAGGCCAGCGATCTTATCGGCAAACATCACTCATTGTTTGTCCCCGAAGAGCTCATCAGTTCGGCAGATTACAAAAATTTCTGGAAGAGACTGGCGTCAGGCGAGTTTCTGACCGGGGCCTTCCCGCGCAAACGTCGTGACGGATCGTTGATTTGGCTTGAAGCCACTTACAACCCGATCCTCGACGCGAAGGGCAATGTAACCAAAGTCGTGAAGTTTGCGACCGACATCACCGAACGTCGCAACGAACGTGCGTTGCTGCAAAGCGTGTTTGATGCGATCAGCACCTCGCAGGCGGTGATCGAGTTCAATCTGGATGGCACGATTCTGACAGCCAATGAGAACTTCCTGTCTGTGCTGGGCTACAGCCTTGATGAAATCAAGGGCAAGCATCACAGCATGTTCGTGCCGGAAGATCAGAAAAATTCGTCAGAGTACCGGGCTTTCTGGCAAAGCCTGAACCAGGGAAAATTCCAGGCCGGTCAGTTCGCCCGTGTGGGCAAGAATGGCAAGCAAGTCTGGATCGAAGCGACCTATAACCCGGTGCTTGATGCTGTTGGAAAACCGATCAAGGTGATCAAGTTTGCCACCGATATCACCGAAAAAACCAAGCTTCTGATCGACCTTAAAAAAATGATCGACGGTAACTTTACCGAGATCGACAACAATATCACCGAGCTCAACACGCGCACGGTTCAAAGCGTTGATGCGTCGACCAATACGATGGAGCTGACCCGCAACGTTGCGGCCAGTACCGAACAAATGGCCGCCTCAATTGCCGAGATTTCCCAAAGCATGGCCCAGTCACAGGGCGCAACCGAGCGCGCCTACGAGCAGACCAACACCGCCAACGAAATGACCCAGCGCATGACAGGCGTGGTTGACGAGATGGGCAATATCGTTGAAGTCATTCGCAATATTGCCGGGCAGATCAACCTGTTGGCGCTGAACGCGACGATTGAAAGTGCCCGTGCGGGTGAAGCTGGCAAAGGCTTTGCCGTTGTTGCCAACGAGGTCAAGAACCTTGCCAATCAGGCGGCGCGTGCCACCGAAGACATCACCCAGGAAATTACCGGTATTCAGGAAATTTCCGCCGAGGTCGCCGGTGCTTTGGAGACCATCCGTGGTTCGGTTGAAACTGTCCGTAACGATGTCACCAACATCTCTTCGGCGGTGACAGAGCAAACGGCGGTTACCGAAAATGTCAGTACCAGCGTGCGTGACATGGCCCGGTCTGTCGAAAACATGTCAGATAACCTTGCCGCCATTCGCACGACGACCGATACGGTTGCATCCTCTGTACAGCGCACGCGCGAAGCGGCCGAAGTGCTGACACGTTAATTCAGGCCGATTTCTTCGATCGAAAGCTGCCATTAAAAGGGCGGAGCCAAACGGCTCCGCCCTTTTGTCATGGAATATGACAGTTTGAAGATGATCAAGGTATCCTTCGGGGAACCACTTGCCTTACGCAGGGGGAAGTCACAAGAATGTCGGCTTGAGACACTTGGAGCTGATATACTCCGGGCTTGCAGGGGAAATACGGGGCGATAAGGAAATGAACAGCGATCATCTGCGCATTGATGTTCTTGGTGTGGGCGAGGCCTTCGATCCGAACTTTGAAAATTCGTCGGTCGTGGTGTCTGCGGGCGATTTTCGCCTCTTGATCGATTGCGGGGCAACGGTGGCCGGGCGGCTGATGGCCAAGTTTCCCGATCCAGATGCGATTGATGCGATCTATTTCACCCACATGCATCCCGATCATGTTTTCGGTCTGGTGCCGGTCATGTTGAACTGGCGCGATGACGGCCGTTCAAAGCCGTTGCGCATTCTGTGCAGCCCGCAATTGCGCACTCATCTTGAAAAACTGATGGAGCTCGGCTTTACCGGGCTTGGGTCAGCTTGGCCGTTTACCATCATCTGGCATTCGATTGCCGAAACAAATTCAATTGGTCCGTTTGAATGCCGTTTCGCAAGGTCTGATCACAGCGTGCAGAACCACGCGATCCTGCTGCGCTACGCGGACAAGGGATTTGCCTATTCCGGTGATGGCAACGTAACAGCAGAAACCGCCGCCCTGTTTACGGGTGCGGATTTGGTGTTTCAGGAAACCTATCTGATCAAGCATGACCCGCAACACGCGGCCCACTGTGATCTGGAAACGGTTTTGAAACTGGCCTCTGACATGCCCGGCGCGCGATTCTGGCTTTATCACGTCAAACGCAATGTCCGTGCGGAAATGGCCCAGATGATCAGGGGCAATGAACAGGTCCGTATTGCGGCACCCGGCGAAGTGATTGAAATCCGCTGAGCGGGCCAGTGTTCCCGGAACTGAAGGCAAAACAAAAATGCCCGGCACAAGGCCGGGCATTTGGGCATGCAGGACAAGCTTTCCTGATTAGTGAACCGCGCGTGGCTCCATGTCGTGCTGGCGGATGGCAGCATCCGCGACGGCATGGTTTTCGAACGACGCGATATGGGTACCGTCGGCGGTGAAGACGCCATAGACCAGTTCGTCACTGTCGTTCTCTGTATTGGGAACCGGACGCACATAGGCAAAATCATGAATACCCAACAGGGCGAAGTCACCGTTTGACAGAAGACCGGTATCCTGGCCGATCCGCTGATCGCTTTCGGTATCGTGGTTGTTTGTTCGATTTGTCATTTGAACCACTCCTTGGTTAGGCTTTGCCGTCTATTTGGTCAGCATTGCTATCCTCGTCCTCGACATTCATGTCGATGGTTTTTGACGGCACAGCTTTTTTCTTGTTCGAGCCAATCGCGATTTCACGGACGACCGGTTCCGGCAAGGGTCTGTTCAGGTCAACATGCAGCAGACCATTATCCAGATGCGCACCGACGACTTCGATGCCTTCGGCAAGGACGAAGGAGCGCTGGAACTGTCGCGACGCAATGCCACGATGGATATAAACACGTTCGCTGTCATCATCGGTATGTTTGCCGCGAATGATCAGCTGGTTGTCTTCAGTGGTTACCGACAGGTCTTCCTCGGCAAATCCGGCAACTGCAACGGTGATTCGCAGTTTGTTTTCACCAATCTGTTCGATGTTATAGGGCGGATAACCCTCGGCCTTGGTTTTCGAGACCTGATCAAGAACGCGTTCGATCTGGTCAAAACCCAAAAGCAACGGGCTGTTGAACATTGAAATTCGTGACATTTGCAGCACCTCCTCCATTAGAGCGAGTGTGGTTGTTTTCAGATCCCACGCATCCTGCGTTTCGGGCATCTAATTGTTCGACCCGAGGCATTCGGCACCGAACGTTTCATATATTCAAATAAATGTGGTTTTCCCGCCAATAGTCAAGCCTTGCCTGCGCTCCGGACATTAGACACCGGCTAATTCTTGGTTTGTGTCAGATCTGGCATGGTTTCAAGCGCATAATAGGCAACCGACTGATCCTTACCGCGCAGCGCTACCTCGTGCATCACAGCGTTTTCCGGCAAGGGAATCGGTCCGTGATCAAACAGCGTCTTGGAAATCACCAATGGCACGCCATGCCCCTTGGTCTGGGCTTCAAGGCGGGCGGTGGTGTTGATCGTATCGCCGATTGCACTGATGTTTTCCCGGCCGGGCGGGCCCATTTCCCCAACAATTGCCTTGCCCATATGTATGCCAATTCCAATGCGCAATGCATGGGGAAGTTCGGATTTAAGATGCAGGTTAAGGCCTTCGATCCGGCGCAGCATCTCGGCGGCTCCCTCAAAGGCCTGCAGGATGGTGCGTTCGGTATCGTCACTTTCATGACCATAAAGCGCCATCAGGCCATCGCCGGTAAACTGGGCGTAATACCCACCTGTGCCGCGCAATGCCTCGGTCATCTCGGCAAAGAACTGGTTGAGGATGAAAAGTACGTCATAGGGCATCTTGCTTTCGCCAAGCTTGGTCGAATCGCGCAAGTCGATAAAGATGCAAACAACCTGTCTTTCACTGCCCGAAAGTCCGCCGGGACGTCGTCCGTCACGCGCGGTTGCGTTGGGCGGCAAAAGCGGGGCAACCGCCAGATCATTATGCGGTCTGATCTGACAGGCAAGGCGCATGCCCTTGGGGGCCTGAATGCTTTTGAGTGCCGCAGCCTCGATATCGCCGGGAGGAGCGAGGTGATCACTGCCTGATCCACAGTGGATCCTGCACGTTGTGCAGCGCCCGTGCCCGCCGCAAACCGACGCCATCGGAACGCCGGCATCGCGCAACGCCTCAAGCGCTGTGGCACCGGGCGGTACACGCACGAAACGCCCGTTTGGCAGGCTCAGCATCGGTCCGCGCTTGACCCGATCAAATGTCTGGCGGATCTGGCGCACACCAAATGGTGCCAGCGCAAGGGCGATACTCAGGATCGTGAAGGGCAAAATGGCGTTTTCATAGAAGGTGATGGCGTCCTGATTGACATTGGCCGCATCAATCACCCCAAACACATATTTGCGTCCGCCTTCCTCTGCGCGGCGGATCACCTCGGCCGCCGCGGCCGAATAACCGGCAAGCGAAAGTGTCGGGATCAGGATTGCCAGCGTGCCGAGCGTATTGCGCCATTTCGGATAGAACGGTTTGACCCGTAGCCAGAAATGAATGCCGATGCAGCCATGCGCCCATACAACAATCACCGTGATCGCCTGCAAGATACCCTGATGCGGAATGAACACGGCCAGATCCAGAAGAACGCGCTCAAACGGTGAATCAACATCAAAGCCCAGATCGATAATCCGGGTCGCGATGATATGCCGAAACAGCAGGAACGGGATGCACAGGCCAAGGATCATCTGTGCCCATTCCGATTTGCGCAGGCGCAAGGTGCGGCGGCTGGTCAGGCGTGCGGTTGCCAACAAAAAGTGTGTTATCAGTGACAACACCAACAGGATCTCAAGCGGTGGAAACTGCCAGACTTCCGTGGTGTATTCCCCGGCTTTTTCCATCAGTTCCGGTGAAACGATGCCTGCCGTATGGTTCAGCAAATGCGTCAGCACATAGGCAAACATGGTCAGGCCGGAATACAGCCGCAGATTCTGTATCATCGCTTCGGGTGCCTATTCTTCATTTGCGCGGTCTCTCGGTGGTCCAAACTTGAACGTCGACATTCTGCGGTCGATCACATCATTTTGGTGCGTCTATGGTTGAACAGGATCATGCAACACCTTTGGTTGATAAAGTGTTTTGCATCTTCAGGCACGAAAAAAGCCACCGGGATTTCCGGTGGCTTTCTGTGATTTTCTGCGTGATGTCGATATGATCCGCGCCTTAGGCGGCAGACTTGATACGCTTCCGGGTCATGAACTTCACGAGCGAGCGCGCGAAATCAACACTTGTGATCGGCGTCTCAAGCGACTTCATGGCAGCTTCATGTACATCATCGGGGATCAGGTCATAACGGGCCTGCAAAAGGGCGGTCTCGTATGGTTTCATGAATTCTGGATGCGGCTGGATCGAGGCGGCATTATCGCCATACTGCAAACCGGCATAGGGGCAAAAATCGGAACTTGCCCAGACGGTCGCACCTTTTGGTGGCTCAACCACCTGATCTTGGTGGAAGGCATTGATGCGGATCTTTGCCGGGCTGTCAGACAGCCAGTCGCTGTTGCGTGCATCAACCGCGTATTCATGTACGCCCACACCCCAACCCTTGTCGGATTTGATGACCTTGCCGCCAAGTGCTGTTGCCAGAATCTGATGACCAAAGCAGATACCAAAGACCGGCTGACCGGCGGAAACCGCATCGCGCAGGAAGTCCTGCAGGCGGATCATCCACGGCAAGTTTTCATAAACGCCATGTTTGGACCCCATGATCACCCAGCCGTCGGCATCACGGATTGAGTCCGGAAAAACGTCTTCCAGAACGGTCCAGGTTTCGAACTCCAGACTCGGATCAACGTCGCCAAGCAGCTTTTCGAGCATGCCGGGGTAGGAGGCGAAATCGTCGCGAAGTTCTTCCGGGGCGAATCCGGTCTCAAGAATGCCGATCTTCATGCAAAAACCTTTATGGACGTCAATGTGGCGCTAAGGGTCAAAACTCAGTTATGGGATTTTAACGCCAAAGACAAGCCCAGTGCTGCGAGATTTTAGTCAATTTTTGACCGGAAATGCGAAACCGCCCGGCGTAAAGCACGGGCGGTTGCAAAACCTGCGGCCAGCGTCTGGGGGATCAAACCGGCCGCAGATTATCGGGTTCAGTCTTTGGCCGGGTTTATTTGTTGAGACCCATGGCACGCGCGCCGCCCATGCCGGCAATCATCGCGACCACAAAAATAATCGTATCGGTATGGCCGAAGGCCAGTGCACTAAGGGCCGGACCCGGGCAATACCCAACCAGTCCCCAACCGGTACCAAACAACAGGCCGCCAACAACCAGTTTGGTGGTGATGGCACGGTTGGTCGGCAGGCTCATCTCGCCGCCACAGACCGCCTCGGTCCGGTTCTTTGCAAACTGGAAGATTGGAATGGCAACCGCCAGCCCACCGCCCATGACGAACGCAAGACTCGGATCCCATCCCCCATCGGCAATCGCCCAGATATCAAGAAAACCCAGAACCTTTTGCGGGTCGATCATGCCCGAAATGTAAAGGCCAAAGCCGAAAATCGTGCCGCAAATCAGGGAAACAATTATCCGCATTACATGCCTCCCATCAGATGGCGGGTGACAAGAACCGTGACAAAGCCTGCTGCCATAAATGACAGGGTCGCGACCAGCGATCGCAGCGAGAACCGCGACAGGCCGCAAATGCCATGACCACTGGTGCAACCACTACCAATCGTGGTGCCAAGACCAACCAGAAGACCGGCAACGATGATGACCGGTAATGAGCTTGTCACGACACTCTGGGCTTCGATCTCGGTTGCGTTCATCAGGATGAACGGACCGACAACCAGCCCGATGATGAAGGCCAGTCGTTCAAAAACAGCAGAACCACCCTTGGTCGGAGTCAACAAACCGCCAAGAATGCCGCTGATCCCGGCAATTCGCCCATTGAGCAAAAGATAAAGGCCAGAGGCCAGACCAATAAGTCCACCGCCAATCAGGGCGGAAATCGGAGTGAAGTTTTCCATCATTCAATCCATCAAAATCAGAATTTATATTAATGTATGATAATTAATTGATTTTATCAATGGGTCAGTGGAAATTTGTGCCAAATTTCTTTGTAGAACCCGTTGCTAAAAACGAAGCAGACGTACCCGGATGCGCCCAACTATCGGTCAAGATACTGTTTGCATTGGTGTCCGATTCCACAAAGCAGATAAGCAATTGATTTTTCGATATTTTATCTATCTTGCAAAACACCGAAAATAGGAAGATACAGCAGTATCTTTGGTTGTGGTTTCGGCGTGTTGCCCAAACCCCCTTTTCGGATTTCATGCATGAGCAAAGATCGTCTGTCCGCCAGTCGGCGTCTTGATGTCGCATTGGCGTTGGTATCACAGGGTGACTACACCGCTGCGATTGACGTGGCGCGTGCCGCATTGGCCGCTGATAGTGACTGGGACGAAGCCCATTTTACGCTGGGCGACATCTATGAACGTGCCGGTGAAACCGAAAACGCCGTTGAGGCTTTCCGTCAGTATCTGATGCTTGATCCCAAGGACCGCATGGGGGCAGAGGTCCGCCTGACATTGCTTGGTGCGGCTGCCCTTCGTGATCGCTTGCCGCCCGATTATGTGCGGGCTCTGTTTGACGATTATGCCCCACGGTTTGAGATCAGCCTGCGGGATCGTTTAGCCTATCGCGGACCGGAGCTTTTGTTCGAAGCCATCCGGACTCATCTACCGGAAATGTTGCGTCCGATGGATGTGCTTGATCTTGGCTGTGGTACCGGGCTTGTGGGCGAAGTGTTCGCTGGTCATGTTGATGCGATTGATGGCATCGACCTGTCGCCGCGCATGATCAACCGCGCACGCGCCAAGGGGCTTTATCGCACCCTTGTCGCTGGCGATATCACCGATATGCCCGCCGATATCGGAACGGATTACAGCGTTGTCATCGCGGCGGACGTTCTGAACTATCTTGGCGATCTGGTGCCAGCCCTGCGTGCTGCCCATGACCGGATGAAGCCCGGCGGGTTGCTGGTATTCACGCTCGAGCACGGCGATAACTTCCCGTTCGATCTCGGTCCCGGGCAACGCTTCCGCCATCATCAGCGCGCGATCAGCGAATGGCTGGTCGAATGTGGCTTTAATGTTCTGTCAGACACATTGGGTGTTCTGCGTCAGGAAAAGGGTAATCCGGTCGAAGGTCGGGTCATCGTCGCACGTCCAAGTGATGCATTGGCGCTGATGGCGGGCGATCTGATCATTCCGGGCGATCCCGATCAGGCCTTGGGTCAAACCCTTCACTGAGCTGCTGCGAACTGCTTAATGCAAAACACCCCGTAGCCTGTGGCAGCGGGGTGTTTTTTGTTTGGTATTGTTCTAGACCGGCGTGCCGCGAATGACCGCCACCTCGTGATAAAGTGGGACATTCGGATCATCATTGATCATTTCCTGGGCCTTGGTGGCCGAAAGCGGCTGTTTTCCCTCCGGGTCGCCATAGAATTTGCAGACAAGCTGCTTTTCATATTCAGTCCCGTTCAGCGCCTTTTCCAGTGACACGAAAAACGAAATGTCGGTGCCTGAATGTTGCAGAACGATCTTTGACGCAATCTTTTCGGGTTTGTAGCCGTTGGCCTCAAAGCATTCGCAAATAATCTCGGTGCCAATGCGGCAACCAAAATTCATCACCAGTTCGGCCTTTGGCGCGTGTTCGCGAATTCGGCGCATAAGCGCCTCATTCAGGCCAAGCCCTACCGAGTTGTAAGGGTACTGGTCAAACAGGCTCCAGGGATAATAATGCGCGATATGGTCTTCGGCCTCGTCACCGGCCCCTTCGGCCAGTTCGATGGACTGGGCTTCGCGAAAGGCCGTCAGGCGTTCATCACTGGGCTCGCCGACCTGTGGGATGCAGGCAATCACCACATCGGTCTTGGCAATTTTTTCACGTGCCTCATCGGTATCGACAAGGCTGACACTGCCGTGGACCGGTTTGAAATGTTTGGCATGTTCGGGGGAAAGGATTTTGATGTTTCGCTCTGCCAGAACGACAAGGCGGGGGTCAAGGTCGCTGCCGTAAACGCGTTTGGCGCCGCAGCTTTGCAAGATAAAGGCGACATTGATGCCAGTACCGACACCGACTTCGTAAATGGTTTTGCGTCTCAGATCAGCGCGCGCCAAGCCTTCCTGGAATGTTTGTGTCCAGGGATCATCGGGATCAAAGGCAAAATCTGGCGTTTCGGGATCACTGGCGTATGGGCTGGATGTCTCGCTGCTCTCTTCTAAAGCATGTTGCATTTAATCTGCTCCATTGTGTTTGTTTTTGGCGTGCCGTTTGGCAAGGCACAGCGTGCAGAGCGATGCGGCGCATCGGTCAAACGGTGTAACGCCGCGAAACGCCGCCAAAAACAAACCCTTCGGGCCGGGATAACCTTCCGCCCCGCAGCGTCAAGACCCTTGAACGTAGCCCCGCTACGTCCTGCGGCCCTTTCCTCGCCGGACAGATGGTTATCTCCGGCAAAATGGGGCAGATTAAATGCAACATGCTTTAGCATAATGCTTCCTGTTTTCTTGCGCATTAGCCGGTCGCGGGACCCTGCAGGCATGGCAAAAAGCGCCATATAATCCGGTGACAAGGCAACCGGATGGTGTTGGCGCGACAAGCCTGCATAAACGGTACCGGGATCGACAAGCCAGTGCCGATGCGCAGCGTTTTATCTTATTCTTGACGCGGTCAGGTGAGCGCGACGTGACGCCATACAGGCATCATGAACGGGAAGATTGCCGGCAATGGCACCGGCATGGGCAGGGCAAAAAGCGGCCCTCAGTTTACGGCGGCAAACTGTTTTGCGTCGCTGGCCAACTGAACGTCTTGGGCAAGCGGGCCAAGCGAAACTGCCAGACTTTCACAATTGCAGTCCGCGCCGACCAGAACATTGAGTGGGGATGTGCTGTCTTCACGGCCCACCAGCGCCTGCATGATCCGCAGAAGGGTTGGTGCCGGCGACAAACCGTTGCAATCAATTGTGTTCGATACTTGCATGTCGTCTTCTCCTTGTCTGGCAAGCAGGAGCTTCGGCACACCGCCGGGGACGGTTAAGAATGCCGCAGCATGACGTGTTCCCGATGCCCGCCAAGATCTGCGGGCAACCTGATAGAAACACTCTCGACCTTTGCGCGATCCCAGCATCAAGCCACCACGCGGTGGCATCATCGGAATGACAGAAGGCCCGATCCAAAGACCCGTTCTGTCAGCTGGGCGGTCATAAGGGTCAACTTTTGCAATTAACCCGTTTTGGTCATCAAACTCGTTTCGCATCGCGACTGTCGCGCATCAGCACAAGTTATGATTTTCAATGCGTTGGGATTGGGTCACCATCAAAGTGGCTTTCTCCGAACCCCGACCAAAACACACCGGAAAATTCTCCGGCCCGACCTTGTTGAATTCAATCGTAGCAGTCGGCAGATGGGTGTCAAGGAAGGATTTGATTATCTTTTGCGCAATAAGTCGAACAGATTAAATTTTAATCACAAATGTCCCTCTTTCCCGCCCAGGGATTTGGGCAGGCTGGAGGATGGCTCCAGAAATATGAAAACCAGCAAGTATTTACCGCGCTTGCGAAGGGGCGGAATGCGCGCTTCTGGCGTGATGTCCTAATCGCGGAAACCGGGGTCCAGACGGTCGGCAAGGCGCATTTGCGCCTCCCACTCCAGGGCAACATCACCGTCGTCATAGGCCATCTGGCTGAACTGTTCGGAAACGCGTTTTATCACCGCATCATCAATCTTCCGAAGCGGTCTTCCCATCGCCAGGGTAGACTCCTGAATCTCGCACGCCCGGTTCAGATAAAACATGTTTGAAAACATCTGCCCGGCGGTTGCCCCCACGGTCAAAAGACCATGATTGCGCAGGATCAGCGCGATGTTGGCGCCAAGCGCTTCAACGATTCTTTCGCGTTCCTCAAGATCAAGCGCGATGCCCTCATAGTCGTGATAGCCGATTTGGCCATAATACTGCAGGGCGATCTGATTAAGCGGCATCAAACCTTCTTCAAGGCAGGAAACGGCAAATCCCGACCGTGTGTGGGTGTGCATCACCCAGGCCGCATCATGGCGCCCGATATGCACGGCACTGTGAATGGTAAAGCCTGCCGGGTTCACCCGATAGGGGCTGTCCGCAACCTTGTTTCCGTCGACATCGATCTTCACCAGCGACGAGGCGGTAATTTCCTCCCACATCAGCCCATAAGGATTGATCAGAAAATGCCCCGGTTCACCAGGTACCCGGGCCGAAATATGGGTATAGATCGTGTCGGTCATTCTGTAATGGGCCGCCAGCCGGTAACAGGCGGCAAGTTCAATGCGGCACTGCTTTTCGCCGTCGCTGATCTGTGGATCACTCATGACGCTGGTCTCGGCGTCCTTCTGTGTCGCGATATGCATGCCGACCTCCATTGATCTGATCAAACGGCTTTACTCTTTGATATACACTTGTTTAACTGAGGATGAAACCAAAGCGCAAATTTTCTTGGTCAGGCGCCCGCAATTTGGGTGCGCCAACAGGGATCAGCAGCGCAAAAGAAGATGATGTGAGGGGCTTTGACTGATGGCGGTGGCGGAACCGATTTACGGTGTTCTTCTCAGCGATGCGATGGATCTCAAAAGCTATTATTCGCTTGATTTTGGTGATGCGGCACCCGATGTCCGCCTGCTTAAGCCCGATGAAGTCACCAACCCGGATCTTATCCGTTTTGCGGTGTGCTGGCTGCCGGGCCCGGCGGCGTTTTCGCCTTATCCCAATATTGAAATGGCGATGTCGGTCGGGGCTGGCGTGGATGCTTTGCTGAAACATCCGGGCTTGAGCGATGACGTCGCGATCTGTCGTGTCCGCGATCCCAATCAGGCCGATCTGATGGCGGGTTATGCGGTGCACGAAGTTGTTCATATTGAACGCGGCTTTGCTAGCATGCAGCAAAGTCAGGCCAGCGCCGAATGGGCCCCGCCTGCGATCCGGCCACCGCGTGATCTCAAGGTCGCCGTGCTTGGTCATGGCTCCATGGGGGCATCTGTTGTCAAAGCCTTGGCTGCCTGTGGATTTAGTGTTTCGGTTGCCTGCCGCCGTGATCCGGCGGACCCCGTTGAAGGTGTGTGCTATTTCACCGGTGACGACTCGGTTCTGCAATCGGTGGCCGGTCAGGATGTGGTGATCAATGTCCTGCCCCTGACGGCCAAGACCGAGAATATCCTTAATGCGGCGCTGTTTTCAAAACTGGCCAAGGACGCCTGGCTGATTCAGATCGGACGTGGTGAACATCTGGACGAGGATGACTTTGTTGCCGCGCTTGATAGCGGGCAGCTCAGTGGCGCGACCCTTGATGTGTTTCGCACCGAACCGTTGCCGTCTGATCATCCGTTCTGGGCTGATCCGCGCCTGCGCATCACCCCACACATCGCCAGTGATACAACACCACGCATTGTTGCCGAACAAGCCCTGCAATCAGCCCGTGAACTGCATGCAGGCAAACCGCTCAGCCTTGCTGTCAGCCGCGGTCAGGGCTACTGAGCGATCTGTTCAATATACCCACACCCGATTGCACGCTTGAAACCCAATAAAAATTATTCAATTGTATAACAATGAGCCGAAAAACATTTCAACGCCTGTCGCTTGATGTCCGCCGTCGCAGTTTGATCGAGGCGACCTTGACCTGCATTGCCCGCGACGGGCTGCATGGGGCATCGGTGCGCCGGATTACCGAGGCAGCCGGGGTGACAGTCGGGCTGGTGCGCCATTATTTCGGCAGCAAGGATGACATGATCCGCAACGCATATGCCTATCTGGTCGGCCAGCTGACGGCACAGGCCAGTGAAAGCGCACGCGCCACCGAAGGTACGCCAGAGGCCAAGCTGGCAAGCTTCCTGCGCGCCAACCTGACCAAGCCCAACATGGACGAAGAAACGGTTTCGCTTTGGGCGACCTTCATCGGCCGGGTGCGCCATGATCCGGACTTTGCCGAAATTCACCGTGATGGCTACCGCGAGTTTCTCAATGTCCTTGAAACCCTGATCGAGCCTGTCCTGATTGATCATGGCTGCCCGCACAGCGTGGCGATTTGTCGCAACCATGCGATTGCACTCAATGGCCTGATTGATGGGCTTTGGATGGAAGGGGCGCTGAATTCCGGCCTTTACGCCCAGGATATCCTGCCCGATCTGATTACCGGTGCCGCCGAACGCCTGCTTGAATTGCCCGCCGGTGCGTTGTCCGCACCCGATATTGCCCTTCAATCGGCACGCCACCAGACACACCGCGAACAACAAAGTAAGCCGTCATGAGATATGCCAAGATTACCGACCGTCTTGCCGAACTGGGTGGGGCAAAGTGGGCCGTCCACAACACCGCGCGTGATCGCGAGGCCCAAGGTGCGAAAATTATCGAGCTGACAATTGGCGAGCCCGACATTCCCGTCGATCCGGCCCTGATTGACGCCTGCGAGGCCTCCATGCGGCGCGGTCGCACCCATTATTCCAATGGCCGGGGCGAGGTCGGGTTGCTTGATGCGTTGGTGGAAAAATACAAACCCGTCTGGCCGGATGTTACGCCGGAAAATATCCTGTGTTTCCCGGGCACGCAGACCGCGCTTTATACCGTGATGACGGCGCTGGTGGATGCCGGTCAGGGGGTGCTGGTCGGTGATCCGTATTATGCGACCTATGCCGGGGTGATCCGGGCATCGGGGGCTGAACTGCAATCCGTCCCGTTATCGATCGAGCATGGCTTTATCATGCAGCCGGGTGACCTGCGCGCAGCCATCACCAAGGACAGCCGTGTGTTGCTGCTTAACACGCCGCACAATCCGTCCGGCGCGCTGCTGGATCGCGCAACGCTGGTCGAACTTGGCAAGATCGCCATCGAACATGATCTGTGGATTGTCTGTGACGAGGTCTATGAGGATCTGGTGTTTGAAGGCACCTTTGCCTCTCCGCTTGAAATCGAAGAGCTGAGTGATCGCACCATCGTCACATCCTCGATCTCGAAAACCTTTGCTGCCACCGGCTTTCGCAGTGGCTGGGCCGTTGGCCCCGAGGAACTCTGTACCAAGGTCCTGCCGATTTCCGAAACCATCCTGTTTGGCAATCAGCCCTTCATCGCCGATGCGACCGAGGTCGCCCTGCGTGGCAATTTCGATACGGCCGCGCGCATGTGCAAAAGCTATGCGGCGCGCGTTGACATGATCGAAACCGAACTTGCCGGATGCGATGTGCTTAAACCGGGCAAGGTATCCGGTGGCATGTTTGCCATGATTGATGTCGGTGCCACCGGCATGAACGGCGAAGAATTCGCCTGGGCGCTTTTGGACGATCAAAACGTCGCCGTCATGCCCGGCGCATCCTTTGGCGAAAACGCCAAAAACCTGATCCGCGTGGCCCTCACGGTCCCCGACGACGAACTTCGCGAAGCCATCAAACGCATCCGGGCCTTTGCCGAGAAATCGGCATAAAGGCCCGGCTTTGAATGTTCGGAATTATGCCTTGGGCATGTCGCCCCGGATGATATAGGCCAGTGCCGCAACCACCTGTTCGGGTTCGCGCGCCACACCATTGGCTGCGCCATCAACTTCCTTCAACGCGTGATCATGCTCGGCCGGATGCAGCGTAATATACGGAATGCCAAGGGCGGCGGCATAACCGGCATCAAAGGCCGCGTTCCACTGCTTGTATTTCTCGCCAAAACGGATAACCGCAAGGTCGGACTGGGACAGCAAGGTCTTGGTGCGCATGGCGTTCAGCTGCGCGCCCTTGCGGTCATGCCAGAACTTGCTTTCTTCAGCACCGAAAACGGCAACGCCGCAATCATCAGAATCTTCATGCACGGTAATCGGGGCAACCAGCTCGACCGGAAGGCCGGCTTCTTTTACGCCCGTCTCGATACGCTCGCGCCAGTCGCTGTGAATTTCGCCCGATAAGTAGACGGTCCAGACTTTGTTCATTAGTATTCACCTGTATGGCTTGAGTTGAGCATTGCCATAGTTCTTGCAGTTGCTTGATCTTTAGCTGCTTTATCGACAAGAAACTGATTTTTACACTCAGGGCAAACTCGGTTCCAGTCTGCCAAATCTGACTTGTATCTCAGTTTTATCAGCTTTTTCTCGGCTTCAATACAACGCGGGCAGTAAGGGTCACCTTTCGCGTTTCCTTGCTCATTTGGCTGATAGAGGAAACCTTGCCATTCAATTAAATTATTGATTTTAAAGGAAACATCTTTGAGCTGGGCGATTTCTGTTTGATATTCTTGAATTAGTGTTCGGGCATCTACCAAGGCTTCCTTCGAATCCAGCAGTTGGTCTACCAATTCGGCAATCTTCAGCTTCAATTCGGCTTTGTCCATTGCCGATGATGCTTGCGCGATCGCTTTTGCCAAGGTGATGCTGCCATTAATTGTGGCAAGCGCGGATGAGGGATCAAAAGCCATTTGTTAAGATCCTTTGTCTGGGAGCTGGGAGGGCAAATAACAATACTACGCTAACGCGAATGCTATCTACAAATTCATCCGTTACTTGGTTCGGTTTTAGTTCGAACAGACTTAGCCCAATAACGACAAAACCCGTTGCCAAAGGCAACGGGTTTTGAATGGTGGAGCCGATCAGGATCGAACTGACGACCTCTACAATGCCATTGTAGCGCTCTCCCAACTGAGCTACGGCCCCACTTTGTCCGCGACGCAGTCTGATGAAACAGGCTCTGCGGCGCGGCGCATATTTAGAAGGTTCGCCAAATGTTGGCAAGACCCTTTTTCAAAATTTCTTAGCGATCGTCGTCGTCTGATTCGACATGCTCATAGACTTCGCCAAGATCATCATCATCTTCGCCAAGATCAGAAGCATCTTCGAGAATATCGTCGTCGATATCGGTATCGACATCATCGTCAAGATCGGTGACGTCATCGACGTCTTCGTCTTCTTCCGGTGCCGGTTTTGCAACCGCGGATTTCTTGACCTTTGTCACCCCGTCCGGCGTTTTGCATTTCGGGCAGACAACCGGGGTACGGTTCAGGTCGTAATACTTGGTACCACAGGCGAGGCAGTGACGTTTCTTACCGCGTGCTGACATTACGGCAAATCCTCTTAATTACCGTTATCAATTAAGAAAAAGACTTTGTGTCGCAAAAGCGCAGCAAGGCTACGCACAGCGTCTTGTCCGAGAGGCCCAATTGCCATCTTGCGAGCACCTTGTCAAAAGGAAATTGCGCGTTTTTCCCTTTGGCAAGGCGATGGGACAAATCTGCCGCACATTCGTGCAATTTCCTACACCGAATTTCGGGTTCGATACTGGTGCCTGCCAACCGCTTGTGCTAGAGCATTGGTCCCCTGATTGAAAGGCCCGCGCGCGCCTGAAAACATGGCCGCAGCGCAGTGCAATTTCAATCAGCCTTTTGTTGATGATAAAACAGTGACTGGCAGGTACGAGCCCATGAGTTCTTCGAAAACCAAACGTCCGCTTTCCTCGGCCAAGGCCGGGCCGCTTTCGGGCGATATCCGGGTTCCGGGTGACAAGTCTATTTCTCATCGCTCCCTGATGTTTGGTGGTCTGGCAATCGGTACAACCAAGGTTACCGGCCTTTTGGAAGGCGAAGACGTTCTGGCAACGGCGGACGCCATGCGCAAACTGGGTGCCACCGTCACCCGCGATGAAGACGGCACCTGGCATGTCACCGGTGTTGGGGTTGGTGCACTTCGTGAACCCGATAGCGTGATTGACATGGGTAATGCCGGCACCGGCATTCGCCTGATGGCTGGCATCGTTGCCACCCATCCGATCAAGACCTTCTTCACCGGCGACGCGTCACTCTGCAAACGTCCGATGGGCCGTGTAGCCGACCCGTTGTCCGAGTTTGGTGCGCAATTCATTACCCGTGATCGCGGTCGTCCGCCGATGGCGGTGATTGGCACGGACGAAGCCAAACCGGTGACCTATACCTTGCCGATGGCCTCGGCCCAGGTGAAATCGGCGGTGATGCTGGCCGGGTTGAACACGACGGGCACCACCACCGTGATCGAACCCAAACCGTCGCGTGATCATACCGAACGCATGCTGCGTCACTTCGGGGTTGAGGTAGATGTGAAGGTCAATGACGATGGCGGTCGCACCGTCAGTCTGACCGGTCCGGTCGAAATGAAGGCCGCCGATATTGTTGTGCCGACCGATCCGAGCTCGGCCGCATTCCCGATGGTGGCGGCCCTGATCAATCCCGACTCCCACGTCACCATTCGTGATGTCTGCCTGAACCCGCTGCGCACCGGCCTGATCACTACCCTGATTGAAATGGGCGGTGACATCACGATCACCAACGAGCGCGAAGAAGCCGGGGAAACCATCGGCGATCTGGTGGTGACCGGTAAGAACCGCCTCAAGGGCATTGTCGTTCCGGCCGAACGCGCCCCATCCATGATTGATGAATACCCGGTTCTTGCCGTGGCTGCGGCCTATGCCGAGGGTGAAACGCGTATGTGCGATCTTGAAGAACTGCGCGTGAAGGAATCGGATCGTTTGGCAGCGGTGGCCGCCGGTCTTGAAGCCAATGGCGTCATTCACCGGGTCGAAGGTGATGATCTGATTGTCACTGGCGGTGTGGTGCCGGGCGGTGGCATGGTGGAGACCCATCTTGATCATCGCATTGCGATGTCGTTCCTGGTTCTGGGGCTTGGCGCGGAAAAGCCGGTTGCGGTCGATGATGCCAACCCGATTGCCACGAGCTTCCCGAACTTCGAAACCCTGATGGCGGATATGGGCGCGAAATTTGCCCTTCATTCCTGATCGGGCCCACCAATATATAAGTCACCATTCGGGACTTATGGATGCACCAGATATAATCACAGGGAGTGACCCATATGATCATCGCCATTGATGGGCCGGCCGCGTCCGGCAAGGGGACCTTGGCACGTCGAGTCGCAGAAGCAATGGACTACGCCTATCTCGATACCGGCCTGCTGTATCGTGCGACCGGTGCGAAAGTTCTGGCCGAAAATGGCGACCCTGCTGATGAAGCCGCCGCCGTGGCCGCGGCCGAAAATCTGAGTGCGTCCGATCTCGAAGGTGAGGCCCTTCGCAGCGAGGAAGTCGGCACCGCTGCCTCAAAAGTTGCAGCGATTCCAAGGGTTCGCGAGGTGTTGCTTGATTTCCAGCGCACCCTTGCCACCACCCCGCCGGGCGGTAAACGTGGTGCGGTTTTGGATGGTCGTGACATCGGAACGGTCGTCTGTCCGGAAGCACCGATCAAGTTTTATCTAACGGCCAGTGTCGAAGAACGTGCAAACCGTCGGTTCAAACAGTTGCAGGAAAAAAATCCCGCTGCTATATACGAGCGCGTTCTTAAAGAGCTTGAAGAACGGGATGCTCGAGACAGTGCTCGCGATGTCGCACCGCTCAAGATGGCAGATGACGCAATCCATATTGATACGGACCGTCTGAATGCCAACGCAGTGTTCGATGCCGTCATGGCACATATCCATACCCATATGGGTGCGGATGACTGATCAAAAGGCGTTTTAACCGTCAGGCGTTGAACGATCCCGAGGTACCGGTCCTTTGGCCTGTTCCTAAGGTGAACGACTTGTGCGTTCACCTTTTCGTGTATGGAAGGTTCGCCTTCACATGCGTTCGGGTTTGAACACTGAATGACAAATCGCCGCGATTTTGCGGCAAAGACCACCGGACACAACCGGTTGGCCAGAATATAGTGACGATACTCGAAAGGAAGTCTGGTTTATGACCACCGCTGAAGAAGCACAATTCTCGACTGGCGAAGATTTTGCCGCCCTGCTGGCTGAAACCCTTGGTTCTGAAGACGAAGGTTTTGTTGGCCGCGTAATGACCGGTTCGGTCGTTAAAAAAACTGACGATGATGCCATCGTCGATGTCGGCCTGAAATCCGAAGGCCGCGTTCCGCTTAAAGAATTTGGCGCAGGCGAAGTAAACATTGGCGATACCGTTGATGTTTATGTCGACCGCTATGAAAACAAGGATGGCCTGATCGTCCTGTCGCGCGAAAAAGCGCGCCGCGAAGAAGCTTGGGTTGAGCTGGAAAAACAGTTCTCCGAAGGCAAACGCGTCGACGGCACCATCTTTGGTCGTGTTAAAGGCGGCTTCACTGTTGACCTGTCGGGCGCAGTTGCGTTCCTTCCGGGTTCCCAGGTTGATATCCGTCCGGTTCGTGACGTCACCCCGCTGATGAACAACCCGCAGCCGTTCCAGATCCTGAAAATGGATCGTTCGCGCGGCAACATCGTTGTTTCGCGTCGTGCCGTTCTCGAAGAGACCCGTGCAGAACAGCGTGCTGAACTGATCCAGAACCTTCAGGAAGGTCAGATCCTTGACGGCGTCGTCAAAAACATCACCGATTACGGCGCGTTCGTCGATCTCGGTGGCGTTGATGGCCTGCTGCACGTTACCGACATTGCTTGGAAACGTATCAACCATCCGTCCGAAGCGCTTCAGATCGGCCAGACTGTTAAAGTCCAGGTTATCCGCTTCAACAGCGAAACCCAGCGTATCTCGCTTGGCATGAAGCAGCTTGAAGCTGATCCGTGGGAAGGTGTCGAAGCCAAATACCCGGTCGGTTCGAAATTCGAAGGTCGTGTCACCAACATCACCGATTACGGCGCATTCGTCGAACTCGAAGCTGGTGTCGAAGGTCTGGTCCACGTTTCCGAAATGTCCTGGACCAAGAAAAACATCCACCCGGGCAAAATTGTTTCGACCTCGCAGGAAGTCGAAGTCATGGTGCTCGACGTCGATGCCCAGAAACGCCGTATCTCGCTTGGTCTCAAGCAGTGCACCTCGAACCCGTGGGATGCCTTCCTGGCAGCTCATCCGGTCGAGTCCGAGATCGAAGGCGAAGTCAAGAACATCACCGAATTCGGTCTGTTCATTGGCCTCATGGGCGGTATCGACGGTATGGCTCACCTCTCGGACCTGTCATGGGACCGCGCTGGTGAAGAAGTCATCAAAGAATACAAAAAAGGCGACATCGTCAAAGCCAAGGTTCTTGACGTTGACGTTGAAAAAGAACGCATCTCGCTCGGCATCAAACAGCTGTCTGGTGATCCGTTCAAAGACGCCGTTGTCGGCATCAAACGTGGCGACGCTGTAACCTGTGAAGTTACCGAAGTTAACGACGGTGGTATCGAGGTTTCGGTTGGCGACACCGAACTCAAAGGCTTCATCCGTAAAGCTGAGCTGGCGCGTGAGCGTTCTGAACAGCGTCCGGAACGCTTTGCAGTTGGTGAAAAAGTCGACGCACGCGTTACTGCAATCGACTCCAAAACCCGCAAGGTTTCCCTCTCTGTCAAAGCTCTTGAAGTTGCTGACGAGAAGAAAGCAATGGCGGATTACGGTTCGGCAGACAGCGGCGCATCGCTCGGCGACATCCTCGGCGAAGCTCTGCGCAAGAAACAGGAAGGCGGCGAATAAGCCATCCTCCGACGAATACGCTCTGCAGTCTTGCAGAACGAAAAGACGGGTCGCGCATTGCGCGGCCCGTTTTCTTTTGTCTGGGTTCTAGATCTGGCAAGTTGATGCGCGGTGTATGGCCGATATATCCGCCCAATGTCCGGCAGACCTGTAAAGGGCGCAAAATTGTATATCATCTGCTTTTTGGGGCTGAATTTTAGCCCGACTCTGCCGATATCGGCATTTTTCGCGAAAATTTTGATTTTAAACGCTTTTTGTTCTTGCCTTCCGGGTCGATAAAAACCATTTGAAGAGACGGGTTTGAGCGATCACACTCGTCTAAGTATTTGATTGAACAATTGGAAACGGACACGCCGATGGCACTTGATGCCGATATCCTGCTGGATCGACGCCGCTTGAAAAAATCCATCTTTCGCTGGCGTGTGGTGGCGGTGATCGCCGTGATCGCGGTGATCGTGATCGGCTTGTCTGGCACGGGTGTTAAGGACAGTGTTCTGGGCGGACTGGGTCCGCGCATTGTTGAAGTCACCATCGAAGGTGTGATTACCGAAGACCCCTATCTCCTTGATGCGCTAAGCGCGATCGAAGAAGACAGCGACGTTGTCGGCGTGATTGTCCATATCAATAGCCCGGGTGGCACCATGGTTGGTGGCGAAACGCTGTTTGAGGCGCTGCGTCGTATCGGCGAAACCCGGCCAATCGTTGCCGAGATGGGGACTGTTGCGGCGTCCGGCGGTTACATGACCGCGATTGCCGCCGACCACATCATTGCCCGCCGTGGAACGATCACCGGCTCGATCGGGGTGATTTTCCAGTCGATGAATTTCAATGGAACGCTTGAAAAGCTTGGTGTTGAGCCGCTGACGGTAAAAAGCGGTCCGCTTAAAGCTGCACCCAATCCGTTCGAACCTGTTGATGATGTTGCAAAATCGGCCATGCAGGGCCTGATTTCAGACATGTTTGACGTGTTTGTTGAAATGGTTGCGACCCGCCGCGATATGTCGGTCGAAACAGTTACGACTCTTGCCGATGGCCGCGTCTATACCGGACAGCAGGCCGTTGCCAACGGATTGATTGACGAAATTGGAGGCCGTCGTGAAGCCTTGCGCTGGCTCGAAGAGGAAGCCGGTATCACGACGGATGCACAGGTAGTGCCGCTTGAAATCGAATACCCGGAAGACGATTTGATGAGTGCTGTTCTCGAGGGAAGCCTTGGAAAAGTGCTGTCATCTGAGGGGCTTAAACTTGACGGTTTGCTGACGGTCTGGCAACCTGAGTGAGAGCTTCTTTAAGACATAATCTAATCCGTGGTTGAGTGAGACTGTCAGCACCAACAGGATGGGGCCTGGAAATGACAAAATCTGAATTGATTGCCCGCCTTGCGGAGATGAACCCGCATCTCTATCAGCGCGACGTTGAACGGATTGTCGCCACGATCTTTGACGAGATCACAGACGCGCTTGCGCGCGGCGACCGGGTCGAGCTTCGCGGCTTTGGCGCATTTTCCGTAAAACAGCGCGAGGCCCGCGTCGGCCGTAACCCGCGTACCGGGGATGCGGTTCCTGTCGGTGAGAAAAAGGTTCCCTATTTCAAAACCGGCAAACAGCTTCGCGAACGTTTGAACTGATTCCTGCCTGATTTGTTTTGACCGGCAATCGGGCCTGCGCCACCCGCAGCCAGCCCGATACGACCAGCATGCAACACACAAAAACTGTGTGACTGTTGCCATGGCTTTTGTCCGGTTCTTACCCCATACTGATCAGAACATTGATCAAACGAGACCTGCTGCCGGGTTTTGAACCATCCTGTTTTCGGGGTGGAACAGCCACCGGCACAAGGAGCTAGGTAATGCGCTTCCTGTACTGGATTATTTCCATCCCGCTTGCCGTACTGATTGCGGTGTTTGCAGTTTCCAACCGGGCATTGGTCACGATTTCGCTTTGGCCCTTGCCGTTTGAAATCGACTTGCCGCTGTTCCTGCCGATCATGATTGCGTTGTTGATCGGACTTGGGATCGGCTTTGCCTTTGAATGGTTGCTGCAAGGCAAGCACCGCCGTGCCGCACGGCGCATGGATAGCGAACTCAAGCGCATCAAGACGGATGACACCACGCCATCCACCCCAAATACCGATCAAAAGGCCATCGGCCAAAGCTGATCAAGTCAAAGGGCTCCGTTTCGGGGCCCTTTTGCTTTTTGCCGCATGGCGTCAATGTCTGTTCGAACGCCGATTTGACATTGGCCTTTGTGACCAAATCGGCTAAGCCATGTCCGGTCCGCTATGAAATTTGCTGCGAAAAGCTGGGCCATGACCCATTGCCAGCCTGCCGGAGGACACCATGACTCAGACCCTTGCCGCCAAAGACCGCATCTATTGCGCGATTGATACCACCGATCTTGATCATGCAATCAATCTGGCATCGAAGCTGTCGGGTGTTATCGGCGGTGCCAAGCTTGGCAAGGAATTCTTCGCGGCCCACGGGCCACAAGGGGTCAGGGCGGTTGCCAAAACCGGCATGCCGATCTTCCTTGATGTCAAATATCACGATATCCCCAACACGGTGGCCGGGGCCATTCGCGCTGTGACGCCATTAGGTATCAGGATCGTCAATGTCCATGCCGCCGGTGGTTTGGAGATGATGAAACGTGCCGGTGATGCGGCGCGCGAAGCCGCCGACAAGGCCGGCGTCGACGTGCCGTGGGTGATTGCCGTAACCATCCTGACCAGTATGGACCAGGGTGATCTCGATGATGTCGGCCTCAAGGGCCCGATCGAAGATCGCGTGGTCAAGCTGGCGGAACTGACCCAAAAGGCCGGTCTGGACGGTGTTGTCTGTTCCGCCCAGGAAATCACGCCGGTGCGCAAGGCACTCGGCCCGGACTTCAAGCTGATCACACCGGGTATTCGGCCAAGCTGGGCGGCAAGTGACGATCAGAAACGCATCGTTACCCCGGCCGACGCCGTCGCCATGGGAAGTGACGTTCTGGTGATTGGTCGCCCGATCACCAAGGCCGAAGATCCGGTTGCTGCGGCGCAAAAAATCGTCGCCGAACTTTCCTGATCCACGATCCTCAATCTCTGCCTGTGCTGCATCATGCCTGTGCCTTGCTGTAATGCAGGCAAGACAGGCTGCCATGCAAATTTCGCGATGGATTTGTTCTCCGCATTATCTCAGAATTGAATCGTTTCAAAATTTGCTGCATGATGCATATCTCGCAGTTGCACAAAACGTTGGCCGCGCCACCCGCGTCACCAGCGCTAAAGTTGATCTGGATATTCTGACATGACAGATACCGTCACCCGCCCCGGATTTTTGGGGAATCTGCCGATTCTGGCCCTCGCCCTTGCGTCATTCGGGATCGGCACCACCGAGTTTGTCATCATGGGGCTTCTGCCCGATGTGGCGCTTGATCTTGGTGTGAGCATTCCCGATGCCGGGTTGCTGGTGACGGGCTATGCGCTGGGTGTGACGTTTGGTGCGCCGTTTTTGGCGATTGCCACCGCGCGCATGGACCGCCGGCGCGCCTTGTTGCTGCTGATTTCGATCTTCATTCTCGGCAACTTCCTGTGTGCAATTGCCCCTGATTACTGGCTTTTGATGGCGGCCCGTGTGGTCACTGCCTTCTGCCATGGTGCGTTTTTTGGGCTTGGCGCTGTTGTCGCCTCAAACCTTGTCGCGCCGCATAAACGGGTTCAGGCGATTGCCCTGATGTTTTCCGGTCTGACGCTGGCCAATGTGCTGGGCGTGCCGTTTGGCACGGCCCTTGGTCAGGAACTTGGCTGGCGTTCGACCTTCTGGGCAGTGGTGGCGATTGGTGTTGTTGCCGCCAGCGCGCTTTATGTTGCCCTGCCACGCCAGATTGCCGCATCGACCGGCAGTCTGTGGCTTGAAGCCAAGTCTCTGGGCAAAAAACAGGTCCTGCTGGCGATGCTGATTTCGGTTCTGGCCTCGGCCAGCTTGTTCAGTGTCTTTACCTATATCACTCCGATGTTGCAGGAAATCACCGGCATTACCCCGCGTCAGGTAACCTATGTGTTGCTGCTGTTCGGGGTTGGCTTGACCGTCGGCAACTATATCGGTGGGCGTTTGGGGGACTGGCGTTTGATGCCGGCCATCATCATGGCCTTCGCCTTGCTGATTGCGATTCTTGCCCTGTTTACCGAAACGCTGACATCGGTCATTCCGGCAGTCGCAACCGTGATGCTGTGGGGCGTGGTGGCATTTGCACTGGTGTCCCCGCTTCAGATGCGGGTGGTGAACGAGGCATCCGATGCACCCAACCTTGCCTCAACCCTTAATCAGGGCGCCTTTAACCTTGGCAATGCGGCGGGCGCATGGTTTGGCGGTATCGCCATCACCCAGGGCGTTTCCTATCAGCATATCCCATGGCTCGGAGCCGGAATTGCCGTTCTGGCCCTGTTGGCAACGGTCTGGAGCCATTTGCTTGATCGCCGCGACGAAGTCCTTGTCGAAAACGGCGCCAGCGCCTGAGTAAAACAAAACCCGTCAAGCTTGAGGCTGACGGGTTTTTCTTTGTCCGGTCGATAAGTGGTCGAGCTCAGCTTATCCAGTGGCGGATCTGATCCCAGCTTTGGCTGATGGTGGTCCCGTACTGATCAATGATCAGCTTGATCGATATCGCGATTGAAGTGACGACCAGAAGCGGCCGTACCAAACGTGCACCGACCTTCATCACCATATGGGATCCGATCTGTGCCCCGATCAATGCACCAACGGCCATCACCCCGCCAACAATCCAGACAACCTCACCCCCGGCGATAAACATCACAAGCGACGCAAAGTTCGACGTGAAATTCAGAACCTTGGTATGGGCGGTTGCCTTGGTCATGTTGAAACCAAGCAGGGCAACAAAGGCGATGGAAAAGAACGATCCGGTGCCCGGCCCAAAGAACCCGTCATAGAACCCGATGCCAAACCCGGCGGTAAACGCAAAGGTCGCTTTGCCAATCATCTGATGGGCATCAATGTCCCCCACACGCGGCGAAAACAGGAAATAAAGCGCAATCAGGATCAAAAGCCCCGGCAGGATGGTCATCAGAATACCGGGATCAAGCATCTGCACCAGAACCGTGCCGAGTGCCGATCCGGCAAAGGTCAGGACAATCGCCAAAACCATATCGCGCGGATCAACATGCCCTTTGCAAATGAAATTAAGCGACGCACTGAAACTGCCAAAACTGCCTTGCAGCTTGTTGGTCGCCAATGCCTGGGCCGGGGTAACACCCGCCCATAACAGGGCCGGGATGGTAATCAACCCGCCACCGCCTGCAATCGCATCGACAAAACCGGCAAGGGTGGCAACCGCAAACAGGATCACTAAAAGATCTAAACCAAATTCCATCTGGTCGCTTTCAAATTGGGGCGCGACCGCACAACTGGGGGCGATGCGGTCTGTCAAAACAGCGCACATCATATGGCTTTGCGTGCACGCGTCCAGTGGGATCGATTTCAGTCGTTGAATTGCGCGCAAGCCGTAGTCTAAAAGTCACACACCCTTGTTTATATGAGTTCCAGATATGCCCGAATTGCCAGAGGTCGAAACAGTCACCCGTGGTCTGACACCCGTCATGGAAGGACGGGTGGTCAATCATGTGGTGCAGCGACGTGCCAACCTGCGCTTTCCCTTCCCGGAGGGTTTTGTTGATCGCATGGCCGGGCGCACCATCAATCAGCTGACCCGGCGGGCAAAATACATTCTGGGCTACCTTGATGACGGGCAGGTACTGCTGATCCATCTTGGCATGTCTGGTCGCATGACCATTCACAATGATCCGACTGTCGAGGTGCCCGAAGCGGGCAAGCATGACCATGTCGATTTTGTCATGGCCGACGGGGCTGTGGTGCGGTTCAACGATCCGCGGCGCTTTGGTGTCATTACCCTGATCGCGGGCGACGAGGTCGCAAGCCACAAGATGCTGGCCGGTATCGGGCCCGAGCCGCTTGGCAATGCGTTTAATGCCGACGTTCTGGCAGCGGGAATCGCCAAACGGGCAAGTCCGATCAAGACCGTATTGCTCGATCAGAAACTGGTGGCTGGTCTTGGCAACATCTATGTATGCGAAGCCCTGTTCCGATCGGGCATCGCACCGGACCGTCTGGCAAAGGATCTTAAACCCGGCGAAATCGAACGGCTTTACCGAGAAATCCGTCTGGTGCTTGAAGATGCGATTGCTGCCGGTGGTTCAAGCCTTAAGGACTATCGTCAAAGCAATGGCGAGCTTGGCTATTTCCAGCACAATTTCCGTGTCTATGGCCGCGAGGGCGAAACCTGCATCGCCGATGGTTGCGATAGCACCATCGCGCGGATTGTTCAGGCCGGACGGTCGACCTTCTTCTGCCCAACCTGCCAGAAATAATATAGGCGGTACCCGAATCTTAAAGTCGGGGTAGCTAAAGGTGCCGATAACAGGTTCGGTTGCGGCCCGGGATCAAAATCGGTAAAACAGTATCAAATTATGGTTTCAGGCGAATCGGCCCGATAACCCCACAGCGACTCACACCCGGAGTCCCGCGGGCCGAACAGCGATAAAAGGATCACTTGCATGTCTTATGAAAACATCATCGCCGAGAAAAAGGGCAATGTCGGCCTGATCACGCTTAACCGTCCCAAGGCGCTCAATGCGCTGTGTGATGCGCTGATCAAGGATATCGGTGCTGCTCTTGATGATTTCGAATCCGATGAAGACATCCGCGCCATCGTCATTACCGGGTCGGAACGCGCCTTTGCCGCCGGTGCCGACATCAAGGAAATGGCCGATTACGACTATATGGACGTTTATAAGAACGACTTCATCACCAAGGGCTGGACCCGCGTTGCAAGCTGCCGCAAGCCGACCATTGCCGCAGTCGCCGGATTCGCATTGGGCGGTGGCTGTGAAATGGCGATGATGTGCGACATCATGATTGCCGCCGACACCGCCAAGTTCGGTCAGCCGGAAATCACCATCGGCACCATTCCCGGTGCAGGCGGGACACAGCGCCTGACCCGTGCGGTTGGCAAGGCCAAGGCGATGGAAATGTGTCTGACCGGGCGCATGATGGATGCCGAGGAAGCCGAACGTGCCGGACTGGTGGCGCGAATCGTTCCGGCCGACTCGCTGCTTGATGAAGCCATGCAACTGGCCGAAAAGATCGCCTCCTTCTCGGGTCCGGTATCGATGAAGGTCAAGGAATCGGTCAACAAGGCCTATGAGATGACCCTGACCGAAGGCCTGATGTTCGAACGTCGCGAATTCCATTCGACCTTCGCACTCGAAGATCGCGCCGAAGGCATGAAAGCCTTTGGCGAGAAACGTAAGCCCGCCTTCAAGCACCGCTGATTGCGGGGTGATCAGGGCAAGTTGACCTCTGATTCCGTGCCTGCATATCTGCCTTGCGGCGCAAAAGAGTCCGAAGCCGCAGAAATTGAGGCATTATGGCGGTATCGGGGGTTGACGAGGGTTTCGGACAGAGCTATAAGCCGCGCTCCGAATTACGTAACATTTGTTTGAAGAGACAGGTTCGCAATGGCTCACCATAAATCGGCCAAGAAGCGCATTCGCCGCAACGCCGCACGTGCAGAAGTTAATGGTGCACGTATCGGTCGCATTCGTACCTTCGTTAAGAAGGTCGAGGCTGCGCTGAACACTGGCGATAAAGATGCTGCTCTGGCTGCGATGAAAATCGCCGAGCCGGAAATGGCGCGTGGCGCACAGCTTGGTGTTCTGCACAAGAACACCGTTGCTCGCAAGGTTTCGCGCCTGACCGCGCGTATCAAAGCGCTTTAATTTATCCCTTACGGGATGGCGAGTCGAAGGCCGCACCTTGGGTGCGGCCTTTTCGCTGCCCGGATTTCGCAGAATCACCTTTTGTTCCTTGGTTGCGCGGGTGCAAGAAACCGCAGAAAACAAGGGCCGTTTTGGTTGCGAAATCCTTTTAACGTTCTGTTAAAGATCGCCTTGCCTGATGTGGGTCACATCAGTACAGTGTTTGAACTTCGCAGGCCGCGCAAAGCGACCAGTGACGAAGAACTAAAAACAAAAGGCGCGAGTACACTTCCTGATTTTGTGGAAGGCCAACGTGTTGGTCACTGCGGTGATCAACGCGACACAGTATCGTTTTGTCTTTTGCGGTCTTTGTGGTGGTGAAATCGGGATATCGGGGAAAGGTTCTTACAGTGCAGCACGCCGTGAGGGACACACAATCGGCACTTGGGCAATCCAACGGGGGGATTGCGGGTGACCAGCACGCAGCACTTGATGATCACGCAGTGGCAACCTGGCAAGTCGTACGCGAAAAGCTGCGCGCCGAATTTGGCGCAACGGCCTATCGCTATTGGCTGGAACCGGTTGCCCTGATGGCCGTAGAAGCCGGCGTGGCTCGTTTGGGTGCACCGACTCGTGCCATGCGTGACTGGGTGACGCAGCACTATCTCGACCGTATCCAGAATTTCTGGCACGCCGAAGATTCCGATGTGCATTTCGTTGAAATCAATATCGTTTCGGGCGCGACTGCGCAGAACGATGCGTCTGCTTCGGGTTCTTCTTCGGCCAAGTCGACATCGGCAAACGCCACGACCGCGCGTACCAAATCCGCGCGCACTTCCCATTCCTCAGGCCATTCCCCAAGCCATTCCTCGGAAAACAATACCGTGGTCATTGCGCCGTCCCCGTCAAATGGATCAGGCCGCACCGCCATTGCCAGCATGTCTGATGACGGCATCTCGGCTGCCCTGGATCCGCGCTACACCTTTGATAACTTCGTGCTGGGCAAACCAAACGAGTTCGCCTATGCCGCCGCCCGCCGGCTGGCAGAGGCCGAATCGGTCCCGTTCAACCCGCTGTTCCTCTATGGTGGCGTTGGTCTTGGTAAAACCCACCTGATGCATGCGATTGCCTGGCATATTCGCCGCACCCAGCCGCATCGTACGGTGATCTACCTCTCGGCCGAGAAATTTATGTATCGCTTTATTCGGGCGCTGCGCGACAAGAACACGGTCGATTTCAAGGACCAGTTCCGCTCGGTCGATGTGTTGATGGTTGATGATGTCCAGTTCATCTCGGGCAAGGATTCGACCCAGGAAGAATTCTTCCACACCTTTAACGCACTTGTCGATCAGGGCCGTCAGATCATTGTGTCGGCGGATAAATCGCCCTCCGATCTCGAAGATATCGAGGAACGCCTGCGGTCGCGTCTGGGCTCTGGCCTTGTTGCCGATATTCACGCCACCACCTACGAGCTGCGTCTGGGCATTTTGGAGGCCAAGGCTGAACGTCAGGGTGTCGAACTGCCCCAGCGCGTCATGGAATTCCTTGCCCACAAGATCACCGCCAACGTGCGTGAACTCGAAGGCGCGCTTAACCGCGTGATTGCTCATTCCCAACTGGTCGGTCGCGAGATCGGGCTGGAAATGGTCCAGGACATCCTCCACGACGTCCTGCGCGCTTCCGAGCGCCGGGTTTCGATCGAGGAAATCCAGAAACGCGTGGCTGAGCATTTCAACATCAAGGTGTCCGACATGCATTCCGCCCGCCGTGCGCGTGCGGTCGCCCGTCCGCGTCAGGTGGCAATGTATCTGTCCAAGCAGCTCACCACCCATTCGCTGCCGGAAATCGGCCGCAAGTTTGGTGGTCGTGACCACACCACGGTGATGCATGCCGTGCGCAAGATCGAAGAACTGCACGGAACGGATCCGTCACTCTGCGAAGATATCGATCTTCTGCGTCGGATGCTCGAAAGCTGATTGCGCGTAAAAGCGTGTCGAATTGTTGTGATTCATGATGAAATCCGCCGTGTTTTCCGGCGGATTTTGTTTTTGAATCATCTGGATTTTTAGCTGCAATTTTATCGTCGAAACTGCGAGTCGCACGGTTTGCGCTGCTTTGCGCGTTCGGGGCGTATTTTTGTCCGCCGACTCCTTTTATTTGCTTGGGTTTAGGCCGTAAAAATCCTTCGATTTCCAAGCCAGCATGTTATAATGCGATTTCCGCACCCGAAAGGGTGTGGGTCAGGTAAGAAAATCGATTAAAAATCAATTTGTTAAACGAATACTGACAGACGGATAGGACGGGCATGAAGCTGACCATCGAACGCGCGGCGCTGTTGAAATCGCTGACCCATGTTCAAAGCGTTGTTGAACGACGTAACACCATTCCGATTCTGTCCAATATTTTGCTCCGGGCAGAGAATGATCGTCTTGCGCTGACCGCGACCGATATGGACCTCGAAGTCATCGAAACCACGACGGCCGAGGTGTCCGAACCGGGCGCGACCACGACCCCTGCCCATACCCTGTATGAAATCGTGCGCAAGCTGCCCGAAGGCTCCCAGGTGCAAATCTCGCTTGAGCCGGGTGCAGGCCGTCTGACCCTTTCGGCTGGTCGTTCGAAGTTCAATCTTGCCGTTCTGCCGGTTGATGATTTCCCGGTCATGTCGGGGGGCGACCTTCCGGTCAGCTTCGGTCTGGCAGCGGCTGAGCTGCGCGGCCTGATTGACCGCGCCGAATTCGCGATCTCGACCGAGGAAACCCGGTATTACCTCAACGGGATCTATTTCCATGCCACCGACGCCGAAGGCACCAAGATCCTGCGCGCAGTTGCAACCGATGGTCACCGTCTGGCGCGCGTCGAGGCCCCGCTGCCTGATGGTGCGGAAAACATGCCGGGCGTGATCGTGCCGCGCAAAACCGTTGGTGAACTGCGCAAACTGATCGAGGAAACCGGCGAAGCCGTCGATATCGCGCTGTCTGATACCAAAATCCGTTTTGGTTTCGGCGATGCGGTTCTGACTTCCAAGCTGATTGACGGTACCTTCCCGGATTACGAACGCGTGATCCCGTCGGGCAATGACAAGACCCTTGATATCGAATGCAAGGCATTTGCCGATGCGGTCGACCGTGTATCGGCGATCTCGATTGAAAAATCCCGTGCGGTGAAGGTTGTTCTGTCGGGCAATACCCTGACCCTTTCGGCTTCCAGCCCCGAACACGGCACCGCGTCCGAGGAACTTGAAATCAACTATGATGCCGAGGATATCGAAATCGGCTTTAACTCGCGCTATCTGCTCGACATCGCCAAGCAGGTTAAGGGCGATACGCTTAACCTTCTGATGTCGGACGGATCCAGCCCGACCATCCTGCGTGACACCGACGACCTTTCGGCATTGTACGTTCTGATGCCGATGCGTGTTTGACGGTTAGTACGATCAAGCTGTGGCTGCTCTTGCCAATAACCTCATGCCAAAAGACGGGGTGTCGATGACAGGCCGTCTTGCTGTTTCCCGCATCCAGCTCAGCGAGTTTCGCTGTTACGAAGGCCTGCGACTGTCGCTCGACAGCTCGCCGGTCGTGCTGACGGGGCCAAACGGGGCGGGCAAGACCAACCTGCTTGAGGCTGTCTCGCTTCTGGCACCGGGCGGTGGATTGCGCCGGGCCAAGCTGGGCGAAATCGCCCGAAGCACCCCGCCAGCCGATACCGGCGCACTTCGGGCCTGGGCCGTTGCGGCAGATGTCGATACGCCGGACGGAGCGTTTCAATTGGGCACCGGGCTTGATCCGGCCGCCCTTGAACAGGGCCGCGAACGCCGTGCTGTGCGCATCGATGGACAGGCCCAACGTGGGCAGGCCGCATTGGGGCGGGTTTGTGCCGCGGTCTGGCTGACGCCGCAAATGGATCGACTGTTTCTGGATGGTCCGTCGGCGCGCAGGCGCTTTCTGGATCGGCTGGTATATGGCCTTGATCCCGATCACAGCAGCCGCGTTGCCGCCTACGAGCATTCGCTGCGCTCACGCGCCAAGCTGCTTAAGGAAGGCAAGGCTGACGATAAATGGCTGACCTCGATCGAGGATTCGATGGTGCGTCATGGCATTGCGGTTGCGGTCGCACGTGCAGAATTGCTTGAACGGCTGCGACGTGCCGGGACCATGGCGATCGGACCGTTTCCGGCCGCCCGTCTGGCTTTGACCGGGGACCTTGAAGACTGGCTCGAAAACCTGCCAGCGGTCGAGGTCGAAGATAAAATGCGGGCCGCATTGCGCGACGGACGTTCACGTGATGCGACCTACGGCGGGGCGGTGGTCGGCCCGCAACGCAGTGATCTGCTGGTTTGGCACGATGCAAAGGGCCAGTCGGCGGATCAATGTTCCACCGGGGAACAAAAGGCGTTGTTGCTGTCGATCATTATGGCCAATACCCGCCTGCAGACAAAGGCACGCGGGGCTGGCCCGCTCTTGTTGCTTGATGAAGTGGTTGCGCATCTCGATGCAGAACGCCGCAGCCACTTGTTTGATGAAATCGTGGCGCTTGGCGTCCAGGCCTGGATGACAGGCACGGACCGGGCGCTGTTTGAAGGTTTGGACGGTCGTGCGCAATTCTTCCGCGTGGAAGATGCCACACTGACCCTTGAAACCACTCAGTGAATGCCGAGGTTCTGACCCTATGACCAACGAAACCGAAACGCCGAACACTGGTGAACAGTCGCAGGAGTATGGCGCAGAATCGATCAAGGTTCTTAAGGGCCTTGAAGCTGTGCGCAAACGTCCGGGCATGTATATCGGCGATACCGATGACGGTACCGGTTTGCACCATATGATCTACGAAGTCGTCGACAACGCAATCGACGAAGCCTTGGCCGGTCACTGCGATACCGTCTGGGTACAGCTTAACGGTGATGGTTCTGCCACCATCCGCGATAACGGCCGTGGCATTCCGACCGACATGCACAAGGAAGAAGGCGTTTCCGCCGCCGAGGTCATCATGACCCAGCTGCATGCCGGCGGCAAATTCGACCAGAACTCCTATAAGGTTTCCGGTGGTCTGCACGGCGTGGGTGTGTCGGTGGTGAACGCGCTTTCGACGCTGCTCAAGCTCCGCGTCTGGCGTAACGGCAAAGAACACTACATGGAGTTTTCCGGTGGGGACGCGATCAAGCCGCTTGAGGTTGTTGGCGATGCACCGCTGACCGCGGATGGCACGCCGCTTTCGGGGACCGAAGTCACCTTCTACCCGGATGCCGAAATCTTCACTATGACCGATTTCGACCTGCCGACACTGGAACACCGCCTGCGCGAACTGGCCTTCCTGAACTCTGGCGTGATCCTGACGCTGCGTGATGAACGCAGTGGTGAGCCGACCGAAACCAAGCTGCATTACGAAGGCGGTATTCGCGCCTTTGTCGAATATCTTGACCGTAACAAGGCGCGTCAGATCGAAGAAGCCATTTGCATCGAAGGCGAAAAAGACGGCATCACCGTCGAAGTCGCCCTGCAATGGAATGACAGCTACCACGAAACCACGCTGTGCTTTACCAACAACATCCCGCAGCGTGATGGCGGGACGCACATGGCCGGTTTCCGTGCCGCTCTGACCCGTCAGATCAACAACTACGCTCAGGAAAGCGGCATCGCCAAAAAGGAAAAGGTCGCCCTTTCCGGCGATGATGCCCGCGAAGGCCTGTCTTGCGTGATTTCGGTCAAGGTTCCGGATCCGAAATTCTCATCCCAGACCAAGGACAAGCTGGTCTCGTCCGAAGTCCGTCCGGTGGTTGAAAACATCGTCAATGACAAGCTTGCCCAATGGCTTGAAGAACATCCGCAGGACGCGCGCAAGATCGTCTCCAAGGTGGTCGAAGCCGCCTCTGCCCGTGAAGCGGCCCGTAAAGCACGTGAACTGACCCGCCGCAAGGGCGCGCTTGATATCTCGTCCCTGCCGGGCAAATTGGCTGACTGTCAGGAACGCGATGCGTCCAAAGCCGAACTGTTCATCGTGGAGGGTGATTCCGCAGGTGGTTCGGCCAAACAGGGCCGTGAACGTGGTTTCCAGGCCATCCTGCCGCTGCGCGGTAAGATCCTCAACGTCGAACGCGCACGCTTTGACAAGATGCTTTCAAGTCAGGAAATCGGCACCCTGATTACCGCCATGGGTACCGGTATTGGCCGCGATGACTTCAATATCGAAAAGGCCCGTTACCACAAAATCATCATCATGACTGACGCCGACGTCGATGGTGCGCATATCCGAACCCTGCTTTTGACCTTCTTCTACCGTCAGATGCCTGAATTGATCGAGCGCGGCTATCTCTATATCGCGCAGCCGCCGCTTTATCGCGCCAAACGCGGTAACTCGGTCCAGTATCTCAAGGACGACCGCGAGATGGAGCAATACCTGACCGCACAGGGCACCGAAGAAGCCGTGCTTACCCTTTCCGGTGGCCAACAGCTTGCGGGGCCTGATCTTGTGCGTGTGGTCGAACTGGCGCGTAAGGCCAAGGGCTTCTTGGAGCCGCTATCGATCAAGCTTCCGATCTCCGTGCTCGAACAGGCAACGCTTGCCGGTGCGTTGAACCCGGCATTGCTTGATGACGATGGCAAACGCCTCGAAGCGGCCGAAACGCTCGCCAAACATCTTGATACCCTTGAAGAAGACTATGATCGCGGCTGGCACGGCGAAGCACCGCTCGATGAAATCGTGCTCTGGCGGATGCTGCGCGGCGTTGAACAGCGTCACGTGATTGATGGCAACATCCTGCGCTCGGCCGAGGCGCGTGCGATTGCCGGTATCCTTGGCGAACTGCGCGAACTGTTTGAAAAGGGTGCAGAATTCGTTGCCAAGGACAAGACCTGGAAAATCAACGGTCCGGTCGATCTGGTCAATGCGGTGATGGAATATGGCCGCCGCGGCATTTCGGTCCAGCGCTATAAAGGTCTGGGTGAAATGAACCCGGATCAGCTTTGGGAAACCACGCTCGATCCGAACGTCCGTTCGCTGCTGCAGGTCAAAGTCGCCCACGCCGACGAGGCCGAGGAAGTCTTCTCCACCCTCATGGGCGACGTCGTCGAACCCCGCCGCGACTTCATCCAGTCGAACGCACTAAAGGTCGCGAACCTCGACGTATAAGCGACCTTGACTGTGAATTGACTCATAAAACTGGAAACGCGACACATAAATTTAGAATCTGTGACGCATAACCTTGGAAAGGCCTGCTGATGCGGGCCTTTCTTGTTTTTGGAGCTCCGTGTTGCAAGTTTTGAAAGCACCATGGTTATTCGCGTTCGAATTCACCTAGCACCTTGTTCTCTTTGATGATCGTCCAAACATAGTATCTTACAACTTTTTGTAGATACACTCTGTGGGCTGTTTACACATGAAAGAACCAGTGCGGCAAGGCGTTGCCAACGCAGTGACGGCAGAACGTGATAAGGGCAGCTCGACGGGCTCAATCATTGCCATACCTGCCCTGGCTTTATTGCTTGGGCTGCTCATCTCATTTGCGCTTGGTTGGTCCTGGAACACCCGAAACGAAGAGGCCATCAACGCCGAGTTGTTGCGACTGACGGATCAGGCCGAAGAACTGGTCAAAACCCGCTTTGGTGTCTACGAGTACGGTTTGCGTGGTTTGCGTGGTGTGGTCATCACGGCTGGCCCCGAAAACCTGACCCGAGCCGAAATACAACGCTATATTGTGTCGCGTGAAAACAGGCGGGAGTTCCCCGGTGCGCGCGGTTTTGGCTATATCAAGTTTGTTGAGGCCGAAGATACTCAGCAATTCCTTGAGCGTGCCCGCGCTGATGATTTTCCCGATTTTGGCATTCGCGAACTATCCCCAAATTCCGGTGACCGGTTTGTTATTCAGTATATCTATCCCCTTGCGGGGAACGAAGGCGCCACGGGTCTTGATATCGCATCTGAGGCAAACCGACGGGCTGCCGCGCTCGAAGCAGCACGCACCGGCGATGTAAGACTGACCCAGCCGATTACGCTTGTTCAGGCCGATGGTAATGTCAGACGCGGCTTCTTGGTGCTGTTGCCTGTTTACCATCCGGGTATGCCGATCGGCACTCCGGATCAAAGGGAACAGGCGATCGCCGGTTGGTCTTACGCACCACTCGTCGTTGACGAGGTCCTGTATGACTTTGAACCCAACCTTGGCAATATCAGCCTGACACTTACCGATTTGTCGGAGTCCGAACCATTCTTTGTGTCGGACACGTCCGGGCAGCAACCATCGGAAAGACTGACCCAATCGCGTCAGATTAAGGTCAAGGGGCGCGACTGGTTGATGCAGACAGCCGTTTTACCTGGTCTATCACAAAGCATTGGTCTGCTTAGCCCATGGCTGATTTCTGCGCTTGCCGCGGCTCTGTCATTTGCTGTTTCAAGCATTATCTGGTGGCAGATGATCTCGCGGAGGAAGAATTTCCATCAAGCCTATGACAAAGACCTAAGTGTTATCGCCTTTCTGCGGCAGCCAATCGCGATTTCGTCAACAACCTTGCTGTTGGGCTTGTCTTTGTTGGTGTGTTTGGCGACCGCTGTTTATATCTGGCGAACCAATATATCGACATTTTCTGATGAGCTGATTGACCGCACAGCTGAGGCAATCGACGCGCATCAGGATAATTACTCGGATTACAAAGCAGCCGTGAGCTTCTTTGCGACAAGCGTTCAGTCAATGGCATCTTTTCAGAGTTATCTTGATGATGAAAAGGTCGCGCCCGCCGTCTGGAAAGATCAAATTGCAGATTCCTTTGTCGCCTTCATGCTGTCTTCTGAGGCCGTTACCCAAGCACGCATTGTTGGTGTCGCCAATAATGGACGCGAGCTGGTCCGGGTTCAGTACGAAGACGGCCATCTCGTTAAATTTGATCAGTCACGGCTTCAGGAAAAAGCTCAAGAACCCTACATGCAGGCCGCCAATTCTTTGCGTCCCGGCGACATTTGGATTTCCGATATTAATCTGAACAGAGAGTTTGGCGAAATTGTAGAGCCTTTCGAGCCCACGGTTCGTTTTGTCTCGCCGATTTTTGACAACAGTCAGCAGCTGTTTGGTATCGCCATTCTGAATGTCGATGCCGAGGGGGTGCTTGCCGAGAGTCTTGCAACTGAGGCGCACGATCTTCTGGCGATTGCACTTGATCGGAATGCCCAGATTCTCGCCTATCCAGACGCTAGCCGAAATTTCGCCTTTGAAACGGGTGATGCCCCTGCATGGGACAAATTATCTCGTCAAATTGCACTTCCTTGGGGTGCAGATAGTCGACTTCAGATGTTTGACAGCGAATTTGGCGAACTTCTGACCGCAAGTGCGACAACCCAAGGCACTTCCAACGCGGCAAGTGGCCAGATCACCTACATCTTTGGCAAGCCGATGCGCAGCATCTATACCGCATTCCTTCGACCAGTAGGTGTTGTCGCGCTCGCCTTCTTTATCACCATCCTTGTTGTCCTGATGACTTTATATACCTCGTGGCGCAAGGGACGGCAGGAGCAGTTATTAGACGAGCAAATTGTTGCTGCAGACAGACTAAAGGAGCAGGAGGAACTGTTTCGCGGAATTCTCGCCGCAGCACCCGAGGCAATGCTGGTGATTGATGATCAAGGCATCATCACTCTTGCCAACGATCAGGCCGGATCAACATTTGCCTATGACACAGATGAACTGCTCGGCCGTTCCGTCAGCATATTTGTCAGACCTCAAGACGTCGCCGCCCATGAAGCGGGCATGAAGCAGTATATGACAAACCCTGGTTTGGTGGCGATGGGTCGTGACAGAGAAATCATCGCACAAAGGAAGGACGGCTCAACCTTCCCGATTGAAATAAGCCTCGCCCCGGCGCAGCTTTCGGGCAAAACAATTGTCATTGTGTCCCTACGTGACCTGACCGAGGCCCGCCGTGCAGAGGCGGTGTTGCTTGCCGCAAAAGAAGCCGCCCTGAAGGCAAGTGAAGCCAAGGGCGCCTTCATGGCCAATATCAGTCATGAAATCAGAACGCCGCTCAATGCGATTATCGGTCTGACCAGCCTGTTGTTTGATGATGACTTGCCTGATCGCCATCGGGATTATCTGAACAAGATCAATCTTGCAGGTCGTTCTTTGCTTGGCATCGTGAATGACGTTCTCGATCTTGCAAAGATCGAAGCCGACGAGATGACCCTTGAAAAGGTTGTCTTCGCCCCAAAAGAAAAACTGACCGAGGTTGAGACAGTTCTTAAGAATCAGGCTGAGAACGCTGGCATAAAATTGACAAGTGAAATTGGAACGGGCGTGCCGGACTTGGTGATTGGCGATGGTAACCGCCTTGGTCAAATTTTGACCAACCTTGTGGGCAATGCCATCAAATTCACGGAAAAAGGTTCTGTCACGCTCAAAGCCGAACTGGTCGAAACACAAAATGCCGATACGGCAGACAATGTCACTTTGCATTTCTCGGTAACCGATACCGGCATAGGCATCCCCCAAGACGTGCAGGCAAAATTGTTCCAGCCATTTTCGCAAGCCGACAGCAGCACGTCGCGCAAATTTGGCGGAACAGGACTTGGTCTGTCGATTGTACGAAAAATGGCCGATTTGATGGGCGGAACTTGCAGCCTTGTAAGCGAACCTGGAAAAGGCAGCACCTTTGCTGTGACCATTCCGTTTGAACTGGTCAAAGCAGATGGCAGTGACGAACAAGATACCGGGTCTGACCCCCTGTTTGTCTTTATTGTCGAAGACAATCAGGCTGACTGCTTGCGTTTGAAAGAACTGGCGACGTCTTTAGGGTGGCGTGCAATTGCGCTTTCCACCGGCCAAGAGCTGGTAGATGAGTATATGCAACGCCACAAAAACAACAGGCGGCTGCCAGATGCCATTATCATTGATTGGCAATTGCCCGACTTCGATGGGTTGCGCGCTATTCAAATGCTTGCAGATGAAGTCGGTGAGGACACCTTGCCCGCAGCCCTGATGATTTCGGCCTTTGACAAAGATAAAATTGCCGAAATAGACGCAAGCAGGCTGGTCGATGCAATCGTCAATAAACCGATTGACGGCTCCACCCTGTTTAACACCGTCAACGAAATCGTTTCGGCGAAAACCGGTCGTCTGAATAAAGTGCTGGAGCTCACAAGCACAGCCTCTTTGAATGCGAACTGGCTGGCTGATATCAAGGTTCTTGTCGTTGATGACAGTGCCCTGAACCGCGAAGTCGCACATCAAATACTTAAAAGAAATGGCGCGCATTCTGTGGCCGTCGAAAGCGCAGAGAAATGCATTGAACTGCTCGAAAAAACATCTCTGATGTTTGACGTGGTGCTGATGGATATTCAGATGCCCGGCATGGACGGGTACGAAGCTACGCGGTTTATTCGCAACAACCTGAAACTGGAAAATCTGCCGATCATTGCCCTGACAGCTGGTGCGCTTGTTGAGGAAAAGAAGGCAGCCCTCAATGCCGGGATGAATGACTTCCTGACCAAACCGATCGAACCGCAGAGCCTCATCACCAGAATAAGAGCATGCGTTGAACAAAGTCGCGGCCAATCAATTCCGGTAACCCCGCATGTATCGGCCGCAAAACCTCAAACGGCCGTGTCGGAAATCCCTGATCGCAACAACACTGCCAGCCCCCCTGCATCAGCAGATCCGGCGGCGCCAACTGTCTCTGACGAGACATTACCCCTCTGGGATAAGCAAAGGGGACTGACGTTGGTTCACGGCAACGAGGCCCTGTTGATCAGGATTGCCGGCTTGTTCCCGCCCCAGGCACGCGAGATCATCGATAAACTGCGTACGGCTTTGTCCGATGAAGATGCTAAAACCTGTGCGATGTTGCTGCATACGTTGCAAGGTGCCGCATCGCAAGTTGCCGCCCTCAAGGCGGCTGCACACGGCAAGAAACTTGAAAACGTCACACTTGAAGAAGGCGTCTCCACCTTGAAAACGCAGTTCGATGAGTTTGCCAAAACTGTCGAAGATACGGCAATCCTTATCGAAGCGTGGCTGACGAATGGCGTATCAGAAACCGCGCCAGCCAACGGCCAGAACGAGGAGCTGATAAACTTGTTGAATTTGCTTGAAGCTGGAAGTGCTGATGCGATGGAAAAATTCAAACAAGTGACATCAGAGCTGGCGGAATTGACCTCTCACGATCAAGTAGCAGTCATGGAAAACCATCTACGCAATCTTGACTTCGACATTGTTGCCGAGATGATCAAACCCATTGCGAAAAGTAACTCAGAATAACAAACCAGACGCAAAAATCCGGTGGTTAAACACTTACGTTATCGCTGGCGCGTCCCAACTCAGTCGCGAGATATGAAATCAGCAATTTGCCAATATGCGAAACATGATCAAGGTGCGCAACAAACCGCGTAATAGAGTGCTTGAGTGCATCTTGATCCGACTGATTTGCCTTAACCATCGCGAAGTCATTGGCCAGTGACTTCGCGTACTCACTGCCCTTGGGATCACCGACCAGAGACAGCATACCACCCAGTGTTTGGAGTTCTCTTACAATGTCCTCTTGCACATTTTCTGGAGTATGTTTGGCCAATTGACCGCGGACACGTCCGATATCAAGGATAAGGCTTTCAAGCGCACGATTATATGATGCGATGCTGCCATCAAAATTGCCAATCGCAGATTTAAGGTCGATGCCGAATTCACCTGCAAGTGACGTCGCGCGTTCTGATAAGTTGATATATTCCTTGTCCGACGTCTCGGCTGGTTTTTCACGCAGGTTGTTGACAATGGTTGCAGCAATCTCTTTTGCCAGAAACGGCTTTTGCACCACGTCTTGCGCCCCTGATTTAAAGCAATCGCTGCGCACGGTTTCCGATGTATTTGCTGTCATAATGACAATTGGCAAAGAAAGATAACCAAGTGACCTGATCTGCTTGACCGCAGACAAGCCATCAAGATCAGGCATATGTATATCCATCAGAACAAGGTCAAGCGCACTGGCGGCGTTCTGGATTGTCGAAATTGCTCCATATCCGCCACCGGCCGTAATGACCTTTGCCCCGTACAAAGACAGGAACTCCTTGGCGACCTCAAGGTTCATGGCATTGTCATCAACAACCAGAATTTTCCGTCCCGCTAACATGTCGACCTCCGGCTGTTTCTCGATGTTCGCGAGCACAAATTTGTCAGGCTCATATTTGTGGGCCATGGCATCAGCAACCGCGTCAAGCAACATGGTTACACTGACCGGCTTGGTAAGAAATCCGTTGATGACTTTTGATCGGTCCAGGGAGCTTTTTGACAGAAAATCGTGACTGTGTGCCGTGATCATCACGATAATAGGAAGCTTCCCACCATCGATTTCCTCGCGGATTTTTTGTGAGGTATCCCAGCCGTCAATGTCTGGCATACGCCAATCGACCAGTACGATGTCATAGGCCGCATCAAGGGCGGATTTAAAATTCATCATATGCAATGCAGACTCTCCCGACGCAGCGACGTCTGCATGCCACCCTATTTCGTGGGCAAGTTCCTGAAGCACCTCGCGAGATGCTGGATTGTCATCAATGATCAGAGCGCGAAGGTTTTTCAGATGGTTCGGGACAACAAAGGCGGCTCCCATATCGTCCGTGACAACCCCCTTTAACGTCAGTTTAAAGCCGGGATTATCTGCGAAAAAGCGGCCAGCCTGCAGTTCGCCTTTGACGGCACCCGCAAGGCGCCTTGCGATTTCAAGATCAAGACTGATCTTGTCGGGATCGTGAATGGAGCCGGTTTTGATCCGGGGCAACGTCGCTGAGTTCTGCAGGACCTCAATGCTCAGTTCAGTCGCACTGTTATTACTCTCAAAAATTCTTGGCCTGACTAAGATGGATCCGTCCAGCTCGGTCTGGACGATATGCGCCACAAGATGGCCAATAAGCTTTTCAAGAACCTCCCGCGGGAACCGTACATTTCGGAAAACAGAGCGATCTGTATCGTACAGCACCTCGAAAGTATCGGAATCGGTGCGACGGTTCAGAGTATCGGAAAGGCCACGTAAAAGCTCGTCAATGCTGTAAACGTTGCCAGCCTTGCCGGAGTACTCGTCGATTTCGAAGAAATCTATGAGGGTATCAACACTCTCAAGAATCAACTTGGTAGAGCTATCAAGCGCATCAAGATATTTTGTTTGTTGCTTGGGATCGGGGCCACCTCTCAGAAGCTCGATCATGCCGAGCAACCCTTGCAGTTCGGTTCTCAAGCCATGATTGAGCTCTTTTAGCAAGGAGCGGTCATCGTCACGCAACCGCAAGGCCTCTATCATTTCAATTCTTCGGTTCTCGCCAAATTTGGCTTCGGACAGGGGTTCGGCGATCTCAATAAACAGTGCCCGATCGTCAGGCCCGGGATACCCCACCCAAGTCAGATGAAACACACCGTGACTTTTCACCTTGCCGCGCAGGCAAAGCTCTCCGGCAAGATAGCCAGACTTGCCAATTGCCAGTTGGGACGTTTCGATGTCCCAAACGTCGTCGCTTGAGGAGTGATTGTTAAAGGTAATATGTGCTTCTTTAAGGCGGTTTCTTGAGACGCCCCAAAGGTTCTCAAGAATATGATTGCTCTCAAGAATCTGTCGGTTCTGGTTGATGATCAGACAAGGCGACAAAGAGATTTCAAGGTAATCCTTGATGTTCTCCAGACCAGCGTGACCGTTCGTTTCTTCGTTATCTGTTGATCGACGATCATCCCAAACAAGCTCATTGGGCAAAAAGTAGCCAGCAAAGAACGCAGCAATGCTCGACATCAAAGCCGCAATGACAATGGCGGGATGAAGTTCATAGTCACCGCCAAGGGTCGCAAGTGAAATAACAACCAGAGCGATAGATACACAGAAAACTGTCAACGGCCAGAAACGACGCTTGTTCAATACCTTCTCCACCGACGGAAATGTTTATCGGATTGATATTGGGATGAATTGTTGTCGTTCAAGTTGCGCTGTACCTTAGATTTATTTTGCAGAACACCTTTCGTCATCAGAAGAAACAAAAAGCCGGAGACAAGTGAACATCTTGTCTCCGGCTTTGTTTTTGAGGTGTCGTGACCTTGTCGGTCGTCACTTCCTGATCACAGCATCCCTTCGGACTTCGCCCAATCAAGCGCCCGGTCAAGGGCACGGCCGAGGCGGGTGTGGATTTCGCGCACATCATCCTCGGTCACGATTAGCGGTGGGCAGAGTGCCACCGTGTCATAGACATTGCGGCAAATAAGCCCTTCTTCGGCGGCAAGGGCCACGACCTTGGCGGCAACCGTGCCCGGTTTGCCAAACGGTTGTTTGGTTTTTTTGTCTGCCATCTCAAGGCCGGCAATCAGGCCGACACCGCGAATTTCACCGATCAACGGATGATCGGAAAAGGCGCGCAAGCCATCCTGGAACATCGGCTCCAGGCGTTTGGCGTTGCCCATCAAATCGCGCTCTTCGATGATGTTGAGGTTTTCCAGACCAACCGCACAGGCAACCGGATGTCCGGTGCCGGTGAAGCCGTGGCCGAAATTGCCAAGTTTGGCGGTGTTATCGGCAATCGCGTTATAGACCTTGTCATTCACCACAATCGCCGCAAGTGGCATGTAGGACGAGGTCAGCTGTTTGGATGTCACCAGAATGTCCGGCGTGAAGCCATATTTTTCACAGCCAAAACGGGCACCAGTCCGGCCGAAACCGTTAATGACTTCGTCGGAAACAACCAGAATGTCGTACTTGTGGCAGATTTCCACCACACCCGGCCAGTAGCCTTCCGGCGGCGTCATAACACCGCCCGCACCCATTACCGGTTCGCCAATAAAGGCCGCAATGGTTTCCGGGCCTTCGGCGATGATGGTGTCTTCAAGTTCCTTCAAAAGGCGCGCGGTGAATTCTGCTTCCGTCTCGCCCTCTTCGCCATAACGCCAGAAATGCGGGCAGCTCAGATGCGTCACCGGAATAGCCGGAAGGTCAAAGTCCTTCTGGTTGCCAGCAAGCCCGGTCAGGGAGCCCGAGGCAATCGTAATCCCGTGATAGGCCTTGGTGCGCGACAGGAACTTCTTCTTTTCCGGGCGACCCAAACCGTTATTAAGGAACCAGGCCATCTTGACGACGGTGTCGTTGGCTTCCGATCCGGAATTGGTAAAGAACACGCGGTTCAGGCCCTCAGGCGTCATTTCCACCAGCTTTTCGGCCAGACGGATCGATGGCTCGTGCGCCTTGTGGGCAAAGCTGTGGTAATAGGGCAGGCGTTTAAGCTGCGCATAGGCCGCATCGGCCAGACGGGTTTCAGAAAAGCCAACCGCAACCGACCAAAGCCCGGCAAGACCTTCGATATATTCCTTGCCTTCGCTGTCGGTGACGCGGGCGCCATTGCCCTCGGCCATGATCATCGGGCCCTTTTCTTCGTGCAGTCGCATATTGGTGTACGGATGCATCGAATGTGCGATGTCGGACATGTGGAGCGAATTCGGCCGATGGTTCATGTGAAACTCCCGTTCTGATGATGAGGCCCTGATATGGGGCGGCCATTTTGTTTTGCAGTATATGCGGTTGCGATCAAACCCGCCATTGGTGGCTGATGCGGGTCAGTTTCTCTCAAGTGCGGGTATTTTTGCGCCCAAATAACCCGAAAGAAAAGATGTCAGCGACGTGGTCAGCGATGGTGTCAGATATCCACCCTCTTGCACAATAACCGTCGGATAGCCCGCCGCAGCAATTTTTTCACCGGCACGACGCAGTCCGTCCCAACTGACTTTCATGCCAAGCAACGGGTCGTCTTCGTGGGTATCAAGCCCAAGGCTGAGAACCAGCGCACCGGGATTGAATGTGGCAATACGGTCAAGGGCGGTATCGATTGCTGCAAGCCATGCCGCATCTGTGGTGGTGCGAGGCAGGGGCAGATTAAGGTTATATCCTTCGCCATCACCCGACCCGGTCTCATCGGCAAAGCCGGTAAAGAACGGGTAATAGTCCGTGGGGTCGGCATGGATGGAGGCGGTCAGGACATCGCCCCGATCATAAAAGATATCCTGCGTGCCGTTGCCATGATGGACATCAATATCAAATATGGCGACGCGATCATGTGCGGTCCGCAGACGTGCGGCCGCAATGGCGGCATTATTTAACAAACAATGCCCGGCGGCAATCTCGGCACTGGTGTGATGGCCCGCCGGCCGACACAGCGCATAGGCCTTGTCATCCCCCGCCAGCACAGCATCGGTTGCGGCAATGGCGCAATCGGCGGCGCGCAAGGCCGCCTGCCAGCTATGCTGGCCAATCGGGGCAGACGTATCGCCCATATGCCAGCCCGCTTTGGCCAGAATGGTGTGCGGATAGGACGATGTCGCAGCACGCGGAAAGACGTTGGGGACGACTTCCGGGCCAGCATCGGGCTGTTTTTGCCATTCATCCCACGCCGTTTCGAGGAACTTTAAAAACCGCTTGGTATGAACGGTTTCAAGGGCCGCAATCGGGGCGCGTCCGGGTTCGGTTACCGACAGGGAAAGCGCATCAAGGCCAGCCAGCAAAAGCTTGGCGCGTTCGGCCTGTTCGGCATTACGCTGGATCTTGCCATAGGTCAGGCGAAAAATCGGATCATGTGTTTCGGTTTCGGGGGCGTAGAAGCATTTCATGTCGACGTTTTGCCTTCTTCCAGAAGGCGGAACTGATCGATCACGATGCGTTGCGCCTCCGAAATGTGGTAGCGGATGGCCGAAACGGCCTTGGTGGCATCACGTGCCCGCAGGGCTTCAAGAATCGGTTCGTGCGTTTCTGCAATGCGGGTCGGATCGTCATAAAGCTGCCCGATCAGCATGATGCTGAACTCGGTTTCTATGGCGACCTGTTCGAACACCTGCAGGAATTTCGGGTTGTCACTGCCGGTACACATCAGCCGGTGAAACTGCATGTCGGCTTCGACCTGGGTGAAGATATCGGCCTCTTCGGTGGCAACCCGGTGAAGTTCGGCCACCTGTGCGCTCAGGGCTTCCTCGATCTCGTCGTTCCAGTTCTGCACCAGACGTTCGACCACGGCCGTCTCAATCGCCAGACGCAACTCATACAGATCATTGAGCGCCTTTATCGAAACCTGACGCACAAAAAATCCCCGGTTCGGCTCGGACCTCACCAGTCCCGAACTTTCAAGCAACCTTGCTGCTTCACGGACGGGTGCCCGGCTGACCCCCAGTTCGCGGGCAACAACCGATTCGGATAACCGCGCACCCGGTGCAAGCTTTCCGCTAACGATTGCTTTGCTCAGCAACTTGGCAACCCGTTGGACGAGCCCTTCACGATCAATCTGTTGGAAGCCGGAGGACGGCTGTGTCTGTGTCATATGTAAGCCCGCAGAAGGTGGATTTGAGTTCTTTGAATTAAGCCCGCAACAGACGCCAAAGAAAGATGCATGACTTCGATCAGTCTAGGCAACGAATTGTAGATTGTCGACAATTTACTTGACTGCGCCGGGATCATCCCGCAGCCTTGAAGCAATCAAAAAAGCGACATAACGAAAGGGCGGCATTAATGCGCGATGCTATGAGTGATCAATCGATATCCGAAATCCGCCGCGATCTGGCTGCGGCCTATCGGTTGATCGCGCTCGAGGGCATGGATGACGGCATCTACACCCATATTTCTGCACGGCTCCCATCCGGACCGGGGGGCGAGCAACGCTTTCTGCTCAATCCGTTCGGTCTGCGGTTTGACGAAGTCACCGCAGCCAATCTGGTAACCGTCGATGAAACAGGTGCCGTGATTGATGACCCCTATGGTGCGGGGGTGAATGCCGCGGGCTTTACCATCCATTCGGCCGTTCACATGGCGCGCCATGATGCGGTTTGCGTGCTCCATACCCACACGGTCGCGGGTGTGGCGGTGTCATCAAATCAGGAAGGATTGCTGCCGCTTAATCAGTGGTCGGCACAGTTTTACGACCGGATTGCCTTCCACGACTACGAAGGCATTGCGCTTAATCTTGAGGAACGCGCCCGCATCGTTGCCGATCTCGGCGACAAATCGGTGATGTTGCTGCGCAATCACGGGACGCTGCTTTTGGGGCGCTCGGTGGCCGAGGCGGTAAAGCTTGCCTTGAACCTTGAACGGTCCTGCAAGGCACAAGTTGCCGCGCTGGGAATGGGCCTGACCCCGGTTGTGCTGGGCCATGACGTTGCCGAGCACACGGCCTCCCAATACCAGTCGATGTACGATTCTTATGAACAAAAGGGCAAACCAGACCCGGAATGGGCCGCCCAACTGCGCCGGCTTGATGCCAGCGCCCCGGGTTACCTCGGGTAACCTGTGCGCCGGGGTCGCGCTTGTGGCCTTTGGTAAAACAAAACGTGCGTAACACCAATAAAAACAAGAACCTAAATGCAAAACACAATCAGGGAATGCTATGAAATATTTAAAGGTGACTACTTTTCTCATCGCCGCCGCCCTGGCCTCGCCAGTGGCGGCACAGGAAGCTGGCGGTCGGCTTGATATCGTTGTTCAACCCGAACCACCGGGATTGATGCTCGGCCTCGTGCAGAATGGCCCGACCCAGCTGGTTGCAGGCGATATCTATGAAAGCCTGCTGCGCTATGACAGCGAACTGACCCCGATGCCGAGCCTGGCCAAAAGCTGGGAAATCTCCGACGACGGTCTGACCTACACCTTCAAGCTTAATGAAGGTGTCAAATGGCACGACGGCGAAGATTTCACCGCCGATGATGTTGTCTTTTCCGCCGATGTTTTCCTGCGTGAAACCCATGCACGTCTGCGTGCGTCACTCGCCTATGTCAAAAGCATCACCGCCCCGGATCCGATGACGGTTGTCTTCAAACTCAAGGAACCATTTGGTCCGTTTATCAATGCCTTTGAAAACGGCACCATGCCGATTGTGCCCAAGCACATCTACGAAGGCACTGATTTCGCCAACAACCCGGCAAACGCCACCCCGATTGGCACCGGTCCGTTCAAGTTCAAGGAATGGGTCAAGGGCAGCCACATTCATCTCGTCAAGAACGAGGACTACTATGTCGATGGCCTGCCCTATCTCGACGAAGTCTTTTACCGTGTGATCCCGGATGCTGCGGCCCGTGCGGTGGCGTTTGAAACCGGCGAAGTTGATGTTCTGCCGGGCGGTTCGGTTGAAAACTGGGATATCCCGCGTCTGGCCGAAATGGATGGTGTTTGTGTCACCGAAAAGGGCTGGGAATTCCTCGCACCGCTGGCGTGGATGTGGCTTAACAACCGCGAAGGTCCGACCGCCAACGAGAAGTTCCGTCAGGCTGTCATGTACGCCATGGATCGGGAATTCATGCGCGATGTGGTCTGGAACGGCTTTGGTAAAGTTGCGACCGGTCCGATTGCGTCGAGCACCAATTTCTATTCCGATGACGTGACCATTTATGATCACAACCCGGACAAGGCCAAGGAACTTCTGGCCGAGATGGGCTATGACGGCGAACCTGTCCGCATCCTGCCGCTGCCATATGGTGAAACCTGGCAACGCTGGGCCGAGGCCGTGCGTCAGAACCTCAGCGAAGTTGGCATCAATGCCGAAATCGACAGCTCTGATGTCGCTGGGTGGAACGAAAAAACGTCCCAGTGGGATTACGACATGGCCTTCACCTATCTCTATCAGTACGGTGATCCGGCCCTTGGTGTTTCGCGCAACTATACCGCCGATCGCATCAAAAAAGGTAGCCCGTGGAACAATGTCGAAGGCTATGAAAACCTGGCACTCGACGAAAAATGGGCCGCTGCTGCGACGATGGTAACACCCGAAGAACGCGAAGCAGCCTATGCCGAAATCCAGAAGGAAATCGTCGATGACGTTCCGGTCGCCTGGATGCAGGAACTGACCTTCCCGACGATCTACCGTTGCAACGTCAACGATCTGGTGACCACGGCCATCGGTATCAATGACGGTCCACGTAACGCCTGGATCAAGAAGTAATATTGCGGGCGGACCGATTGCCGGTCCGCCCCCTTCTTTTCCTGATTGCCCGCGCTTAGGCGGGATTTCAAATACGGGATGCTACGGGGACCTATGACCATATTCGCTGTCGTGGTGTCGCGGCTATCCAAGGCTATTTTGACCTTGTTGGCCATTGCGATTCTGAACTTTTTCCTCATCCATGCCGCGCCGGGCGACCCGGCTGTCGTGCTGGCCGGTGAAGCCGGTGCCGCTGACGAGCAGATGATCGAACAGCTGCGCGAACGCTTTGGCCTCGATCAGCCGCTTTATGTCCAGCTTGGCAAATATGTCGCCGGTATTGTGCAACTTGATCTTGGCTACTCCTTCCGCCAGGGCGCGCCTGTGGCCGAACTTATTGCCGATCGGTTGCCGGCAACCTTGCTGCTGACATTAACGGCTTTTGTCGTCTCGCTGGTGTTGGGCATCGCCTTTGGGGTTGCCGCCGCCGCACGCGTTGGCAAACCGTCTGACACGGTCCTGACCACGATGGCGCTTTTATTCTATGCAACCCCGCTATATTGGCTGGCCCTCATGGCGGTTCTGGTGTTTTCCGTTTGGTTTGGATGGCTGCCGGGCTTTGGCTATGAAACTGTCGGGGCGAATTATACCGGTCTGGAGCGCATCCTCGATATTGGCAGCCACCTGATCCTGCCAGCCCTGACGCTGGGTCTGTTCTTTACCGCGGTCTATATGCGCATGGCGCGTGCATCCATGCTCGAAGTCTCGCAGCTTGATTTCGTCAAAACCGCCAAGGCCAAGGGCCTGTCGGATGCGGTCATTCGCCGTCGTCACATCCTGCGCAATGCCATTTTGCCGGTGGTGACCTTGGCTGGCTTGCAGGCCGGCCAACTTGTCGGCGGGGCGGTTCTGACCGAAACGGTCTTTGCTTGGCCCGGTATTGGACGCCTGATGTTCGAAAGCTTGGCTGCACGTGACTACAACACGATTTTGGGTGTGTTCCTTGTCTCGGCGGCCATGGTCATTCTGTTCAACATCGTGACCGACATTGTCTATCGCATTGTCGATCCCCGTATCGGAGCCCGTAGCTGACATGTGGAAACGTTTCAGAAGCAATATGGGCGCCATGATCGGTGTCGTCTTGTTGATCTCCGTGATCGTCATCGCCCTGATCGCCCCCTTGATCTTCTCCGATGGGCCTTGGCAAATGGTTCAACGCCCTTTCCTCGCACCCTTTGCCGTTGATGGTTTGCCCCTGGGCACAGATACACTGGGCCGTAATGTGGCAGCCCAACTGGCCTATGGCGCGCGGGTTTCCCTTTTGGTCGGGCTGGTTTCGACCGTGGTTGCCTTGCTGATCGGTGTGCCGTTGGGCGCGTTGGCCGGGTTCTATGGCGGCTATGTCGATGAAGGTGCTATGCGCTTCACCGAGTTTTTCCAGACCATCCCGAACTTCGCGCTGGCCATCGTGCTGGTGGCGATTTTTGAACCGACCTTGACCTCCATCACCATTGCGATTGCGATTGTCAGTTGGCCGCCTGTCGCCCGTCTTGTCCGTGCCGAAGTCATGTCGGTGCGCACCCGTGAATTTGTCGATGCGGCGCGTCTTGCTGGTTTGTCTAAACCGCGCATCCTGATCCAGCAGGTGCTGCCAAATACGGTATCCCCGATCATTGTCATGGCGTCACTGATGGTGGCAACCGCAATCCTGCTTGAAAGCTCGCTCTCGTTCCTTGGGCTTGGCGATCCGAACTCAATGTCGTGGGGCTATATGATTGGGGCGGCTCGTACTGTCATCCGCACCAGCTGGTGGCTCAGCTTCTTCCCCGGCATTGCCATCGTGATCACCGTTTTGGCGCTCAACCTGATCGGTGAGGGGCTCAATGATGCCTTCAATCCGCATCTGTCGCGAAAGGGCAAAGCATGAGTGCGACACTGACAATTGAACGGCTGACAATCGGCCTGCCCGAGGGTGCAGATCGCCCCTTCGCGGTCGAAAATGTCAGCTTCGATATCGACAAGGGACAGATCCTTTGTGTGGTGGGCGAATCCGGGTCTGGCAAGTCAATGACCGCCAATGCCCTGATGGGGCTTCTGCCTCAGGGGGTAGAGGTCAAATCAGGCCGGGCGATGTTCGAAGCCCGCGATGTCTTGCGCCTGCCAGAAGCCGACAAACAGGCCCTGCGCGGCGCCCAGATCGCCATGATCTTTCAGGAACCGATGACCGCACTCAACCCGTTGATGCGCATCGGTGATCAGATCTCCGAGGTGTTCGCCGCACACGGCCTTTATACCCAGTCCGAACGCCGCAAACGCGCATTGGACCTTGTCCGCGAAGTCGGGCTTCCCGATCCGGAAAAAATCATCCGCGCCTATCCGTTTCAGCTTTCCGGTGGCCAACGCCAACGCGCGATGATCGCCATGGCATTGGCGCTGGAGCCCAAACTCCTGATCGCCGATGAGCCGACAACCGCCCTTGATGTCACCACCCAGGCGCAGATCCTGAAGCTTATTCTCGATCTGCGTAAAAAGCGTGGCATGGCGGTGATGTTTATCACCCATGACTTTGGGGTGGTGGCGGAAATTGCCGATCAGGTGATTGTCATGCGCGAAGGCAAAGTTGTTGAGCGCGGTGATGCGGCATCGGTTCTTGATAATCCGCAGCACGACTATACCAAACGCTTGCTTGATGCCATTCCAACCGGAAAACTTCCGGAGGCACGTGAACTAAGCGACACACCTGCGCTTGAAATCAAAAACCTGCGCAAAACTTTCCGGACGGGTGGTGGTTTATTCAAGCCCGTGCGTGAAGTTCATGCGGTCGATGATGTCTCGCTCACCGTTTCGCGCGGCGAGGTCCTTGGTCTGGTCGGCGAGTCCGGTTCGGGCAAGTCAACATTGGGCCGAACAGCGGTTCGGCTGGTGACACCCGATGGCGGCCACGTCATGGTTGGTGGCGTTGATCTTGCCGCACTGTCCGAGGAAGAACTCCGCCGTCAGCGCAACAAGGTCCAGATGGTCTTTCAGGATCCCTATGCATCGCTCAATCCGCGCCAACGGATCATGAGTGCTCTGACAGATGGCCCGATCAACCGTGGCGTACCCAAGGAAAAGGCCCAGGCCAAGGCAAAGGAACTGCTCGAAATCGTTGGCCTTGGTGCCGATGCCGCCGTGCGCTATCCGCACGAATTTTCCGGCGGGCAACGCCAACGCATCGGGATTGCCCGGGCACTTGCCATGGAGCCCGAACTGATCATTGCCGATGAAGCCGTCTCGGCACTTGATGTGTCGATCCAGGCACAGGTGCTTGATCTGTTGCGTGATTTGCGTGAACGCCTGTCTTTGTCGATCCTGTTCATCACCCATGACTTGCGGGTTGCGGCCCAGCTGTGTGATCGCATTGCCGTAATGCAAAAGGGCAAGCTGGTTGAAATTGGTCGGGTCGATGAAATCTTCCTGTCCCCCAAACAGGAATATACCCGTCAACTTCTCGCCGCCGTTCCGGGTGCGGACTGGGCCCAAACCGAAGAAGTGCCAGCATGATTGGCGTTCTGTCGTGTAGCAAAATCGATTTGCGGGGCATTTACGGCCCGCATTTCGATGCCCTGGCACCCGAACTGGACCTGCGCCTGCCCGGCGAGATCGACCGGCCCGAAGATGTCAGCTTCATGGTCACCTTTGTCCCGGCGCCGGATGCCTTTACGCGCTATCCGAATTTGCGCGCGATCTATTCGGTGGGGGCCGGTATTGACGCCATCATGGCGTGCCCGTCCTTGCCGCCGGAGGTGCCGATCCATCGGGTAGAAGATCCGGATCAGGCGCTTCAAATGGCCGGGTTCGCCACCTTTCATGTGCTTTGGCACCATCGCAATATGGGCAATCTTCTTGCCAATCAGAAAATCGCGCACTGGGAACGCCAGCTGACCGGGCTATCGCCCCGTGCACGGCGCATTGGTGTTCTGGGCTTTGGTCTGATGGGGCGTGCGGTGGCAAGGGCATTGGTGGCCTTGGGCTATACGGTCGCAAGCTATTCCCGATCTGCCCCAAAGCCGCCCGAAGACGGGGTGACGCATTATATCGATGGCGGGTTTGATGATTTCCTCGCCCAAAGCGACATTCTGATCAATGTGTTGCCGCTCACTGATCAGACAAAGGGACTTTTGGGCGCAGAAAATCTGGCAAAACTGCCCAAGGGTGCCGCCCTGATCCATTTGGGCCGGGGCGGGCAGGTCGATGAAACTGCCCTTGTTGATGCCCTTGATCGGGGGCATTTGTCGGGTGCGTCGCTCGATGTGTTTGAAACTGAACCCCTGCCAACCGGACATCCGCTTTGGCACCATCCCAAGGTTTTCGTCACCCCCCATGTCGCCAGCATTTGCGAACCAAAGGCGACCGTTCTGTCCATCCGCCGGAACCAGCTTCAGTCCGAGCCGATGACAGCTTAACCCAAACCCATAAGGTAGCGCCCCACATGACCAGCGATCCGAATTCCCTGTCTGCCCGCGAATTGGCCCGCCGCATCAAAAGCCGGGAAATGCGCGCCACCACGGTCATTCGCCAAATGCTTGATCGTGTGGCGCGGGTCAATCCGGCCATCAATGCCATCGTTCAGGATTGCGCAGATGACGCCATGCAAGAGGCCGAACTGCTTGATGCCCGCATCGAGGCCGGGGACGCTGTCGGTCCCTTGGCGGGCGTCCCGGTCACGATCAAGGTCATCTCCGATCAGGCGGGACACGCTACCACCAATGGCACGACCTTGGCCGCCGATCTGATCGCAACCGAGGACAGCCCGTTTTTGCGCAACATGCGCAGCAAGGGCGCGATTGTCATAGGGCGTACCAACACGCCAGCCTTTTCCTATCGCTGGTTTACCTCCAACAAGGTGCATGGCACGACGCTTAATCCCCATAACCCGGCCCTTACACCGGGCGGGTCATCGGGCGGGGCGGGTGCCGCCACATCGGCCGGATTGGGGCATATCGGTCATGGGACGGATATCGCGGGCTCGGTGCGTTACCCGGCCTATGCCTGTGGCATTCAGGGATTGCGCCCGACCCATGGCCGCATTCCGATGTTCAACCGGACCGGCGGTGATCGTCCGATTGGCGCACAATTGATGGCGGTATCAGGACCGCTGGCGCGCAGGGTTGATGACCTTAGGCTCGGGCTTGAGGGCATGGCGGGCTATTCCCCCGATGATCCCTGGAGTGTGCCGATGCCACTTCGCGGTCCCGATTTTGCCAAGCGTGTTGCACTTGTCACCCATCCCGGCGGGATTGACATCGATCCGCGCATTCTGGCCGATCTCGAACGTGCCGCTGAGATTTTCCGCGCCGCAGGCTGGACGGTCGAAACCCCGGAAATCCCCGAAATTCGCGAGGCCGTTGATCTTCAGATCGACCTGTGGCTTTCGGACGATCACGAAGCCAAACTGAAAGCCGCCCGGGCCGAAGACGATCCGGGCGCGATTGCCCTTCTCGAACACTATGCTGATCGCGCCGCCGCGATTGATAAGGACACGTTTAGTAAGCTCTTCCTGCGCCGTTCCGCCCTGATTCGCGACTGGCGGGCGTTCCTTGAAGATTATCCGGTCGTCCTGATGCCGGTTTCGGCTGAACTGCCGTTCCGCAAGGACGAGGACCTTGAAGGTCCCGCAACCCTGACCCGCCTGTGGAATGCCCAATTGCCGCAAATCGCAATCCCGCTGCTGGGGCTTCCGGCGATCTCGATCTGCTCGGGTGTCGAAAACAACATGCCCTCGGGTGTTCAGCTTGTCGCCGCCCCCTGGCGCGAAGACATCTGCCTGACCGCTGGCGAGGTGCTTGAACAGGGCTTCGGTCTGCCACAAATGACGATGTGATTACTGTTCGTCTGATGTGCTGGTTAAGTAATCATCTAATTTAGCTTGAAGCGGATATGCAAAAGCCAAAGGTGACGTAAGTTTCATCTTTGGCTTTGCTTTTGGCATATGATGCCGTCATCGGCTTTTTCTGCCAGACGCCATATTCTCGATCAGGGTCGTTTGCCGATCCAAACACCGTCGAAGGTCAAAGTGATTAAGGATCGTCTTGCGGGCCCGTTCACGCAGGGGTGTCAGGTCGTCACGATGGGTAAGACAGAATGCAATCTTGATTGCCAGTGCATCACTGTCCCAGAAATCGGTCAGAAATCCGTTCTGTCGATCGCGGATCATGTCGTGACACGGGCCTGTGTCCGAGGCGATCACAGGCGCACCGCACGCCATGGCTTCCAGCACCGACCACGACAAAACAAACGGATATGTAAGGTAAACATGCAACGAACTGATCTGGTACATCCGGATCAGTTGGTCATGGGGGATCTGGCCCAGAAAGTGGATGCGTGACGGATCAATCTGCGTTTCTGCCATCATCACATCACGCCAAGTCCGCCCGTCCTTTCGGGCCTGTCCGTAACTGACGCCATCGCCCCCGGCGATCACGAACTGCGCATCGGGGTTTTGCTGGGCCAGTTTGGCGGCTGCACGCATAAAGGTCGGAAACCCGCGATAGGGTTCAAGATCGCGCGCGACATAGGTAATCACCTGATCACGCGCGGTAAGGACCCGCCCATCGGGCAAGGTCAGGCTGGCGTTCGGATTTGGTTGGCAACGGTGGGTATCAATCCCGTCATGGCAAACGCCGATCTTGTGGTGATAGGCCGCTGGAAATGCCGATTTCTGCCATTTGGTCGGGCTGATCGCGGCATCAAGCTGATCAAGTGTCGTCAGTTGGGCCGCATTACGCACGCGAAGCTGCGCGCGTTTCGCCAGCGTGATCTCATCATCCGGATCAAAGCCGACGTCGCGCCCGATGGCGTGATAATAATGTTCGCAATAACCGATCAGGGGTGTTTTGGGCAAAACGTCGCGGGCGAACATCATGCTGCCCCAACCGATATGGCCGTAAACAATGTCCGGTGCGCCTTCTTCGCGCACAAGGCTTTCAAGGGTTCTGGCGGCCTTAAGTCCCACATCCTGATGATATTGCGCAAACGGTATGGCAGGCGGTGGGGCTGTGACAGGCTGGCGGAGTGTCCGGATACCGGGCAGGCGCACATTCATTGCTTCGCACAGGAAGGAAACCTGCCATCCGGCATCGGCCAGATGGCAGGCAAGATGTACAAACTGTCCCGGTCCATGACGATGAACGAGGACAATTTTCATCGTCTGTTTCGTGCCTCCTGCACGGCGACGGACCCATTAATGGGAACACCCCCGTATCTGAGGGTCTGTGTCCAGAATTCTTCCAGTCTGCGCAACGTACGCAGCGCTGTTTCCATCTCCTGCTGGTCTTCAAGATTGTTGGTCAGGGCGTCGTGATATTCTTCGTGGAATTCGTGCAATGCCTGACAGAGTTCATGGCCCTTTTTGGTCAATTTCAAACGGGCAGAACGCCTGTCCCGCGCCATGACCTGACGTTCGACATAACCCGATTCCGCGAGCTGTTTAAGATTATAAGACGCGTTTGAACCCATATAGTGGCCACGATCAAGAAGATCGCGCACCGAGAGTTCATCTTCGCCAATGGTAAAAAGCAGCGCCACTTGCGCCGGGCTGATGTCATCCTTTCCGAGTCGAATGAGATCTACCCGTAACAAATCCGCAAACCGCCGATAGATCCGCTCGACGGTATTTGCCAGTTCAAGATGAGTGACGGTCATGAGTTTCGATCCGTTATCTGGTCCCAAGCGAGAGTTGATGCCAAGGCGCGATTGCCCTGACACAAATTTCGTATTGGGGAAGATAACAAGACGTTGTTCTTGAACAATTTTTCCGAACGCCTCTTTCTTCCCGCAGGTTTGCTCGTTGTCCGGAAGTAATTCGAAAGTGTTTTTATTTTTGAATTACTTCCATTGTTAATGTTTTTACATTGTCTAATCATCAACATGAGATCGACATATTTAATTTTATTGTAGATCATCCTGTCATCGCAACTATGTGATTAGATTGCGGAAAAACTATGACTTTTGCTTAATTGGATGATTTTCGATGCAATTTCGCCGCAAAAAGCTGGCAAAACCGGTGGATTCGCCTGTGAATTCGCCCGTGAATGCGAAGGAAGCCCGGCCCGAACTTGATGCAAGATCGGTCATTCGCGAGGCCCGCTTTACGTTCGTGCGCGGGCTCGGATGGGCCGGTGTCATGAGCGGCTTCATCAATATCCTTCAACTTACCGTGCCGTTGTTCATGCTTCAGGTGCATGACCGCGTGATCAACAGTCAAAGCACCGATACCCTGCTGTTGCTTCTGGTGATCGCAGTCGGTGCGATCATTCTCTATGGCATCCTTGATTTCGTGCGCGCGCTTGTCTTTCAGGAAATGGCAAAGTCGCTTTTGCGCCGGTTGAACCTGCCGGCAATTTCGGCGGCCATGCGTGTGGCGCTTGAAAAAGGATCGCTGCACGGCACCCAAGTCCTGCGCGACCTTTCTGATCTGCGCAACTTCATCACCGGCACCACCATCGCCGCCCCGCTGGAAGCGATCTGGTCGCCGATTTTCCTTTTCGTGATGTTTGCCCTGCATCCCTATTACGGCATTGCCGGGCTGGTGGCGGTTTTGACCCTGATCGGGTTAAGCCTGCTCGGTGATGTGATGGTCCGTCAGGTCACCAAGGAAGGAACCGACGCCAATCTGCGCAATATCGGCGACATTGGGTCGACCGTTTCAAACGCCGAAGTGATCGAGGCAATGGGCATGATGCCAGCCCTCGCCCTGCGCTGGCGTCAGGCACAAATCCACGCCAGCGAGTTGCTTGATGTCGGCAACGTGCGCAGCAAGGGCATGTATTCCATCACCCGTTCTGCCCGGTTCGGCATGCAGATCATTGTGCTGGCCATGGGCGCTTACCTTGTCATTCAGGGCGAAACCACGCCCGGTGCCATGATCGGCGGGACCGTGATCATGGGGCGGCTGTTGCTGCCGTTTGATAATGTCACCCGCGACTGGCGGGCGTGGGTCGGGGCGTTTTCATCGTGGAAACGCATTCGATTGATGCTCGAAGAAAGCCAGTCCGAACGCGAAATCAAACCAACCCCGCGTTCCGAAGGTCCGCTGGTTGTCGATAATCTGGTTTATGCCGTCCCGGGATCAAATGTGCCGGTGCTGCGCGGGATCAGTTTCGAACTGTCGCCGGGCGATATATTGGGCGTGGTCGGGCCGTCTGCGGCCGGGAAATCAACCCTTTCAAGATTGCTGGTCGGCACGGCAAAGCCTGCGACGGGCGGTGTCTATCTTGACGGCCATAATGCCTATCTCTGGGAGCGCGGATCATTTGGCGATATGGTCGGCTATCTGCCGCAATCGGTATCGCTTCTGAACGGCACCATCCGCGACAATATCAGCCGCATGCGCGATGCAAGCCCGCGCAAGGTGATCGAGGCTGCCCGTGCGGCCGGTGTGCATGAAATGATCGGTCGATTGCCGCTCGGCTATGATACGCCGATTGGTGCCGGTCGCCACACCCTGTCTGGCGGGCAGCAACAACGCATCGCTTTGGCGCGCGCGCTTTATGGCTGGCCGCGTCTGCTGGTGCTTGATGAACCCAACGCCAATCTTGATGCCGAGGGCGAAGCATCCCTGATCCGTGCCGTGCGCCAGGCCGCTGATTCCGGTGCAATGGTGGTGCTGATCGCGCACCGTCAAAGCATCATGCAATATGCCAACAAGCTTTTGGTGATGCAGGACGGACGGGTCAAACAGTTCGGTGAACGAACAGACGTGATCCGCAATCTGTCCAATGAAAGCGACGACATCAAAAGCCTCCCCCCGGTAAAGCGTAAACATGAAAACGGAGGTGCGGCATGACCCGTGTCATTAATCTTGAAGGTGGCGGCGCGGCACTCCCGGCCGAAGAACCGCAAGTCGCCTGGCACCAGATCCTTTCGGAAGAACGCGAAGCATCGCGCCAAAGCCTGCGCAAGCCGATCCTGGCCGGATTGTTCGTCATTGTGTTGGGCTTTGGCGGGTTCCTGACCTGGGGCTTTACCGCCGAACTCGATAGTGCTGCTGTTGCGACCGGCTCGGTGATTGTCGATTCCAAAAAGAAAGTTGTTAATCACTATGAGGGCGGCATCCTCAAACAGCTTCTGGTCGAGGAAGGCGAAAAAGTCACAGCAGGCCAGACCCTTGCCCTTCTTGATGGCACACGCAGCGAGTCGGAGCTCGGCCAGTTGCGCGGCGAACGGTTTGGTCTGATGGCCAAGCTTGCCCGATTGCGCGCCGAACAGCGCGGTCAGGAAAACATCACCTTCCCGCAGGAACTTCTCGCCAGTGACGAGGCCTATGTCGCCGATATCCTCAGCGATGAAAAACGCCTGTTTGCCAAGCGCAAGGAAGTCTATGCCGCCAAACGCGATGCCCAGGCCAAACAGATCGAACAGTTCGAGGCCGAAGCCGAAGCACTGGTCTCTCAGATCAAGGCCCGCACACGTCAGGAAAAGCTCGTCGCCGAACAACTTGCCGGGATTCGCCAACTGGCCGAAAAGGGCTTCGCCACCCGCACCCAACTGGTCGAGATTGAAAATAACTGGTCGGATCTGGTCGGTGATATGGGCGAATTCAAAGCCCAGCGTGCCGCCGCCCAACAGCAAAAGGCCGAAGCCGAGATCAATCTCGCCTCGATTGAAATGGAATGGCAAAGCGATATCGCAACGGAAATTCAGGAAGCCCAGCTTGCCCTGAACGACGTCACCCAACGCATCCGCGCAAGCCAGGACGTGCTTGATCGCCTCGAAGTGCGTGCACCCCAGGCCGGAACGGTTGCCAATATCCAGATCAGAACCCCCGGCGGTGTGATCAGTCCGGCCGAACCGATCATGGATATCATCCCCGAAGATGAGCCGCTGGTGATCGAGGCACGGATCAACCGACAGGATATCGACTCGGTCCAGGTTGGATCAAAGGCGCAAATTCGCCTGACCGCCTATAGTCAGCGTCGACTGGCCCCCCTGAATGGCGAGGTAAGCTATGTTGCCGCTGACCAAACCGTCGATGAACAGCGCGATGCGTCTTACTACATCGTGCGGGCGGCGATTGATCCGGCCGAACTGGCAAAACATGATGACATCAATCTGCGTCCGGGCATGCCAGCCAATATTCTGGTTCTGAAAACCCCGCGCAAGGCCATCGATTACCTGATCGATCCGATTACCCAAAGCATGGAGAAGGCCTTCCGCGAAGAGTAATCCTCCCCCGCGACATGCGGATTTAACTTGGGGCCTTTCCCGGTTTTTCGCTGGATTGGCCCTTTTCTTTTCAAGTATAGATCGAATTTTGAATCAAATAATAAGTAAAATTGAACTAGTATTCAGACAATAAATGTAATGAATCTCAAACTAAGTCATAATGTTGACAAAATAAAACCACGACAATACCCTCCAATGATAAAGTAAAAAAATATAGGATTTCTGAGTGGTCGTTTCCACGGGGCTCAGAACGTCCAGAGGGAACGGCCATCCTCTCGTGAGGGAAATATCCCCACGATGTCATTAATGTTGGGACACGAAGGAGGATTACATGGCAACTCTCGAAGGCGGCGCCTTTGATGATGCGCTTCTCGGATCTCGTTTCAGTGACGTCATTTTCGGACGTGGCGGAGACGATACAATCTTCGGACAAGGTAATGATGACGTGCTGTTTGGCGAAGAAGGCGATGATGTCTTGTTCGGCGGATCGGGCGACGATGTTGCCGTTGGTGGCGAAGGTGATGATGTCCTGTTCGGTGGATCGGGTGACGATGCACTGATCGGGGGCGACGGCAGCGACCTGATGATGGGTGGCTCCGGTGAGGATGTTCTGTCAGGGGGTGCGGATTCCGACATCCTGCTTGGCGGTTCAGACAATGACGTTCTCGACGGCGGATCAGGCAATGATGTCCTGATTGGCGGTGCAGGCGACGATATCGTTCTCGGCGGTGGCGGAGACGATGTCATGCTTGGCGGTTCTGGAGACGATGTGCTTCAGGGCGGCGAGGGTGATGACCTGATGCTTGGCGGCTCCGGGGATGATGTCCTCGAAGGCGGCGCAGGCGATGACATCATGTCTGGTGGTTCCGGTGCAGACACCTTTGTCTTCTCCGGCGGCGGCGGCAACGACGTCGTACTCGACTTCCAGGCTGGCGAAGACATGCTTTCCATTAGCAGCAACATCAACGACACCGGCATTGCAAGTGCCGATGACGTCGCTGCCCGTGCAACGCAAGTCGGTGCCAACACCGTCATCGATCTTGGCAATGGGGATTCCATCACCCTCAACAATGTCGATGCCGAAGACGTACAGGACGATCCGGACAGCTTCTTTAGCGTCCAGTAATCCGTTGGCGGCGTCCGCAGCTTCGGCTGCGGGCGACCCGTCCTGAACTTCAAGTTAGTGAAAGATTGTCATGCTTGAATTTGCCTCGTCCGATGCAGTGCGGACGACCGGCGAAGCGCCCGGTGTTTGCCTGCTGAACCCTGATACGTTGTTGTTAAGTTGGGATACACCCACCCGTTTGTGGGAAGTTCCCCGGCTTGAAACGGTTGATGGTGCTGCGATTTCACCGCAGGCCACATTGCGGTTGCCACTTGACGGGGGCGGGACCCGGTTGTTGCGCGTCATCCGCCGCCCCAAGGATGAACCGATTACGATTCTGGCCGAGGCCGGAACGCTGGGCCGCAAGGACGAGATCACAATCGATCCCGATGGCGATTTTGAATTTGCCAGTGCATCAACGCTGCTGAACGGGGTGACGCCTGCCGGGCGGCTTTCGCTGGTCTCGACCCTTCTGGGCATGTGGGCAAGCCTGTTTCGACTGCGCCTGTCCAAAAGCTACAACAGTTTCCTTCTTCAACTGGTTGCCGAAATTGTCGATCGGCCCAAACCGGCCAAGGCGGTCGCAAAGCTTTCCGGTGAAAAGATCCTGCTGGCAACCGCTTTGCCCGATGCCTTTCACGATATCGAGGCCGTCTTCATCGTCGCCCCCTCGGGGTTCAAGCGTTTGACGCAGCTTCCCCATATCAGCAAGACCGGGCCGCGCGGGCAGAAACTGGTTTACATGATTGCCGACCAGCCAAGCACCGCATCCGGGGCCTATATGGTTGTGACCGGTGTGCGCACGCTGGCCATTCGCCATTTGCCCGATGTCTCAACCCTGCCGTCTCTGGCGCGCTGGTGGCAAACCAAGGGCAAATCGGATGCCGATTTGCGCGAATATATTATCGGGTCGCTTGCCCGTGCGGATATGAAATCGAGCAAGGCCGCGATTGAATTCCAGCTCCGCTGTCCGCTTTCAAGCCAGCGCGTCTCAGGTGGCGGATCGCTTCCCAGTGGCGAAGTCGATCTTGCGGTCACGACCGCGCGCGGCACCTTGATTGGCGGCTGGTATCGCGATCCTGTCGATATGATTGCCAGCATCGACCTTCTCGATAGCAACGGTATCGCCCATCCATTCGGCGATGGATTTTATCGTTATCAGGGCAATGTGCAGGACGATGGCCAGACCGTTCCGGCAACCGGCTTTGTCGGCTTTTATCAGGATATCCAAAGCCCGGTTCCCATCCTTCAGCCCCGAAGCCTGATGCGCCTGAAATCGGGCAACCGGCATCTGATGGTCCCCCCCGCCCAACCGATTGACCCGGCCGAGGCCCGTGCCCGCATCCTGCGCGCCGTCCCGCCGCAACACCTGACAGCCGACATTATCGAAAACTGCCTGGCACCGGTGATTGGCGACTTGCAGCAAAAACTGATGGCATCCGCCAAGGTTGATCGCGTGATTGATATCGGCACCCCGTATGATGACCCGGATGTCTCGATCATTGTGCCGCTCTATCGTGTTCTTGGTTTCCTGCGCGCGCAAATCGGCGCCTTTGCCTGTGATGACTGGGTCGCGAAATATTGCGAACTGGTCTTTGTGCTCGACTCCCCCGAACAGGCCGAAGAATGCGAACATCTGTTGCGCGGTCTGCATGTTCTCTATGGCATTCCGATGCGTCTGGTCGTGATGACCCGCAATGGCGGCTATGCCCGCGCATGTAATGCCGGTGCCCAGAACGCACATGGCCATTATCTCGCAATGCTCAATTCCGATGTCATTCCCCATACGCCCGGCTGGGCACAGGGGATGGCGTCAAAAATGGGCGGTCCGGATGAGGTCGCAGTGGTCGGGCCGAAACTTCTGTTTGAAGATGGCTCGATCCAGCATGCCGGGATGTATTTTGCCCGCAATGAAAGCGGCAAGTGGCTGAATTATCACTATCACAAAGGCATGCCCGACCAGTTCCGGGATGCCAATATTGAACGCTCGGTCCCCGGTGTCACCGGTGCCTGCATGATGATCCATCGCGATGCCTTTGACGCGGTCGATGGCTTTACCGAGGACTATGTCATTGGCGATTACGAAGACAGTGACCTTTGCCTGAAAATTCGTAAGGCCGATTTCGACGTAAAATACGTCCCGGATGTCAGCCTCTATCATTTTGAGCGCAAATCGATATCGACCCATGCCGACTACATGCGCGGGGTGGCGGCCGAATATAACGCCTGGCTGCATGCTTCGCGCTGGGCCGATGCGCTCGAAGATCTTCACACCAACGGTGTGCCGCAAAACCGATCGCGAAAAACCCCCAACGGAGAAGCGGCATGAGCCAGGTTCTTGCACTGTCCGAACACCAGTCCCCGCTGACATCCGATTTCAGCGATACCCATCTTGCCTGGTTGTGCGAACAGATCATTTCCAACCGTTTCCTCCCGGTTCCGCCCGAAGAAGACGTCTTTGTCGGCGATGGCGATTACCGTGCCATCGGGGCGGAATTCCTTGGTCATTTTGTCCGCATGGCCGGGCTTAAAACCACCGAGGATGTTCTTGATATTGGCTGTGGCATTGGCCGGATTGCCGTCCCCCTGACACAGTTTCTCAACCCGAAACAGGCGATCTATCGCGGCATGGATCCAGTGCGCGGCGGCATCGAGTGGTGCAAGCGCGCCATTACGCCAGCCTATCCGAATTTCCGGTTCGAGTGTTCGGACATCAAAAACGAACTCTACAACCCCGAAGGCGAGATCAGCGGGCGTGGCATGCGACTGCCCTTTCAGGACGGAACATTCGATTTCACCGCAATGATCTCGGTGGCGACCCACCTGCCGCCAGACGAAATCGAAACCTATTGTTCCGAGGTCTTTCGTGTGCTGCGCCCCGGCGGTCGGCTGTTCTTGACCGCTTTTGTCATCCGCGAAGATGACGACCCGTCAAATCCCGAACGCGATGCACGCCTCAAAGGGTTTGAGAAAGCCGAAGGTCAGCCTTGCTGGCACCTGCGCGGTGAAAATCCGATGGCGGCCGTCGGTTTCGATGATGCGTTTCTTGAGGGCGCCCTGAACGGGGCCGGGTTCGATATCCACACCAAAAGCTTTGGCACCTGGCGCGGCGAAACGGCCGCCCATTACCAGGATTTCCTGATTGCCCAGAAACCACGGAGGACCGCATGAATCCCCGGATAATGGTGCTTGCCCATAATCACCCCGATCTGCATCCGGGTGGGACTGAAATTTTCGCCCATGATCTGTTTCATGCCTACAAGCGTGCGGAATGCGATGCGCTTTTCATCGGGGCGACCAACGATGTTCACCGCGAACGCCGTCCGGGCACAAGTTTTCAGGCGATCAATGATGCCGGCGATGAAATGCTGTTCTGGGCCGGGCATTTTGACCGCTTCAACATGTCCCAGACCGATCTTTATGCGGTCGCCCCGGATTTCGCGCGTCTTCTGAAGAGTTGGGCACCGGACGTGGTGCATATCCATCATCTGGTCCTGTGGGGCATCGAATTGCCGATGCTGATCCGTCGAGTTCTTCCGAACTGCAAGATCGTGATGACCCTGCATGACTATTATCAGATCTGCCCCAGTGACGGCCTGATGATCCATCGCGGAACCAAAACCCGCTATACCAAGGCCGATGCCACCGGGCGTCTGTCCGGCCTTGATGGCTTTACCCCCGATCAACATGCGATGCGCGCGGTCAATCTGCGCAACCATCTGCGCGCGGTTGATCATTTCATCTCGCCCAGTGAGTTCCTTCGTGATCGCTATATCGAATGGGGCATCGACCCCGACAAGATTTCGGTGATCAATAATGGTCGCCCGACTGTCCCGGCTGCGCCCAAACGCGACATCGGGGCAGCCGGCATGCCCAATGTCTTTGGCTATTTCGGCAATCTCAACCCGTGGAAGGGCGCGGATGTGCTGCTTGAAGCCGGGCGAATCCTTGCCTCGGACGCGGTCGATTTCAATCTGCGCATTCATGGTGCGGCCCTTTACCAGACTGATCAGTTCACCAGTCGCATTGCCGATCTGATCGGACAAAGCGGCCCGCAGGTAAGCCATATCGGTGCCTATCAACGCGAAGATATCCCCGATCTGATGGCACGGGTCGACTGGGTCGTTGTGCCCTCGATCTGGTGGGAAAACGCGCCTCTGGTCATTCAGGAAGCCTTCCAGCATGGCCGCCCGGTGATCACCAGTTCAATTGGTGGCATGGCCGAAATGGTCCGCCATGGCCATGACGGCATTCATGTCCGTCCCGATGATCCGGCCGAACTGGCGCGCGTCATGAAGGACTGCGCAACCAATCCGAAACTCTGGAAAAAACTGTCGGGCCATGTCCGGCCCCCGGCCGGGATTGACGATGTTGCCGAGCAATATCTGGCGATGATCCGCCGCATGGTTCGCCCTGATTTTGTTGCCGCCTGACGTTTAACAAGGAGGCCACTATGGCTGTTGCCGAAAAACAGACGATGGAAGAAACCCCGCCCCCGACCTCGACCCGGACCCCGGCGTCAACAGGTGCGCAAGATGGCGAACAAACCGCACCGACCCTCGAAGGGCGGGTTGATGCCATTGATCAGAACCGCCTCTATGGCTGGGTCTGGTCGCCGCAAAGCCCGGATGCCAGGATCGAGGTGGTCGTGCGCCTGAACGGTCATGCCCTGCTGCGCGAAACCGCCGAAAACGAACGTGTTGATTTGCGCCGCAACGGTATCGGCGATGGAAAACACGCGTTCGAGGTCGAATTGCCTGATGCCGCGGTTGCCAGTGTCGAAAGTCTGACGGTCTGTGCCGTCATGCCCGGCACCAAGGAAGAAATCACGCTGCGCATCCCGTCGCAAAGCGAACAGGAAGCCCACACGGCGCTCAATGCCCCGCTTGGCAAAATTCTGGATCGTCTGGATCGCCTGCTGGCCGCACAGCACATCTTGCAAAACGGCCAGCGCGAAGCCGCCAAACGTCTGGTCAGCGCATCCAAACGCATGGATGAACTGGCATCCGCCGATGATGGCATCGAGGCCGGCGTGAAACTGGTGCGCAACGGTCAGGAAGAACTCTCAAGCCGGGTCGATGAACTCGAAGTCTTTCTGGTGCGCTTTGACAAGTCACTCGGTGGCTTTGACGAACGGCTTTCAGCCCTGACCGCACGCCACACCAATGATCTCAAAACCCCGTTGCTGATCCTGTCCTGCCTGATTGGTGTGACCACCGGGTTGGCAATCGGCGCCTTTGTCTGGTGATCGCCATGGCACGGCAATCAGTTGCTTTGAAACACATGCGTAAACACAAGGAGGCCCGGGCATGACCGAACAGCATGGAATGCCACTGGATGGCAGAACCGTCGTCGCCGCCTTGGTCGATGAAGGGCTGGCTTTGATGGTCGGGGTGGGAAATGCCCTGCCGGCAACAATTGATATTTACCTCAACAGCCAGTCTGACGCCAAAGTCCAGGCATCCATCATTTCATGGCGCCGCCACGATGCGGAACCCGACAACGCCTATGGCTTTGTGGCCCTCTTGCCGATGAAGGATGTCTCCGCACGTCGTTTGAAAACCGCCCTGTTCCGGGGCGCGGGCAAACCGCGTGAATACCGCATCGACAATCGTCAGCAACGCATTGAGGCGGTTCTGTCCTCAGTTGCCGATCAATCCGGCCCGGCCTTTGCCACCGTGATTGATGGCCTGATCGAAGCCCTGCTGGCCGGCGATCCGGATAAAAAACGCCTCAGCAAGGTGGCCGCACTGGTGCAAAGTGCCGCACGCAGCAACGGCTTTATCGAAGTACTGGGCGGGCTCGAAGAAGGTGATGTTTATATTCAGGGCTGGTCAAGCGGCTTCCCCACCGGGCGCACCCGCGTCATTGCCATGGCGGATTCTCCGATACTGGCGGAACTGACCAGTGCCGATTTTCAGCGCGATGACCTGGGCGACGAGGCATCCGGTGTAACCGGCCTGATGCTGGGCGATAAGCCGATCAATCCGAAAAAACTTAAACGGGTTTACTTCCGCGGCCGCGACACCTGGTACTCGATCGAGGTGTATCAGCACCGCGTTCTGGTCGCGCCACCCGATGTTCCGGCCCATATTCGATCGGTCCTTGATCGTGTGCGTGCGCCGGAAAAAATCCTGCATACTCTTAAAATGGCCGCACATCGTTTTGATGGCCGCGACACGGTATCCGAACTCGATCGCCCGGTCCGTATCGGCATCGATTTCTCTCTTCTGATCGAAGGAAGCGGGGTGTTGATTTCCGGCTGGATGCTTGATCCCGACCGTGCGGTCAAGGATGTATCACTGCGGGTTGGCGGTGAAGTGGTTCGGATTGACGATCATTGGACGCGCCAGTCACGCGCCGATGTGACCGATGCCTTTGCCAATGATCCGATGTTTTCTGGCATGAACCCGGCCCGGAATAATCACGGCTTTTTGGTGTTTTGTCCGTTGGATGTCACCCCGCCATCCGATCAGGCAACCTATCTTGAACTGGGCATTACCGATGCCTTTCCGGCCTATTGCCCGCTGAACCCGACGCGTGCGTCGGCCCGTCAGGCCCTTTCACGGGTTTTGCCCTCGCTTGATCCGCGGTCGGTCACGGCTTCAAACAGCATCGAACGTCAGTTCGGCCCGATGTTACAGGCCATGACGGCACAGCGCCCCTATGCGGTGGATATCCATGATATCGGCGACTTTGACGAAGACGCGCCGGTGACCCTTGTGGTCGGTGTCGATGACACGATCAATGATATCGGCGTCACCATTGCCCTGCTGGGCCTTGATAGTGCCACCCGCCATCTGCCGATTGTCATTGCCGGGCCGGTCGAAAGTTTTGATCAGGTTGGCAGCGAAATCTTGCGCCTTGCCGCCTTTTACAAACTCAACACCCGGATCGTTTTCGCCGAAGGGGTCGAAGACTATTGCGATGCGCTCGAAGTGGGCGTTGATGCCACCAATTCCGAAACAGTCGGGCTGGTGTCAGCACACATTCTGCCGCGCGATGATGGCTGGTTTGATCAATTGCATGCCGCCTATATCAAACGCGGCAACAAGGTTCTCGTATCGCCGACCATCCTGTTTGAAGACGATTCTGTGCGTTGGGCCGGGACCTGGATCAACAGCAATGCCAATGGCGGGCAGTACCTGTCGGATCGCTATGTCGGCTACCCTTGCGCGGTTCTTGCCGATGCCCAACCCAGCGAAGTCAGTGCCGGCACGTTGGAATGCTGCATCCTGCCGCGCAAGGCCTTCAAGGACAGTGACGGCTTTACCCGTGGCTATATCGGTCCGGCGGAAAAAAGCCTCGACCTTGCACTCAAGCTGCGCATGGCGGGGACGCCATCCTACTGGATCCCCGATGTCGAAGTACTGGGCAGCGAACAATCCATAAGCAAAGCCCCTGCCTGGGAGGAACTTTCCAATCGTCTTGACCGCTGGGCGTTTGATCGCCGCTGGTCATTGGTCGTTTCAAACTTGCGGAGCCACAACAATGCCGTCGACTGATTTACGCGTCCTCGTTATTTCGCACGGCCATCCCAGCATCTCGCTGGGCGGGGCCGAAGTGGCCTCCTACAACCTGCATAAAGGGTTGAACAAACTTGACGGGGTCGAAAGCTTTTATCTCGCCCGCGTTGGCAATCCCGTGCCGCGTCATGGGGCGTCGGCCCTGATGAGCCTGCGGCAAAAGGAAAACGAAATCCTTTATCACGCGGAAAACTATGATCATTTCCTGCTGTCCAACGGCAGCACGGATGAAATTGATCGGGATTTCCTGCGCTTTGTGAAGGATTACGAACCCGATGTCGTGCATTTCCACCACTATCTCGGCCTTGGGCTCGAAACCATCTATGCCATTCGCGAAGCCCTGCCCGAAACCGCGATTTTCTTTACTTTCCACGAGTTTTTGACGATCTGCCACAATCACGGGCAGATGATCAAAAGCGGCGGAACCAAGCTGTGCAACCGGGCCAGCCCGATTGATTGCAATGGCTGTTTCCCCAATATCTCGCCGGCTTCGTTCCTGCGGCGCGAACGCTTCATCAAGGCGATGCTGGAACTGGCCGATCACTATGTCTCGCCCAGTGAATTTCTCGCCAACCGCTTCATTGACTGGGGCATGAAGGCCGAAAAAATGTCGGTGATCGAAAATGGTCTCGACATCAATGAACGGGCCAAGGACCGCCCGCTTTCCAAAACCCAGCCGCGCCGGTCGCGCTTTGCCTTTTTCGGGCAACTGACGATGTTCAAGGGGGCCGACATCCTTCTCGATGCGGTCGGGCGTGTGCCTGATGAAATCTGGGGCGATGATGCGCGGCTGATGATCTTTGGCGGCAACCTTGATCGCCAACCCAAGGAATATCAGGACAAGGTCCATGACCTGATCGAAAAGGCCGGCGAACGTGTCCGCTTTTACGGGGCCTATCAGAATACCGAAATGCCCAAGCTGATGGAGCTCGCCGACTGGACGATCATTCCCTCGATCTGGTGGGAAAATTCGCCGGTGGTGATCCAGGAAGCCTTCTTCCACGGGCGTCCGATGATCTGTTCCAACATTGGCGGCATGGCCGAAAAAATCACCGACGGTGTCAATGGTCTGCATTTCCGGGTCGGAAGTGCCGAAGACCTTGCTGATCGGATGATCGAAGTTCTCAGCGACAACAAGATCTGGGATCGGATGCGCGAAGGGATACCAAGCGTGACGACCTATCAGGAATGCGCCGAGCAACATCTCGCGCAGTATCGGGAGGTTCTGGAAACGCGCCGTATGTCTGCAAAGGCTGCGAGCCCGCAAACCGTGGCAAGCACGGCATGAATTCAGAACAAAAACGTGATCAACCAAGGAGAGACAACATGGCGCGCGTTCTCGTAATGATCCCGTCCGGCGAAGTCTACGACCACGACTGCGTCCGATGGTACAACTATCAGGATGTTCAAAAGAGCATCAACCACTACCACAATATCGGGGATGCCTTTGTCTTCGATTCATCGCTCAAACTGATGAATTACGACAAGCTTGGTGTCTTGCCGATTGCCGATCCCAAGATGGAAGACATCGACCGCCTTCGCGAGGAATATGACTATGTCTTCCTGCGCGGGTCGAACTACATCCATTCCGATATGGACTGGCGCAATACCATCGACGTTCTCAAACGTCTGAAGCTTCCCGTGTTGGGCTTTGGCATCGGTGCGCAGGCCCCGGTCAAAGGCAAGATCGAACTGTCTGAACAGACCAAAACCGTTCTGCGGATGATGGCTGATTCCACCACCTCCATCGGTGTGCGCGGGGCCTATACCGCACAGGTTCTTTGGGATCTTGGCATCACCAATGTCCGCATTGTCGGCTGCCCGACCGCGTTTAGGCAAAACAATCCCGACATGCGCATCAAACTGCCGTCACTCGATAGCGTGAAAAATGTCGGCATTACGCTGCGCCGTGAAGTTTCACCGGCCTATGCCCAGGACATCAAACGGTATCTGACCTTCCATCGTGATCTGGTCAAACATCTCGCAGATCGGTTCGATGACATGACCCTGATGGCCCAGGGCGAACCCGAAGAGAAAAAGCTCGTCTTTGGCAGCAACGCCCAGCGCGAAGAAGCCATGCAGGCGCTCAAAAACAACGACTGGGTCAAGAACTGGTATCTCGATGACACGATGGAACGCCTCTATCGCGAGAAGCTGTTCTATTCCGATGTCGTATCCGATTACGAAGATCTGGTGCGGACCAAGGATTGCGTGCTCGGCTATCGCCTGCACGGCAATCTGATGGCGCTGTCGAACGGTGTTCCGTCGATTTACTTCACCTATGACAGCCGCACGGTCGAATTCGCCGAAACCTATCAGATCCCGTCCTATGACGTGTTCTCGGAAAAGGAATTCGTGCTTGAGGATTACTGGAATCAGGATCTGTTCGACAAGTTCAACCGCGCCTGGTTCCAGACCTATCGCGAAATGGCGCAGTTCCTGACCGAAAACAACATCGATCACAAAATGGTCGATGTCATGAAAGCTGATACGCAGCCTCAGCGAAAGGTCGCGTGATCCCCCGGTATGGCCGTTCTGGCGACCCGGATCGGGATCGCCGGGCGGCCGTGCCTTCCAAAGCAGCCTGAACCAAAACAGGCAACATCAACAAGGAGACACGGCAATGACTGTACTTGTAACAGGTGGCGCAGGGTATATCGGCAGTCACGCGGCACTGGCACTTCTCGATGGCGGGCGCGATGTCGTCGTGCTGGACAATCTAAGTCAGGGGCATCGCTGGGCAGTGCCAACTGGGGCGGCGTTCGTTGAAGGTGATTGTGGCGACGAAGATCTGGTGCGTCGTGTCATCGCCGAACATGATGTGACGGCCATCATGCATTTTGCCGGGTCGATCATTGTACCGGACTCGGTCATCTATCCGCTGGAATATTACCGCAACAACACGGTCAATTCGCGTGCGCTCTTGCAAGTTGCTGTGGATAACGGCGTAAAGCATTTCATCTTTTCCTCGACCGCGGGGGTTTATGGCGAACCAAAAGCCACCCCGATTAACGAGGACTTTGCCCTTAAGCCGATCTCGCCCTATGGCACATCAAAAATGATGACCGAAAAGATGTTGGCCGATGCCGCCATCGCCCATGACTTGCGCTATGTCGCGCTGCGTTACTTCAATGTTGCCGGTGCCGATCCCAAAGGCCGTTCTGGCCAGACATCGCGCAAGGCAACCCATCTGATCAAGATCGCAAGTCAGGCGGCAACCGGTACGCGTCCGCAAATGGCCATTTACGGCGAAGATTACGAAACCCCCGATGGCACCTGCATTCGCGATTACATCCATGTCTCCGACCTCGCCAATGCCCATGTTCTGGCCCTTGAATATCTTGAACGCGGCGGCGAAAGCGACGTGATGAATTGCGGTTATGGGCGCGGTTTCTCGGTGCGCGAAGTGATCGGTGCGGTCAAAAAGGTATCTGGCGTTGATTTCGAAGTCGAACTTGCCGACCGTCGCCCCGGTGATCCGGCAGCCCTCATTGCCGCGGCCGATCGTATTCGCCAGAAACTCGGCTGGACCCCGGTTCATGATGACCTCGAAGACATCGTGCGCCATGCCCTTGATTGGGAACAAAGCCTTAAATCCCGCGAGGTCAGTGCGGCTTAAACACACCTCGCAAGACCTGCACTTCCAAACACGAGCAACGGTTCGAAACAACGTCAAAAATGACACGAGCCAAACACGCAGGAGCATAAAATGGCACCCGAACTCCCCACCGGGGGGCGCAAGCCCCGTATTGGCGTATTGATGCCCGCTGGCCGTCTTGAGGGCAATCTTGGTGTTGTCACCCACACCTATAATGCGCCGGAAAAGGCAAAGACCTTATTCACCAATATCGGTGACTGCTTTGTCTATGATTCCTCGCTGCGCATTCTCGATTATTCCGAACTTTTTCCGATTTATGTGCCGTCTGACGGCAATATTTCGGAAACCCAGATCGAACAGATCAATCGGCTGGATTACATCTTTCTGCGCGGATCGAACTATATCAACACCAACGGTCAATGGGACCCGATCACAGCGGTTCTTGAAAAAACCAAGGTCCCCGTGATTGCTTTTGGCATCGGTGTTCAGGTTCCCGACAATTCCGACGAATATGTCAATGAATCGACCCGACGTTTCTTGAACCTGGTTGCAGATCGCTCGGCATCCATCGGCGTGCGCGGCAATCTGTCGAAAAAGGCGCTGAATTCGATCGGGATCAAAAATGTCCGCATCTTTGGCTGTCCGACGGCGTTCCGCCATTGCAAACCGGAACTGAAATTGCGCCGGGTTGATGCCGCATCGATCAAAAGGCTGGGCTTTACGCTTCGCCGCAAGACGCACGGTTTCCAGACCCAGCAACGCTTTATGCTGCGCACACTGGCCGAACGCTATGACACGGAAATCCTGTGTGCCGGCGAGCTTGAAGAAAAGCAGATCTATTACGCGCGATCCAAACAGGTCGAAAATGACGCGGCTGTCATGGACGAGGCCGTCGAAAAGCTGACCGCGGAAAAGTGGTTCTACGGCCCCAAGGATCCGTTGCTGGACCTCTATAAATCATCGCTTTCGGTGTTTGAAAGTGTTGCCGATTTTGAACGGGCCGAACAGAACCTTGATGCGGTGACCGGCTATCGCCTGCATGGCAATTTGCTGGCCTTGGCCAACGAAGTTCCGGCCCTTTATGTCACCTATGACACGCGCACCCGCGAATTTGTCCGAACGCTTGGCATTCCGTTCGTTGATGGTCGCTACATGGACAAATTCTCGTTCGAGGAAGCCTGGGATAACGCCGATTTCGATCTGTTCGAAAAGACTTATCAGAAGCGATTTGGCGATCTGAAAAACTTCCTTGAAGAAAACAGCATGGCACACCGTCTGGGCAGTACCCCGGCCCCATACGTCGCAGAGGCGGCGTGACCTTGCTGTCTGGTGCGTGGCGTAACCCCCAGTAACGCCACGCACCACACTTTCTCATTTGATTTGCAAACCTGGCGGGTGAAACCTTGGGCATACTTCGTTTCTCAAAACGCATCACAGGTCTCTCGGCATTCCTGATCGGATTGTCGGTCGGTGGCATGTTTGGCTGGAACCCGGATTTGCGGGCCGCCGAAGTAACTGTCTCTGGCACCGAAACCGTCATCTTTGATAGCGACGTCACCGGATGTGACAACCATCATCTGCCCGATTCACCGGCGCGCGCCTTTCGCAACAATCAGGGCCAAATGGTTCTGTTTGCGCCCAACTTTCAGAACCGGGCCTTTGTCGGTTATGGCTTTAACAGCCTGAAACCCGATTGCGACAGCCGCTTCAAGGCGGCGGGCAAAGCCGTACCCGAACTGCTTGATGACCGCACCTGGCTTCAGGCGATCTATACCCGCGACGGGCGCGATGTTTATGCCTTGGGCAGTGCCAGTTTCATGCCCTATCGCCATGACATGCCGTGCAAGGGCCGGACAAAACGCACCGATTGCTGGATCAATGGCCTGGTAACGCTGAAATCTTCTGATGGTGGCAAGACCTTTGATTATCTCGGCAATCCGCCCCATCACGCACCGTTTCCGCCGCCTGAACCCTATCGCGATGACCGCAAACGCGCGCCAAGCTATGTGACGGTGACCAACATCATCTCGTGGCAGAATTACTACTACGCCATTGTCTGGCGTCGCGCCGATAACTGGGAAGAGTCGCGCAATTGTCTGGTGCGCGCCCCGATTGATGATCCCAAACGATGGGATGTCTGGAACGGCTCAGGCTTCGAGTTGGCCGCAACCCTGACCGATCAGGGATGGTCGGCGCGCGAAACCGAATGCGCGCGCGTCGGGCCGGTGGGTGTTTCTTCCGTCCGCGGGCTGGTCCGCCACGAAGGTTCAAACAGTTTCATCACCGTTTACCTCCATCGCATCCGCAAAAAGGGCGAGCCCGACATTGCTGGCTTTTTCTATTCGTACTCGACGGATCTCAAAAACTGGTCGGAACCCAAATTGCTCTATCGCCAGCCTTTGCAACGCGACGCGGCAGAGGGCGAAACCTTCTCGGCCTATCCGTCGATCATCGACGAAGACAGCACAGACCGTCTGTTTGGCACGGTTGATGACGAAGCCAGCCTCGTTTTCGTCCGTCTTGTCCCGAAACCCTACAAGGATCGCTGGCGTGTGCCGCGCCAACTGATCCGTGTTCCGATCTCGATCAAGGAGTATTGAACAATGCCTGTCGAATTTACCGAGTTTGATATCGAAGGTCCGGTTTTGTTTGTGCCCAACCGACATCGGGACAAACGCGGTGTTTTTGCCGAAACCTTTCGCTATGACGATTTTTGCGAGGTGGTGGGTGATATTGATCTGGTGCAGGAAAACCATTCGATCAGTGTTCCGATCAACACCATCCGCGGCCTGCATTTTCAGACCTGCCCCTATGCTCAGGGCAAACTGATCCGCGTGACACAAGGTGCGATCCTTGATGTTGCGGTCGATATCCGCCCGCGCTCCGCGACCTTTGGGCAGCATATCAAGATCGAACTCAGTGCAGAAAACTGGTACCAGCTCTGGATCCCCGAAGGCTTCGCGCACGGCTTCAAAACGCTCAAGCCCGACACCCATGTCATGTACAAGGCATCGAATTATTACAGTCCCGACCATGATCGCGGGATCGCCTGGAACGATCCCGATCTTGGTATCGACTGGCAGCTTTACGGCCAGCAGCCGGTGGTGTCCGAAAAGGATAACAGACAGCCTCTATTGTCCGATCTGGACCCTGAGGCCCTTGGTCCCATGGGGCGCACGCCGCCAAACCACGATTTCACACCCCTCAATCTCAACCGCGCGAATGTCACGGTTTTAAGCGCCAATCCATCCTGATTGGCCCACCGTGACATTATTGGGTGCGCACGGGTTGCCCATCCAGTCTCCCTGTCCGATGCGCACTCAATCCGGAAATGGGCCCGTTATCGGGCCCATTTCTTGCAACACGCTATCCTATCCAATCACATTGAAGTCCGGGCCATACGGGTATCCGGTGATGTTTTCATTGCCATCTTCGGTAATCACCAGAATGTCATGCTCGCGGTATCCCCCCGCGCCCGGGTTGCCCTCGGCAATGGTTAGCATCGGTTCCATGCTGATCACCATGCCGGGCTCAAGCACAGTGTCGATATCTTCACGCAGCTCAAGCCCCGCCTCGCGCCCGTAATAATGCGACAGCACGCCAAAGCTGTGGCCATAGCCAAAGGTGCGATATTGCAGCAAATCCCGCTCGGCAAAGAACGCATTGATCTGCTCTGTCACCTGCGCGCAGGACGCACCGGGTTTCAGCAAGCTCATGCCATATTCATGGGCCGCGACATTGGCCTCCCAGATTTTCAGGCTGGCCTCATCGACCTCGCCGACAAACAGCGTGCGTTCAAGCGCTGTGTAATAACCCGAAATCATCGGAAACGTGTTAAGCGACAGGATATCCCCGCGCTTAAGCTTGCGTGCTGTCACCGGGTTGTGCGCCCCGTCGGTATTGATCCCTGACTGGAACCAGACCCACGTATCGCGATATTCCGCATGCGGGAACCGCTTGGCGATTTCAAGTTCCATCGCGTCACGTCCGGCCATGGCGACATCAATTTCACGCACCCCTTCCCTGATCGCGTCCCGGATGGCATAGCCACCGACATCGGCGACCTGCGCTCCATGGCGGATCAGGGCAATCTCGGCAGACGATTTATGCATGCGCTGGCGCATTGTGGCCGGCGCGATGTCCTGACTGCTGGCCGGTTTCAGGAACTCATCCATCAACGCCTTTTGCACAAGGCTCAGATGATCGCCCTCATAGCCAATCACCTTGCCCGGCCCGGTCACCGACAGGATCGCGCGCCAGTAATTGTTTCGCGCCCAGTCGGTATAGGTGATGTTATCGCCATGACACCGCCGCCAGGGTTGGGCGGCATCAATCCCGGCACTGATCGTGACACTTTCCGATGCGGTCACGACAAGCCCGTAAGGCCGGCCAAAGGCGCAATAGAGGAAGCCTGAATAATAGGCGATGTTATGCATGGAGGTGAAAACACAGGCCTCAACACCGGTGTCATTCATGATCTTGCGCAAGCCCGCAAGACGGGCGTCATATTCGGCGGCCTCAAACGGCAGCACGCGGTCACCTTGGTGAAAGCGGTAAAATTCCGGGCGATCCATAAGCGCGTTCCCTTTTTTACGCGTTGCGCATGCAAAGGGACAAAGACCTCCCCCTGTCATGACAACGACAAAGCAAGATCCCGGCGTTCAGGATATGGTTGGTGATGGATTGGGCGCGTGCTTCTGATCGTTCTCACGCTGGCGACGCCATCGCCTGCCCACCGAGACATATTGAGAGATAGGCGCAAGTTGGCAAGCAAAATCTGCATCGCCATATCATTGATCACAGTCACCCGCCGCACGTTCGGATATCGTCGCGGCCATCACATCTCTTACGAGCGGCGTTACCATACGTTCGTATGATAAATCTGGCGATTTAAAGTACTTTATTAACGGCTTGGCGCTTTACTGTCAGAGAATAAGCAAAAACCGCGAGCAATAACGGATATTCGGCGTGGCAGAAGAAAACGACGACAACGAACAAGGCGGCAGGACAGCGGCCAACGCAGCGATGAAACGCATCGCCGAAAAGGAACTGCGCGAGATCCGCAAACGTCAGCGCCGCAAACGCATGATCGTGTTCGGCCTGAGCTTCTCCCTGCTGTTCCTTGCCATCTTCGGCAGCCTGTTTACCATCAAGTCCAACCTTGATCTCAGCCGCAATATGGTCCGCAGCCCCGAAGTCCGTATTCTGGGCTATGACGGTGCGCTGCTTGAAACCATCAAGGGCCACTATAGCCAGGATGTCTCGCTGACCACCTTGCCCGAACGGGTTCAGAACGTTTTTGTTGCCGCCGCCGATCCGACGTTTTTTGATCATCTGGGGGTTTCGGGTGCGGATGTCGCGCGCATGTTCAGCACCGAAAATGCGCCTGGCTCAACGATCACGATGAAGGTCGCGCGCAGCTTTTTTAAAACCAAGGACAGTGGCCCCGGCCGCCACATCCAGGAATTTCTTGTCGCGCTTTGGCTGGAATGGAGTTTCAGCAAGAAAACCATTTTGCGAAGCTACCTTGAACGCGCCTATGTCGGGCGCGGCATCTTTGGCATCTCGGCGGCATCGCGTCTTTGGTATGGCGGGCCTGCCGAACGCATGACCCTGCATCAGGCCGCCGTTCTGGCCGCCGCCATCAGCGACCCTGAAACCTTCAGCCCGCTGTTTTATCCGCGCGAAACCGCCGAAGAAGCCAACAAGATCTTGGCCCGTCTCGCACAATACAAGTTTATCGAGGCGGATCGTGTGTCGGCCCTGACCTTGCTCGAACCGAAACTCGATGTGCAGTACGAAGAAAACGTCCTGTCGGGCTATGTCGTCGATATGGTGCTCGAAGAAGTCGCCGATATTGTCGGTTACAGCAGCCGCGACATTGATGTGCTCACCAGCATCGACTGGAAAATTCAAAATCTGGCGCAGGAAATCGTGCCGGAAATCGCCGAACTGCGCTTCAAGCCGCGCGGCGCGTCACAGACGGGATTGCTGTCCATCAGCCCCGAAGGCCGCATTCGCGCCCTGATCGGCGGGCTGAATTACTCACCGTTCCAGCGCAACCGGGTCACCGATGTCCGCCATTCGCCCGGTCGGATGATCAAGATCGCGACCTATTACTATGCGCTCAATGAAAACAGCGATCCGGCCCAATGGGTGCGCGATAACCGCATGGCGGTGGGTGGCTGGCGCCCGATCAACCCGGATCACGACTATATGGGCATGATTTCACTGCGCGAGGCTTTTGTGCGTGATGTCAACACGGTGCCAACCAACCTTGCCGATCACTTCGGTCTGTTGAATGTCCGCCAATATGCCCACAATATCGGCATCAAAAGCCCGCTATCGAGCGATATCCGAACCGTCGTCGGCCTTGATCCGGTGACAATCAGCGACGTCACAGCCATTCACGCCCTGCCGCAAAATTCCGGCAAACCACCCCAGATGACCCTGATCAACCGGGTGTCCTACACCGGCGATAATAGCACCCCCCCTGTTTATCAACGCATCGAGGAACTGCAGGAAAAGCGCCTGACCGACGAGGGGATTCAGGCGTCCTACGTTCTGTTTGCCAGTGTCACCGACCCGCAAGTGCGTCTGGATCGTCCGTTTGCCGGCTACGGCACGGTGGCCGGTGGCCGCACCGATGCATGGTATGTCGGGTTCTCGTCTGATCTGATCACAACCGTCTGGGCGGGGAATGACAATCGGTCACAGATGGATGTCCGCGGCGAGGTAGAACTTGCGTCTTTGTGGCGGTTATTTATGCTGGAAGCGCATGATGGTTTACCCATCCGTTCCATGGTCCGTGCATCGTCTGAACGCCGTCGCGCCGGCGATGGCGTCAAGGATCTGTGGAAAATGGGTCAAGTTGACAGTGCAAACGGACAATAACGGATAAAACCGTCGCAAAACGGGGAGACGGGGGACTCCCTCCTCGGTTGGGACATAAAAATTGAAATTCGCCGGAAAATGCGGCGCTATCGCCTGTCAGACGCACTTTGGGGTTGTGCGGATATGACGGGCAGGTTGGCGTGTGCACCGCCCGGACCAGACCGATAGGTGCTTTTGTGGCCCAAAGAGAATTCAAAAGGAAAAAGAGCGTCCGTAAAGGCGCGACAGGTTCCAAAAAGCCGAAAAAGCGCGTCAGCAGTTCGGGCAAGAAAGGCGGCAGTCTTTTTGCCCGTCTGGGCGATATGATTCCGGGGCCCGAAGCCATTGCCAAATTCATCGTGCTCGGCTCGATCTGGGTCATGGTTCTGGGCGGCGGGGTTGTTGCCTATTACGGCTATGGTCTGCCCGACAAGGTCAGCTTTGATGTCGCAAGCGAACGCAAACCGTCCATCCGTGTGATCAGTATTGATGGCCAAAACCTCGCGGCCTATGGCAACCGCTATGGCAACCCGGTCGAGGTCCGCAACCTTCCCGACTATGTCGGTCAGGCGTTTGTTTCCATCGAAGACCGCCGTTTTTATGACCATTTCGGGATTGATGTCGTCGGCATCATGCGCGCTGCCTGGGCCAACCTGACGGCTGGCCGCATTGCCGAAGGCGGCAGCACCATCACCCAGCAGCTGGCCAAAAACCTGTTCCTGTCACCTGAACGTTCCTTTGGCCGCAAGATCGAAGAAGTGCTTCTGGCCATCTGGCTGGAATTCAAATTCGATAAGCAACAAATCCTCTCGCTTTACCTCAACCGGATTTATTTCGGATCGGGCGTCTATGGCATTGACGCCGCCGCCCGGCATTATTTCGGTACCGATCCTAGGCGTCTGAACCTGTATGAAGCCGCCGTACTGGCCGGCCTGCCCAAGGCACCAAGTCGCTATAACCCGATGGTCGATCCCAAACTTGCGGCCGAACGCGCCAATGTCGTGCTGGAAGCCATGGCATCGACCGGTGCGCTGACCAAGGCACGCGCCGAACGGGCCAAACAGACCCGTGTGCGCACAGCACGTGCTGCACAGGCAGGGCCGGGGGTGCGCTATTTCACTGATTGGGTGCTTGATCGTGTGAAAGATTATGTCGGCTATGTCGATCAGGATCTTCTGGTTTATACCACGCTTGATTCCCGTCTTCAGGCCATCGCCGAAGAAAACCTTCTGCGTGCACTCGCCAGTAACGGGGCCAAGGAACACCATGTCGGGCAGGCCGCCCTTCTGGCGATGACCCCCGATGGGGCGGTGCGTGCCATGGTTGGCGGTCGTGACTACTACGAAAGCCAGTATAACCGCGTGACGCAGGCCCGCCGTCAGCCGGGCTCGGTCTTCAAGTTGTTCGTCTATCTCGCCGGGCTTGAAAACGGCTTTGGCTCAAATGACTGGATGCGCGACGGGCCGATTGTCATTGATGGCTGGGAGCCGCGCAACTTCGATCGCAAGCATCACGGCACCATGTCGATCCGCGATGCGGTGGCAACCTCGAACAACTCAATCGCGGTCCAGCTCTCGCTTGAAGTCGGTCTTGATAAAGTCATTCAAAAGGCGCGTGACATGGGCGTCTCGTCGGAACTCAAACCGGAACCAAGCCTGGCGCTTGGCACCAGCGAAGTCTCGATGCTCGAGCTCACCGGCGCCTACGCGATTGTTGCCAATGGTGGCTTTGCCGTCTTCCCGCACGCGGTCAGCAAGATCACCGGCAAGGGTGGCGAAGTGCTCTATGAACGCTCTGACGACTTCCCGGTCCGCTTGATGAACCCGCTGCATGCCGGGGAAATGAACAACATGCTGGCTGCCGTGGTGTCCAAGGGGACAGGGCGCAACGCCATCATCGACCGCCCGTCGGCGGGCAAGACCGGCACCACGTCCGATTACCGCGATGCCTGGTTCATCGGCTACAGCTCCGATCTGGTGGCAGGCATCTGGATGGGCAATGACGATGGCAGCCCGATGGATGAACAGGTCACCGGCGGTGCCCTTCCGGCCGCACTCTGGCGCGACTTCATGCTGCACGCCCACCAAAACATCCCGGTCCGATCCCTTGGCAAGGCCGCACTCGCGCGGTCTAAAAAGATCGGCGAGGACGACAGCTGGCGCGACTTCACCGCCGGCTACAGTTCGGGCAACACCAAGCAGTAAGGCACCTCAAGTGTCTTTGCCGAAATTACAGGCGGCCTTCGGGCCGCCTGTTTTCGTTCAAGCCCTTTGCCCGCTGCATCCACCCCATCCGTCATTCCCGCGCAGGCGGGAATCCACGATGGTTGCTGGGGTCCGGGGCTACGCTCCGCTTCGCCCGGAATGACGTTGCCGAATAATTCGTGCGCACGTCACTATTAACGAGGTTCGAATATGGGTGAATATGCTCAACGTGGCTGAGTAATTCAGGACATTCGTAAACTGCCTGTATTCCCTGTGGATGGTTCACAAAAAAGACCGGCATCGATAAACGAGCCGGTCTTCAAGTTTAGCTTGCTACCAAAATATATCTTTCCCCGTTTCTACGGGTAAGGAGTTGTTCCGCTTCAATCGGACGCACACAACATGTTGGTGTTAACCCACACTGAAAAGTTTCTAAACTATTAACAAACTGTAGTTGATGTGAGTAGCCTGTCACCTGGAACCGAGCTTTTCTGCGGCTCCCGGACCGATTCAGAGAAGATTAACAAATTGTTTAGTAGCTTCGATCTTAACAACGGATCTCACTGAATAATCTTTGATGCTAGATGTTGTTTGAAAATTACTGTCAACCACAAAGATTAGTGGACTGTTGTGAAGTACGAGCTTTAAAATATTAGTCGAGAAGCAAAAAGCGAGAGCTGCTGTAACAACCCTCGCTTCAAGTGTTTCTTGTTGACCCACTTAGACAATGGCAAGACAACAAGTAAACTTCCATCTACAAATTTACTTGTAGCAGGGTTGGGATGCAACCCAATTTCTAAGCCAATCTGGTTTGTTGTCTCTTGTTGTTGTCGTAGATTGAAAGGCTATGGATAGTATTTGCGTCGCGATAACAACGGATTAGACGTAATTCACAAGATAACTCAAATTGCTTACTTCGTGATCATGGTAGTTATTGCACTGCTGGGTCTCTAGTTGGTAGGCACGAGTGAACCTAAGGCAGCGTCCCGTCTCCATGACGGGGCGCTGCAACTCTATTACGAAAAAGGCGACAGATTTATTCTTCCTTATTTCCGCTAAAACCATAAAAAAAGACCGGCATCGATAACGAGCCGGTCTTCAAGTTGGCTTGCTATGACCACATCAGGGGAGATGTGGCCGGGAGTTTCTCACCTGTCAGAACCCCGTTGGTGCAGCATCGGGTTGGGAGACATTCTACTGCGGGGTACCAACTGACGGTGCGGGGTGGCGCGTCGTCATGGTGAGATCAGGCTGCAGCAGCCTGATCTGTGAGCGCTTCGAGGAAGTCCAGGCATTCCTCGATTTGCGAAATTTCAATGAACTCGTTGGGTTTATGCGCCTGCTCGATGCTGCCGGGGCCGCAAATGATTGACGGGATGTTGCCCTGTTTTTCAAACACCCCACCTTCCGAGCCATAAGACACCTTGCCGGAAATCTCCGGGATGATGTTGCTGACATAGGAAAAGGCTTCCGCATCCGTGCAATCACCCATGCCCGGATAGGAAAAGATCTTCTCGAACGTGAAGCCGGTGTCGTCTGCCTTGGCCTTCATCTCGGCATCAAGGGTGTCCATGATGGTCTTTTGCAGATCGGCAATCACCGCTTCGGCGTCATGGTCAGGCAGATGGCGAATTTCAAAGGTAAACTCGCAATATTCTGGCGTCACGTTGGTCGCCGTCCCGCCACTGATCGTGGTGGTCAGCATCGTGCTGTGCGGCACGGTGAAGTCTGCATCAAACGGGCCATTTTCTTCGAATTCACGGGCCTTGTCGGCAATCAGGTTGATCGCACGTGCGCCATATTCGATGGCATTGACGTGATCAGGCGCAAACGAGCTGTGTCCGGCGGTCCCCATCACGCTGACACGCATGGAATATTTGCCTTTCTGGCCGTTAATCACCTTCATGTTGGTTGGCTCGCCAATCACCGCTAGCCGCGGTGGCGTGTCCATTTTCGCCAGATGATCGACCATCGACCCAACACCGATACAGCCGACTTCCTCGTCATAGGACAGGCAAAGATGAAACGGGATTTCAAGGTCGCGTTTGACCAGTTCCGGGATCATCGCCAGCGCACAGGCCGAAAAGCCTTTCATGTCGGCTGAACCGCGACCAAACAGCTTGCCATCGCGCTCGGTCAGCTCAAACGCCGGGCTGACCCAGGTAGTCTCAAGGGCAGGCACCACATCGGTATGACCCGAAAGCGCAATACCCGGCACGCCTTTGGGGCCGATGGTCGCCAGAAGGTTGGCCTTCTGCCCGGTTTCATCGTGGAACAGCGTGGACTCAACGCCGTATTCCGCCAGATAGTCACGGACGAAATGGATCAGACCGAGATTGGAGTTTTTGCTCGTCGTGTCGAACGCCACCAGTTTGCCAAGCAGATCGATGGCATGATGAAGGCGGGACATGTTTGGTTTGGACATTTTTATCTTCTTGTTTGGGTCAGGACGCGGATGCGTTGGTGGCATCGCGATTGTCGCGCCATTTCTTCCATTCGCGGCGAATGGTCAGAATGACGAACAGAACGGTCAGGGCAAAGAAGCCCCATGAAATCCATGACTGGAAGAAGACACCAAGATCACCGCGCGAAATCGCAAGCGATCGGCGCATATTGTCTTCAAACATCGGGCCAAGGATAAAGGCGATCAGGAACGGGGCGGCCGGGATGTTAAGCAACATCATGGCAAAGCCAACCACACCCATCACCAGAAGGACGGTGACATCAAACGGGCTCGCCCCGATGGAATAGATGCCATAAACGCACAGGATCAGAATGCAGGGCAAAAGCAGCGTCTGGGGAATGCGCGAAATCTTGGTAAAGGCACCGGCTGTTGCCTTGCCGGCAACAAACAGGAAGACCGAACTAAACAGGATCCCGATAAACAGCGCATAGACATCGCCCAGATTGTTCTGGAACAGAAGCGGGCCGGGGGTCAGACCATGGATCATGAACGCACCCAGCATCACACCGGTAATCACATCACCCGGCACACCAAGGGCCAGAAGCGGGATCATGGTCGCACCGCACGCACCGTTATTGGCAGATTCCGACGCGGCAATGCCTTCAAGCTCGCCTTCGCCGAACTTGTCCCCGTTTTTCGAAGTCCGGCGCGCTTCGCTATAGGAAAAGAACGCCGCAGTCGACGGACCGATGCCCGGAATTGCGCCCAGGATCACGCCAATGATCGACCCGCGACAGATCGATTTGATCGATCCGCGAAACTCGGCAAGGGTCAGGCGGTTATCGCCCAGCTTCATCGCCGCCGCATTATCTTCCGGGCGGAACACAATCATCTTGATCAGTTCAGGCAGGGCAAACAGACCGATCAGAACCGGCACCATGCCAAGACCCGATTTCATGTCTTCGGAAAGCGCAAAGCGGAACGATCCGTACATGTCTTCGCCAACGGTCGCCAAAAGCAAGCCAAGGCAGGCCGAAATGATGCCAAGAACCAGCGACCGGCCCGAAATACTTGCCACAATGGTCAGCGAAAACGCCATCAGCATAAAGAATTCCGGCGGACCAACACGCAGCGCAAATGTCGCCAGCGGGATGGCGAGGAAGAACAGCGAAATGTTGGAAATGAAATCGCCGATGCAGCTTGAAATCAACGCCATGTTCAGCGCCTTGCCACCCTTGCCAGCACGCGCCAGTGGATAGCCGTCAAGCACCGTGCACGCGGCCGATGCGGTACCCGGCGTCTTGATCAGGATGGCCGAGATTGATCCGCCGTAAGTTGAGCCTTTATAAAGCGCAACCAACAGCAAAATGCTCGTCACCGGGGACAGATAGAACGTAAACGGCAGGGCCAGGGTGACGGCCATGGTCCCGGTCATGCCCGGGATCGCGCCAATGATCACACCGCCCCAGATTCCGGCAAACATCGCCAGGAAATTCGGTAACGTTGCCACCTCCTGAAAGGCGTAAAGCAATTCATTCCACATAACGATGAACTCTCAATCAGATCAGGGTGGTCAGGTGGGAAATGTTCGCCGACAACAGCTTGCCCTTGGGGAAGGGCGTATGCGTGACTTCGGTAAACAGCAGATACAAAAGAACCGGGAAAATGACCGCAAGGCCGATCATCCAGAACTTGCGTTCGAAATTGCCCGTCATGACAAACAGCACGCCAAGCAACAAAACCGTCGCCGGAACAAACCCGATCAGCGGCATGCCATATACAAAGGCGGCAAACACGATCAGGATACCGGCAAAACGCACCAGATGGGTCTTGTTGCCAAGGATGCGGTTGCCAAAACCTTCGACCCGGTTACGGCCAGCTTCGCGCATTTTCGGGAAGGCCAGAACAAGCGCAAGAACCCCCATCACCAGTCCGACAATCGACACAACCCTTGGCCACATATCCGGTGGCGGGGCAAAGCCCGGAATGAAAGACGGAACCTTCACATAGATCGGGATCAGAACGAACAGGATGACGGCAAAGAACACCGTTGCCACCAGTCCGGCATAGAAATCACGATTTTGGTTCATGGTTCCGTCTCGCATCAAAAGTCTGAATTAAAAAGCGTCTGCTTACTGGATGTAGCCGAACTTCTTGGCCATGCCGTTATAAAGCTCGAACTGGCTTTTGACGTAGGCAGCCGGGTCTTCATCGCCGATGATCGAGGTCGAACCACGCTTCTCGGCAAGATCAAGCCACTGTTCATCGGTCGCAACCTGGCCAAGGATCTCGGTCCATTTGGCTACGACGTCTTCCGGAAGGCCTTTGGGCGCATAAAGACCGCTCCAGCCGCCAACCTGACCGGCCTGGGCATAACCCAGTTCTTTCGCGGTCGGAACGTCCGGCAGGGATGCCATACGTTTCGGCGAATAGACCATCAGCGGACGCATTTTACCGGCTTCGATGTGGGGCATCAGTGAGCCAGCAGCAATCGCGAGGAAATCAACGTGACCGCCAAGCAGGGCAGCGGCCAGTGCAGAGCCGCCTTTATATGGCACGAGGGTGGATGCTGTCAGCGGGTCAAGACCAACGTCAGACAGCAATGCCTGAACCGTAAAGCCGTCAATCGCGGTGGGGCCGGATGCGGCATAGGTCGTGGCACCGTTGCTGTCTTTGATTTTGGCAATCAGCTCGTCGATGGTCTGGATGTCGGAATTGGCGTTCACCGCCAAAATCATCGGGGTTGCTTCAAGCATGCCAAGGAAGGTGTAGGCATCCCAGCCAACCGGGCTGTCGGTATAGACGGCCGGATAAAGCGCCATGCCAACACGCGACAGAAGAAGGGTATAGCCATCCGGGTCGGCTTCGGAAACGAAGCGCGCGCCATTCATGCCGCCATTGCCGGTCTTGTTGACCACAACAACCGGCTGCCCGCCGGTATAGTTGCTTGCGGTTTCTGCCAGCGCACGGGCGGCCAGGTCAGATGCACCGCCGGCACCATAAGGTGCGACCAGCGTAATGGCTTTTTCAGGATAGGCGTCTGCCTGCGCGGTCGAAATCATGGATGTGGTTGCAAGGATTGCGGCAGCGATCCCGGCTGCTTTCTTAAGCTTGTGAAACATTTTCATGTCTCCCTGGGTGGTGGTGGCAGAATTGCCGAAGCTCAGACTGGTTTTCACTCTGTCTTTTGTTTTTGTGCCTTCTTGCATAGACAAACTATAACCGGTGACGCAAAAAATTAATTCCAGTATAACTAATTTACATACTGAACAGCATTCAGCGGCCGAAATCCGGATTTGGGAAAGCACGATGAAATTGCGCGAACTCGAAAGCTTCAATGCCTTTATGACCCACGGTTCTGTGACGGGCGCGGCCCAGGCGATGAATATCAGCCAACCGATGGTCAGCCGACTGTTGAACAACTTTGAAAAATCGGTCGGTTTTGAACTGTTTACCCGCAAACGCAATCAGCTGATCGCGACGTCCGAGGCCCAGCAGTTCCACGCAACCGTGTTGCGGTCGTTAAACGCGTTTCGCGAAGTCGAAACCCAGGCGCGTGCGATTGCCAATGATCAGTTGGGTGCGATCCGTATTGCCGCCCAGCCGATCTATGTTGATACCTATCTGCTTGATGTTGTTGCGAAGTTCAAACAGGCCCATCCCAAGGTTTCGATCAGTATTACCGATACGGGTCTCGAAGGGATGCTCGACATGATTGCCACCCGCCAGTGTGATCTTGGCATCGGCATCACCCTTGATCTGCAAGACCCCGATGTGGTGATCACCCCACTTGCGCAATCGCGCGCCGTCTGTCTGATGCCGGTCGATCACAGGCTGGCAAAGTTTGAAACCATTGATATCGATTTGCTGCGCGGCGAGGACTTTGTTGAACTTTCCATTGGCTCGCCGCTTCGCACCAAGATCGACTATATTTTCCAGATTGCCGGCTGGCCGCGCAAAATCGCGGTCGAGGCCCGCACGATCCGCACGATCTCGCGTCTGGTCGAACGCAATGTCGGTATTTCGGTCAGTGACCCGTTCGCAGCCCTTCTGGTCGACACCAACAAGGTGGTCGCCCGCACCCTGACCCCGACCATCGAATGGGATGTGGCGCTGTTTACCGCGTCACGTGAACTGAGTGCGGTGGAAAAACGGTTTCTCGCCTTCCTGCGCGCCGAATTGCCAAATCTGCGGGCCAGCGGCTGTATTGTATGAGGATTTGATTTGGCCCTATTTGGGGTGATACGCCGGTATCGGCCTATTATTCACTGAATTTGAATAATGACCCTGATTATTCATTATTTCCGGTCAAACGCCAGCTTGGCAGCAAGGCCCAAAAAGATACAGCCGGTGGCGATCTGAAAGGCGCGCGCAATCTTCGCAGATCGCGACAGAACCTGGCCAATTTTCCCGGCAAAACTCCCCACCAGACAATTGATAATCGTCCCGCCGATATTCAAAATCAGCCCGAAAATCAGGAATTGCAACAACACCGACCCGCGCGACGCATCAACAAACTGCGGAATAAACGCCAGCACAAAGACAATGATCTTGGGATTCAATAGGTTAACGACGATCCCGTCGCGCCAGGCAGTAAAGGCCCCGGAACGCTTGGTTTGTGCTGGTTTCAGGCGCTGATCGGTGCTTCGAAATGCGCCAATCGCCAGCCACACCAGATATGCAATCCCCGCCCAGCGCAACACATCAAGTGCCACCGGATGGGCCGCGACAAGCGCCGCCAGTCCAAGTCCCGCAAGCATGGTGTGGATCAGCGCACCGGTGGCAATCCCGAAGCTTGCCGCATTGCCCGCAATCGGCCCGGATTTGATTCCCTGTCCCAGACAAAACAGCATGTCATTGCCCGGCGTCATGTTCAGCGCCAGGGCAGTGGGAATGAAAATCGCAAGGGTTTCCAACGGGATCAGCATGCTTTACGTCCTTTGGGAGTAAATGTGAGGGTTCCTCACATTTCAATATTTACGCGCTTCCAGCACCGTAGCGATGCAGGGCTGCGCCATGTTTCTTGAGCCAGTGTTGCTGCTTTTTCGAGGGGCCATACAAATCATCGACCACGGCCCAGAAACGTGCGGAGTGATTAAGCTCCTGCAAGTGGGCGACCTCGTGGGCGACGACGTAATCAAGCACATCTTCCGGCGCCAGCACCAGCCGCCAGCTGAAAGACAGATTGCCCGAGGATGAACAACTGCCCCAGCGTGTGCGGGTGTCTTTGAGCGAGATGCGATTGACCTTTTTGTTGATCTGTTCGGCATAGGCATGGGCGCGTGGGGCGATTTCAAGTTTGGCCTGCTTTTTAAGGAAATCGGTCACCCGGCGGTTGGTATGTTCGGGCTGGCCTGAGACCCAGATCACGCCCGCCTCAACCCAGACTCCGCGTTTGGCATCGGGCACGGCACGGATGGCGTGATCATGGCCCATGAAGGGAATCCACGCGCCGGGCATGAATTGAACCCGTTCGGGCAGGCGTTGCATGTGGGCTGCCACCCAATCGCCATGCTGATGGAGCATCGAAATCGCCATTTTGCGCGAAACCCCGTTGGGCACGACGATTTCGACACCGTCAAATGCCGGATCAATGCGCAATTTGAGTCGCGTCGCGCGCGCACTTGGCCGCAATCGCACCGGCAGCGGGCCGATTTTGGGCATATCGATCTCGGTTTCTTCGGTATTCTTGAGCATTCGGCGCGGATTTTTCCAAAAGAGAGGCAAAAAGTGCGATCTTTTTGTGCCTTTTTCGGGCCAAGCCCATCTTGGGTCTTGCCCCCTAGTAGTGTTTTCCTATACTCCGCGCTCAAGGTCTAGGGGCGATTTGCGACATATGGGTTGCAGCCCCGACAGGACGCAGGCGTTAGGTGCCGCGCCCTGCATTACATCGGAAGAAGAAAGGCGTCACTCCCATGAGCGATCAGGTCAAAAAGGTCGTCCTTGCCTATTCAGGCGGTCTGGATACCTCCATCATCCTGAAATGGCTTCGCGAAGAATATAACTGCGAAGTCGTGACCTTCACCGCCGACCTCGGCCAGGGCGAAGAGCTGGAACCGGCCCGCAAAAAGGCAGAGATGTTCGGCGTCAAACAGATCTTCATCGACGATCTGCGCGAAGAATTCGTCCGCGACTTCGTCTTCCCGATGTTCCGCGCCAATGCCCTTTATGAAGGTGTTTACCTGCTCGGTACCTCGATCGCGCGTCCGCTGATTGCCAAGCGCCAGATCGAAATCGCCGAAGAAGTCGGTGCAGATGCCGTTTCCCATGGTGCGACCGGCAAAGGCAACGACCAGGTCCGTTTCGAGCTGGGCTATTATGCGCTTAAGCCGAACGTGAAGGTCATCGCACCGTGGCGCGAATGGAAGCTGAACTCGCGTACGGCTTTGCTGAACTTTGCCCGCGAACACCAGATTCCGATTTCAGCTGACAAGCTTGGTGGCGATGAGCCGCCCTATTCGACCGACGCGAACCTTCTGCACATTTCCTATGAAGGCAAGGCGCTGGAAGATCCGTGGGTCAAGCCGGACGAAAATATGTTCGAGCGCACCGTATCGCCGCAGAACGCCCCCGATGCGATCACCACGATCGAGATCGAGTTCGAGCAGGGCAACCCGGTTGCGATCAACGGCGAACGCCTGAGCCCGGCCACTTTGCTGACCAAACTGAACGAAGTTGCTGGCAAGAACGGCATTGGTCGTCTGGATCTGGTCGAAAACCGTTATGTCGGCATGAAGTCGCGCGGTGTTTACGAAACCCCGGGCGGTACCATTCTGTCGGTTGCACACCGTGCGATGGAAAGCATCACGCTTGATCGCAACGCCGGTCACCTCAAGGACGAGCTGATGCCGCGTTATGCCGAGATGATCTATAACGGGTATTGGTGGTCGCCGGAACGTCAGGCCCTGCAGCGCCTGATCGACGAGACCCAGCGTACTGTGAACGGTGTTGTGCGCCTTGATCTGTACAAAGGCAACGTTACCGTCACCGGCCGCAAGTCGCCGAACTCGATCTACTCCGAAGAGCATGTCACGTTCGAGGCCGACACCGTTTACAACCAGCGCGATGCAGAAGGCTTTATTAAGCTGAATGCGCTGCGTCTGCGTCTTGGTTTTGACCGCGACGGCATGAAGTAAGTTTCCGCAAGCAATTGTGGAGCGGCAAGCGAGGGGCATTTTTGCCCCTCGTTTTCTTTTGGATCAGGCGATATAAAACAGCCCATGCAGCGCTATAAATGTACCGTCGAATATGATGGCCGCCCTTATCACGGCTGGCAGTACCAGGACGAAGTGATTTCGGTTCAGAAGGTCTTTGAGACCGCGATCGAAAAATTCGCCGGTGTATTCGTGCGCGTCTATGTGTCGGGCCGAACCGATGCCGGGGTGCATGCACTGGGCCAAGTGGTGCATTTCGATCTGCCGAAATACTACCCGGCGGAAGCGGTGATGAATGCGATCAACCATCACCTCAAACCTGATCCGGTGGCGATCAAGGAATGCGAGGAAGTCACGGAAGACTTCCATGCGCGGTTTTCGTCAAAGAAACGATATTACATGTATCGCATCATCAATCGCCGCGCCCCCCTGACCTTTGAGGCGGGGCTGGCCTGGGGTGTTTATAAGCCGCTTGATATTGATGCGATGAATGAAGCGGCCCAGCACCTGATCGGGACGTTTGATTTCACAAGCTTCCGGGCCAGTGAATGTCAGGCCAAAAGTCCGATCAAGACGCTGGAAAAGCTTGAAGTCACGCGCGGGATCGAAAACCCGCTTGAAATCCGCGTCCATACCGAAAGCCGGTCTTTCCTGCATCATCAGGTGCGCAATATGGTTGGCACACTTGTTCTGGTCGGCAAGGGTGCCTGGAAGCCGATTGACGTTAAAACGGCCCTTGAGGCCAAGGATCGCAGTGCCGGCGGCCCGACCGCACCGGCCGACGGGCTTTATTTCGTCAAGGTCGATTACTGACACCCGATCAGATCGAGATCCGTTCAGCGTCTGAACCAAATTCAGCAGACGAATATTCAGCCTGACCTTTTCGCATTACCTGTGCGCATTACCTGTGCGCATTTCATCCTTCCCGGACCTCGTTGTAGAAAAAACGAGGCACAGGCGAAATTTTTTTCGGTTTTCTGTCTGCCACTCCCCATATGACGCTTATTGATATGGTTGTTCATCTTATGGGTAGGTGTTCACCTATCGGTAACGAACTGTAATTACACTATTAATTAATCTTTAGTTGGTTGACTCGCGTTCAGGTTGCAAAAGGTATGTACGATAGTATTGCTCTATACTAAAGTTTAATTTATAGGATTGTATATCTTATATCTCTGCTGAATCAGGCGACCAAGACCCGGGAAGATGCTGAACCGCCGATCTAGTTGCTAGAGGGGCTCGTCGGTGACCAACGATGAAATGAGAGTAAGTATGTCGAAAAGTTTGATTTTCAAGGTGGCACTCGCCGCCGTTGCGATCCTGATTGCGGGCATCGCGCTTCTGGGCTTGCTGATCATGCAGCGCATCGATGACAAGGTGGCAAGTGACAGTCTTGAATCGCAGAAACTGAACCTTCGCGTTGCTGCGACAATCTTCCAGGATAATCATCCCGAATTTTCCATGAAGATCAGCGAAGACGGTGAAACCACCGATCTCGTCATTCCCGAAATTCCGGATCTGTCGTCGCATGACCTGATTGACTCGATCGGGGCCGCCACCGGCCAGACGGCGACCGTGTTCGCCTTTGTCCCGGCAGAGCAGGACTTCGTGCGTGTTTCGACCAACATTATCAAGCCGGACGGTCAGCGTGCGGTTGGTACCATGCTGGGCAAGGGCAGTGCGGCCTATCAGCCGATCATGTCGGGTAATACGTTCCGGGGTGAGGCGCTTATTCTTGGGACGCAATATGTAACGCAATATTCGCCGATTACATCGCCGTCGGGCGATACGCTTGGCATTCTTTATGTCGGGATCGAGAAGGCACAGGTTGCCGAAGTGGCGACCGAGATCGAACTGCGGATCGCGATTGTCGGTATTATCGTTGCCATCGCGTCGGCTGTGTTGCTGTTCCTGTTGCTGCGCTGGCAGCTTGGACCGCTGCGTGATCTTGGTCAGACGATTTCCCGATTTGTTGAACGTGACTTTTCCGAGGAAGTTTCCTTTACCGATCGCAAGGACGAGATTGGCGTGATTGCCAATGGTCTTGTGCGTTGGCGTGAAACGGCTGAAAAAATGGGTGAGGCCGAGGCCGCCCGGGTGGAAGCGGAAAAACGTGCCGAAAAGGAACGTTTGGAACAGCGCAACCGTCTGGCCCACGAGCTTGAACAATCCATTGGCCAGATCGTTGCATCTGTACGCCAGTCGTCGACCGGCATGCAGAAATCCACCGAACTGATGCGTGAATCGGCCAATCATTCCCTGACCCAAAGCCAACGGGTGTCTGAGGCCGCCAATGATTCGGCCCAGAGCGTTCAAACGGTTGCAGCCGCGACCGAAGAACTTTCCGCCTCAATCAGCGGCATCGGTGATCAGGTCCGTGAATCGACAGCGATTGCCGAAACCGCAGTCGGTGAAGCATCGCGTGCCAACGAAATGGTTGGTGGTCTGGCCGAAGCAGCCGAGCGCATCGGTGAAGTCGTGAGTTTGATTAACGACATCGCGGCCCAGACCAACCTTCTGGCGCTGAACGCGACAATCGAGGCCGCCCGTGCTGGTGAAGCCGGCAAGGGCTTTGCGGTTGTGGCGCAAGAGGTCAAAAACCTTGCCAACCAGACCGCCAAGGCAACTGACGAAATCGCCCAGCAGATCGGGGCGATTCAGGGCGAGACCAGGGTCACGGTCGAGGCAATTGAAAAGGTCACGCATACGATTTCATCGATCAGCGAAATCGCAGCAGGCATTTCATCGGCAGTGAGCGAACAGAACGCCGCCGTCAATGAAATCGCCAACAGCGCGACCAGTGCATCGTCGGGTTCGAGCGAGGTTGTCGCCAACATCAACGAGATTCACGAAGCCGCGGCTAGCAGTGGGGCAGCCGCCAGTGAACTTGATCAGAATGTTGGTGCGATGGCCAAGCAGATCGATAGCCTGCAAAAGACCGTGTCGAACTTTCTGTCGCAATTGCGCGCAGGCTGATCGGATCACGTTTGCGGCGGGATACCTGCCGTGGAACCAAATTGAAAAAGGGTGGGCATATGCCCACCCTTTTTTGTTTAGCCAAATATCCAGTGCCACAGGAACGGGATGGTCAATGCGGTGGCCAGGGTATTGAGCCCCATGGCGAGGCCGGAAAAGGCCCCGGCGGTTTCATTGACCTGAAACGCCCGCGCCGTTCCGATGCCGTGTGATGCTACCCCCATGGCAAAGCCGCGTGCGCGCCAGTCCTTGAGACGGGCCATATTCATCACCATCGGGCCGAGGGTTGCGCCAACGATGCCCGTCGCAATCACGCAAACCGCGGTCAGGGCCGGAACACCACCAATATTTTCGGCAATGCCCATGGCGACCGGGGTGGTGACGGATTTCGGGGCCAAGGATGCCAGTGTTTCCGGACTTGCGCCCAGTGCCCAGGCCAGAATGACGGTGCTGGCACTGGCAACCAGTGATCCGAACAAAACCCCGAACGCGATGACTGGCAACGCACGTTTCAGCGTTTCGGTCTGCCGGAAGAGCGGGACGGCAAGGGCCACGGTGGCCGGACCCAACAGGAAGTGAACAAACTGCGCGCCTTCGAAATAGGTGGCATAGGGTGTGCCGGTGACCTTGAGCAACAGAGCAATCAGGGCAATGGCGATGACCACCGGATTGCAGATCGGGTTGCGGTCGCTTTTCTGATACAGCCAGAAGCCGATGGCATAAGCGACAAGCGTGATGGTCAGCCCGGTCAGCGGTTTGGCCGACAGGTAAACCCAAAGCTGGGTGATATCGGTCTCGTTCATTGCCCGTCCTCCAGACTTTCGCCCGGTTTGGCCTTGGGCAGCAGTTTCGACATCAAAAGGGCGGTCAGCACCATGGCCAGCAGGGTGGAAATGATCAGGGCGGCGGCAATCGGCAACCAGTCACCTTTGAGGCGGTCAATCTGCGTCACAACGCCCACCCCGGCCGGAACAAACAGCAAGGAGAAATGGATCAGCAGATTATCTGCGGCATCTGTCAGAACCTTGGGCGGGTTACGTTTGATCAGAAGGCCGACAAACAGCAGCACCAGACCGATGACCGGGCCGGGAACCGGCAGATCAAACAGTTCCGAGACCACTTCGCCAAACAGCTGGCAGACAAGGATCAGGGCAAAAGCAGCAATCATCAAAAACCTCCCCACAGGCACATGCATGTTTTTCTGCGTAAGACATAATAGGCTTCGGGAAGTTCGACTTTTATTAATTACGCAAAACGCCCGTGCCGGGTGGGCACAAAATCGATTTTTGAACAAATATTCAGAGGAAAAGGAGACGATCTTTCGGCTTATTTCGAATCAGTTTGATTTGTGTGTGGCGATTTGGTATTTAGGACAAAGCCACACATAAAACAATTATGGTGATTTATGGCCGATTCTCAGTCATCAAAGTCTGCGCCGTACGCAACGTTTTCTTCTTTTATCAACTTTTCCAATAAGTTGCGGGATGATGGCGTGCCAAACAGAATCGACAAGACCGTTTTTGGTGCAGCGTCTGGCAGCGTTATTTATAGCACAATTTCTGCTCTGAAATCTTTGGACTTGATCGACGAAAACGGAATCCCTTCGAAACAATTTGTCGACTTCGTCAATTCCTCTGACGAGGATCGAAAGCAAATATTGAGGGATATTTTGCGAGTTGGCTATTCATCGCTCTGGGATAGTTCAATTGATCTGGAGACTGCAACGGCTGGCCAGTTCGATGAGCATCTACGCGAAATTTATGATGTGAAAGGCTCCACCGTAGATAAATCAGCTGCATTTTTCATTTCTGCAGCAAATTTTGCGGAGGTTCCGTTGTCTTCGCACTTGAAAGCACGCAAACCAATTGCGTCATCTTCGTCTTCTAGAAAAAGTTCCAAACAGAGAAAAAAGAACAATGGTAATGAGCCGAAAGCAGAGAGCGAGTTGCCAGTTCAGCGTCCTGCTCCAGTAAAGCCATTGGAACATCAGTTGGTTGATCTAATGACCGAAGACGACCTTGACGTTGACGTTAAAGAGGCGATTTGGAAATTGGTTCAGTACCTAACTGCCAAACGAGCGAAGAGCAGCGTTTTTGACTGAAGAATTTGCGCCACGGAATCTGCTTGGCGGCCATTCCGTGGCGCATAAACCGCTAACACATGGAGGTCGGCAAGGACCGTTATGCCTTTGGTTTTAAAAGCTCAAATTGTAGCACCCATTTTGGTTTACAAGCCCAAAATGGAGCACTGTATCAAGCCTTCGGCAAGCATTGTGCATGCCTTAAGTGCCCATTAATTATGCACTTTTTCTTGCCGATTTCAATTCAATTCCGGCAATAAGGAATTTATTGATGCAAGAAAGCCGTGTTTTTGTGCGTGCTTACGAGCGTATTCGTTATGGAAATCGCGAATATGTTTGCGCACATACACGTCGCTGGCCGCGCCAGTTGACGTTTGCATTCTAAAACTCATGGCAGGCGGGGACGTTTCCCCGCCTGCTAAGGATGAGCTACGGACTAAAGAATTTCCAGCGCGTTTTCCGGCGGACGGCCGAGAACGGCCTTGTCGCCATTGACCACAATCGGGCGTTCAAGGGCGCGTGGATGGGCGCAAAGCGCCTCGATCAACTCGTCGCCACGCAGATCGGCAATGCCTTCTTCTTTGGCCTCCTTCTTGCGCAGGATGTCCTCGGGTTTCATGCCGAGCATATCAAGGATGCCCGAGAGTTCCTGTGGGGTGGGCGGGGTGTCGAGATAGGCGATCACGTCAGGCGTGATGCCCTGTTCTTCGATCATGGCCAAGGTCTGGCGCGATTTGGAGCAGCGCGGATTGTGGTAGATGCGGACCATCATGGTTGGGTCTCCGTATCAAAATGGATTTGTTCATTGATAGCGGTCTTTGCGGACGCAATCAAATCCCGTCAATCATCGAGAGCAGGTCTTCGAGCTCTTCGATCTCGCTATTGATGATGCGGGTGGCGGTGTCATAGCCAAAGCCCTGACGGGCGAGGGCGGCCATATCCTTTTCGCGTTTTTCATCGCGGATATCAGACCGGCGCCATGGGCCAAGACGACGGCGACGGGCATAGGCGGCGGCGGCGGCAATGTTGGGATCGGTGCCACGCACTTCTTCATAGGCGGCGTCATCGGCCTCGGCCCGAAGTTCGGTCAGTGCGGCATCGACCTGATCACTGGCAATGCCCCGCGCGGACAGATCGGCGGCAATGACGCGAAGTGCCTTGCCGCGCCTGAGCAGCGATCGCGCCCGGCCCTTGGCATAGGCATCGTCATTGATGAAGCCGGCCTTTTCGCAGACCGACAAAACCGAATTCATCCATTGCACCGCTTCTTCGGGGTCGGTGCCGTGTTCGGCGACTGAGAGGCGGATTTTACCGCGCATCAATGTTTCAAGCCGGGCGCGCGAGGCGGCGAAGCGTTCGAGATACCAGGTGGCATAATTCATCAGATAGTCGCGGGTGACCTTGCGCGGGCGTTTGGGCTCATGCGACCTGGCTTTCGACTTTTTGCCGGACTGGTTGGAAAAACGCGCATTTCCGGCGGGCTTTTTTTCGCGCGCAGAGTCGCTGGTTTCCGGGCTTTGGCGATGTTTGTCGTGCATGACTGACACTATGAATGAATTCACACCCTTGCAAGTATGCCCCCACTCTCCCTATTTTACGCGCAATTGTCTGCATTTTTCCGAAGGAAATTCCATGAACGAGTCAGAGCAACGTGCTCTTGCCCCGCGCTATATGGGGGCTGTGAACTGGCTTGGACTTTGGACCCTTTATGCCAAAGAAGTCCGTCGGTTCCTGAATGTGCATTTGCAAACCATCGGTGCGCCGGTTGTCACCAGCCTGCTGTTTCTTGCTGTTTTCCTGCTGGCCCTTGGCCGTGCGGTTGAAATGGTCAATGGCATTCCGTTTGCCACCTTCCTCGCACCTGGTCTGATCATGATGACCATGGTGCAAAACGCCTTTGCCAACTCCTCAAGCTCGATCACGATTGCCAAGGTACAGGGCAATATCGTCGATGTGTTGATGCCGCCGCTGTCGGCTGGCGAAATGGTTGCCGGTTTTGCCTTTGGCGCGGTAACGCGTGGCATGATCGTTGGTCTGGTTACCGCGATTTTCATGTCGTTCTTTGTCGATGTCGCAATCCATAACATCTGGGCGATCCTGTATTTCGGGATTTCGGCATCCTTGATGCTGTCGCTTTTGGGGATTGCGGGTGGTGTCTGGGCCGAGAAGTTTGACCATATCGCGGTTGTGACCAACTTTGTCGTGACCCCGTTATCCTTCCTGTCGGGCACGTTTTACAGTGCGGAAAGCCTGCCCGAAGCCGGTCAGGTTCTGGTGCATTTCAACCCGTTCTTCTACATGATTGACGGGTTCCGTTATGGCTTTACCGGGATTTCCGATGGCACGATCATGACCGGTGTGGTGGTTCTTGCCCTAGTCAATGCGGCCCTTTGGCTGCTGTGCTATCGCATGATCAAAACCGGCTACAAGCTTAAGGCCTAAGCGCCGATCCGATTGCCAAACCATAAAGGACGGTATTCCGAGACGGATGCCGTCCTTTTTCATTTTGATGACCATTTTTAAAACACCACCGTACGTGCTTTTGCGGCGTTGACAGGGTCGGTGAATCTCTTGATACTCCTCGGCTTCCCAGCAGTCCGCTGGAGCTTGACCAATTGGTCAGGAATGTGAATTTTACCCGAATTGAGGAATAAGAAAGTGATTACTCCCGTCATGCCGACCTACGCGCGGGCCGATTTGGCCTTTGAGAAAGGTGAAGGACCTTATCTCTATGCGCAGGACGGCCGACGATTCCTTGATTTCGGGTCGGGGATCGCGGTCAACACGCTTGGTCATTCGCACCCGCATCTGGTGGCGAAACTGACTGAGCAGGTTGGCAAGCTTTGGCATACCTCGAACCTGTATCAGATGCCGGGGCAGGAAAAGCTGGCCAAGCGGCTGATTGAGAACAGTTTTGCCGATACGGTGTTTTTCTGTAATTCGGGTGCCGAGGCGAATGAAGCGGGCATCAAGATGCTGCGTCGGTATCAGTATGTGTCGGGCCATCCGGAAAAGAACCGCATTCTGGTTGCGACCAATGCGTTTCATGGAAGGACCCTTGGCACCCTGACCGCAGGCTACAGCGAGAAATACCGCGAAGGTTTCGGGCCGATGCCCGATGGCTTTGATCGTGTGGCGTTTGGTAACCTGAACGAGCTGCGCAATGCGATCACGCCCAATACCGGCGGTATCATCCTTGAGCCGATCCAGGGCGAAGGCGGCATTTGCCGCGCGCCGGACGGGTATCTTGAGGGTGTGCGCAAGGCAGCCGATGAATTCGGCATGCTGGTGATGTTTGACGAGGTTCAGACGGGCATTGGTCGGACGGGCAAACTGTTTGCCTATCAATGGTCGGACATGGAGCCTGATATCATTTCCTCGGCCAAGGGACTTGGCGGTGGCTTCCCGATCGGGGCACTGCTTGCCAATGAAAAGGCAGCCGCTGCCTTTACGCCCGGCATGCATGGCACGACCTTTGGCGGTAACCAGCTTGCAACGGCGGCTGCCAATGCGGTGCTGGATGAGGTCCTGAAACCCGGTTTCATGGATCATGTTCTGGAAATGAGCCGCCTGATTGTTGATGGCCTTGAGGTGATTGCACGCAAGCATCCGGGCTTTATCGAAGAAGTGCGTGGCATGGGCCTGCTGTTGGGGATGAAAACCAAACCGGCCAATGTTGATGTTGTTGCCAAACTGCGCGAGTTCAATCTTTTGACCGTGCCGGCAGGCGACAATGTGGTGCGTATCATTCCGCCGCTTAACATCACCAAAACCCATGTTGACGAAGCGCTGGTTGCCATTGATGCAGCCGCTGCCGCCCTTGGTAAATAATGCGCAAATAAGGGCGCGGAAGGAAATTTGACTATGACTGATATTCGCCATTTTCTCGATCTCGACAAAATGTCGGCAAGCGAGCTTAAGGATATTCTCGCCCTTGGCGACTCAGAGAAGGCCGGGAAAGCCCCGTTCGGGGTAAAGCCGCTTGCGGGCAAGACCTTGGCTTTGATTTTTGAAAAGCCATCGACCCGTACGCGCGTGTCGTTCGAAGTTGGCATGCGCCAGCTTGGCGGTGATGTGGTGACCCTTGATGCTGACAGCAGCCAGCTTGGCCGCGGGGAAACCATTGCCGATACCGCACGCGTTCTGTCGCGCTTTGTCGATGCTATCATGATCCGAACGACCGATGAGTCGAAACTGCATGAGTTGGCGCAATATGCCACCGTGCCGGTGATCAACGGGCTTACCGATCAGAGCCACCCGTGCCAGATCATGGCCGATCTGATGACCGTCAAGGAACACAAGGGCAAGCTTGATGGCCTCAAGTTCGCCTGGGTTGGTGATGGCAATAACGTCTCGGCATCGTTCATTCATGCATCGCCGAAGTTCGGCTTTGCACTCGATATGGCGTGCCCGGCGGGCTATCGCCCCAATCAGGGTCTGATTGAAACCGCCAATGCCGAAGGCGGCAAAGTGCGCCTGACCGATATGGACAGTGCCTTGGCCGGTGCCGATGTTGTGGTCACCGATTGCTGGGTGTCGATGGGCGATGAAGATTACGACGCCCGGATGGAGGCCCTTTCGCCCTATCAGATCAATGAAACCACCATGGCACAGGCCAAGGATGATGCGATCTTCCTGCATTGTCTGCCTGCACATCGGAATGAAGAAGTCACCGACGCGGTGATTGACGGGCCACAATCGGTTGTGTTTGACGAGGCGGAAAACCGCCTGCATGCGCAAAAGGGTGTTTTGCTGTATTGCCTGAATGGTTTGCCGTCGTAAGGCTTGCCATCCGGGTTATGGCCCCTAAATAAGCCATATCGAATTTGAAGGGCGGCATTGGCCGCCCTTTGCTATGCTGTCAGGTGTTTTCGTCCAGGGTCTTTACACTGGCACCTCGACAATGCGGGGGTGCAGTTGTTATACGCCCCGCAACACGTAAAAACGCGGAAGCTGAAAATGCAGATTGCTGTCGATTTTTGCCAGCCCTTCACGCTGGATCATTCCAACATCCGTGGCCGCTTCACGCGCCTGGGCCCGACGGTGCAGACCATCATCGGGCAGCACACCTATCCTGCGCTTGCCAACCATCTGCTTTCCGAGATCATCGGCCTTGCCGTGCTGTTGTCGTCCTCGCTGAAATATGAAGGCCTGTTTACCCTTCAGACCAGCTCGGACGGGCCGATCAGCATGCTGGTGGTTGATGTCGATAGCGATGGCAATGTGCGCGCCTGCCTTCGGGTCGATGAAGAACGCCTGAAGGCGATGATTGCCGAGGAAGAAGGCGGCGAGGATGCGCTTCGGGGTCAGGTTCTTAAACTGATGGGACGGGGGCATATTGCCTTCACGGTCGATCAGGGCGACGAGCACGAACGTTATCAGGGGATTGTATCGCTTGAAGGCGAGACGCTGGCGCAATGTGCAGAGGCCTATTTCCGCCAGTCCGAACAGCTTGAAACATCGTTCAAGCTTGAAGTGCATCGCGGCGAGACGGCGGATGACTGGTGGGTCGGCGGGCTGTTCCTGCAAAAAATGCCGGTCAGCGCATCGGGCGATGCGAGCACCCCGGAAGAGGCCGAAAAGGTATCTGAAGACTGGAACAGATCAACCATCCTGATGGCCAGTGCCACTGAGAACGAGCTGGTTGATATTTCGCTTTCGGCCCATGACCTGATCTGGCGCCTGTTCCATGACGAGGAACCGCGTGTGTTTGAACAAACACCGCTTCAGTTCAAATGCCGTTGTTCGCGCGAGAAGATCGAAGGCGCGCTTGTGACCTATCCGCTTGATGAGCTTCTGTCGATGCGCGAAGCCGATACCGGCGAAGTTGGCGTATCGTGCCAGTTCTGTAACACGCGTTATGGTTTTAACGAGGCGGAGCTGCGTCAGCTCAAGGCAGATGATCCCGAAGCGGCATCGCCGAAAATCTAGTAGCGGCTTCAGGGGCTTCGGGGCTTAATTGTTCGTCACAGCCTTGCCTTAATCATCAAGCAACGTCACCATGGAATTTGTACGCCATGGTGGCGTTGTTTTTTTATCTGTGTGATTGATCAAAGGAGATCGAAGACATGACGGTTATGTCCATCAAGGGCCTGCGCGCCGTTGTTGCCGGGGCTGCACTTGCGCTGATGGCGGCTTGCACAAGCGGCCCGGTTGCGACTTATCCCGATGTGACATGGCGCCATCTTGATCCGATTGTCTTTGCCGCCGGTCCGATTGAAAAGGTTGCGGCCTGGTCGGACAATGAGGATGGATCGATCCAGTCGTCCCTGCCGTTCAATCTGGGCCGTATGGCGATGAACTGGCCCGATGACCGCATCCAGACTGCCGGCACTAATGACATGCTGCGTTATAGCGTGACCGAGGCCTCGGTGACCTCGAACGCGCTTAAAACCACCAAGGGCATCAAGGGTGTCTTTACCGACGATCAGTCCGACAAGATCGATCTTAAGGTCGCAGCCAAGCTTGAGCTGCTCGACCCCAATGGCATGCAGAAGGGCGAGGTAACCGCGATGGCGGAACGGTCGCGCACGCTTTCGGAATCGATGTCTGTTGCCGAACGCGAACAGGCGGTCTATGACGCCACCACAGCCCTTTTGATGGATCTTGATCGCGAAATGGAACGCCAGATCAATAACAATCTGGGCCGTTTCCTGCTGCGGTGATCGACGTCCCGTTTGGGATTTAAACAAAATCCAAAGGCCGCGGTGATCTGTCATCGCGGTCTTTTTTGTTGCGCGTCCCTGCGACACGCGGGACAAACATCAGGTTACGTTTGCCAAATGCCAGATTGTGCCAAGCCTTATGTTTGAAATCCCGTTGCCCTTTGTTGTTGCCTTGTTGCTGGCGATTTTGCTGGTGCGCCTGACCCTGCGCGGGCCAGCCGGGCCGGTTGGGCGGAGCCTGCGGATCTTCGTTGCCGCCAGTCTGGCGCTGGTGATCATGGTCGGGCTGCGCTGGCAATTTGATCTGCTGATTTTCCGTTTCTTGCGCCCCTTGTTTGCCGCGATGCTGCCACCCATCGCCTGGATGTGCTTTGCCGCACTCGGTTCAAAGGAACGGTCGCAAACCAGATGGCGGTGGCTGCATGTTATCCCGGTTCTGGCGATTTTCATCGCAAGTCTGACCTGGCGGCAATGGCATATCCAGGTTGATTTCCTGATTGCTGTGCAATTCGCCGGATATGGTATTGCGCTGATGGTGCTGGCCAGCCGCGGCGAAGACCGTTTTGCCCAGGCACGGCTGGGCGATGTCGGATCGGTTCGGGGCATTGTTGCCGTGGTTGGCGGGGCGCTGATCTTTTCGGCCTTGGTCGACGGGTTGATCGCCCTTGATTTCAGCATCACCCAGGGCACAAACGTCGCCACAATCGTCGGCTCTGCGCAGCTGGTTGTTCTGGTGGTGCTGGCGTTGCTGATGGTCCGGTTGGAGCGGCTTAGTCCACAGACCACGCAGTTGACTGAAAGCGTGACCGAACCCGCACCTGCGCAGCAAAGAGACGACCCGCAAGACAACAACGATATCGCCGAGGATGATGCCATCCTTGCCGCAATCGATCAGGTGATGTGCGCGCAGCATCTGTATCGCGATCCTGATCTGACACTGGATCGGTTGGCGCGCCGGGTGGTGATCCCGGCCCGGCAGATTTCCGGGGCGATTAACCGCCGGTTCGGGCGCAATGTGTCACAGGTCGTCAATGAATACCGCGTGGCTGAGGCGCAGATGCTGCTGCGAACGACTGATAAGCCGGTAACCGAAATCATGTTTGACTGCGGGTTTCAGACCAAATCGAACTTTAACCGCGAATTTGGCCGCGTGACCGGGATGGGTCCACGGGCTTATCGCGACGCGAACCCAAATCCTGATCAACCGACCCCCGATCAACCGTTCGGTCCGATCAGGAAGCTGTTTTCAGAGAACGCAGAAAGTCGAGAATAAGGGCGATGGTTTGCTGATGCAGGTCTGATCGATCGGTTGCGTCGTCACCATCAAGACAGATGATGCCATCACCCGGGACGTCCTGTTCAAGGAGGATCGCGGCATTTGGCTTGCATTTAGGCAGGAAGCTGAAATGCGCTGCACCGGGCAAATCATGGTAACGGGTTAAATCGGCCGGCAAATGTTCGATCAGATAACCCGATTCAAGGTCCTTGGGGATTTTGGGATTGGGCGCACCGGCGGCAATGACCAGAACCGGGATGTCGATGGCCGCCAGACTTTCCGGGGTAAAGCCACGGGCAAGGCCAAGATCAAGCGAGATTGCACCACGGATCCGCTCATCTTTAAGGTTGGCGGCCAGCTTTTCGCGATCTTCAATTGTGCGGCCAACCTCAAGTGTTGCGAGGCCATCACAGGCGGCGAATTCGGGATGCGCTTGGCATTCGTCATCCATCCGATCCATGTCCATTCGCGCCCCGGCAAGCTCCAGCACCGTCCATCCGCCCAGTGAATGACCAATCACCGTGATGTTGGTCGGATCGATGGAAGACGTCCATGTTGGATTATCGGTCAGCGATGTGATCACGTGACTGATATCGCGCGGGCGGAGCCACAAAGCGGATCCGACTTCGGCGGTGACATCGCGGCTGGTGGTGCCGGGGTGATTGATCGCCGCCACCACATAGCCCGCCCGGGCGAGTTCCCTGGCAAGCCATCCCTGATTGCGCCAGTTGCCGCCAAACCCGTGCGACATCACGACCAGGGGATGACGTCCGTCCTGAATTTCGGCATCAGGCTGCACCATCTGGCCGAAAAAGACCGGATTTTCGCCGACAGGCACGGCTGGGTTTGTATCGCTGGTCGGATACCAGATTGCACCGACCAATGCGCGGTTCTCATCGCTTGCTGCGATGGTGGTTTCCGTGAAACCCACGGCATAGGGCGCGCCATGAGATGGGGTTGCCATGACAAAAGCCGCCAAAGTGGCCAAAGTGGTGACGGTAAAACGCAACATGCTTGATCCTTCGAACCAAATGAAAGGGTGCGATGAGTTTTACCGGTCGGGAGGCTTTTGGCGTCCTTGATCGCGATCAAGGACCTTTCAGGCATAAAAAAGCCCCGGTCGGTTGGCCGGGGCTTGGTCTTTGATCGCGGATCAGGATGGGTCTTAGCGGAACATCATCACCGGCACATGGCAGGAGCGGACCATTTCGGTGGTGGTGCTGCCAATGATCAGGTTGCGGATGCGCGAATGGCCATAGGCGCCCATAACCAGAAGATCGATATTTTCCGCTTCGATCTTGTCCTTGATCACGTCTTCGGGTTCGCCCGAAGCAAAGCCTGCATCAACATCGTACCCCGCCTTGCGCAGGATGGTTGCCGCGTCATCAAGCTTTTCCTGCAAGGTGTCATTGGGTTTGCCAACCGAAAGCAACGTGCAGGGCAGACCGGTAAACAGTTTGCCCGATGCGATGTGGCGCACGGCCTTCATCGCGCTTTCACCGCCATCAAAGGCAATCAGGAATTTGTTGATCGGCTTGAACGCACGCGATGCGACAAGCACCGGCTTTTTGGCCGAACGCACAACCCGTTCAAGGTTGGAGCCCAGATGCAGTTTGGCGAAATCGGCGGCTTCACCGCGTTTGCCAACCAGGATCAGATCGGCATCACCTTCGAATTCGGCAATGGTTTCGATCAGATCGCCATGGCGAAGCTTGGTGGTGACGGTGGCGACACCCTTTTCCTCAAGCCCGGTTTTGGCTTCTTCAAGCAGCAAACGACCGCGTTTGAGTTCGAGCTTGTTTTTCTGCTCGTCCAGATCGGCCAGCTCTTTCAGCAGCGCTGAACGGGCACCGAGTTTGAGGCTGCCACTCAGGTCTGCCGGTTCGGAATCGGTGTTGCGCCGGCCCAGCACGTGCATCAGTTCAACCGATGCGTCGGTGCGTTCTGCCACCCAGCGGGTCAGGTCGCATACACTTTGCGAATAGCCTGATCCATCGATCAGTGCGATCAGATGTGTCATGGATCGTCTTCCTTTCCCAGTTTCCCTAGTGGCCCATCAGGCGTTCAAGCGCGCCGGGCTTATCGTGGATGGCCAGTTTATCGACGATTGTCTCGCTGGCTTCATTGAGACCGATCAACTCGACTTCGGCCCCTTCACGGCGGAATTTGAGCACGACCATATCAAGGGCTGCAACACTTGAAATGTCCCAGATATGCGCGTGGCTGACATCAATCGTGACCTTGTCGAGCGCTTCGCGGAAATCAAACGCCTTGGTGAAATCTTCGACCGAGGCAAAGAAAATCTGGCCGCGCACTTCATAGGTGCGGTGCGTGCTGTCGGGCGAAAGCGTGCTGGTGACACGGAAAATCTGCGCGATCTTCCAAGCAAAGAAAATACCCGAAAGCAAGACACCGACCAGAACACCGATTGCAAGGTTGTGCGACCCCACCACCGTGATCACGGTTGCCAGCATCACGATCGACGAGCTGCGCGGATGGGTCCTGAGGTCCTTGATCGAGGACCAGCTGAATGTCCCGATCGACACCATGATCATGATGGCGACAAGGGCGGCCATCGGAATGATCGCCACCAGATCGCCCAGAACCACAATCAGGATCAAAAGGAAAATCCCGGCAAGGAAGGTCGACAGACGGCAACGGCCACCCGATTTGACGTTGATCACCGACTGGCCGATCATCGCGCAACCCGCCATACCGCCGATAAAGCCGGTAAAGAAGTTGGCGATCCCCTGGCCATAGCATTCGCGCGTGCGGTTGGATGTTGTGTCGGTCAGATCATCAACGATCTGGGCCGTCATCAGACTTTCCAGAAGACCCACAGCCGCGACCGCCGCCGAATAGGGCAGGATGATCAGGAAGGTATCAAGATTAAGCGGCACATCCGGGAAATAGATCGCCGGGAAGGCATCAGGAAGCGCGCCCATATCGCCCACGGTGCGCAGATCGGCATCGATAAAGAATGACAAGCCGGTCAGAACGATGATGCAAATCAGCGGCGACGGGATGACCTTGGTGATGCGCGGGAACAGATAAATGATGGCAAGGCCGCCTGCGACCATCACATAGGTCATGGGGCTGACATTGGTCAGTTCCGGCAGCTGGGCCATGAAGATCAGGATGGCGAGCGCATTGACAAAGCCGGTCATGACCGACTTGGAGACAAAGCGCATCAGAGAGCCAAGACGAAGGGCACCGGCCAGCATCTGAATGACACCGGCCAGAACGGTCGCGGCCAGCAGATAATCCAGCCCGTGTTCACGGACAAGCGATCCCATCAGAACGGCGGTGGCGGCGGTGGCCGCCGAAATCATGCCCGGACGGCCGCCAAAGATGGCGGTGATCACGGCAATCGAGAAGGAAGCATAAAGCCCGACCTTCGGGTCAACACCGGCAATGATGGAAAAGGCAATCGCCTCAGGGATCAGGGCCAGCGCAACCACAAGGCCCGAAAGCACATCGGCGCGAATGTTGCCAAGCCATTCAGCCCGCAAACGCGGCAGAAAATCGCTATTCACAGAAAATCTCCGTCTCGGTCAAGCCCGACCGCGCAATCGCCTGATCTGGCGATTGATTGTCCCGCGGGCTGGAATGTCATCAGGCGGTCTTCATGATCCGTCAGCCGGAAATTCAGCGACAGGTCTCCCCAAGACCATCCCGTTCGTTGCTGCGTCGCAGCAGGCTGTACCTATACCAATTTAAAGATTGGCACAACCGTGACACGGATTTGCCAAGGCATTTTGGCAAGCGCCGGACGGATAAAAAAACTGCCGGGCACTGAAGTCCCGGCAGGCGCAGTTTGGCGGAGGCCACAAAACTTTTGCCGATGTTGCTAGCCGGTGGCGCGCTCGTCGATCTGGATCGCTGCGAGGAACAGGTCGATCTCGCTGCGCAGATTTGCCGCCTGAACGGAAAGTTCATCTGCTGCGTTGGTTACATCGCGGGTTGCGTTTTCACTTTTGCAGGCGGCACTTTGAACACCATTGATGCTGTCGAGGACTTCGCGTGTGCCCTGTGCGGTGTCGCGGGCGCGAAGCGCGATATTGCTGGTGGCTTCACCCTGCTGGGTGACAGCCTGGGCCACCGTGTTCGAGATCGAGTTGATTTCATCAATGACCTCGGAAATATCGCGCATGGCTGTGACGGATTCCTGGGTGGCCTCCTGAATGGCCAGGATCTGCTCGCTGATTTCGCCGGTTGCGCGACTGGTTTGCGCGGCAAGGTTTTTGACTTCGTTGGCGACCACGGCAAAACCTTTGCCGGCTTCACCCGCCCGGGCTGCCTCAATCGTCGCATTGAGGGCCAGAAGGTTGGTCTGGGATGCGATATCACTGATCAGCGTGATGACTTCGCCGATTTTAACCGTACTTTCCGACAGGCTTTGGACCAGCCGGTTGCTGTGTTCTGTCCGGGTGACGGCACCTTGGGCGATGGTGCTTGAGGTTCGGACATGATCACCGATTTCCGCGACCGAGGATGACAGTTGCGTCGCGGCACTGGCGACGGAATTGATGTTGTCAGACGCACGTTCGACAATTGTCACGACACCGCTTGCAAGGTGGGTTGTGTCAGAAACTGCACCGGACATGACATTGGCCGTATTGCCCATCGATTCCGATGCATGGCACAGCGCCTGAACAACATTGTCCGCACGGGTGCGGAAAGTATCGACTGCATTTGCAACGGCGGTAGCACGTGCAAGTTTTTCGCGGTTTTCCTCTTCGCGCTGACGGGTCAGGCGATCATTTTCCAGAAGGCTCTCTTTGAAATTGGCCAAGGCCTGCATGATGCGCGCGATGGCATTGTTGCCTTTGGTCGGGGGGATTTCGGCGTCGAGTTTCCCCGCGGCCAGCTGTTCCATCATGCTTACTGCATGGGTCAGTGGGCGCGTGATGCCCCGACCCAAAGACCAGCCGACAATGGTGGCAATGGCGGCGACAATGACAAGGATCAGCAAGGAAGCATTGCGCATGTTGATCGTCGGTGCGAACACTTCATCGGCGGAAACTGTTGCAACAAGGGCTAGCCGGGAGCCGAGGATTTCCAGCGGGGTATAGGCCGAGACCACCTCTGTCCCGCCGAAATCATCAACCGTCATGGTGCCTGTTTCACCAGCAAGTGCGCGGTCGACCGGGGCTGCGCGGATTTCGCGCCGAAGGCTGGTTGGTTCGTTCATCAGGCGGGTGTCGTTGCGCATCAATCCATCTGCACCGACAAGATACGTATCGCCCGTTTCCCCAAGGCCCTGTGCGCCCTGCAATGTATTGTTGATGCGGTCTACCGGAATACGAACGGCCATAACGCCGATCAGGTTGCTGCCCGCTTCGTCATAGACGGGGGCTGCCATAAAGGCAGAAGGCTGAACATCGGCAAGGGTATATTGGCTGAAATCGATGAAACTGACGGCTCCCGGCTCTGCATTGCTGGCAGCGACAAAGGCCCGCCCCAAACCGGTCGATGCATAGGCATCCTGACTAAGGTCGATTGAGAAATCGTCAGTTTTCGAGACACTGTAAAGGACACTGCCCTGTGTTGCGATCAGATAGATATCGCCATAGGAACGTTCGCGCCGCAATTGGCGAAGCCACGGGTGATACTGTTTGTGGATGTCAGAATAGGTAGAGCCATCCGCCGCCTTGTCGAGCATGTCTCGTTCAGAGGCGTTATGTGGATTTTGTTTGATGTAGAGATCGTGCAAAGTTGCCATTGCACTGCTGCCCAGATCGGACCAAGCAAAATCAAAAATAGTGATCGATTGGCGCAGCGCAGGGCTCGAAGACTGCAACACCAGATCCTGTTCGATGGATCGGAAATAGCCATCCAGTTCGCTTTGCCGCGCACTGACAACGGCGGAGAGCTTTTCGGTGGCCCCCATATTCAACGCATCGCGCGCAATCAGATAACTTGAAAGGGCCGTGGTGGCAGCAGCGACGATTGCCAAAATGGCGATTGTCGTCGGGATGACGCGACGCAAAGACATAGAGGCAAGGAACGACACCAGACCCTCCTGACCGATTTCTGGAATGAGTGTTCAATTACTCAGTAAAGCAAAAATCCGATCCGGCGAATTCACATGCTTGTGTCTAGGGTGTGAGCGTGGACGTGGTGCCAAACGCGAAAAGCCTGATCCCCGGTTGGCAGGGATCAGGCCATGTTTTCAAGCAGTTCGGCTGTTTTTCGCCTCAGGCGTTGTCGCGCAGCGCCTTGGCGATTGCCTCGCCGCAGGTGACGGTATTGGCCTTGCCGCCAAGGTCGGCGGTACGCAGGTTTTCATCGAGCAGGACGGCCTCAATCGCGCGCATGATCGCATCATGGGCATCGGTGTGGCCGAGGTGATCAAGCATCATTGCCCCTGACCAGATTTGCCCGATCGGGTTGGCAATGCCCTTGCCCGCAATATCCGGGGCCGAACCATGGACCGGTTCGAACAGGGAGGGGAATTTGCGTTCCGGGTTGATGTTTCCCGATGGCGCGATGCCGATTGTGCCCGTGCAGGCCGGGCCAAGGTCAGACAGGATATCGCCAAACAGGTTCGATGCCACGACGACGTCAAAGCGGTCCGGGTTCATCACGAACTGGGCGGTCAGAATATCGATATGGTATTTGTCCCAGGTGACGTCGGGATAGTTTTTCGCCATTTCGATCACGCGTTCATCCCAATAGGGCATGGTGATTGAAATGCCGTTTGATTTGGTGGCGGATGTCACATGTTTGCGCGGGCGTTTCTCGGCCAGTTCGAACGCATATTTCAGGATGCGATCAATGCCGGTGCGCGACATGACGGTTTCCTGAATGACGATTTCACGGTCCGTGCCGGGATACATCTTGCCCCCGACCGAGGAATATTCGCCTTCGGTGTTCTCGCGCACGACATAGAAATCAATGTCACCCGGTTTGCGACCGGCGAGTGGCGATGGAACACCGGGCATCAGTTTGGCCGGGCGCAAATTGACATACTGGTCAAAGTCGCGGCGGAACATGATCAGCGAGCCCCACAGCGAAATGTGGTCCGGTACCGTATCGGGCCAGCCGACCGCACCAAAGAAGATCGCATCGTGCGGTTCGATCTGTGCGCGCCAGTCATCGGGCATCATTTGGCCGTGCTTTTGATAGTAGTCGCACGAGCCGAATTCGAATTCATTAAACACCAGATCGAGGTCGAACACTTCGGCGGCGGCCTTAAGCACGCGGATGCCTTCGGGCATGACTTCGGTTCCAATGCCGTCGCCGGCGATGACTGCGATTTTATGGGTGGGGCGTGTCACGGTGCTGTTCTCCGCTGATGTGTGTTTTTGGTGGCTTGTCGGTTTGGGGATTATTGCGTTGATAGGACGTTTCGTCGAGCCCCGGAAGCGATCCGGATTACAGTACTGATTGCAGCCCGGATACAAGAAAGGCCCCCACCATTGGCAGGGGCCTTTCCGTGTAAGGGTATCTGGCGACGAGAGGCCGCCGGAGTTTTGGTCTTAACGATTCAGACCTTAGCGATTTTGGCGGTTATCGATCAGGTCATCGACAACACCCGGATCGGCAAGGGTCGAGGTATCGCCAAGCTGATCATATTCGTTGGCAGCAATCTTGCGCAGGATACGGCGCATGATCTTGCCCGAACGGGTTTTCGGCAGACCCGGCGACCACTGGATGAAGTCGGGGCTTGCGATCGGGCCAATTTCCTTGCGGACCCATTTGACCAGTTCGGCGCGCAGTTCGTCAGTCGGTTCTTCGCCGGCATTGAGCGTGACATAGGCATAGATGCCCTGACCCTTGATGTCGTGCGGAACGCCGACCACGGCGGCCTCGGCCACCTTGGAATGCGCGACCAGTGCGCTTTCGACTTCGGCGGTGCCCATACGGTGACCCGATACGTTGATCACGTCATCAACACGGCCGGTGATCCAGTAATAACCATCATCATCGCGACGTGCGCCATCACCGGTGGTGTAGACGTTTTTGAACGTGCTGAAATAGGTCTGAATGAAGCGTTCATGGTCACCATAGACCGTACGCATTTGACCGGGCCAGCTGTCCTTGATGACAAGGTTGCCATCGGTTGCGCCAGTCAGTTCCTTGCCCTCGTTATCCAGAAGGGCTGGCTGAACACCAAAGAACGGAAGCGTCGCCGAACCCGGTTTCAGGTCGGTCGCGCCCGGCAGCGGCGTAATCAGGATGCCGCCGGTTTCGGTCTGCCACCAGGTATCGACAATCGGGCAATTCTTTTTGCCGACATGCTCGTAATACCATTCCCAGGCTTCCGGGTTGATCGGCTCACCCACCGAACCGAGGATGCGCAGGCTGGACAGATCAGCCTTGTTCACAAAGCTTTCGCCTTCGCGCATCAGGGCACGGATCGCGGTCGGTGCGGTATAGAAGATGTTGACCTTGTGCTTTTCGCAAACCTGCCAGAAGCGCGATGCGTCCGGATAGCTCGGCACACCTTCAAACATCAGGGTGGTGGCACCATTGGCCAGCGGACCATAAACGATATAGCTGTGACCGGTGACCCAGCCGACATCGGCCGTGCACCAGTAAATGTCGCCTTCATGATAGTCGAAGACGTATTCATGGGTCATGGATGCGTAAACGAGGTAACCGCCCGAGGTGTGCAGAACACCCTTCGGCTTGCCGGTCGAGCCCGAGGTATAAAGAACAAACAGCGGGTCTTCGGCGTTGACTTCGGTCGGCGGGCAGTCGGTAGAGGCTGCTTCGCAAACTTCATGATACCAGACGTCGCGCGCATCGTTCCAGGCAACGTCCTTGCCGGTATGCTTGACGACGACCATTTTCTCGACCGATTTCACACCCGGATGCGACAGGGCTTCATCCGCATTGCGTTTAAGCGGGACTGAGCGGCCACCACGCAGACCTTCGTCAGACGTGATAACGACTTTCGCACCGCAATCCTCGACGCGGCCAGCAAGCGCTTCGGGCGAGAAACCGCCAAAGACGATCGAATGGATCGCGCCGATACGCGCGCAGGCCAGCATGGCAACCGCGGCCTCGGGGATCATCGGCAGATAGATGACAACGCGATCACCCTTGGCAACGCCCATCGATTTCAGCGCGTTGGCGAAACGACACGTGCGCTCATAAAGATCGCGATAGGTGATGTGTTCGGAGACGTTGGGATCATCGCCCTCGAAGATAATCGCGGTCTGGTCGCCGCGCTTTTCAAGGTGGCGGTCAAGGCAGTTGGCCGCGACGTTGAGCGTCCCGTCCTCATACCATTTGATATAGAGGTCTTTGGCGTCGTAGCTGACGTTTTTGACGGTTTTATAGGGTTTGATCCAGTCAATGCGTTTGCCGTGTTCGCCCCAGAAGCCTTCCGGGTCTTCGACCGACTGCTTGTACATGGCGTCGTATTTTGCCTTGTCGATCAAAGCGCCCTTCGCGATGTCGTCAGGTACGGGATAAACGTTCGCAGACATATGTGGCCTCTTGTTCGTTTCCTGTGGTCTCTAGGTCGGCACCGGGGTGTTTTCGATGACTTTTCCAACGGGCTCGAAAAAGGCATCCGTCCGATGCAGTAATTTCGGTGCGGTTCAGAACCTGCTTTGCCATGCTGCCCGGTCCGGTGTGTGATCGGTCCCGTTCAAAGGGGGCGGGCACGGCAAAGTTACTCCTGTCGCTTGCGCCCTATGCTAGTGCGCAGAGAGTATTGAGGGAATACAACTTAAGACGGGGGCGGGCCTGGCCGGGTGCACGTTGGTTCGCGCGCGTTTGCCGCAACAGCTGGCTTGGTCGTCATCTTTGGCCGCCTTGGGTGCCGATCCTTGGTTCTGTTCCCTTATCCAATTGAAATATATCCGAAATTCCGGGCTTCGCCAGTGAAGCCGATTACATTTTTTCCGGGCGTGGGTGTGGGGCCAGCTTGGTTCGGTTCTGGATTTGACGGAACAAAACAGATACAAAGAAGCCAGCACGTAATCAAATGGTGGGATAATGGATCCGATTTCTTTGGCAGCAGGTGCGCTTGGCGCGTCTGTTCTGGCACTTGTCTTTAGCATCATGATGGTCAAGCGCATCAAGGATGCCGCAGAGGCCGAGACGGAGTCGCGCACAGCCCTTCTGGCGTCCCAGCTTGAACATGCAGACAATACCCGGCGTGATCTTGCGACCGAGGTGGCCCAGATGCGTGAAAAGCTTTCCGAGGCATCGGAAAAGCGCGCCATTGCCGAAACCACGGCCAACCGGGTGCCGGTGCTTGAAGCCGAGATGAAGGAACTTCGCACCGCCCTTGATCACTGGCGCGAAAAGGGATCCGAGCTTGAAACCGCGCTTGAGAAAGAGCGCGAGGCGGCCAAGGAAAAACTCGAGATGCTTGAAGATGCCAAGACCAAGCTGCTTGATAGCTTCAAGGCCCTGTCGTCTGATGCGCTCAAGGTCAATAACGACGAGTTCATGAAGCTGGCGCGTGAAAACTTCTCGCGCCTGCAGGAAGGGGCCAAGGGCGATCTTGAAAAACGCCAGCAGGCAATTGACGGGATCGTAAAACCCATCCGGGAACGGCTTGAAGCCTTTGATACCAAGGTTAACGAACTTGAAAAAAACCGCAAGGAAGCTTACGGCGAGCTGCGTGAGCAGGTCGGGACCCTGGTGCAATCGCAACACAAATTGTCCAAGGAAACCCAGACGCTGAGCTCGGCCCTGCGGTCGAGTTCATCGGTGTCGGGCAAGTGGGGCGAATTGCAGCTTAAGCGCATTGTCGAACTGGCCGGGATGCTCAAGCATTGCGACTTTGACGAACAGGTGCATTTCAACACCGACGAAGGTGTCCAGAAACCCGACATGGTCATTCACCTGCCGGGCGGCAAGAATATCGTGGTCGACGCCAAGGCCCCGACATCGGCCTATCTTGAGGCGATTGACGAGAAATATGACGACGATCGCCGCGAAGCCTTGATGGCGACCTATGTCACCAATGTGCGCAAGGTGATCACGGATCTCTCGAAAAAATCATACTGGAAGTCGGTCGACAGTCCGGAATTTGTCGTGCTGTTCCTGCCCGGTGAAAGCTTCTTCTCGGCCGCCCTTGAACGCGATCCGCGTTTGATCGAGGACAGCTTCCGCGACGGGGTGATTTTGGCAACACCGACAACCTTACTGGGCCTGCTTAAGGCCGTGTCATATGGCTGGCGACAGGAAGCGCTGGCCGAAAGCGCACGCGATATCAGTGAAATCGGCTTGCAGCTTTATGACCGCCTGGGTGCGCTTGCCAAGCATTTCTCATCGATGGGGAAATCGCTTGAAAGTACGGTCAAGCATTACAACAAGACGCTGGGGTCACTCGAAGGATCGGTTCTGGTGTCGGCGCGCAAGCTTAAAGAAAAGCATATCGTCTCAGATGACCGCATGATCGAGGAACCGTCCCCGTCGGAAACCCATGTCCGCGAAATCACCAAGACGGAATTGCTGGCCGGGCCAGAGGCTGCGAAGCCAGACGCCGGGGATTGAACCAAACCGGTTTGGGCGCAGAACCCTTGTGCGCGACATGGCAGCCATCACGGGTAAATCGGGCTGTTTGCTTGACTTGGGCGTGGGGAAACCTTATCTCGAAGCGCGAAATTCGCTATAATAATATATTGCATCAAGTTCGAAACCGGATCAGAGACCCATGGCCCTGCGTGAAATTCTTATCGTTCCAGACCCGCGCCTGAAAAAGGAATGCGAACCGGTCACGGAAGTGAATGATGAGATCAAGACCCTTCTGAATGACATGCTTGAAACCATGTATGCGGCACCGGGCATTGGCCTTGCGGCACCGCAGATCGGTGTGATGAAACGCGTGGTGGTCATGGATGTGTCCGATGACAAGGACAAGCCGGAACCGCTGAAGCTGATCAATCCGGAGATCATTTGGGAATCTGAGGAAACCTCGATCTATCAGGAAGGCTGCCTGTCGATCCCGGAACAATATGCCGATGTCGAACGCCCGGCCGAAGTCGGCATGCGTTACATGGATGAAAACGGCGAAACGCACGAGATCGAGGCGGACGGGTTGCTTGCGACCTGCATCCAGCACGAGATTGATCACCTTGATGGCGTGCTATTCACCGACTATCTCAGCGCGCTTAAGCGCAACATGATCCTGAAAAAAGTCCAGAAGCTGCAGAAAACCAAAAAGTCTGCCTGAGACGTTTGATCCGAAACGCATGCGAAGGGCCGGTTTTCCGGCCCTTTTGTTTTGTGTGGGTTACTATTTGCGGGGTTTTATGTCGTTCGGATCCAGCCCGACGATCCAGCCCTCGCGGTTCAGAATGCTTGGTGTGCGGGGCAGATGTTCGGGGCGGCGGCCCTCGGCGATTTCGATCAAGCCCATTACACCAATCAGGGCGTCAAAGGCATCGTCCTTGCCGTGGTCCGGCCCAAAGCCATCCTTGATGTCGTCCCAGACCGCACGATTGATTTCAATGCCTTTGGTTTGCGCGTTATCGCGGAGCTTGTGCAGGTATTTTTTGCGGCTGGGTTGAATTGATTTAGTCAACTCACTTGTATCAGAAAGCCAACCGTAGATTTCGCCGGGATAGGTTTCAATCAGGGTGACGCCGGGGGATTTGCAAAGGCTTTCAAGATCGCCCGAAAACGGCCAGATGTTAAATCCATCGGCATATCCCGGCATGATCAGGTTTTTGAGGCCATGCAGCATGCCTTTGCCGACCTGATTGGCGCCAAGCGTCCAGAAGGGCGGGCAGGCAGCGTTGCGTTGGGTGGTTGGAAATTCGCAGGCGCGATGAAGTGCGTTGAAATCGGCCAGGCCCAGTGCCTTGATCAGATGATCGCGTTTCACGCTGCCCTTAATGCCAGAGCTTTGCGGATAGAATGGCCGGGTATGCCGGATTTCATCCGGTGATTGGCAGACTTCAAAGAATTCCTGCCATTCATCGGTTTCAAGCAATCCGAGCAAGGATGTGAAGTCTTTGACATTCGCGCCATCATACCACGCGTCAAGAAAGCCGATGGGCATATCAAGGCCAAGCCAGAGCGCGTCCTTCTTGCCATGCGCGGCAAGCGATTGGCGAAATTGATGGAGCATCCCGACCGGCTCGATGGCGTGGATTTGCCAGCCAGTATCGGTGCGCCTGGCTTTGGCGACCCAGCGGCCCTTGGCCGACAGGCTCCAGTCCGCATGCCAGATGTGGCTGACCGGGTATTTCGGCGATTGAGGTAAGGCTTGGCTTGTCATTTGGGCAGGATAACGCCAAATTGCCGCCAGACGACTCAAAAGATGAATGGACGAGTGATATGACCAAGCTGCGCATTGCCTTTATGGGAACCCCGGACTTTGCCCTTGTGGCGCTTAAGGATCTGGTGGCGGCGGGTCATGACGTGGTTTGCGTCTATTCACAGCCGCCGCGTCCGGCCGGCCGCGGGCACAAGGAAACGCCAAGCCCGGTGCATGCCTGGGCCGCCGCGCAGGGGATTGAGGTCCGCCATCCGGTGTCGCTGAAATCGGCCGAGGAACAGAAGGCCTTTGCCGATCTTGATCTCGATGTTGCGGTGGTCGCGGCCTATGGTCTGATCCTGCCGAAAGCCATTCTTGATGCGCCGAAATTTGGGTGTCTCAATATTCACGCGTCGCTTCTGCCGCGCTGGCGCGGGGCGGCGCCGATCCAGCGCGCCATTCTGGCCGGGGATGCGGCGACCGGGGTGACCATCATGCAGATGGATGTCGGGCTTGATACCGGCGACATGCTGCTAGTTGGCGAACTGCCGATCACGGCGGAAACCTATGCCAATGCGCTTCATGATGATCTGGCGGAACTTGGTGGCAAGATGATTGTCGAGGCGCTTGAAAAACTGCCCAAGGGGGAGCTTGTTGCCACCAAGCAGCCGGATGAGGGCGTGACTTATGCCGCCAAGCTTGAACGCGCCGAGGCCAAGCTTGATTTTGCCGATGATGCCGCTGCACTCGAGCGCAAAATTCGCGCCTTTACCCCGTGGCCGGGGGCCTATTTCGAACTCGGTAACGAACGGATCAAGGTGCAGGCGGCCGAGGTGATGGATCAGTCCGGGCCGGTGGGTGAGATCCTTGATGACAAGTTGACGATTGGCTGTGGCACCGGTGCGCTGCGTCCGACCCGTATTCAGCGACCGGGCAAATCGGTGATGGATACCGACGCGGTCCTGCGAGGCTATGACAAGCTGGCCAAGGGCGTAAAGCTCGGCTGATGGCAAATATCACGGCACATACCGGTGGTGATGTGACGATCCGGCCTGCCTTTAACCGCGATGGCGATGGCATTGCCGATCTGATCGCGCTGGTTTTTGCCGATTATCCGGGGTGCGTGTTTGATCGCACCGCCGAATTCCCCGAACTTGATGCGATTGCCGATGACTTCAAGGCCGATGACGGCCGGATCTGGGTTGCGGTCGATGACCACGACCGGGTTCTGGGCTGTTTCGGGGTTAAGTATGACGTGGCCAGCCGCGAAGGCGAGCTTCACAAGGTTTATCTGCACCCGGCTGTGCGTGGGCGCGGCATGGCACAAAAACTGATGGCCAAGGCGTTGGCCTGGCTTGGCCAGACGCATCCCGAATGCGAAACGGTGATGCTGTGGACCGATACGCGGTTTGAGGCCGGGCATCGGTTCTATGAAAAATGCGGCTTTGCGCGCACAGGCGAAAGCCGCATTCTGGATGATCTTTCCAATTCGTCGGAATGGCAGTTCCGCTTTGACTTTGCGGCCTATCAGAAGGCGCTTGGCTTCTAGGCCGGGTGCCTATCAGCTATTTGCCAACGTCGCGGGCGGTTTTGCTGGTGTCGGTGGTGCCGTCACTGTTGCGGCGCACCGCACGGGCATCGCGGAAGCCAAGCTCCCACGGCGGGACCGGGGTGAATTTTTCGGCCAGGAAGTCAACAAAGGCGCGGACCTTAGGCGAGAGGTGGCGTTTATGCGGATATACCGCCGAAATCCACGCCTGATCATGGACATATTCGGTCAGAACCGGGGTCAGACGGCCGGTGCGGATATCTTCATGCACCAGATATTCGGCCAATCGCGCCATGCCCAGCCCGGCCAGAACAGCCTCATGGAGCACGTCACCGTCATTGGCCGAGAACGAGCCCTGTGCGCGGAAGGCCACATGACCATCGGGCGTTTCAAAGTGCCAGTCGTTAAAGCTTTCGCGTGACGACAGATGCAGACAGTTATGGTTTTCAAGGTCCTGCGGCTTGCGCGGGATACCGTTCTTTTCAAGGTATTCCGGCGATGCGACGATCATGCGCCGGTTGACCGCATATTTACGCGCAATCAGCGACGAGTCTTCGAGTGCCGAGAGGCGAATGGCAAGGTCATAGCCATCGTTGACCAGATCGGTGAATTTGTCATCAAGGGTCAGCTCAATCCGCACATCGGGATAGCGCGCCAGAAATTCCGGGATCAGCGGCACCACCTGCATTTTGGTGAAGGCGACCGATGCGTTGATGCGCAAGGTGCCGCGCGGGGCGGCATAAAGCTGGGTGACGACTTCTTCGGCTTCCTCGATCTCGTTTAGGATCGTGCGGGCGCGCTCATAAAAGGCGCGGCCTTCCTCTGTCAGGCTGAGCTGACGGGTGGTGCGCATCAAAAGACGGGCACCCAGGCGATCTTCAAGGCGCGAGATGTATTTCGAAACAGCTGACGGTGACAGACGCATTGTCCGGGCAGCGGCCGAGAAACTTCCTTCCTCGACTGCATGGACAAAGATTTCCATTTCCGCGGCGCGATCCATATTCAGCTTTCCTATTTATGACGGACATTCACAAGTAATGTGCATATTGAGGTAATTCTCTTTCCCCGTAAAGGAAATTAGATTGAGTTCATCGAGAGCGACACGGCGTCGCAACGAACGAAATTTTAGGAGGTCACCATGGCCACTTACGAAGAAATCACCACCCGTTACATCTCCACCACCGAAATCGAGGCAGGTGTACGTAAAGGTCAGCAGCTGCGCGCTGAATTCGTAGGCTCCTTCTTCCGTAACCTGTTCAAAGGTTCCGAGAAATCAGCCGACGTAAACCATCCGGCCGGCACCGTTGGCGGTGCTGCCTAACTGACGACCTAACTGCATGCGGTCGAGCGCCGATTGATTTCCTCCCCAAGAGGTGCTCCCGCAGGCAGGGACTATGACGACGGTTTCTATCTAGCGTCTTCCTCCCTATTTGACGCTGTTTTCCCGACTGGCCCGGTCACCTTTGTGATCCGGGCCATTTTTTTGCCTAATCGGCCTCTTTGGGGGCGATGTTGGGCGGCATGTAAAAGCCCGGCCGTTCCGAGAACCACGACCCCAGGCTGACGATGGCGGCGGCAATCAGGGTCACCACCAGCATGGTGGCAATCGACATGTCGGCGGCAAACATCCAGCCATAAATCGCCGGGCCGATGGCCGAGGCCAGCACCATGACAGCGGTCAGCGTACTGCGCACCGCGCCAATTTCATCAAGTGGCACCAGTTCGGGGATGATGGCGGTGCGCAGTGTTGTGGCAAATCCGACCGTAATGCCGACCAGCCCCATATAAATCAGGATCACCCACGGCGTGGTTGTGAGCGCCAGAATGGCAATGCCAACCATCATCGGGATCAGATGCCAGGGGAACAGGCGGCGCGCCGAATGTTTGTCAATCAGCGGGCCACTGCCAAACGCGCCCAGCACCGATGTAATGGCAAACACCGTAAACCCGGCGGCAAACCAGCCAAGCTCGATCCCCTTGCTGTTGGAAATCGCCCCCTGATGGAAAAAGAGCGCGGTCATGATCAAGGGTGGTGCGGCCAGCATCGGCATGCAGAACCAGACATAAAGCGATTTGAACAGGCGGGGGTGATCACTTTGGCTGGTGTCTGTCGGGGACTCGGCGTGATCCGCACTGTCCGGATCCGCGCCGGTGGCCGACTCGGTTGATTCTGCCGGTGATTTTGCCAATGATTTTGCAGGTGCCTTGCGGAATTTTGCATCGCTTCGAATAAGCCAGATCGCAACCGGCAGAAGGACCAGCAGAATAAACGCCGCCGACCCGGCATAGGTATATCGCCAGCCAAAGGCGGCAATCAGGGCCAACAAGGTGGCGGGCATGATCGCCTCTGCCAGGGGAAAGCCGAAACTGGCAATTGCCAGCGCCCGACCACGACTGCGCGAAAAATAGCGCGCTATACCGGTCATGCTGACATGGCTCATCAAACCCTGACCGGCCAGACGCAGGACAAACAGGGCGGCAATCAGCATCCAGACATTGCCCGCCAGCGCAATCATCACACAGCCAAGGGCCAGAAGCGCCATGGTGGCAAGGCTGTAGGACAGGATATCGACCTTGTCGATCCAGCGGCCAACGACCGGCAGGCAGAGCGCACTGGCAATGGTGATACCGGCATAGATATTGGCAAATTCGGTTTCATTGAGTGCCAAGCTTGCCGAGATGAAGGGCACAAACAGTGCGACCAGAAACGTTTGCCCGAATGAAGAGCCAAAACTGTGCAACGCGCCAAAGGCAAGTTGGCGGGGCGCTTGGCGAAGCAAGATCAAAAACTGCATGCGGATTCCGGCGAGGTATGAGTGGGGCGCGTGATTTAAGATTTAAATAGTATGAGGAATGTATCTGGCGTGTGAACACCTGTCTACCTGCCCGCATGGGTGGGGTGGGATCAGGTCGCCCGGGGATGCGGCAAAGAAAAAGCCCGCAAGCATTTCGCTTACGGGCTTTGACTTTCGTCGGGACGGAGATGGTTTAGCTTGCGGCGACTGCCGGTGTCGGAGTGTTCTTTTTGCCCTGCCACCAGTTGAAGGCCAGAACCGCAAGAAGGACGATCGTGCCAGCGATTTCTGCCCGGATGTCGGGATAGAACACGCCGATGGTTGCCGGAACGATGATAATGCGTGAAAGCACATCCATCGGGGCAAACAGATAGCCTTCAAGGGCGGCGGCAAAGGCGACCAGACACAGGATCGCGGTAAAGCCGGTCCAAAGGACGATCTGGATCGAACCGCCTTCGATGATTTCCGGATTGAAGACCATGAAGGCCGGGATCAGATAGAGACCCTTGGCAAACTTCCAAGCCTGAATACTGGTTTCCATCGGACTGGCGTTGGCAATTGCAGCCCCCGCGAAGCCCGCCAGGGCAATCGGCGGCGTGACGTTACTGTCCTGCGAGTACCAGAACACCACCAGATGGGCGATCAGAAGCGGAATGCCGAACTCGTTCGAAAGGGCCGGACCCACCAGAACGATCAGAACGATATAGGACGCCGTGACCGGCAGGCCCATACCGAGGATCAGGCTTGCGATCAGCACCAGAACAAGTGCCAGAACGATGTTGCCACCCGAAAACGCGATCATCATCGACGAGAATTTCAGGCCAAGACCGGTGACGCCAACCACGCCGACAATGATACCGGCAACCGCACAGGCCATCGACACAGCAACGGCGTTTTTCGCACCAAGTTCAAGGGCGGCAATGGTGATCGCGATGCCCTTGCGAATGGCGGCGACCAGTTTTTCGTGGCTTGGTTTTTCACCCTGCTGCGGGGCGACAAAGAAGAACCACAGCGCATAACGCAGGGCGGCAACCGCCATCACCGACAAAATGGCCCAGAAGCCCACCCGCATCGGCGAGATGTTAAGCACCAGCAGGTAAATCAGGATGCCCAGCGGCAGGATGAACTGCCAGCCCTCCTTGAGAACTTCTTTCCAGTCCGGAAGTTCTTCGACCGGCATGCCGCGCATGCCCTGTTTCAGGGCAACGATATGCACGAACAGATAAACCGTGCCGAGATACAAGATCGCCGGGAAGATCGAGACCAGAACGATGTCGAGATACGGCACCTGGGTATATTCGGAAATCAGGAACGCACCCGCCCCCATCAGCGGCGGGGTGATCTGGCCACCGGTGGACGCCGCGGCCTCAACACCGCCAGCCTGTGCCGGGCGGTAGCCGAGTTTCTTCATCAGCGGAATGGTAAAGGCGCCCGTGGTGACAACGTTGGCAATTGCCGACCCGCTGATCGATCCCATACCGGCCGATGCCAGAACGGCCGCCTTGGCCGGGCCACCCGGCTTTTTGCCGGTGGCGGCATAGGCCATATCGATAAAGAATTTGCCAGCACCGGTGACTTCAAGGAACGCGCCAAACAGAACGAACATGAAGATATAGGTCGCAGCAACCCCCATTGGCAGGCCGTAAATGCCTTCCTGACCGAGGTAAAGTTGCCCGACAAGGCGATCAACGTCATTGCCGCGATGGGCAAGAATGCCCGGAAGCCATTCACCAACCCACGGCAGCGCACCGCGCGGACCCGACAGGGCGTAAATGATGGCAACGATGCCAATCACGGTCATGCCAAGGCCAACCGCACGGCGGCTGGCCTCCAGCACGGTGACGGTGGCAATCACGCCGATGATCAGGTCGGTTTCGCTCCAGAAACCGGCGCGGTTGATGATTTCATCAAGAAAGAACGTAAGATAGAAGCCCGTGGTAAAGGCACCGGCAAGGAAGGCGAGATCAATCACCCAGCCAAGGAAGCCGCGCTTTTTGTTGCTGCCGAAAATCGGGAACATCAAAAAGGCCAGGAACATCACGAACGCAAGGTGAATACTGCGTTGATAGAACAGGCCAAGCGGCTCGATCCCTGCGCCATACATCTGGAACAAAGAGAGTGCGACTGCGACGATCGAGATTGCCCACAGAACCAGTTTTGGCTGTGGCAATCTATCCGTCATGGATGGCAGCGTTGCCTGTTCGGACATGAAATTTATTCCCCGGTATCAAGGCGGATGGTGACACGGGTGTGTTCAGCCATCTTTGAAAGGTTGATTTCGTCACGGTCGGTGACGATGCGGTGGTTCACCGCAAGTGAGCCGACGCGCAACACATAGGCATTGCCGCGTACAGGTTCGTCGATATCTTCGATCCAGTATCCGCCGCCTTCTGCGCTGGTCAGGATCCCGCGACCGGGATAATGACCAAGTCCCGCCGCGAAGTCGGGCTGATAGGCGCGATGGAGAACCATCTTGCCAAGATCGTCTACATAACAGTCAATCACGCCATCACCGGTGACAGAATGGTTCCAATACAGGCACCAGCCGGTTTGACGCGGAATTTCGGTTCTGGCCAGAAGCGCCCCGTCCTCACCAATCACCTCAAGATGATCAATGACGGTGCCGGGTTTGACGTGATCCTGATAGGCCGGGCCAGCACATGCCGTGATCAGGAGAAGAAGGGCGGCCATTGCTGGCCGCCCGAACTTTTGCAGAAGCATCTTACTTGATCAGCTTCGGCGGAATCGGCATGCCGGTTTCTTCGTAGTAACGAAGGGCGCCCGGATGCATCGGGATCGGGGTCGAGTTCAGAGCGAAATCAACCGTGGTGTCGTTTGCTGCCGGGTGGATGGCGATCAGTTCGTCGACCTTTTCAAACAGGGTCTTGGTGATCTGGTACGCCAGTTCCTCGTCCATTTCTTCGTTCACGAACAGAACGTTCGGGGTCGAAATGGTGTTAACCGGTGCAGTTACGCCTTCGTAAACGCCTTTACGCAGGGCGTACGGTGCGAAGGTCGGTTCTGCATCGAGGGCCGCCAGGATTTCATCGTCGGTCAGCGCGATCAGTTTGATTTCACGCGTGGTCGCGAGGTTCAGGATCGAGCTGGTGGGCGGACCAACGCTCCAGAAACCGGCATCGATGTCACCATCACGAAGGGCATCTGCGGTTTCGTTGAAGTTCAGGCGCTGTTCTTCGATGTCATCATAGGTGATGCCGTTGGCAGCAAGCAGGGTCTGTGCCGAAACTTCGGTACCCGAACCCGGTGCGCCAACAGAAACGCGCTTGCCTTTAAGGTCGGCAAGGCCGTTGATGCCGCTGTCGGCCATGGTGACGAGCTGAACAGCGTTCGGATAGATCGACGCCAGTGCGCGAACGTTATCAAGGGTACGGCCTTCGAATTTACCGGTGCCGGTGTAACCAGCATAAACGGTATCAGCCAGACCGATTGCGATGTCACTGTCGCCACGGGCAATCAGGCCCATGTTTTCAACAGATGCGCCGGTGACTTCGGCAACGGCACTGGTGCCGTCGATGTATTTGGTGATCAGTTCCGCAAGGCCACCGCCATACGGATAATAGGTGCCACCGGTACCACCGGTTGCGATTGACAGTTGCTGTGCCGACGCGGGTGCGACGGTCAGCATCATGGCTGCGGCTGCTGCGGTGAGCAGGGTACGGAGCTTCATGATAGTCCTCCCTAGGGTTAAACACTTAAGCGACGAATAGATCCAAGAGATCGTAAAACAATATGGGTCTTCACGTTCGTTGGCGGCCTGTAAACCGGGCCTGTTGTTTTTGGGTTTTCGAAGATGCCAGATGTTGATCGCAACATGGTTGGCCGATCAAGCCAGACGGGCACCCTTCAAAGACCAATTCCAAGAGATGATTTTAAGTCAGCCGTTTGAACCGTCCGAACTGGACCGGCTGTCAGATTTCCTCCCTCGGATTTTTATCAGTTTATCATTTTGGTGTTTTAAGCTGCAATGAGTATGCCAAACAGGAAATAAAATTAACAATTACAAATCAATGACTTAGATTGCCTCGATTTGTCAATTCGGCATAATCTTGCCGATTTACCAAAATGGATCGGCGGATTCTTGCCGATTTATTGCGCGTGCGAACAAAATATCGCAATGCAACAATACCTTAGGCCGGTTTGTCACGCCGGATGTTGAGCTTTTTCATTTTCTCGTTAAGCGTCCGGCGCGGGATATCGAGTTCTTCCATCACCGATTTCACATTGCCGTCATGGCGATCAAGCGCATCGCGAATGATGCGTTCCTCAAACTCGCGAACCTGATCGGCAAGGGCAAGATCGCCGGTGGGGGCTGTTGTTGTTTCAAAACCACCCTTGAACAGCCGTTTGAACCGTTCTTCAGGACTTCCGACCAAAAGAACATACCGTTCGGCCATGTTTTTAAGTTCGCGGACATTGCCCGGCCACTCATGTGCCCTGAGTTGTGCGATCAATGTCGGGGACAGGCGTTCATACGGGCGTTCGAAGCGTTCAGCCGCCCGTTCGGCAAAGATATCAAACAAAAGCGCGACATCATCCTGGCGTTCGCGCAACGGGGCGATGGACAGTTCGAACGTGTTGATGCGAAACAGCAAATCTTCACGGAAACTGCGCTCGGCAACCGCGGCGACCAGATCTTCGTTGGTAGCACAGATCAAACGGAAATCGACCTTCACTGGCGCGTTGGAGCCCAGCCGCACCACTTCGCGCTGTTCAATCACGCGCAGCAATTTGGCCTGAAGGGCAAGCGGCATACTTGAAATTTCATCGAGAAACAGCGTGCCGCCAATTGCATGTTCGATCCAGCCGATCCGTTGGCTTGCCGCCCCGGTAAAGGCTCCCTTTTCATGGCCAAACAGTTCGCTTTCGGCCGTGCTTTCGGGGATGGCGGCACAGTTTACCGCGACAAATTTTTCATCGCGCCGGTCGCTTAGATCATGGATGGCGCGCGCGACCAGTTCCTTGCCGGTGCCGGTTTCGCCTGAAATCAGAACCGGGACTTCGGTTGGCGCAATATTGGCGATTTCATCCTTGAGATTACGCATCGGCATCGAATTGCCGATCAGGCGGGATTCAAGGCTGCCGCGGCTTGCGATCTGACGCCGAAGGTTGCGGTTTTCAAGAACAAGACGGCGCTTTTCAATGGCGCGTTCAAGGCTTTCGACAATGTCTTTGGGCTCGAACGGTTTTTCGACGAAATCATAGGCGCCGCTTTTCATCGCCTCTACAGCCATTGGTACGTCGCCGTGGCCTGTCATCAGGATGATCGGGATGTCCGGGTCGGCGGCCAGAACGGAACGGGTAAAGGTAATGCCATCAAGCTTGGGCATTTTGACATCGGTCAGGATGACGCCGGCAAATTCGGGGCTGATATCATGCAGGGCCTGGCGGGCATCTTCATAGACCGTGACGTCAAAGTCGGAAAGTTCAAGCCACTGGGCAAGCGAGATGCGCATCGCCTCGTCATCATCGACAATGATGATGTGCGGTGTGATCTGAATTTCTGCGTCACTGTGTGGCACTTGCTTGGTGGTCGTCACGGTGTTTTACCCTTGAGTAACGGCAGTCGGACTTCGAAACAGGCCCCGGCCGTTTCGGTGTTATAGGCTTTTATGCTGCCCCCGAAGTCCCGCACAATGCCATAAGTTACCGAAAGTCCCAATCCCACGCCTTGTCCCGGATCCTTGGTGGTAAAGAACGGATCAAACAAAAGCGACAGGGTTTCTTCATTCATGCCAGGCCCGGTATCGGTAATCTGCATGATGACGTCGGTTTTGGTGCTCGTAAGGTCAATGCGGATGCGTTTGACCGAACTGTCGGCCATGGCATCCAGTGCGTTGCGGATGATGTTCACACAAATCTGTTCGATGCGCACAAGATCGGCCTGGATCACCAGCGGCGTATCGGGTTCATTGCGTTCAAGCGTGCATTCTTCCTGCTGCAATTGGGGGCTTAGCAATTGCAAGGTGTTATCAAGGGCGACCTTAAGGTCAACCGGCTCCAGCACGCCGGTGGATTTGCGCGAAAACGTCTTGAGCTGGCCTGTGATCGCGCCCATGCGTTCGGTCAGCGCCGAGATCTGGTTGATGTTCTGATCAAGCTTTTCGGTTTTGCCGCGTTCCAGCATCAGTTTGGCACTGGCACAGAATGTCCGGATGGCTGTGATCGGCTGGTTGATTTCATGGGCGATGGCAGCCGACATTTGCCCAAGGGCGGCAAGCTTTCCGGCTTGCACCAGTTCGTTCTGGGTACCGCGCAGTTCTTCTTCGGTTTTACGCCGAACGGCGATTTCTTCCTCAAGGCGGATGTTCAGTGCCTGAATGCGGGCAAATTCGCGTGCTTCGCGCTGGGAGGCGAGCTTGAGTTCGCGTTCGCGCAAAAACAGGATGATCAGAATGATCAGCCCGGCCCCACTGACGGCAATGAACAGGGCGGCGGCCTGACGGTTTGAAACATAATCCATCGATGTCAGGTAATAGAGCCGCCATTTGCTGTCTTGCATGTGTTTGTCATCAAACAGGAAACGTTCGGAATTGATGGTGACAATGCCCGTACCCTTTGCCAGTTGCTGGCCGATATCAAGGGATGCCAGTTCCTTGCCGGGATATTGTTGATGGCGGACAATCCGGCCGCGCACCTCGGGCGAGAGTTCGGACAGGGTGCGGTATTTCCAGTCGCCGCGACTGGTCATCGTGATTACACCGTCTTCATCGGCGACAAATACCGTCTCGCCGCCTTCCTGCCAGTTGCTTTCGACCTCATCGAGTTCGATCTTCACCACCGCAACGCCGATGATTTCATCGTCACCACGGATCGGGTTGGAAATAAACAGGCCGGCCCGCCCGGTGGTCACCCCGATACCAAAGAAAAATCCCTCGCCGCCGGTAATCGACTGACTGAAATAGGGACGAAATCCGTAATCCTCGCCAACAAAGCTGTCAGGGGTATTCCAGTTGCTTGCCGCGACTGTCATGCCGGTCTTGTCCATGACATAAAGGGCGGCCGCACCGGATCGTTGTTTGACCCGTTCAAGATACATGTCCGCGGTGCGGGGATTGCCGGTGCCGGTGATGGCGGCGATCACTTCGTGATGACGGGCAACGACATAAGGCAGATAGCGATATTGATCGACGGCTGCGCGCAGGGAACTGTCATAGAGCGCCAGTCGTGCCTGTGCGGTGCGATGCAATTCATTGATCGTCAGATTGCCGGTCGAACTGACAACAAGCCAGACAACAAGTGTCGAAATCAAAACCCCGGCAGCGGTCAGGCTGGCACGGCTGAACTTGCTTAACCAATAGAAAATCGCGACCTCCCGTCGGGTCAGGGATCAATTTGGTTTGTCCCGCGTTCGGGACAGGTGGGCATTTTACCCTGATGCGATGATTGTTATTTGCCGCAGTGGCGCAAAGTCAACAAATACAGCGATGTGACAGATCGCACTGCGACTGTATTCGACAAGCCTTAATTATGCCGCAAGTGGTTATTTTTTCGCCACATTGGAATGTAAATTGTATAGTCACCACACGAATGAGTGAAATGTATCTGTCCAGTAGATGAGGTCCAGGTGAGTAAGATCGCACTTGTTGATGACGACCGTAATATCCTGACGTCGGTTTCGATGGCGTTGGAAGAAGAAGGATATGAGGTCCTGACATATTCTGATGGCTCGGAGGCACTTCATGCCATCACGAAGGAAGAGCCTGATCTTGCGGTGCTTGATATCAAGATGCCCCGTATGGACGGACTGGAACTTCTGACCCATTTGCGCAAGAAAACCGAAATGCCGGTGATCTTCCTGACGTCCAAGGATGACGAGGTTGATGAACTGACCGGCCTGCGCATGGGTGCCGATGACTACATCAAGAAACCGTTTTCCCAGCGTTTGCTGATTGAACGTATTCGCACCCTTCTGCGTCGTGCGGAAATCATGCGTGCGGGCGGTGTTCGCCCGAACGGGTCGGACGATGTTCTGCAACGCGGTGATCTGGTGCTTGATCCGTCGCGCCACATGTGCAGCTGGAAAGGTCAGCATGTTAATCTGACCGTGACCGAGTTCCTGTTGATTCAGGCACTGGCCAAACATCCGGGGCACGTGAAAAACCGTGACCAGCTGATTGATGCGGCGTACGGCGAACATATCTATGTCGATGACCGCACGATCGACAGCCACATCAAACGCCTGCGCAAGAAATTCCGCGAGACCGACAAGGAATTCAAGGAAATCGAAACCCTGTATGGCGTCGGTTACCGGTATCGCGACACGGCCACTGTGGCAGGTTGATCAGGATTTTTGACGCGCCGGAGCTTTGTGCTTCGGCGCGCACTCTTTTGCAGGCCCGCTTCCGGGCCGGTTATTGCAGGTTTGAATGAGCGATCTTGGGACTGGTGATCACGACCAGCACACAGGTCCGTCCGAACCCCGGACGACACGGATAGAGGAACGCCACGGGCTGTTTTCGCCTTTGACCTGGCGGATTCTGGCCGTGAACGCGCTGGCACTTTTTGTGCTGGTGGCGGGTATTTTGTATCTGGGCCGCTACAAGCAGGAACTTATTCATTCCGAACTGGAAGCCATGGCGGTGCAAGCCGAAATGTATGCCGCCGCCCTGTCGACGTCGGCCGTGAGTTCCAGTGATGATGCAACCAACCGGGTGAAAATCGAAGTGGCGCGCGAAATGGTGCGCCGTCTTGTCGGGATTACCGGCGCACGCACCCGTCTTTTTGCCACCAATGGCAGCCTTCTGGCTGATAGTCGCAGCATCCAGTCACTTGGTGCGGGCACCATTCAGGCCGAACAGCTTCCACCACCGGGCGAAGAAGATGCCTTTGCCGATATCATGCGCAAACTGACCGATGGCATCCTGACATTATTTGAGGGCGAACAACCCTTGCCACTTTATGTCGATCCGCCGGTTGCCAGTGCGGCCGATTACCCGGAAGTGCGTGCAGCCCTGGCGGGTTATTCGCGCGGGGTGGTCCGTGTTGATAGCGAAGGACGCCGGGTCTTGTCGGTATCGGTGCCGGTTGCAAGGTTCAAGCAGGTTCTGGCATCGGTGATGATGACCAAAAGCGGCGAATCGATTGAAAACGCCCTGCATGCGGTCCGCCTTGATATCCTGAAGATCTTTGTCTTTGCCTTTGGCATTACGGTGTTGTTGTCGATCTATCTTGCCGGGGTGATCACACGGCCGCTCAACCGGTTGGCGCGTGCGGCCGAACGGGTCCGGCGCAGCAAAAACCGCCAGTTCGCCATTCCCGATCTGTCGGATCGTCGCGATGAAATCGGCGATTTGTCGACCACACTGCGCGATATGACCGAAACGCTGTGGGATCGCATGGACGCGATTGAACGGTTTGCCGCCGATGTCGCGCACGAGATTAAAAACCCGCTGACATCATTGCGGTCTGCGGTGGAGACCGCCACGCGCCTTAAGGATCCGGAACGCCAGCGCCGCCTGATGGAAATCATCGCCGAGGATGTCCAGCGTCTTGATCGCCTGATCAGTGATATTTCCGACTATTCGCGTATGGATGCCGAATTGTCGCGCGCCGAGAGCGAGGAAGTCGATCTTGATGTGCTGCTTTATACGCTGGGCGAACTTTATAACGCCGATGCCGAGGGCCCGCGGATCAAGGTTTCGGTGCCCGAAAACCTCAATGTCCCGGCGCTTGAAAGCCGCCTGACACAGGTGTTCAGGAACCTGATTTCGAATGCGATTACCTTTACCCCGGAAGGCGGTGAAGTGCGCGTGCGGGCATGGCGCGATAAAAACTGGGCGGTGATCACGGTCGAGGATGATGGCCCGGGCATCCCGCCCGGCAAGGAAGAGGCGATCTTCAACCGGTTCTATACCGAACGTCCGGCGACCGAGAAATTCGGGCAGCATTCGGGCTTGGGGCTTTCGATTTCCAAGCGAATCATTGCCGCCCATAATGGCGAGCTCAGTGCACAGAATCGCGTGGTCCGTGACGAGGTCAAGGGCGCTGTCTTTACCATTCGCCTGCCGCTCGACTAGGATTTTTCAGCTCAGAAAGTGCGAAATGCCTATGCGGGAGGTTAAGTGGATCACGCCCCGGGCTTTTGGGGTTTGACAAGCCAACCTCTGCCAAGCATCGTTTTGCATTATGTCCCAGCTTCACGCAAATTGTGTCCGGATCGGCGCCCATGCGGTGCTGTTGCGCGGACCATCCGGATCTGGAAAATCCGGGCTTTCGCTGCGTCTGATCGACGCGGGCGGCTTTCTTGTTTCCGATGATCGAACCGACCTTGTGGCGCGTGATGGCCGCCTGATCGCCAGCGCACCCGATCAGATTGCCGGATTATGCGAAGTCCGCGGCATCGGTGTTGTGCGCGGTTTGCCGCAAAAAACCGAAGGCGATGTGCGGGTTCTGATTGATCTGGTCACCGATCCAGCCACGGTTGAACGCATGCCTGAACCCGATTTCGAAGAGATTTGTGGCATTGCGATCCCGCGTTGGACATTATGTGCATCCGATCTGGCCATCGAGGCAAAGATTGGAGTAGTTTTGGCGCTCGCGACGGGTGGAATGACACTTGAACCGTAATCCACAGGACCCAGACTTGCAGAAAACTTCGGCGAATTCTTCGGACAGCCAGAACAAGGCCCTGGGGGCGTTTGATGGCAAAAGCGGACTGGTTCTTGTGACCGGGGTATCCGGTGCCGGGCGAACGACGACCCTTAAGATTCTTGAAGATTTCGGCTTTGATGCGGTCGATAACCTGCCGCTGCGCATGCTGTCCGCCCTGGTGCCGGGGGATTGCCGCCCGGAACAGCCGATTGCCATCGGTCTTGATATCCGGACCCGTGATTTCGGCGTTGATCAGTTTGTCGAGATTGTCGGTCGCCTGCGCAAACAGACCGGCATGGATCCGTTGATGATCTATGTTGATGCCGACACGACGGTCCTGCAGCGTCGATTTACCGAAACCAGACGTCCGCATCCACTCAGCCATGATCGGCCTTTGGTCGACGCGATTGAGCATGAAAAACGCCTGATGGCGCCGATTGCCGCCACGGCGGATATGCGCATTGACACATCGCGCCTGAAATCAGCCGAGCTTCGCAAGATCCTGCAAGACCAGTTCGACATCGGCGAAAACGAAGGCCTTGCGATCTTTGTGCGCAGCTTTTCGTTCCGTCAGGGTGTTCCGGCAGAAGCCGATCTTGTTTTTGACGTTCGCTTTCTGCGCAACCCGCATTATGATCCCGAGCTTCGCCTGATGACCGGGATGAATGCGGCTGTTGGGCAATACATAGAAGAAGACCCGGATTTCGCCGGGTTTATCGACCGCCTGAAGGCAATGCTGGAGCCGATTTTGCCGCGCTATGCGCAGGAAGGTAAAAGCTATCTGACCATTGCGGTCGGGTGCACAGGTGGTCAACATCGTTCGGTTTATATCGCGCGGTTACTCAATGACTGGATTGCCGATCTGGGATATGACACACATCTCAGCCATCGGGACAAACCGGACGAGCCGACCTCGGGGGAGTGAAAAATGGAGAAAACTGCATGATCGGGATGGTGCTGGTCACCCACGGCGATCTCGCGAAAGAGTTCGTATCTGCCTTGCAGCATGTTGTTGGCGAACAGGAAAATGTCGAAGCGGTCTGTATCGGACCGGATGACGACATGGAACAACGCCGCGCAGATATTCTTGCCAGTGTCGAAAAGGTCGACAGCGGCAAAGGTGTTGTCCTTTTGACCGACATGTTTGGCGGGACCCCGTCCAATCTGGCGATTTCCATTATGGAACAGGCAAATGTCGAAGTCATCGCAGGGGTTAATTTACCTTTGCTGATTAAACTCGCATCTGTTCGCATCGACGGCACCTTGGCCGAAACGGTCAATGCGGCCCAGGATGCGGGGCGTAAATACATCAACGTTGCGTCGCGTTTGCTGAGCGGCGAGGAATAAGTCAGCCACAAAAAGAACAGGGCCGGATGCACGGGGACAGTGCATCAGGCTTGCGGGGACATACATGGCGCAGAAGGAAAAACGCACTTTAACAATCAGCAACCAGCGCGGATTGCACGCGCGGGCGGCTGCAAAATTTGTTAAACTGGCAGGTGAATTTCAATCGAGCATCATGGTGCGCAACCGCGGCACCGAAGTGTCGGGTGTGTCGATCATGGGTTTGATGATGCTGGCCGCATCGATCGGCACCGAGATCGAGGTCGAGGCCACCGGCCCGGACGCCAAACAGGCGATTGATGCGCTTAACGAACTGGTCGATGCCAAGTTCGACGAAGAATAGGATCCCGCGGATCACGATGTGAGGCCGCGGGCGTCTGAATTTCGTGACAACAAGAAAGCGTTGTCGGGATAACAATAAAAACGAGTTGGTAGCAAAGAAGGTTTGCAAGTTCCTCCAAAAGACCAAACCGTTTCAGATGAAAATAACTCGGGCGTTCGCCGGGTCATAACCGGATTGGGCGCATCGGGCGGGATTGTGATCGGTCGCGCCTTTGTTCTGGATCGCCAGATCGTTCATGTCAGCCGCAAGCCGATTTCCCATGATGCCGTGCAGGCCGAATGCAAACGCCTTCATGATGGCGTTGCCGAAAGCATTGATCAGCTCAAACGCCTGAAATCCCAATCATCGAGTGCCGAAAGTGCGGCGTCCGAGGAACTTGGCTTCCTGATGGATGCCTATATCCACATGCTGACCCAATCGCGTCTGGTGCGCGGGGCCGAAGAACTGATCGTCTCGCGCAAGCTTAATGCCGTGCATGCGGTCAGCGAAGTGATCGATGCGATTGCCGAACAGTTTTCGGGCATGGAAGACAGCTATCTTGCGGCACGCGCCACGGACATTCGTGAGGTGGGCCTGCGCCTGATGCGCTGCCTGATCGGTGAGACCGACCGGGCAATGGACAATGCCCCACAGGGGTCCATCCTGATTGCCGAGGATGTCAGTCCGGCCGATATGGCGCGCTTTGAGCCTGGCCAACTGACCGCCTTTGTCACCGCCCTTGGCGGGGCAGAGGGGCATACCGCAATCATGGCGAGATCCCTGGGTATCCCGGCCGTTCTGGGGGCTGCTGATATCGTTCGCGGCGTTGCTGGCGGCGATCAGATCATTATCGATGGCGGGCGCGGCGAAGTGATCCTGTCGCCAAGCGATGCCGATATTGAACATTATACCCAACGCCGTGCTGACTGGCTGGCGGCGCGCGAAAAGCTGGCGTCACTTCGCGATGTACCGTCATCAACCCGTGACGGTATCGATATTGACCTGCATGCCAATATCGAATTGCCAATCGAGCTTGCCGCCGCCCTGGAAAACGGGGCGACCGGTATCGGGCTTCTGCGCAGCGAGTTCATGTTCATGAACAAGGACTATCTGCCCGACGAGGACGAGCAATACGAAGAACTTGCCGATATCGTCAAACGCATGGATGGCAAACCGGTCACCATCCGAACCCTTGATATCGGTGGTGAAAAACTGGCCGTCGCCCTTCAAGATGAAATCGTGTCTGGCCCGAACCCGGCCCTTGGATTGCGTGGCATACGGTTATCATTGCGCAAGCCGGAACTGCTTGAAGCACAGTTTGCTGCGATCCTGCGTGCCTCCCTGCATGGATCGGTTCGGGTGTTGCTTCCGATGGTGGTCAACGTGCATGAAATGACCCGTGCCCGTCAGATCTATGAGGCAGTGGCAAAACGCCTGCGCAAGGATGGACATCCGATCCCCGAAACCCTGCCGCCGCTTGGTGCGATGATCGAAATTCCCGCCGCGGCGCTGGCGGCGGATACCTTGGCGCGCGACAGTGATTTCTTTGCCATCGGCACCAACGACCTGACGCAATATACCCTGGCGATTGACCGCACCGATGATCAGGTGGCGGGTATGTTTGATCCGCTGCATCCGGCTGTGTTGCGTCTGATCCGTGATGTGATCAAGGTGGCCCGCGAACGCGATATACCGGTCAGTGTCTGTGGTGAAATGGCTGGTGATCCGCGCTATATGCCGCTTTTCATCGGATTTGGCTTGCGAAACCTTTCGATGTCGCCGGTCAATCTGTTGCTGGTCAAACAGCGCCTGCGCCGCCTTGATAGTCGTAACTCCGAACATCAGGCCAACCGTGTCATGGAACAATGGGATTCTGCCCGGATTGCCATGATGCTTGATGACTTCAACGATCTCGCCTGAAAAATCCCGTACCCCATAGCTTGTTGTGATCGGCATCTGTCCCAACATAGGGGACAGTTTTGTCCGCGCTTATCCTTGGTTTCCCGCCGCAAAAAAGGCCGGGATTTCAGGGCGCGAGCATCTTTAAACGGGTCCGGTTTTGCCCGGAATGCAAATTCCGTCAAAAAAGGACTTGAAAACGATATAAAGATATCTTTATATGTGGCCTATAGCGATCAGGGAAATGATCGCAACAGAATTCTTCGGCGTATCGGCAGGATGGAAATTCCATGCGGATGCGCCATTCCTGTTTGATTGGAGACGATATGTCGAACTTTACCGATTACAAGGTCGCTGATATCTCGCTGGCCGGTTGGGGCCGCAAGGAAATCGCGATTGCCGAAACCGAAATGCCGGGCCTGATGGCGCTGCGCGATGAATATGGCGCGGCAAAGCCGCTTGCTGGCGCGCGCATCGTCGGCTGCCTGCACATGACCATTCAGACCGCAGTTCTGATTGAAACCCTGACGGCACTTGGCGCAGAAGTTCGTTGGTCTTCGTGCAACATCTTCTCCACCCAGGATCAGGCTGCTGCGGCGATCGCGGCTGCTGAAATCCCGGTATTTGCCTGGAAAGGCGAGACCGAGGAAGAATTCTGGTGGTGCATCGAGCAGACCATTTCCGGTCCGAACGGCTGGAAGCCGAACCTGATCCTTGATGATGGCGGCGACGTTACCCAGCTGATCCACGACAAGTATCCGGAACTTCTTGAAGACATCAAAGGTCTGTCGGAAGAAACCACCACCGGTGTGCATCGCCTCTATGAAATGGCGAAAAAAGGCACGCTTAAGGTCCCGGCGATCAACGTCAATGACTCGGTCACCAAGTCGAAATTCGACAACCTGTATGGCTGCCGCGAATCGCTTGTTGATGGCATCAAGCGCGCAACCGACGTCATGGTTGCCGGCAAGATCGCCGTTGTTGCCGGGTTCGGCGACGTGGGCAAAGGTTCGGCTGCGTCGATGCGCAGCCAGGGCGCACGCGTTCTGGTAACCGAAATCGATCCGATCTGCGCATTGCAGGCCGCGATGGAAGGTTACGAAGTCACCACCATGGAAGACGCAGCCCCGGTTGGCGACATTTTCGTCACCACCACCGGTAACATCGACATCATCACGCTTGACCACATGCGTGCGATGAAAGACCGCGCAATCGTCTGCAACATCGGTCACTTCGATTCCGAAATCCAGATCGGTTCGCTGCGTAACTACAAGTGGGACAACGTCAAGCCGCAGGTCGACGAAGTCGAATTCCCGGATGGCAAACGTCTGATCGTTCTGGCCGAAGGCCGTCTGGTCAACCTTGGTTGCGCAACCGGTCACCCGAGCTTCGTGATGTCGGCATCCTTCACCAACCAGGTGCTGGCCCAGATCGAGCTGTGGAAAAACTTTGCTAACTACGAAAACAAGGTTTACGTCCTGCCGAAACACCTTGATGAGAAAGTTGCAGCCCTGCACCTTGATCGTCTTGGCGTGAAACTGACCAAATTGTCGTCTGAACAGGCCGAATATATCGGCGTTCCGCAGGCTGGTCCGTTCAAGCCGGATCATTATCGCTATTAATTGGCGCTACTAATTGGCAGCTGCCGATTTGCATCAAAGCCGGTCTGTTTATTCAGACCGGCTTTTTTGGTGTCCAGATACAAAGCAAGTTGTTAGAAGAATTTTAATCTTGTCAGACGGATGACAGCCATGCCCCAGCTTGAAATCGAATATTCTGCCCAACTGCCAATCAAGGATGAATTGTCCAAGCTCGCAGTTGATCTGCATTACGTCATCGCCCGCGAGGCCGATGCGGAACTGAGTTCTTTCAAGACCCGGATTACGCCGCTGGAAAATGTCGTGATCGGCGATGGTGATCCGAAAAACGCCATGGTGCATATTGATATCCGGCTGCTGTCAGGCCGGATCAATGCGGTGAAATTCGCCACTGGCGAGGCTGCCCTTGCCGCACTCATTGACCGGCTGGAATGGCTGGTTGGCGATTATCAGGTGCAATTCACCGTCGAGGTCCATGACCTTGATCGGGAAAACTATTTCAAGCATGTCACTGACGGCCCGCGCGCGGCCTGATTGGCCGACGCGTTTGCCGGGTGATTACATCAGAAGCGCTTCATGGATCGGATGATCCGGGCCATAGCGATCATTAAGCAACTTTATCAATTCACGCGAAAAGCCCTTGCCAGCATCAAGCAGGGAGCGCAATTCCGTATCATTGCGATCATGCGGACCAACACCATCAAGGCGCGCACGCACTTCCGGATCGGAAAGTTCGCGCAGGAAACGGTCATAAAGTTCCAGTGCCGGCAGGCTTTTTTCACCAAACACGGTTTGCAGGCGTGTGATCGGTGGCAGCTGTAAAAGTTCGGACAGTTTTTCGCGTTTACCGGCATAATCCCGGCCTGCGGTTTCGGCCGCTGCGATAATGCCGCCGAAATAAAGCATCTTGCGCGAGAAAACCAGTTTCAGCCGCCGGGGTGCCCAGGCCTTGCTGGCATCGCCTTCGCGGGTCTTGATTTCAAAATCGACGCTGATGGTGCGGTAATAGCGGATCACGTCATTGACCAGAAACCGCGCAATCGAATCACGTGTAACCGAACTGGTGACGTAATTGGCGATCAGATCGTCAAAAAACTTGCGTTTGCCCGCCTCGTTATACAGCCACTCACATTCCAGCAGGAACAACAGCCGACGCGTGGTGATCGAGTTGGTATCGCCATCAAGCCCGATGCGATTTACCAGTTCCTCGGCGGTGATATAGGACGAAAACGGGCCGTTTACCGCCGGTTTTTTGGTGACCATCTTGCCAAGGATATCGGCGACCTGTTGGTGCGGCGCCTGACTGCGTTCGGCTTCGCGGCCAATGATGAAGTAATCCAGATCGGATTGATCGGATGCTTCATGCCGCCCATAGGACCCGGTTACCACCACGCAAAATGTATCGCCCGAAAGGCTTTTACCCAATGCTTCGCGCATCTCGGCCAGACGGGTGGCCGAGTAGTGCTGATTGGTTGCGATGGTTTGCGGTAACAAGATCGGGACAGCCTCTTGGTGCGACTCGTTGATATCCGAGTATCTGCCTAATGGTTAAAGATTAAAACCACGTTTAACTGATATGGCACTGTCCAATTAAGCTGATTGACAGTTTTATGGGCGCGGCAGATATTTTTCGCGCCTGTTCAATATCTTGAACCTTCTGCGTCCCCCTTGACCCCGAAAGTTTTCCCATCATGGACATTTCCGATCTGCCGTTCGGCACAACCGACTGGTCTGCGATTGAACCGACCGAACACACCGGTGAAACCGGCATGGCGACCTGGCGAACCCGCCACTTTGGCCCGATCCGTGTCAGGATGGTGCAATATTCCGCCGGGTATCTGGCAGATCACTGGTGTTCCAAGGGGCACATTCTGCTGTGTCTTGAAGGCGAACTGGTGACCGAGCTTGAGGATGGCCGGACCTATGTCCTGAAACCGGGTATGAGCTATCAGGTGGCAGACAACGCAGAGGCGCATCGTTCCTCAACCGAAACCGGCGCGACCCTTTTTGTCGTTGATTAAAAAGGCCGGGTCTTAATCAAACAGGCTGGCGGCGGCGGCCTGCTGGGCCGGATCGGTCAGGCTGCCAACGCGTCGCAGGAAGGAATGCTTTTCCTCGTAGTAGCGTTTTGACAGATCGGCAAAGCAGCGGACTTCGACATCGGTATTGATGTGGAATTCACGCCGGGGCACCTTGGCCTCGTGCAGGTCAAAGCTGCTGGCAGAGGCGCTGAGTTGATGGTCGACAACATCGGCAACACCATCAAGCTCGATCCGGTTTTTGAGACTATGCAGGAATTTCTTGAACGGCGGATGGCTGTTTAAGAACGCCTTTTCGGTCAGCAGGAAGTCATCGGCGGCAAAGTCCGGCGCGTTTTTGACGACAAATTCGCGACACAGATGGTCGGTGGCAAAGCACATCGGACCAAAGATGAAGTTGCGATAGATGTCTTCTTTCAGCTGCCAGAACTTATCGAGACGTTTGAGCGAATCTGCATCGAGTTTTACCGCTGCCTCAAGCAACAGGCGCGGGTGGCAATGCACATGGTTGGGATGGACATACGTTTTGGTGCGGCTAATGCCCTCAAGCGTGTCGATATTAACCGGGCCGGAAAACAGGGCGGCATGCGGGTGATCGGACTTCTTCGATAAAAGCGCGATCACTTCATCCGGATCGACACCATGTTTGACCAGCAGATGATTGACCGACAGATCGAGATCCACCTCGCCGGTGATGATCTGGTTGGTCAGCTGATGGTGGTTGCGGTTAAAGCGGCGCGCAAATTCCGGTTCCAGCGTATGGGAAAACGGGCCATGGCCAATGTCATGCAACAAGGCGGCTGCGCCCAGAAGGTCGCAATCGGCATCCGATAGTCCCATCAAGCGGCAATAGCGTTGCGACAGCAATGCGACGCCAATCGTGTGGTCATAACGGGAATGACGGATATTGGCCGGGCGTCCGTTTGGGTGGAACAGATAATCAATGGCACCGAGAAACGAGATTTCGCGCAACCGTTCAAAGGCGGGCGAGGCGATCAGTTTCTTGTGCAACGGCCGATCAAAGGCCGAGGCGATCTGGGCGCGTTTGAAATGGTAGTTATATTGCGGCACATCGCGAAACAGCAGTTCCCATTCGGCGATGTCATCGGCATTGAAATTGGTATCAAACAGATCGCCGATTTCCGGTGCCGGCTTTGACGCCGCCTTGAGCATGGCAGAGTCCTTTTGTGGCGCGGCCTGCTTGGGCTCTGCGCGCTGGGCAAAAAGGTCTAGCTGCGGTTTTGGGCTCATTTTAGGAATGGTTGATGCGCTCAGTTGAGAATGTGTGTCCCGCAGACATAAACGGAATCACCGGCTATGTCATTGCGGTTTTTCCGCAGGATTTCGCCATGAAATACGCCACCAGACAAGCCTGTTGCCGTAATGATGTGAAACGGTGGTAAAAGCACGGCGTTTTCACCATAATAATAGCTCATAAACACAAACGGTTAACAACACGTGACACGGCGAGCATCCGAACAGGCATCCACACAGCTTTGCGCAGGCAAAAAGACAGTGGCGATCATGCGCAGACTGTCTGATTTGGCGCGCCCGGCCTTTTGGCGCGGCACGGGTGCGATGGTTGCCACGTTTGGTCTGTCGATAACTGTGCAGGCCCAGGAAAAATTTCGCCTTAATACCGCGACAAATGCCGGGGAAGGCGCGACCAAAGCTCAGAACCAGCCCGACGGAATCGGCGCGACGATTTTCGGAAGCCTGGCGGGTCTAAGCGACCGCGACTGGCTGGTGGTTGGCTTGGCGGCTGTTGGTGGTGCGGCGATTGCCGGTTGGGTTGGTTGGCGGCTGTCGCTTCGCATGCGCCGTCACCTTGAAGAAGTCGAAGATCACGAACACGAACTGGCGGGTGAGACAGAGCTTTTCACACAGCTTCTATTCGCCGGTCCCGACCCGGTTTACTATTGGAGCCGCCATGGCTTTGCCGAGGGGGCCAGTCCGTCGTTAAAGCGGGCCTTCCAGCTGGGTCAGGATGGACGCTTTCCCGATCTGCTGGATCTGTTGCGCGATGAAGATGCCGCAGCACTCAAGGAACGGGTGCGGAACCTTAAAACCGGGCATGACAGGTTTGAGCTGTGGATCACCACGGTCGATGAGCGCAAATTCCACGTCACCGGCATGGCCGCGCGCAAGGATCGGTCATCGGATGTATTGGCGCATGGTTTGTGGTTCCGCGATGAAACCCGCCATTCGCGCGAACGCGAAAACCAGTTTGGTGATTTTCAGCTGCTTAAACACGAAGTATCGGGCCTGCGGCAGTTGCTTGATAGCTTGCCCTTCCCGGTCTGGCGCCGCGATAGCGAACTTCGCCTGATTGATTGCAACATCGCCTATGCCGATGCGGTCGAATACCAAACGATTGAGGATGCCCTGGCCGCACAGGCCGAAATTGGCGCGGGGGTGATTCCCGATCACGGGCGATCACTGGCGGCATCGGTTCAGCGCAATAATGAAAGCCTGACCCGCGATTTCCATGTTGTCATTCGTGGTGATCGCAAATTGCTGCGCATTACCGAAATGCCAGGCGGGGCCGCGAACGAGCCCGATGGCCTGATCGGCTTTGCGATTGATTGCACCCCGGTCGAAGAATTGCAGTCCGATCTGTCGCGCCACATCCGCGCCCATGCCGAGGTGCTTGAAAACCTGGGTACTGCGATTGCGGTTTATGGCGGGGATAAGGGACTGATCTTCTTTAATACCGCCTTTACCAAGCTTTGGGATCTTGATGACGAATGGCTCTGGACCGAGCCGACCCATGATGATGTTTTGCGTCGTCTGCGCGATGAACGCAAACTGCCCGAAGTCACCGATTTCGCCCAGTTCCGCAATACCGAAAACCAGCGTTTCACCGATCTTCTGAAACCTGAAGAAGACCTGATGCATCTGCCAAATGGCATGACCTTGCGTCGCTTTATCTCGCCCCATCCGTTTGGCGGGCTGATGTTTGTCTATGAGGACGTCACCGACAAGCTGGTTCTGGAAAGTTCGTACAACACCCTGATCGCGGTTCAGCGTGAAACGCTTGAAAGCCTGCATGAGGCGGTTGGCGTGATCAGTGGCGATGGGCGTTTGCGGCTTTATAACCATGGCTTTGCCGATCTGTGGGGCCTTGAAAGCACCTTCCTTGATGTCGCGCCGCATCTGGGCGACGTGGTCGAGAAATCCAAGGATTTCTGGCGCGAACGCGATGATTGGGAAAAATTCAAAAACCGCATGGTTGCGCGGATTACCAACCATGAACCGATGAATGGCCGGTTGGAACGGGCTGATAATTCGATTGTTGATTTTGCCATCGTGCCGCTGCCTGACGGGGCGGTGATGATGTCCTATATCGATGTGACGGACACCATCCGGGTCGAACGTGCGCTTCGTGAACGTAACGAGGCACTGCGCACCGCCGACCAGATGAAGTCCGACTTCATTTCGACCGTGTCGCGCGAACTGACCAAGCCGCTGGATCACATCAATGGCGAGTCTGATCGATTGATCCCGCATCTGACCGGCAATGTGGCGCGCTCGGTCGAAACCATCCGGACCGAGGCACAAAGCATGCTGGCGCTGGTCGATGACATGCGCGATCTGGCAACCCTTGGGTCGGGGCAGGTGGCCCTTGAACTTGATACCGTCGACCCACGGCGTTTGCTGCGCTCCCTCGAAGCGCTGACACGGGCGCGCTTGGCGGAGCTTAATGTGTCGCTGCGTCTTTATTGTTCGCGCCAGATCGGCTGGATGGTGGCCGATGAACGGCGCCTGAAACAGGCCTTGTTCATTCTGGTGACCAACGTGCTGCGCACAGCACCCGAAGGCAGCGAGGTTTCCGTGGTGGCAAAGCGCAGCGGCGATGATATCGAAATTTCGATCTCGCTGTCGGACGAAGCCCCGCAACCGATGCTGTTTGAAGGTCTGCGCGATGGTGAATCCCCGTCGGCCCGCCGTGCGCTTGGCATGGCGATGGTCCGCGCCGTGGTCGAAATCCATGGCGGACGTGTGAAGATCAGCCGAGATGGCCGCAAGATCGCCTGTATCCTGCCCGCGGGCGAGGAAAGCGATCTTGGCTAAGGCCGCGGACCCGTCAGACAGATACGAAAAAGGCGCCAGATGGCGCCTTTTGTTTTGCAGGCTAGGTACACGGTCAGACCGTAAACGGCACGTCCTTACCGGCAACAAAGGCATCGATGTTATCAAGTGCGCGGAAGCCCATGGCGTTGCGGGTTTCAACTGTGGCTGATCCCAGATGCGGCAGCAGGAAGGTGTTGGCAAGGTCGCGATAGGCCGGTTCGATATTCGGCTCACCGGCGAACACATCGAGGCCGGCCGCGGTCAGTTTGCCCGATTTCAGGGCGGCAATCAGGTCCTGATCATTGACGACATCGCCGCGTGCGGTGTTTACGATGATCGCGCCATCGGGCAGCTTGGCAATGAAATCTGAATTGACCATGCCACGCGTTTCGGGCGTTGACGGGCAATGCAGCGACAGGAAATCACAATGGGGCAAAAGGCCCTCGATACTGTCGTGATAGGTCGCGCCCATTTCCTGAGCAGCGGGCAATTGGCGGCGGTTGTAATAATGGATGTCCATATCAAAACCACGGGCGCGTTTGGCGACCGCCTGACCAATACGGCCCATGCCAACGATGCCAAGTTTCTTGCCTGTTACTTGCGTGCCCATCAGGTGGGTCGGACGCCAGCTTGACCAGGTGGCGTTGCGGACTTCGGCCTCCCCCTCGCTCGCACGGCGCGCAGCACCAAGGATCAGAAGCCAGGCAATATCAGCGGTGGCATCGGTCAGCACCCCCGGGGTGTTGCCAATGATCACGCCCTTTTTCTTGGCTGCGGCCAGGTCGATATGATCGGTCCCGACCGAGAAGGTGGCGATGATTTTCACACTGTCGGAAAGATGATCAAAAAACTCGGCATCAATCGGATCGCCCACCGAAACAAGGGCGGCATCCGCATCATGACACAGGGCCAGGATTTCGGCCCGGGTCAGGGGATCGTCATCTTCCTGGGTGCGGATGTCATAACTTTCAGCCGCACGCTTGGCGACGGCATCTGGCAATCGGCGGGTGACGGCAAGAACAGGTTTCATGGTGGGTTTCTCCCTGAAGCGATTTTGTTTTTAAGTTTTCAATTGTTCTAGAATAACTGCCCGACGGCCAGACGGATACCGATTGATGTGATCACCAGCGACAGCAGGAAATCGGCCAGAACAATGGTGCTTGCCGTCGGAATCGGGACCGACAGGGTCAGCTTGGCGATATAGACGCCATACACAAGCGTTGCGATCACCGCGATAAAGACAAAGCCACCGGCCCCCAGCGACGGCAACAAAACACCCAGCATCAAGGCTGCCAGATACAGCCCCATCTGCAACACGCTTGCCCAATTATAGACCGTGATAAACGCGATATAGCGTTCCGCACGGCCCAGCATCGGGATGACGTGGAACATGATCAGGGGAAAGGCGACCCATTTGATGACATAGGCAATGACTTCGACCAGCATGTAACGCATTGCCGGGAAGTCGTCCGGGGCATCGAAAATGTCGTTCCAGCGCAACATCGCAAAGGCCGGAAACACAATCACTGCCGCCAGAAACGAACGCCAGAATCCCTCGATTGAAAAATTAAAAAAGCCAAGACCCTGGGTATCGCCACGGGCAAGACGCCATGTGCCGTAAAGGGCGCGCAGGGTTTCGCTGGAACTGCTCATTTGGGGCTTGTTTCCGCACTTTGGGGCAAATCTGATCCTGATTGTCTAGCAGCCTGCCAGACCGAGGGAAACAGCTTATCGCTGATTGCCCGTCCTTCACAAGGTGGGGTTGCCAAACGTCTTTTTCTTGCACGGGTCATCGGGCCCTTGAGACGGCAAACCGAGGTGGCGGGATCAGGATGACGGACAATACGGACGAAGAATATGCGTTGCGCTTGTCCTATCTTGAAAAAACCGATCCCAACTCGCTGGCGGTCGCGCGGCTGTATCTTGAAATGGCCAGCAACCACAGGCCCGATCAGCGTGAAGAGGCATTGGCGCTGTTTGATGCCGCCGATGCAATTTTCGCCCTGCATTTGCCGACGGCACGTGATGCGGCGGTGGCGGGCCTGGCACTAAGTCTTAATAACCGGGCCGCGCTTGAGATTGAGGCAGGTGAATGGGACTGGGCGGTGGATGCTGCCTGTCAGGCCGTCGAACTGCGCCAGGATCGCTTGCGCAATTGTGTCGGGCGCAAGGATGACAAGGAACGTCTTGATCTGGGCTATTCACTGGCCGCGCTTGTTCTGGCGCTGCAAGGGGCGGACAAGCTTGATCTGGCGCGCGATGCGGCATGCGATGCGGTCAAAGTGCTGGGCGCCTTTGCCGGGATGCGCAATCAGGATGCGTTTGTCCTTTTGACCAAGCTGATCTGTATCTATGCCGATCTGTGCAACCGGACCGGACAACTGCCCGATGCCAATGTTTTGTTGCCGCTGGCCAAAGCGTTTTACTCTGCGCGCGGCAAGTCCTGAGCAAAGAAAAACGGCCACAAGGACGTTTCCCTGTGGCCGTTCAATTTATGGATTTAGTGATCAGCGGGTGCTTGCCACCGACCAGGTCAATGTCACTTCACCATTCGCCGGAACGTCGATGTCCCAGCTGATCTGGCCGGGTTGGTCGCGTTCGTGCTTGTGGCTTTCGGCCGTAACTTTCCAATCCACTGGCAGGTCTTCACGGACGGTGACGGTTTCGACACGGTCGCTGGTATTGCGGATGGTCCATTTCAGATCGGCCTTTATGGCGTCTGGCAGGTTCGGACGGGCCTTGCGGTCAAATGAGGCGACATTGCGTGTGCCGTTAAGATCGCTGGCCTTGCCCAGACGCAGGGTCGCATCGCGGCCAACCGGGGTCAGCGAAATCATGTCTTCGGAAAGATAGCCGGTATCGCCTGCCGGGGTTTGGGCATAGATGCGCACAATGCCATCGGGCCACGGGCTTTTGGCGTCTTTGCCGCCTTCGTTGGTGATGTCGATTTCAAGATCCGGACGGACGAAGTCGTTGGTGTCATTTTGCGCCATGTTATAGACGCTGCTTGATGCCTGGAAGATTGCATGGCGTTTGACCGGCAGGACCTGCGGGTCGAGCAACGGCAAAATCACCGTATCGCCATCCTGCATCGAAAGGCCGTCAAACGGGCCATAAACATGCAGGTTTTCAAAACTTGCCCGGTCCGGCGCGCCAGCAGAAGGTGCGGCACCATCGGCCATGGCCGACATCATCATTTCGGTGCGTGCGGCCTTGGCCATTGGGGGCTGCTGCACCCGGTTGGGGTCACCGGCGATCAGACGCAGGGACGCATTGTCATAATCGCTGCCCGATCCGTTCATGACCTTGGCGATTGCTGTCAGTTTCAGGCTGTTTTCCGCGCGGTCGTAATAGGCGGTATAGGACGTGTTCCAACCGATCCCGCCCAGAAGATAGGCCATCGATACGTGGTCAAGCGGGGCGCCGGTCGCGATATCCGCATCAAGGGTCGGGCTGGTGGTAAAGCCATCGGGCAGTTCGGAAACAATCACCTGATCAAGTGGCACCTGTTCCAAACCGGCATCGGTTTCGATCAGGGCAACATGGCTTATCGCGACCAGGGTGCCTTCAATCAGGTCGTCATCACGGCGAATGGTGACCGTCTTGCCGATCTGATCGCGCACAAGGTCGTCAATGGCGTTTGATCCGTTGCCGCGATTGCGCAAGGACGTCCAGACAAGATCGGCATCCTTGGCAGTACCCAGTAGGAAGGAGTCATTCATGATGGTCTGGGGCAGGCCACCAATGCGAAGCGTGCTTTGGCCTGCGGGAATGGCCACATCGCGTTTTTCGGTAATCAGCGACAGGTTGCCGGGATAAACCGTCAGCTGCAGGCTGGTGCGGTTGTCGGCGGATAGTCCGACGGACGGGCTTTGCGCGCGGGCAGGCTCAGCATCCGGTCCGAAAAATACCGCTGATCCCAACAAGGCGGCGAGTGCAAAACGATTGCGCAATGCTGCTGTCATTCCCGATCCCTTTTGTCATGATGAAGTGGGGCTATGCAATTTGCTCTGATTGCCACCTTTGCGTGAAAAGATGGCAGGATCAAGGACATGCAGGGATAATTTCAGGCAAGGCGCATAAACACGTAGTACCAACGCACACAAGCGTTTGCCCGTGCAATTCGATGCGTAGCAAAAGTCAGGATCTGACGATGGGGCTTATGCTTAGCTCAGAACGTGGTGGAAGGAATATCCGCCGACCTCGGGCAGGTGATGCTGGTAGGCAGCCTGACGGGCGGTATCAATAATGATCGGCGCGCGCAGATTGACCGACATGCTGACCGGGCCATCATCGGGTTTGTGCAGGGTCACAATCAGCAACACCGCGCCATCTTCCTTTTTGATGCCATGAATGCCAAAGCCCTGTTCAAGATGTTCGGGCCGGATCGTATCGCTTTCAAGGTTATAAGGTGCCACGATAAAGGCCAGTTCCGGTTCGGTCAGGCATTGCATCAAAAGAAATGCATTGCCACTTTCACCCGGGAAGCTTGCCAGCGCAAAGACGTTATGATCAGGAAAGCCCTTAAGCCCGGCCGGGAAGTAAATGGCCTTGTCCCAGGCGAATTCGCGTTCGCCAAACAGGGTGGTCAGTTTTACGGCGGACGGGACGGGCCCCTTGGCCGTCGGGTTCGCGCCTTTTTCGGTCGCCATCGCGTCCTCCTGCTGATCCGTTTTCATTCTGCACCAGAAATATCAAAGCACTTTGGATTGGTTTGCCGGATATTCAAGGGCTTGGCAGACCGGAAGACATTCTATTAGCAGTTTATTTAGCAGCCGTTAAAGCGGACACCGACAGGTTCACTAAACCCTTTGACCTGAATTGTTTGCGTTTGTGCGTAGCGGGCAAGAAGGATCGGTCCGGCGACCGGGGCCTCTTTACGCAGGCGGTTGGCGAATTGTTCGCTCATCACCGTATCGCTGCCAAGTTCGCGGGTTGCCTTTTCAAGGCGGGCCGCCAGGTTGACCGTGGCCCCGATGACGGCGGGTGTCACCGCCTCGCGTTGGCCGATATCGCCCACAACGGCCGGGCCGAAATTAAGCCCAACCCCGATTTCAAGAGGTTCGCCGCCATTTGCCGGGGCCCGGGCCTGCCATTCGGCGACCTGGGCGATGATTGCCTGTGCGGCACAAAATGCATTGGCCGCCGGGTTTTCAAGATCGTCGAAGGCCGCGAAACTCGCCATCACCGCATCACCGATATATTTTTCGACAATGCCGCCATAGGCACCGATTTGCGACGTTGCGATGTGATGGAACTGGTTTAGGAACCGCATGACTTCCTGCGGGTCGCGCTTTTCGGCAAAGCGTGAAAAGCCAATAACATCGGCAAACAGAATAACGCATTCGCGGCGTTCACCCACACGGATCGGCTCATCACGATCGGCCAACTGATCGGCAAGGGCGGTCGGGAAATATCGTGCCAGATTACCATGCGCACGTTCGGACGCCGCCGACTGGTTGATCAGGACCCGCAAACGCGAAACCATCACCGCACAGGCCAGCGTAAAGACGATGACAATGATCACCTGTTCGGCAAGGGCCGAGATATCGACAAATTCCGGCAGGTTATAGGTATCGATGATTTCTTGCTGGCTGGGGTTCCATTCATCGCCGAAATGTTGGGAAACGATCACACCGGGCCGCGTCATCAGCCACCAGATCGCCCCGCACCATGATGCAAACAGCCAGAAGCCGAACCACAGGATCAGGCGCGGCGAGAAGGTCATGATGATTATCGCCATCATGATCATCGAAAAGACCACGCCACGGTCACGTACGACAAAGCCATAAAGCCATGCCGGATGATCCAGCAACGGATTAAGCGGATCAGGCACAACCGAGACATAGACAATCAGAACCGCATCAATCACCGCCAGCAGATAGATCATCCAGTATGATTTGCCGCCGCGAAAGGCGACGAAAAGCTGAACGAACACGCCGGGAATGAACCAGCCGAGAACCTCAAGCAATGTGTAAAGCTTGCCGGTGGGCGAATCAGGTTTGCTAAACAAAAGCAGGATGAACGCCAGAAGGCAGATGCGTAAGAAGGCAACAAGGATCAGCCCGCGCTTTTCTTCGCGGGCGACAAGGCGTTCAAAAATTGACTCGGAAGGCTCAGTTTTTGACGGCATCAGCAAGAAGTTGTTTCAGCCCTTCGCTGTCCTTGACGACCAGTCGACCATCACGGCGCGTGATCATCCCCTGTTTTTCAAGTTCGCGCAGCTTCTTGTTCACCGCTTCACGGGTCACACCCAGCATCAGACCCAATTCCTGCTGCGACAGCGGCAGGGCAATGCGAATGCCTTCCGGGTCCGGGCCGCCATGACGTTCAGCCAGCCACAGGATGCGCTTGATCAAACGTGCGGTAAGATCAAGGAAGTTGGCATCTTCAAGCAGGTCACTGACCCAGCGCAGACGACGACACAAAAGGGCGGTGATGTGACGGCGCAGCGGAGCTTCGCGGTCAAAGATTTCAAAGAAGTCATCGCGCGAAATGAAAAGTGTCCGGGTCGGGCCAACCGCACGTGCGGTCGCCGTGCGCGGTTCACCGTCCAGCAATGCGATTTCGCCAAATACCGCACCGGGCGCCAGAACGTTAAGCACGATTTCCTTGCCGGTTTCCGAAACCGATGAAATGCGAACCTTGCCGGCCTCAACCGCATAAAGCCCGTCTGCCGGTGCGCCCTTTTCAAACAGCAACTGACCATCGTCAAACCGGCGCACAGTCGCCTGGTTTGACAGCTGCTCCAACAGTTCGGGGTCCAGATCCTCAAACAGGAAGCTGCCTGCCAGAATGCGCGAAGCAATCTTCGCAAGTTGCGGTGATTTTGGGCCGGTTACACTGTTCACGGGGTTCACTTTGAAAATGGTTTCGTTTCAGCGGGCGAATCGCAGAATTCGAATGCCAAAGTAGCACAAATATCCTGCTTTACAGCAAGCTGTTTTGCAACTGGCATCTGGCCATTGCATCTGTTGCCAAGTCACTGGAATGCTTGTGATGCGACAAGGTTTTTTGATGTCACTGGTTTGAAATTCAGACAGCCCTCCCCCAAGCTTATAGATGTTAAAGCATCGCTTTTTGGCAGGAATTTGACGGGAAGATCGGGACTGGCCGCAGAGAATGGCAACGATCCGAACGGGGCCAAAGGCCTTATTTTACGCGGCCTACAGGTAAAATATAGAACATTTGACAAAATCTCCTATGTTTTTTAAATTATCCTAATTCCGAACAGGGACCGCCCAAGAACAAGAGTGTCAAAAGCAACCACGGTCCGCGGATGTCGTTTTATATCGGGAGGAAGAAATGAAGATGATTTCCAAAGGTGCCTTGTTTGGCGCCGCTTCAATGGTCGCCGCGTCATTTGGTTTTAATGCGCAGGCAGCCGATGTGACCCTGAACTTTGCCCATGTTGACCCGGCAGAGTGGACCACCTCGAAAAAAGGTGCAGCGTCACAGGTCTTTAAAAACATTGTCGAAGCAGAATCGGCTGGCCGTATTGAGGTCGCTCTGTTCCCGGCCGGTGCGCTGGGTGGTGAAACCGATCTGCTGCAGAATACCCAGGACGGTACGCTTGCCATGTCGATGGTATCGGGTCCGTTCTCCAAGGTCTGCCCTGAGGCAGCCGTTCTTGATATCCCTTATGTTTTCCCGAATGCCAACGTTGCCTGGAACGTTCTGGATGGTGATTTCGGCAAGGAACTTGCCGCGCACTGCCTGGAAAAAACCGGTCTGCGTACGCTGGCCTATGGTGAAACCGGTTTCCGTAACTTCACCAACTCCCAGCGCGCAATTTCCGAGCCGAAAGACATGGAAGGCTTGAAAATTCGCGTCATGACCGTTCCGCTGTTCGTGGAAATGGTCAAGGCACTTGGTGGCGAACCGACCCCGATTCCGTGGCCGGAAGTTCCGACCGCACTGACCACCGGTACGGTGGACGGTCAGGAAAACCCGATCAGCGTGATCTATGCCAACAAGTTCTATGAAATGCAGAAATACCTGACGCTTGACCGTCACGTATATGGCACCGACTTCATCGTGATCAACGAAGCAATCTATCAGAACCTCTCCGAGGCTGATCAGGCACTTCTGCGTCGCGCAGCCGGTGTTGCATCGAACGTTGGCCGTGCGGTTCAGCAGTTCAACTCTGCCGAAGGCGTTGCCAAACTGGCAGAGGAAGGCATGGAAGTAACCACGCCGACCGCCGAACAGCTCAAGATGTTCCGTGATGCCGCTCAGCCGGCAGTGATCGAATGGCTTTCGGGCGAGATCGATGCTGCATGGATCGAAAAACTGCAAACTGCCGTTTCCGAAGCAGAAGCTTCAATGTAATCGGTGTTTGGCGGGTCGGGTGCTCCTCCTTGCACCTGACCTGCCCTTTTTTCCCGCCACCGTGCTTATAAAAGCATAATGATTTTCAGAGCGATCCGGGGGAACCCATGCAACGCACCGAGAATGCTTACAAGCGTTTGCTCGCCGGACTTTCGGGATTAAGTATCCTAATTGTTTTTGGTGTCGTTTTTGCCGGCAGTGTCAGCCGATATCTGTTTTCTTCCCCGCTGCAATGGAGCGAAGAAATCGCGAAATACGCGATGATCTATGGCTGCATGTTCGGTGTGGCCTATGCCTATCTGCAGGGTACCCAGATCACTTTCAGCATTGTTGTTGATACCATTCCCGCAGGCATCCGCCGCAAGCTCGCAATCATTGTTGATGCCGCGACGCTGGTGCTGGGCGGTATCCTTGCCTATGCAGGTTACGTGTTTGCTGCCAAGCGTGGCGGTATTGTTGCCTCTGGCATTGGCATTCAGATGTATTGGGCGCAAATTGCCATCACTGTTGGTGGTGTTTGTCTGGTGATTGCCGCCATTTTGCGCCTTGCGTCTTGTCTGAATAAGAATTCCACCGGGGGTGAAGCATGATTACCGGCGTCACCCTTCTGGCACTGCTTGCGATCGGTGCACCGGTTGCCTTTGCGATCGCGCTTGGCATTGTCGCCTATATCAGTACCGGCACATTCGGCATTGATCTTCTGCCGCAGCGTATTTTTGCCGGGATGGACAGCTTTACCATTCTTGCCATTCCGCTGTTTGTTCTGGCCGGCGAGTTGATGAATGCCAGTGGCATCACATCGCGTGTGATCAATCTGGCCAATGCGCTTGTCGGCCATGCCAAGGCCGGTCTGGCCCAGGTCAATATCTGGTCCTCGGTGATCTTTGCCGGTCTTTCGGGCTCTGCGGTTGCCGATACATCTGCGATTGGCCGTATCTTTATTCCGTCGATGGAAAAGGAAGGCTATCCGCGTGATTTTGCCGCCGCCCTGACGGCCGCATCATCGGTCATCGGTCCGATCATTCCGCCCAGCATTCCGGTGATTATCTATGCGCTGATTACCACTAATGTCTCGGTGCCGGCCTTGTTCCTTGCCGGGATTGTGCCGGGGGTTTTGCTGGCGATTGCGCTGTCGGTTTATGTGCGGTTCTTTGTCAAAAACCACGCCAAGCCGCGCGAACGCATGAATATGGGCGAGAAGCTCAAGGCAGTCTGGAACGGCCTTATTCCGCTGTTCATGCCGGTTTTTGTCATCGGCTCGATCCTGGCCGGGATCGTTACCCCGACCGAGGCGGCAAGCTTTGCGGTGTTCTATGCGCTGGTTGTTGGCCTGTTCGTGTTCCGGGAACTGAAACCGGGCGATCTGCCGGCAATTTTCGCAGGTGCGATGCGCGATTCATCAAGCATCCTGATCATCATGGCAACGGTGGCGGCGGCAAACTGGTTCATGACCTTTGCCGGTATTCCGCAAACCGTCAGCAAGTTCGTTCTGGGTTATGTCGATAGCCCGGTCACCTTCCTGATCCTGATCAACCTGATGCTTTTGGCGGTTGGTCTGGTGCTTGAAGGCATTGCTGCGATGCTGGTGCTGGTGCCGATCCTGCATCCGATCGCGATCAGCCTTGGCATTGATCCGACCCATTTCGGGATCATCGTGATCTTTAACCTGATGATCGGTCTGATTACGCCGCCGATGGGACTGTGTCTGTTTGTTGCGGATGCAATTGCGGGCGTCGGTATGGCCCGAATGATCCGCGCGATCATGCCGTTCTTTATCGTTGAACTGGCGGTGTTGCTGATCATCACCTTTGTACCGGGCATCGTTACGTTCTTGCCCGATCTGTTTGGATTTTAGGATACCTGTCCATGTTGAAACTCGGTCTTATTGGTAAAGGCATTTCGCGGAGCCAGTCGGCACGACTGCACGTATTGCTGGGCCGTATGTGCGGTATGGATGTCACGTACGACTATCTCGACAGCGATGTGATCAAGGATTTCGATCTGATCAAGCAGCTGACCACCTGTGCGGAAACCAGCTATGCCGGGGTCAATGTGACCCATCCGTACAAAACAAGTGCGCGCAAACTGATCACCCCGCGCAAACGCCTGCCCGAAGCGCTGGGCTCGGTAAACACCGTTGTCTTCCGCGAAGATGGCTGGCGCGGGGATAACACCGACTTTGTCGGCTTCATGCGCGGCTATCAAAAACAGTTCGGCGATGCCAAGCCGGGAACCGTTTTGCAGATGGGGGCGGGTGGTGTCGGCCTTGCCACGGCGTTTGGCCTGCGCGGGCTTGGTGCGGACAAGATCCTGATCCATGACAAGGATGCCGCACGCGGTGAAGAACTGGTGGCAACCCTTGTTGCGGCCAATGCCAATGCAGCCTTTGTCGGTGAAGATGACCTTTCTGATGCGGTGCGCGCGTCCGACGGTTTGATCAACTGCACGCCGGTTGGCATGAACCAGTATCCCGGTTGCCCGTTTGATACCGATCTGTTTGGCGGGCAGAAATGGGCGTTTGATGCGGTCTATACGCCGGTTCAAACCGCCTTCCTGCGCGCTGCGGCCAAATCGGGGATCGACGTCATGACCGGCTTTGAACTCTTCTTCTTTCAGGGTATTGAAGCATTTGAAGTTTTCAGCGGGGCAGAGATTGATGCCGACGCTGCGAGGGACGAATACTTCAATGCCTATCCCGAGGCATTGACAGGCTAGGGGACCAAGACCATGAGCAGCAGTACCGTTGCCGAGACAGTCTATAACGAAATTCGCGATGACATCCTGTATGGCGAATTGCAGCCGGGCGTGAAGCTTAAGCTTGAAGCGCTGCGCGAACGTTATAGCGTCGGGGTCAACACGCTGCGTGAAGTGCTCAACCGTCTGGTGGCGTCGGGCTTTGTGTTTGTCGAAGGCCAGAAGGGCTTCCGTGTTGTTGAAACATCGCCGTCGAACTTCATGGAACTGACGGCGATGCGATTGTTGCTTGAACGCGATGGTCTGGCAGCCTCGATCAAGCATGGCGACGTTGAATGGGAAGCCCGGGTTGCGGCCGCCCATCACAAGCTTTCCACTGTTGAAAAGCAGATGCTTGATCGTGACAGCCGCGAACTGACCGTCCGCTGGAGCCAGTATGACCGCGAATTTCATCAGGCACTGATTTCGGCCTGCGGGTCGAACCTGCATATGCGCCTGCACCACGAAATTTTCGATCAGTTCCGCCGCTATGTGGTGATCGAACTCAAAACCCATGGTTTCCGCGCCCAGGAAATCATCGATGAGCATCGCGAAATCTGTGAGCTGTCGCTTGCACGGGATCTGGATGGCGCGATTGCCAAACTGACCGACCATATCGAAACCTATCGGCGTCGTTCACAGCATTGATCTGCGCGCGGGGCAGGCCCCGCGATTGCAGCATCCTTCTGTGAATGTGCCGGTGCCCCACATGCATCCCGGAGGGATAAAATGCTGACCTCAATTGCCACAGTTTCACTGTCAGGCGATCTTCAGGAAAAACTCGATGCCATTGCCGCTGCCGGCTTTGACGGGGTCGAGATTTTTGAAAATGACCTTCTGTCCTTTGACGGATCGCCAGAAGATGTTGGCAAAACGATCCGTGATCTGGGTCTGAAACTGGTCACCTTCCAGCCGTTCCGCGATTTCGAAGGCATGCCCGAACCCCAACGCACCCGCGCGTTCGAGCGCGCCGAGCGCAAGTTTGACCTGATGGAAGAACTCGGCACCGACCTTTTGATGGTCTGTTCGAACGTCTCCCCGCAATCATTGGGTGGGCTTGATCGCGCCGCCAAGGATCTGGCAGAGCTTGGTGATCGTGCCGCCAAACGCGGCTTGCGTGTCGCGTTCGAGGCCCTTTCATGGGGCAAGCATATCAGCGACTATCGCGATAGCTGGGAAGTGGTGCGCCGTGCCAATCACCCGAATGTCGGTCTGGTGCTTGATACCTTCCACATCATGGCGCGCAAGGTGCCGTTGGATGCGATTTCATCGATCCCGGGCGACAAGATTTTCCTCGTGCAGGTGGCCGATGCGCCGATCCTTGAAATGGATGCGCTTTCCTGGAGCCGCCATTTCCGCTGCTTCCCGGGGCAGGGGGACTTTCCGCTCGGTGAATTCATGCGCAACCTTGCTATGACCGGCTATGACGGGCCGCTGTCGCTTGAGATTTTCAACGATCAGTTCCGCTCAAGCTCGACCAAGAACGTGGCCAAGGATGGTTTGCGTTCCCTGATCTATCTCGGCGACGGCATCGAAGGCGTTCAGGTCGGTGAAAAGGGAACCGCCCTGCCGCCCAAGGCGCATGCCAAGGAAGTCGGCTTTGTCGAGTTTGCGGTCGAGGAAGAAAACGCCGAAAAGCTTGCGACACTGTTCGCAGCCCTTGGCTTTGAAAAGCGCGGCAGCCATAAGACCAAGGCGGTGACCTGGTGGAAACAGGGTGACATCAACCTTGTGATCAATTGCGACAAGGATGGCTTTGCGCATTCCTATAACATCGTGCATGGCCCGTCGGTCTGTGCGGTCGGGCTTAAGGTTGATGATGCCAAGGCAACGATGGACCGTGCGCAATCATTGCTGGCAGCCCCCTTCAGTCAGGCGGTTGGCGAAGGCGAGATTGAAATGCCGGCCATCCGGGGTGTTGGCGGCAGCCTTGTTTATTTCCTTGATGATCACAGCGAGCTTTCGCGTATCTGGGATGTCGAGTTCGAACCCGAAAAGGGCGCGGATGCAGACGCCAGAAAGGCCAAACTTCGCAAGGTCGATCATGTTTCATACTCGATGCAGTATGAGGAAATGCTGACCTGGCTTTTGTATTTCACCTCGATCTTTGATCTGGGCAAAATGCCGACCCTTGATATCCCGGATCCGGGCGGGCTTGTGCAAAGTCAGGTGGTGCAAAGTGATGCGGTGCGTTTGATCCTCAATGGCTCGCAAAGCCCGCATACCCAGCATTCCCAGTTCCTCAATGAATTCTTTGGCAGCGGTGTGCAGCATCTGGCATTCGCCAGCGACGATATCTTTGCCTCGGTTGATTACTGCATGGCGCATGGGGTTGAAATCCTGCCGATCCCGGAAAACTATTATGACGATATCGAAGCACGGTTTGGGTTGGAGCCGGAACTGCTTGATCGTTTGCGCGCACGTAATATTCTCTATGATCGTGATGATGAAGGTGAATATTATCAGGCCTATACGCGCACCTTCGCCAACCGTTTCTTCTTTGAATTGGTCGAGCGTCGCGCGTATCGTGGCTTCGGGGCGGCCAATGCGCCGATCCGGCTTGCGTCACAGACGCGCATGAACCGTCGTAACGATGCGGCGAAATAACCACAGGGCACCAAGCGCATAAAGGCGGGAACAAGGAAATGAGCGTGCAGGAAATTCTAGTCATCAACGGACCGAACCTGAACCTTCTGGGGCAGCGCCAGCCGGAAATTTACGGCTATGACACGCTGGCCTCGATCGAGGAAAAATGCAGCACGCTTGCCAAGGAGCTTGGCGTTTCGGTGCGGTTTGGCCAGTCCAACCATGAAGGTGCGATCATCGATATGATCCACGAGGCCCGCACCAAATCAGCCGCCCTGATCATCAATGCCGGTGCCTATACCCATACCTCGGTTGCGATCCATGACGCGCTCAAGACCTTTGAGGGCTATATCATCGAACTGCATATTTCCAACCCGCACGCGCGTGAGGAATTCCGCCATACCAGCTGGATCAGCCCGGTCGCCCATGCGGTGATGGCCGGGGCTGGTGCCTATGGCTATGAACTGGCAACCCGCCTTGCTGCGGAAAAGATCAAGGCCGCCTGAAAAGGCTCAGAATTATTCAATCCTGTTGTGGTGGAATACTGTAATTCAGCCTACAGACGGTTTGAATAATTACGACACAGATATTTTGAAGATAATTAAGGGCAGCTCATGGCTGCCCTTTTTCTGTCCGAATGATCGCTGTTTAGACCGAGCTTCTTGACCTCAATGCGGCTGCCAGTGTGCCATCATCAAGATAATCAAGCTCACCGCCCACCGGCACGCCATGGGCAAGGCGGGTGACCTTGACGCCGGTTTCGATCAGCCGTTCGGTGATGTAATGCGCGGTTGTCTGGCCATCGACCGTGGCATTGGTGGCAAGGATGACCTCGGACACACTATTTTCGCGCACGCGATTGACCAGCTGATCGATTTTAAGGTCATCCGGCCCGACACCATCAAGCGGCGACAACGTCCCGCCCAGCACATGATATTTGCCCTTAAACGATGCGCCGCGCTCAAGCGCCCAAAGATCCTGGACTTCCTCGACCACACAGATGATGTCCGTACCCCGGTTCTGATCGGCACAGACATGGCAGGGATCGGTGACATCGATATTGCCGCAAACCGAACAGGTCGTCATGACCTCGGCCGTGGCATGGAGTGCGTCGGCCAGCGGGATCATCAATGTTTCAGGCTTTTTGAGCATCTGCAAAACCGCACGCCGTGCCGAACGCGGCCCAAGGCCGGGCAGACGCGAAAGCAGCTTGATCAGATTTTCAATTTCCCGTCCGGTCATCATGACCCCGTGCTGGTAAAGTTTTATCGTTACTTATTGCTTGTATCAAAAACAAAGGGCGGCGCAATGCCACCCTTTGCCGCGTACTAATGAAAGTACGAAATTTATCGTGTGTCCGATGAAAGATCAGAACGGTAGTTTGAAGCCTTCCGGCAGGTTCATGCCGCCGGTGACGTCTTTCATCTTTTCCTGAACGGCGGCCTCGACCTTGACCTTGGCGTCGTTATAGGCGGCAACGATCAGGTCTTCGAGGACTTCGGTGTCGTTCGGGTCAACGATGCTTTTATCAAGCGAAAGGCCGCGCATTTCGCCTTTGCCATTCAGCATCACCTTGACCATGCCCGCACCGGACTGGCCTTCGATTTCAAGTTCAACCAGTCCTTCCTGCATTTCCTGCATTTTGGACTGCATCTGCTGGGCCTGTTTCAGCATCCCTGCAAGGTTCTTCATAGCTCGTCGTCTCCTTCGAGATAAAATGCGTCGTCATATACGGAACCGCTTTCGTCCTCTTCGCCTTCGGCGTTTTCCTGGCCGGGAGGCAGATGGACGGCAACGATTTTGGCTTTTGGTAAACCATCCAGAATGGCCCTGACCAGCGGATCTTGCGAGGCATCTGCCTTGCGCTGTTCAAGGGCTTCAAGTTCCTGTTCTTTTAGGGTCGGTGCCCCTTCTTCGCGCTCCGACACACTGACCAGCCAGCGATGACCGGTCAGGCCATTGAGCGCCTTGATCAGCTTGGTCGAGAGGTCCGACCCCGCCCCGCGTGCCGGGCGAAATTCAATGCGGCCCGGCTCATACTTCACCAGATGCATATAGTTTTTGACCTGCATCGAAAGGCCGGTGGTTTCCCGGTCCTTACCAAGCAACTCGGCAACTTCTTCGAAGCTTTCGGGCATCTTGGCATAGACTGGCTGTTCGACCTGTTCGGGTTCGCCCAGCGGATCGGGTCGGCGCTGTGCCACTGCGGCTGCACCGCCGCCACCATTGACCACCTGCATGCGCGGTCCCGGACCGCCACTGCCGCCGCCATTGCCGCCACCTTGGGGCGCGCTGCCGCCAGCATTGTTCATGTCCTGACGCAGCTTCTTGATCAGATCACCGGGCGGTGGCATTTCCGCGGCATAGGCCAGACGGATCAGGATCATTTCAGCGGCCTGAATCGGTGATGGCGCAATGCGCGTTTCTTCAAGGCCTTTAAGCAACATCTGCCAGGCGCGGGTCAATTGCGGCATGGCAAGCTTGGCAGCAATTTCCTTGCCGCGTTCGCGTTCGATCTGTGACACGCCGGGATCATTGGCCGCATCAGGCGACAGCTTCACACGTGTCAGCCAATGGGTCAGATCGAGCATATCCTGCAACATCACCGGCGGATCACCGCCAAGGGCATATTGCGCACCAAGAAGTTCCAGCGCCTCGTTAATCTCGCCCTTCATGGTGTGATCAAACAGATCGAAAATCCGCGACCGGTCCGAAAGACCCAGCATGTCACGCACCTGCTGGGTGGTGACCTTGCCAGCACCATGCGAAATCGCCTGATCGAGCAGGCTCATGCCATCACGGACGGATCCGTCGGCGGCACGTGCGATCAGGGTGACGGCTTCTTCTTCGATCTCGGCATTTTCAAGCCCGGCGATGCGGCTATAGTGCGCGGCCAGTTCATCGGTCTGCACACGGCGCAAATCGAACCGCTGACAACGCGATAAAACCGTGATCGGGATCTTGCGGATTTCGGTGGTGGCAAAGATGAATTTTACATGCTCTGGCGGTTCTTCAAGCGTTTTGAGAAGCGCGTTAAACGCACTTTTCGAAAGCATGTGCACTTCGTCGATGATGTAGATCTTGTAGCGTGCCGATGTCGGGCGATAACGAACACCCTCGATCAGTTCGCGAATGTCATCAACGCCGGTACGCGACGCGGCATCCATTTCCAGAACGTCAACATGGCGGTCTTCGGCAATCGCACGGCAATGTTCACACACACCGCACGGCTCGATCGTTGCACCGCCCTTGCCATCCGCGCCAATGCAGTTCAACGCACGCGCAATGATACGCGCCGTCGTGGTTTTACCAATACCGCGCACACCGGTCAGGATGAAAGCATGTGCAAGCCGGCCACTTTCAAGCGCGTTTGACAGCGTCTTGACCATCGGCCCATGGCCGATCAGTTCGTCAAAGGATTTCGGGCGGTATTTCCGCGCAAGAACCTGATACTCGCTTTTGCTTTCTGGCTCGGCCGTGGTGACGGGCGCGGTTGTGTCCGCGACGTTACTGTCTGTCACCGTGTCACCTTCTGGTGCCGTTTCGCTGGCGGTCTCGATCTGCTCGCTCATTCATCCGGTCCGGACTGTTTTAATTCTCATTCGGTTTTAGCAGCTTCGAAGCCCTATGGGAAAGGCCAAGTGGGAAATTTCCCACACAAACTTGGGAAAGTTCCCATGCAAAAAACCATCTGCCCATCAATGTCAGGGGCAAAGCAAATATCAGCAATTTCAATGGGAGGGTTTGAAGGGTGAGAGACTGAACAGCGACCCGGAAAAACTCGTTACGGCTGCTACCTTCCGGTCCTGACCGGGTTGGCGAGCGGTCCGTCCACTGCCAGCCTCTCGCCCCCTATATCGCGCAAGCGTCCATAAAACGCAAGGGTTGGCTGGGATTTTTTCTGTTATCAAGCAATCGTGGCTTTTGACCGATCCTCACCCACGTTAATGTCATGCTCCGTCACCACAGGAAATGTCGGCGATCCCATGGGTTTGCCCGATATTTTCCGCATCAGAATTTCAAGAAAGTGACCACCATGCACAGGCTGTTTTATGAATCCGTTGATCTTGATCGCGATGCGGTTTTGCGCAAACGCGAAGACTGGCAACAGGTTCTGTTGGCCGAGGAGTCGCTGCGCATCCTGATTTGCCATGCCGGTGATCCGCTTTTTGCCTGGCCCGAGGACATGGACGCCCACGAACTGGTGGTGCTGGGTGCCCCGGCCGTGCCGCATCTGGATGTTGATCTTCATCTTGGGCAGTGGATTTATCTTGGCCGCGATGAAAGCGGACCGGTGATTGCGGTCGATATTGCTGCGGTGGTGACGGATCGTGACGAGGCCATCCGCAAACTCGGCGGTGGTTTTGGTGACATGCGCACCCGCATGGCCAATCTTTCGGTGGATGAGGCGGCCCTTGCCGCACAGGCGCGCGCGATTTTCAACTGGCATCAGGGGCATCAGTTTTGTGGGGCGTGCGGTCATCCGAATTTGGTGGCAGAGGCGGGATATCGTCTGCAATGCAGCAACCCGAACTGCGGCAAATCGCATTTCCCGCGCACCGATCCGGCGGTGATCATGTTGATCCATCATCAGGATCATGTGTTGCTGGCAAGATCCCCGCAATTCCTGCCCGGCATGGTGTCGGTTCTGGCCGGTTTCGTTGAACCGGGCGAAACCCTTGAACAGGCCGTCGCGCGCGAAGTGTTCGAAGAAGTCGGTGTCCGGATCAAACGCCCGCAATATGTCGCATCCCAGCCATGGCCGTTTCCGGGTTCTTTGATGCTTGGCTTTGTCGCCGAGGCCGAAACAACCGACCTTCTGCCCGATAACGAAGAAATCGAGTTTGCGATGTGGGTGCATCGCGACGATGTGCCAAACCTGCCCGAAAAAGGTATCAACCTGCCGCGTCCGATATCTATCGCACGCTTCCTTCTGGAAAACTGGTGCGCGGGCCACATATAGAGACAAAGAGGCCTTTGTCACCATCCTGGTGATACGGCATCGCTGTACTGTGTGATGATCGGTATTCAGGGAAAAGCTTTGGTAGCGATACGTTTTCTACGCGATTTGGTTGTAACCGGCGTTGCTGTCTGTTTGCTTGCGACTTTGTTCGCAGTAACGGCCGCAAAGGCCCATGAACGGATCCCCGTCAAGGTCGGTGCGTATGAATATGGCGTGGTCTATTTCTATGATGATGGCAAGCCACGGGGCATGGTTCTGCACCTGATCAGACTTCTGAATGATTTGCAGGACGAATATGTGTTTGAACTTGCCGAAACCTCATCGCGTCGGCGCTATCAGGCCGTCACCAGTGGCGAGGTGGACCTTGTTCTGCTGGAAAGTGCGCAATGGGAATGGCGGAATCTGGATGTTCAGTTCTCCAAATCCATTGTTCAGGAAAAGGACCTTTATCTGACGCTTGCCGGGCCGGATAACACCGACGCACTTTTGTCAGATGTGACCAATTATCCGATCCTGTGCGTCTTGGGGTTCCATTACGGATTTGCCGATTTCAACGCGGATCCGGAATATCTGCGCCAGAACTTTGATGTTTTGCTGCGCTATAACGAGCAAGAGGTCCTTGACGGACTTCTGGCCGGGGAAGCACCGATTGGTATCGTCTCGGCGGGCTTTCTGGCCGCCCGGTTTGTTGATTATCCGTCCTTGCGCGAAAGCCTTGTGATTTCTGATCAACCCGATGCCGTCCATGATCTGGTGGCGGTGCTGTCAGCCGGATCGTCAATCCCGCTTGAACGGTTCAACCAATTGATTGCGAAACTGCAATCCACTGGCGAGGTCGAACGCCTGTGGCAGCAACTTCACATCGGTTTGTCTGGCTAGGCCCAGACCGGATTTGCTAGTCGATCGGTGGGATGCGGGCAATAACATTGCGGCGTAGGGCATCTGGGCGTTCGCGCCAGGCAACAATGCCCTTTTCACTTTCGGCATATTTTGACGCCAGCTCACAGAGATCCTCGACCATGCTGTCGGGATCAACATTGCCATAAACATATCCCCACTTGCCCGATCCGTTCAGCGCGACCGAACAGCCAGACTTGCAATTGGTCAGGCATTCAACCGGTCTAACCTCAAACGGCAGATCGCGCGTGGCACAGACTTCCTGAATGCGCTCAAAAAGCGTCTGACCATCACGCGGATCACTTGGTGCGCTGGCGATTGAGGACGTGCAGGTCGTGCAGATATTCAGGCGGGACTTGGCGGTCATGCGGGTGATCTTATCCGGGCTGGTGACAGGTAAACGATGCGGGGGCGCATCCAATCAGCTTGCGACTGGTTTGGTCAAGTCATCATCAAGATGACGGGTGACATATTCCTGGATCGCACCGGCAAGCTGGCGATTGACCAGCGGATGGGCTTCTTCGGCCAGCATGACAGCAACACCGACGGCTGGCAGTGGCGGAAATCCGTCCCGCGCATCAAGAATTTTGAATTCGTCGGTCACACTGGCGGCAGCAAGGGCGGCAACACCCAAACCATCGCGGACCAGATGCAGCATCGAGGCCGCCTGCCGGGATGTCGCATAAAGCGTGAAGGGCCGGTTGGATTTCGAAAAGGCGTCAATCGCCCATGCATGGAACTTGCAATCTTCGGCCGGCAGAACAAGCGGCAGCGGATCAAGAAGGTGCTGCTTGTGGACTGCCGATGTCACCCAGACCCCAAGTTCATGGCGCAGGAAATATCCCTCTTCACCTTTTTCCGACCGGCTGATGATCGACAGATCAAGCTCCCCCTGATCAAGCATCCGGCGCAGCAGGATCGTCGGATTGACCGAAACAAAAAAGCGCGCCTGTGGATGCACCGCACTTATGGCGCGCAGAACAATTGGCAAAATCTTTTGCGCGTAGTCATCGGGGCAGCCGATGCGGATCGGACGGCTTTCTTCCTGAGAACGCAATTGTCCCATCGCCTCATCCGTAAGGCTCAGGATCCGTCTGGCATAGCCGACAAAGGTGATGCCTTCATGGGTCAGTTGAACGTTGCGTCCGTCGCGCTCAAACAGCTTGTTGTCGACCAGTTCTTCAAGCCGCTTCATCTGCATGGAAAAGGCCGATGGCGTGCGCCCGATACGGTCGGCAGCACGGTTGAAGCTGCCGCATTCGGCAAAGGCAACAAAGCTTCGAAGCAGATCGGAATCCATGGCTTCTCCTTTGATCAGAAAAATTGATCAGGAATTTTGAACAATAGGGTCAAAACTATTCGATTGTCCGATTACGATCCAGCGGCAAATATCAAACCCGGCCGGCCAATGCTGTTTTGAATGCGTGAAACGCATGTGCCAAAGGATGACTACAATGATTTTGAACGACTATTTGATGTCGGGTAACGGCTATAAAGTCCGTTTGCTGCTTTCGATGCTGGGTCAACCGTTTGAATATGTCGAACGCGACATCATGAAAGGCGAAACCCACACGCCCGAATACCTTGAAAAGGTCAACCCGAACGGCAAGATCCCCGCACTTGTGCTGGATGACGGCAGGAGCCTTGCCGAAAGCAACGCCATTCTGATCTATCTGGCCGAAGGCACCAATTTCATCCCAGAGGATGCCTATGACCGGGCCGATATGATGAGCTGGCTGTTCTTTGAACAATATGACCATGAACCGAACGTCGCTGTTCTGATTTCCTGGTATGCGATCAAGGGCCTGCCGGAACATGCCGATATTCTTGGACCGATGAAACAGGCAGGGGCGAAGCGTGCGCTTGATCTGATGGAAAAGCGTCTTTCAGGTCATAACTGGCTGGTGGGCGATGCGCTTACCATTGCCGATATTTCGCTTTATGCCTACACGCACCGGGCCGAACTTGGCAAAATCAGTCTGGCACCCTATCCCGGCATTCGCGCCTGGCTTGACCGGATGACGGCGGTTCCGGGCTATGTGCCGATCACCTGGACGCCTTAAAGGGCACCAAAAAGCAGCCACCACAAACAGGAACGTCACCCAAGGCTAGGGGGAGGCGGGGAAAGTTGTTCCCATCCGTGGTGGCTGAATACCCTGACGGGAGAAACGTCAGGGTGGCGGTACACTCGTCAGGCTGATTTCAAAAGCTTTTCTGGCAAAAGCGGATCGGTCTGGGCCGCAGAACTTCGCGCCTTGAAACGCGCAAAGGCATCGGCGACATTGGGCGCGTTTGCCAACATTTCAGGGCCGCCCGGCATCGCGTTCAGATAATGCATCATCGGCATGATCATCATGTCGGGAATGGTGAAACGGTCGCCACAAACCCAGCCATCGCCATAAGCAGCATCAAGAACAGAAAGATCGTGACGGATGCGGTCCGCCATCTCGTTCATACGGCTGGTAAATTCCGGGTCACGACGTTTGACATCATCGGCAAAAAATATCGGAATAACGAAATTACGGATGATGTCCGGATCAAGCCGGGTTATGGCGACACTGATCCACTGGTTCATCCGGGCCACTTTTTCGGCATGCACCGGGCGCAATAACGGCCCGGGGAAATTATCATCAATATAGCGGCAAATGGCGGCGGTTTCATAAAGCACGAACGGCCCGTGTTTCAGGACCGGCACCTTGCCAAACGGGTTGTTGCGCAACAGTTCCGGTGTTGGTGGATGGCCGGGTGGCTGGACATTCCGGCTGCTGAACGCGAACGGTATTTCCTTTTCCAGACAGGCAATGCGAACCGTGCGTGTCAGGTTGCTGCGCGGCATTCCGATAATTGTGACATCCGACATGGCAAGACCCTTTTGTTCGGTGAACTTGCAGACAGAATTACGTCCCCCATAATATGTTCAAGAACATATTATCAGAATGTGTCATGGTCGATCTGTCGCCCGATCCAAACATCCGATGACGTGCTGATTACCTGCTGGAGTTCGAAATGCCCTATGCGCCGACGCACAAGCCCAAAACCCGCATTCGCATCGTTAATGCGGCAAGTGCGCTGTTTAAAAAGCACGGATTTGAAAATGTCACGATTGATCAGGTCATGGCAGCGGCCGGGCTGACGCGTGGCGGGTTTTATGCCCACTTCAAGAACAAGGAAGCCCTGTTTGTCGCCTGTGTTGAAAACGGCATGTCGCTTTTGTCATCGCCCGTGCTGGCAAAATTGCGCAAGGCCGAGCTGTCCGGAAGCGACTGGGTGACATCCTTTGCCGAACTCTATCTGTCACGGGTGCATATTGATAACCCCGAACTTGGATGTGCGCTGCCAACCCTGTCGTCCGAAGTCTCACGCTCTGGCGATCAGGCGCGTGCAGCGTTTTCAAAGCTGATTGATCAGGCATCGGGTAAACTTGCCTGGAAACTGGCAAAGGAAGACGGTGTTCCGGGCATGGACAAGCCCGTCCCGGTCGATGGTAAGTCCGTGCTGCCAGATGTTCCTGATGGTTATCGCACCGAAGCCACATCGATGCTGGCGATGCTGGTCGGGGCGGTGGTGCTGAGCCGTGCTGTCGATGATGAGACGGCCGACGATATCCTGACTTCCACGCGTAAGACGATCCTGCAATCGCGAGATCACCTAAGCGCGAAGGCTGGTCAGAAAACCGCCTGATCAGTTGTAAAAGCCCGACAGGATTTCGGCATATATTTTCACAAGGTTTTCGATGTCATCGACCATGGCGTGTTCATCGACCTTGTGCATGCTTTGTCCGACCAGACCGAATTCGGCAACTTCGGTATATTTCTGAATGAAGCGCGCATCGGATGTGCCGCCCGTCGTGCTCATTTCAGGCCGCTTGCCGGTGACTTTCTCCGAGGCATCGGCGATCAGGTTGGCGAGCTTGCCCGGATTGGACAGGAACGCCTCGCCAGAAATTTTGACCTTAAGATCGTGCGCACCGGCATGCTCGGCACAGACATCCTCGATCCATTTTTTAAGATCGCTGCCTGTGTGCTGATCATTAAAACGGATGTTGAACGCCGCACTGACCTTGGCCGGAACCACATTGGTCGCGGTATTTCCGGCATCAACCGTGGTGATTTCAAGGTTGCTGGGCTGGAAATGATCGGTACCCTGATCAAGCGCGCGGGAATTAAGCACATCCAAAGTCTTGATCATGCGCGGGACCGGGTTGTCGGCCAGATGCGGATAGGCGACATGGCCCTGTGCGCCATAAACCGTCAGCCAACCGGTGATGGAGCCACGGCGGCCAACCTTCATCATCTCGCCCAGATATTTCGGGTTGGTCGGTTCGCCGACGATGCAGCAATCGAACTTTTCGCCCTGCTGATCGCACCATTCGACCAGTTTGACCGTGCCGTTGATCGCGTCAGCCTCTTCGTCGCCGGTGATCAGGAAAGAGATGCTTTCATCGAAATCCGGATGGGCGGCAAGAAACGCATCGACCGCACCAACAAAGCAGGCAATGCCGGTTTTCATGTCCACCGCACCACGGCCAAACAGACGGCCGTCTTTGACTTCGCCGCCGAACGGATCGACGGTCCAGGCGGCAACATCGCCGGCGGGAACGACATCGGTATGGCCGGCAAAACAGAAATTGCGCCCCTTGGTCCCCAGACGGGCATAGAGGTTGTCGATCGCATCACTGCCATCACCGTCAAAGACCTTGCGCGTGCACTTAAATCCCCGTGCCTCCAGCGCCTTTTGCAACACATCAAGCGCGCCTTCATCGGCGGGAGTAACCGACGGGCAGCGGATCAGGGATTGTGCAAGTTCAAGGGCGGTCGACATTGGCACTCTCTTGGTCTTAAGGGGTTGCGTCTTTATAGGAATTTACGCCTATTTTTATGTTTCACGTGAAACAAAATAGGAACAAATATACATTAAGGGGCGAAACAGCCATGCGTTTCGCCCCATATATCATGATCACATTGCGTGTCGCAGATCAGTCGCGCAGCAATTCATTGATCGAAGTTTTCGAGCGGGTCTTTTCATCAACGCGTTTGATGATAACCGCGCAATACAGGCTCGGCCCCGGGCTGCCATCCGGAAGCGGTTTGCCCGGAATGCTGCCCGGAACGACCACGGAATAGGCCGGAACGCGACCGACAAAAGTCTCGCCGGTGGTGCGGTCGATGATCTTGGTCGATGCGCCGATAAAGACACCCATCGAAATGACAGCACCTTCTTCGACAATCACACCTTCGACGATTTCCGAACGTGCGCCGATAAAGGCGTTATCTTCGATGATGACCGGGCCAGCCTGAAGCGGCTCAAGCACGCCACCGATACCGGCACCACCCGACAGGTGAACGTTCTTGCCGATCTGTGCACAGGATCCAACCGTCGCCCAGGTATCGACCATGACACCGGTATCAACATAGGCGCCAAGGTTCACGAAGCTCGGCATCAAAACGGTGCCCGGTGCGACATAGGCCGAACGGCGCACGATGCTGCCCGGAACGGCGCGGAAACCGGCCTTTTTGAATTCGGCTTCACCCCAACCTTCGAACTTTGACGGAACCTTGTCCCACCAGTTGGTGTTTTTGCCCGGACCACCTGCGATGGTGGTCATGTCGTTGAGACGGAAGGACAGCAGAACCGCCTTTTTGGCCCACTGATTGACAACCCACTTGCCATTGGTCTTTTCGGCAACGCGCAGGTCGCCGGAATCCATGGCGGAAAGCGTCTGTTCAACAGCCTTGCGGATTTCACCCTGGGTAGAGGAGTTAATCTCGTCGCGATTTTCCCATGCGACGTTGATCACGCCTTCAAGCTCGGTTCTGTTCATTTTTCGAAGGTCCTTGCGGTCAGCCAAAATTGCGTTGGCGGAGAATGGTCAATGCGCGCGCGCAAGTCAACTCCGCCAGTTTACGTAGAAACGCCTGTTTCAGGCAGATTTCCGTTCCTGATCCCGTATGGCCGATAGACATAGCCGATCATACCGCCAAGCTCAATCCTGGAACGATGACAAATCAGCGCTGCCGTGCCCGGTAGCGGGAAACTAAAGCACCCTGATTGGGCGCAGCTTTAACGGAGGATTACGATCCGCTGTTAAGCCCGCGCAAGAAACCGACAAGATCATCGGTTTCATGATCAATGCGCGGATCATCGCGGCCGGCCTGCGCCCATTCAAGATCGGTATGCACCCAGACGGTGGTCATGCCCATATCCTTGGCCGGCAGAAGGTTTTTGGCCATGTCTTCGAAATAGACCGCACGGGTCGGATCGATGCCATCGCGCGCCAGAAGCAGGTCATAGGGTTCCTGCTTGGGTTTCGGGATGTATTCGGCATCGACAATGTCAAAGATGGTTTCAAAATGATCAGCAATACCAAGGCGGTCCATCACCCGTTCGGCATGACCGCGTGAGGCATTGGTGAAAATCAGTTTACGGCCCGGAAGATCATTCAGCGCACTGGCAAGATCGGGTGCCGGGTCGACCACGGACAGATCGATGTCATGGACCTTGGCAAGGTAATCGGCCGGATCGATTTCATGTTCGGTCATCAACCCGCGCAAGGTGGTGCCATAGCGATGGAAATAGTCCTTTTGCACCCGGTGGGCTTCGGTTGCCTCAAGCTTCAGCGCGTCACGGACATATTGCCCGATCAGATCAGACACCTGTGAAAACAGGTTGCAGGCCGCCGGATAAAGCGTGTTGTCGAGATCAAAGATCAGAACGCTGTCATCGTCGACACGGGGCAATTCGGATCTGCGTTTCGGGGCGGTGGTCATGATCTGGGGCCTTCCGGATATGCTTGTTGGACAGACGTGCCTGGCGCGCGTGTCAGGCAGTCGACATTTGTATGCGATCCTTACGGTGTTGCAAACCATCAGGATCAATCAGAACCACAAATGGTGTACCCGTGGTCATTTGTTCGCCGTTGAATTGCATGCTGCCCGCGTGAACGGCACAGGGGTTTAAAACGGCCAAAAAGAGCAAACATATATTGGGTTCTTGTCCGGGAACCATGTCTGGAGCCTTGGGCTGCGCGTATCAAATGTGATGGAGGTTCGGCCGGGAAAACCGGGCGAGGACATTATTATCCGTCCGCATAGGAAATTCAGGTTTTGTAAAACCCTTGTTAAGTAGAAACAGTGAAAATGACCGAAAGCCATTAAGGCGATCAGACTGGTTTCCGTGCTCGGGGGAAGGGAATCACTTGTTGATCCGGGCAGCGTGAGAGGGTGCATTGGATAAACTTATAAAGGCGCGAACAACCGAACTGCGCAAAGAAAGAAACCGTTTTGCGGCATTGGCCTTTGTCTGGGGGGATCTTCTTCTGGAACTGGACGGGGATCTGCAGATTGTTTTTGCCTCTGGCGCATCAGACGGGATTTTGGGGCATCGGCCACAAGATCTGTCGGGGAAGTCGTTCATCCAATTCCTGGCCAAACAGTATCGCCCCCTGGTGACAGAGATGTTGCGGGTCGCGCGCCGTCGCGGGCGCATGGACAATATCCAGGTCCGCTTCAATCAGCAGGCCGACATGTTAAGCCCGCCGGTTTCCATGAGCGGCTATTTCCTGCCTGATCTTGGCGATCATTTCTTTGTCGCACTCAGAGTTGCGATCAATGCCCTGTCGCCCGATGTTGCCGCCAGCCTTCAGCGCGGCACTGCTACGGGACTTCTTGATGAGGAAAGCCTGTCAAAGGTCGTCACGGAACGGTTGATGGCGCGCCGGGAAACCGGGATCGAGCACAAATTTACCCTGATGACCCTCAATGCGTTTGATCCGCTATGCGCGCGGATGAAACAGATCGAACAGGCGGAAATGATGGCCAGCGTCGGAGCCTTTCTGCGCGCCCATTCGGTTGCGGGCGACACGGCCGGGCGACTGGGGACAGAACAATTTGGCATGTTACATCGCGCAGATGTCCCGATTGGCGATCTTGAAAAACGGATCGAGGAATGTGTGCGCGATGCCGATCCGACCGGGGTTGGGATCGAGGTCAGTTCATCCGTGACCGATTTTACCGCCGAGCTGATCCCGCCGGGCGATCTGGCGCGCGGGGTTTTGTATTCCATCCGGCGGTTCTGTGACCGGCAGGAGCACAGCTTTACGTTTTCGCGCCTGATGGGGCAGGCGGATAATCTGGTCAACAATACCTTTTCGGCGATGCAGGATTTTGGCATCCGGGTCGATCAGTTGAAGTTCGACACGGTGTATCAGCCGATCGTGCGCCTGCCGAATGCGGAAATCCATCATTTCGAAGTGCTGGTAAGGTTCTATGACGATGATGGCAAACTGATCCCGACACAGGAACTGGTCAGTTTTGCCGAGCAGGTCAATATGGTCCATCGTCTTGATCTGGCGATGTTGCGCCGAAACCTGAAATGGATCACCTCCCAGCTTGATCAGGGGATAACGGCCCGGGTTGCTGTGAATATTTCGGGCCATTCGCTGGGAAATCCGGATTTTTGCCGGTCTGTGATTGCGCTGTTTGAGCGCCATCGCGAAGCACTTGGCCAATTGATGCTTGAGATCACCGAAACCGCCGAAATCAGCGATATCGATACGGCGGCAAAATGGATTGCCCGTTTCCGTGAATTCGGGGTCGAGATCTGCCTTGATGATTTCGGCACCGGTGCGTCGAACTTCCGGTATCTCAGCGCAATGGATATCGATTATGTAAAGATTGATGGCGAATCAATCCGGCAATCGACCAAGACAGCCAAGGGACTGGCGTTCCTGCGATCACTTGTCGATTTGTGTCACGACATCAATGTCGAGGTTGTCGCCGAGATGATCGAGACAGACAAGATGCGCGAACTTGTGACCAAGGCCGGTTTTGACTATGCGCAGGGCTATCTGTTCGGCAAGCCAGAGGCCGACATTACGCTTTATTGGCGTGATTCTGTTTACAAGCGGTGATGCTGGCAGGCGAGGACATTTCCGGGCGGGGATATTGAGTCGCGAGATGCGGCGTTAACTGGCCCGATCAGTTTTTGCCGTCCTCGGAAGTCACGCCATATCGGGCGAGGATTTTGTCAAACAGGCCATTTTCCCGGATCGTGACAAGGCCGTTGTTTAACTCGGTCAAGAGGGCCTTTGGGTCCTTGGCTTTACGCGAGATGCAAGAATAGTAGGGATTGTTCGAAATCACCTTGAAGTGAATTTGACCGGCCCCGCTAAAATTGTGTTCCGAATTGTGCAACTCGTAATCCATCGGCGCCTTATAGGACAAGGCGGCATCAATACGGCGCGAAAGCAGCATATCAAGCAGGGTGGCTTCGCTATTAACCACGAGAACATCAAGTCCGGCATGGCGTGCAGTTACTTCGAGGCTATAGCCGTTGACGACGCCGACAATCATGTTCCTGGCATCGGCAATCTTTTCAATTGATGTCAGGGCATTCTCGCCCATGGCATAGAACGCCACGCGGACATGTCCCAGCAGATAAGAATAAAACAGGTCCTCTTCGCGTTCAGGCAGGTAACTGCACGAACACAGGCCATCGACCTGTCCGGTACGGGCAAGAAAGTAGGCCCGTCGCCAAGGGTAAAATGGCGTGATCAGGGTGATGTTACGGGTTGCAAAGGCAGCGCGCAGAATTTCGATGTCGTAACCCGGTAAAGTGGCGTTCTCGGCAATTTTTGAGGGCGGGAACGGATTGCACGCAAGTGTGACAGTCCGCTGGTTGCCAGCGGGTGGGATCAGCGTGTTCTGGGCAGATGCCGGTTTGCCAGTGCCAGTAAGGGCCAGTGCAACAAGGATCAGGCTGATGACGTGTACGAACGCACGCAAGTTTCGGCGCCCGTTGAGAACAAGGCACCGCAAAAGCACATGCAAGGAAATATCGGCCCGGTTTGTCACGAATGTGCTGCAATCATTCTAAAAAGAACAACGAGATCAACATGCTATCACGTTTCAGGTGATTGGCACGCGCTTTTCACACGATGAGTGAAGCAATTTAAAGTAGAAATACCGTTAAGATACGTCGCGCGAATAAAAAAGGCCGGTGTCAAACACCGGCCTTTTTGCAAAGTGACGTCCGAACTTATTCGGCGGCTTTGACTTCCGCGCTGTTGCGGATGGCAGCTTCGCGGACATCGTCTGCGACATGTTCTTCGAACTTCGCGAAGTTCTTTTCAAACAGGCCGGTCAGGTTGGTGGCAGCCTTGTCATAGGCAGCCTTGTCTTTCCAGCTTTCGCGCGGGTTCAGAACACTTGCGGGGATATCGCCGCAGGCGGTCGGATAGGCCAGACCGAAGAACGGATCGGTCGCGAATTCGGCATTTTCAAGATCGCCATTCAGTGCGGCATTCAGCAGGCCACGGGTATAGGCAATCTTCATGCGCGAACCAACGCCATAGCCGCCGCCGGACCAGCCGGTATTGACCAGCCAGCAATTGGCTTCGTGTTTTTCCATCATTTCGCCAAGCAGCTTGGCGTAAACCGACGGATGACGCGGCATGAACGGCGCACCGAAGCAGGCCGAGAACGCCGCAGTCGGTTCCTTGACACCTTTTTCGGTGCCGGCAACTTTCGCGGTGTAACCCGACAGGAAGTGGTACATCGCCTGTGCCGAGGACAGCTTTGCGATCGGCGGCAGAACGCCAAACGCATCACAGGTCAGCATGATGATGTTTTTCGGGTGACCACCACGACCGGTTTCCGATGCATTCGGAATGAATTCGATCGGATAGGAAGAACGGGTATTTTCGGTGTGACGGGCATCGTCGAGATCAAGCTCGCGCGATTGCTTGTTCATCACAACGTTTTCAAGAACGGTACCGAAACGCTCGGTCGTTGCAAAGATTTCCGGTTCTGCTTCGCGCGAAAGTTTGATCACCTTCGCATAGCAGCCGCCTTCGAAGTTAAAGACGCCGTCTTCGCCCCAGCCGTGCTCGTCATCCCCGATCAGGGTGCGCGATGCGTCGGCAGAAAGCGTGGTTTTACCAGTACCCGACAGGCCAAAGAACACGGCGGTGTCGCCATTCTTGCCCATATTGGCCGAGCAATGCATCGGCATGACGCCCTTGGCCGGAAGGATGTGGTTAAGAACCGAGAAGATCGATTTCTTCATTTCGCCGGCATACCAGGTGCCGCCGATGATGACCATTTTGCGCTCAAAACTGACCATCACGAAGACTTCGGAGCGGGTGCCGTCGTCTTGCGGGTCAGCCTGAAGGCCAGGTGCGTGCAGAATGGTGAATTCCGGCGCGAAGTCGCGCAGTTCTTCTTTCTGCGGCTGGATGAACATGTTGCGGGCAAATAGGTTATGCCATGCGTTTTCGTTGATCACGCGCACCGGCAGGCGGAAACGCGGATCGGAACCGGCAAAGCAATCCTGAACGAACAGTTCGGTGCCCTGGAAATATGCGCGCACTTTCTGATAGAGGCGCTCAAATACTTCCGGGCTGACCGGGCGGTTTACATCGCCCCAATCGATATCTGCCTTGGTGCTTTCTTCTTCGACGATGAAGCGATCCAGCGGGGAACGGCCGGTATGTTCGCCGGTAAGGGCGACAAAGGCACCGCCTTTGGCGATTTTACCTTCGTTGCGACGGATCGCATGTTCATAAAGGCCGGCAGCGTCAAGGTTCCAGTGAACGGCGCCAAGGTTTTTGAGGCCATGGGTTTCAAGGCCTACACGGCTGACAACGGGTCCTGATTGCAGCACGAAACTCTCCTGGTGGGAATGAAAATCTGGGGGTTAATGTCCTATTTTACACTGCCAATTGTGGGTAATCGGAAGCGCTGAGACATATTGTTACAAAGGTGTCTTAAAAGCAACCGCTCCTTTTGCCTTATACCTAGGAAAACGTAAGTGTTTTTGCGTTTGCGAAAATTACATTTTCAGGGTCGCGGGTTTAATGTTCAGAATACAAATGGTCCGACTTATGCGCGCCATATTTTGCACATTTTGACCAAAATTTCGCGTGCCTCGTCCGGCGTTCGGACCGGGGTCGGGAAGTCGATTCTAAGCGGTGCGATATCGACCGAATTGGCGGTCAGAACCATGCCATCGCAGTCAATCGATTGCATCTGCCAGCCAGCACTGGGGTCGGCGGTGGTGAAGTGACCAACGATGCCAGACAGGGCATCGGCATGGTCGGCATTCATATGCGCAACGATCCCGTCATGGCCGTCGATCAGGGGGGTGATGTTTGCGGGTATCAGCTTGTCACCCGAAAGGCGGCGTTGTTTGCCAAATCCACCTACCCAGTAGGCTGCATCGACAGAAACCCGATAGAACCCGAAATCGGCAAACCCGGCATATTGGGCAGCATCGGGATGGGTTTGCAGATAGCGTTTCTTCACCCGATCAAGGTCAGTGGCGGCTGTTACCGGCATGGCGCGCCCGAAGATGGTTAATCGGGCGGTATCGGTTTCAATTGTGGCCGTACCATCGTTGTTTTCGGCCAGATCGTGGTTTGTCACCAGAAGCGAAACGCGATTGTCGGCCTTGATATGACGGGTGTGATCGGCAAGTTCGGAAATCAGAAGGCAGGGCGTACCATCCATGTCGCAAGCCGGGACAACCATCGATGTCACCGGCCAGCCATCAGGGATCTGAGCATGATCGTACGCGGTTGTTGCCAGAACCGCCCGTCTGGCATGACGCTGCATCTGGCGCAGGGCGAGTGATGACGGTGCGGTATCTGACATAGGGTGCCGTTGCCTTGTGGTTGTTGCCTATCAACAGATAAAGCCATCTTACTGACAGCGCAACCGCGTCCAGCAGGACGTGTAGGTGCGCGTAAAAAGATCAAATCGGATATCGCATAGGTTGAAAAAATTGCGTGCCGTACGCACGTTTACCATTGGGACCGAGTTCAAGGATCGAACATCGTCGGAAAGAACCAGAAAATCGCCAATCATTGGGCTGTAATCGCGTTTGGGTGAACCCATATCGCATATCAGAGGATACTGTATCAGGAGATGGTAAGGGGTCGTTTCGGGGATATTGATTTTGCGCCCTTTGTGAGGGCATCACGCGGTTGTTCGTTCGTAAAAGCATCGGGAAATGGTTGTTTGCTGACCGATCCGGTTCTTGTCGCGGGCAGGTGCGCGAATGAACAAGGGAAACAACGTTGATTGAGCCCGTAATGCCGGAAACCTCGTCGTCAAGGATAGCTTCAAGCGCCTATGACGCGCGGCAAGGCGATACAAGCTGGCGTATTCTGGTCGTCGATGACGACAGGGATGTTCACGAGGCGACGGACTTCGCCCTTGGGCGGGTGAAAATCCTCGGGCGGTCCCTTGAACTGATCCACGTCTTTTCGGCCGAAGAGGCGCTGAAACTTCTGCGTGAAACACCTGATATCGCGGTCATTCTGTTGGATATCGTGATGGAGCGTCCCGATAGCGGATTGCGTCTGGTCGAGGAAATCCGTGCCGAAGGATACCGCGAACAGCGCATCATATTGCGTACTGGATATCCCGGCGATGCGCCGGAAAAGGAAGTCATCCGCGATTACGAAGTTGATGATTACTGGTCAAAGGACGAGTTGACCCGCACCCGTCTTGTCACATCGCTGACAACGGCGATCCGGGCGGTTGACTATGTGCGGGCTCTTAAGGGGACGCGCACCGGCCTTGAACTGGTGATCGAGGGCACGCAATACCTATATCAAAACAAGAGTATCGATATCTTTGCCGAAGGTGTTCTGACCCAGCTTGCCGCAATCCTGCGCGTCAGCCCGCAAGGCGGCATTTGTGCCCTGGGTAACTTGCCAGCCCGCGAAGATGATCTTGTGGTGCTGTCGAGTGTCGGGCGGTTTGCTTCGTGTGTCGGCAAAAACCTTTCGGAAGTCGAAGACATCGACCATCACCTGATTTCATCGGGGAACAAAGGCCGCACGGCACCGATCATTTCAGGCAACAAGATCCTGTTTAGCCATCGAAGCGATACGGGACGCCGGATGCTGATCTATTTGGTCCATGATCATGTCTTAAGCCCAGAAGACACCGTGTTGGTTGAAGTTTTTGCCACCAATCTCGGGATCTGTTTTGACAATCTGGCATTGATGAACGAGTTGGCCGAATTGGCGTTTGTCGATCAGCGCGTCGGTCTTCCCAATCAGAACGCGTTTGATCGAGAACTGATGCATATGACGCGAAATGGCAGCGATGCGGCCATCGTCGCGATGATCGCCATCGAAGATGCCGCACAGTTTTGCGTTGCATTTGGTGTCAATTATTTCGAGCGGATCATCACTGCGGTTTATGAACGCTTGCGCGGCGTGGCGGGGGACGGCGTATTTGTCGCGCGCGTCGGGGAATATACGCTTGGTCTTGTTGACAGTATCGGTACATTTGAAGTTTCCGCCATTGAGGCAATCTTCGACGATCCGTTCGATGTTGTCGGAAGCCCGGTTGTCGTGCGGGCAACCATCGGTGTTGTGCGCGGTAATCCGCAAGGGCGCCGGTCAAGCGATATACAACGGGCCGCAAGGCTGACTTTGCTGAAACAAAAGCAAAGAGGCCCAGGTGGCACGGCTGAGTTCGAGCCATCCATGGCCGATGAAGTGCAGGGCTCACTGCGGATGGTCGGCGCCTTGCGTGCGGCCGTGCGGGATCGGAGACTGACATTCGTTTTTCAACCGAAGATCTGTCTGAACACCGGCGCTGTCATTGGCAGCGAGGTTCTTTGTCGCTGGATGGAGGATGGAAAGCCGATCTCGCCGGGGCGTTTCATCCCGGTGGCCGAACGGGCAGGGTTAAGTGGTGCGATCACGTTCCAATGCCTTGATGCCGTTCGGAACCTGAACGAAATGCTTGGGCATGCGGGCCTGCCGCCCTTGAAGGTGGCGATCAATCTGGCGGCGAATGATATCGGCAATATGGATTTCATCGATCAGTTGATTGAGGCATGCAATTCCCATCATCTTGGACCGGAAACGGTTGGTTTTGAGATTACCGAAACCCAGCGATTTACCAACGATGGCGAGGCGACAGCCTGTGTTCAGAAACTGGCGGCCCTTGGGTTTGAGATTTGGCTTGATGATTTTGGCACCGGGTATTCGTCGCTCAATCATCTGAATATCCTGCCGGTGCGCGGCATCAAGATCGACAAGTCATTTATCAGTGGGCTTGCGGTGGATGTAGGGGCCAATCAGGTTACCGAAACTGCGGCAAAAATTGCAGAAACCCTTGGAATTTCTGCGGTCGCCGAGGGGATCGAGACCATCGAACAACAAAGGATCTGCAAGGATCTTGGCATTCAGTTTGCTCAAGGTTTCCTGTACAGCCCGGGAATTGTGCCGGAAGAATTTGTCGACTGGCTGAAAAGCCGGGATTGCGACGGATGGTCGGATGATGATTGATCCGGATGTACAAACGCCGTCTTCGGGTGACCAGGCCCTGCCTCTTGTCGATGGACGCGAGGCGCAGTGGTATCAAAGCAGTTATTTCTGGCAGGTCACGGGCGTTCTTGCGCTTGGCGGGATGTTTCTGTTTTTCGGGGTGATGGCGTTCTGGCACACAATTGAATCCAGCCGCGAAGACGAACGGACGGTTCGGCGTCTGCTTGTGGATGTTACCCATCGGGCGGCAGATATCCAGCAATGGTATGAAACCGCCATCCAGACCCTGAACCTGTCGATCCTGCATCCGGCAGTTGAGGAATTTCAGACCCGCCCGGACGAGACGATCAGATATTTCACGGAACTGGCGGGTGAAGTGCAACGTTTCAGCCAGCTTCGGATCATCCTGCCATCCGGTATGGAAGCCATCCGGGTTGATGCACGCGGCAACGAGGTGATCGTTGCCCCTGATGATGCGCTACAAGACAAGTCTGATCGTTATTATTTCGAAGCAGCCCGGTCTTTGCGCCTTGGCCAGGTTTATGTCAGCAGGCTTGACCTCAATGTCGAAAATGGCGAGATCGAAATGCCGCTGCGTCCGACAACCCGGCTGGTGGCACCGATCAGTGGCGTTGATCAAAGCATTGTCGGATATCTGATCGTCAATCTGGATATGCGGGTGCCATTGATCCCGTATGGCACTGCATCCGACGGTGTGACCCAAACCGAACTTATCAATCACGACGGATACTGGCTGGCCGGGGCGAGCGACGATCGCAACTGGGGCTTCATGCTTGGGCACAATGCGTCTGTGGCGCAGGCCAGTCCGGAACTTTGGCAGCGCATCAAATCAGTCGATCGACAGGCTGGTTTTGAATTTGATGGCCTGATTTACGAGGTGGAAACCCTTCCGGTTGAACGGATGATGAGCAGTTTCTCAAGCGGCAGTGTGCATTCGGAGACTGCAAGGTTTTATCTGGTCGGAAGTGCGCCCGCCTATCAGGCCTGGGCGGGGGATAAAACGGCAGAGGGGATCTTTGTTGGCCTCGTTACCATCATGATTTGGGGGCTGTCGGGGGGGATCGGGTATCTTTTGCTGCGACGACGACAAACCGCACAACTTCAGGCGCTTTTGACCAAGGATCTGCTTGTTCAGGGGCGCATGGCATCCCTTGGCCGGATTGTTGCCGGGGTATCACATGAAATGCGCACCCCGCTTGGCAATGCGCTTACGGTCAGTACCACCATGGCCGATGATCTGCAGGACTTGCAGCAAGGCCTGATCAAGGCAGGCGACTTTGATGAAGACCGCATGGAGGCGGTCAATTCACTTCTGGAAGGCAACAGAATTCTTCAGAAGAACATCATCCGGACCAAGGAACTTCTGAAACATTTCAATCAGACGGCGACGGACCAGACGGTTCATGTTCTTCGCAATTTCGATCTGACCAAGGTCGTTACCAATCTGGTCGAAACATTGCGCAAACAGTTTGAAAAGACCGGTATTGAACTGACGATGGCGCTGCCGCAATCCGCGCATCTGAACAGTTACAGTGACGCGATTGATCAGGTGCTGCTGAGTTTGATCATGAATGCCCATCAGCATGCCTTTGTCGGACGGGAAATCGGCAAGATCAGCATCAGGCTGAGCAATCGGGATGAAGAAAACTATCTTTTGGAAATTGCTGATAACGGGATCGGTATCGCGCCAGAAAATCACGAAAAGATTTTCGAGCCATTCTGGTCGGTTGACGGGTCAACCGGGGGCAGCGGGCTTGGATTGGCGATCATTTTGAATGTGGTGCAAAACACCCTTGGTGGTCAGCTCAAGATTTCGTCTGTACCTGGATCGGGGACCGTATTCCAGATGATCCTGCCAAAGGACGCCCCGTCCTACGAAGCAACGCAGGAAAGCCCGTTTTCCGTTCATGGCGACGCACAATTGGCATCCGTCCGTTCGGCCGGGTCAGTCTGAACAGCTTGCAGTGGTCGCGTTTTTGAGTTCGGCGCGGCGTTGGCGGGTCTTGGAAATAACGCGCTTTTTGGTGCCGTCGCTCATGGTCATCCAGGAACCGATTTCATCGCCGGTGCGATAACATCCCATGCAGTAACCCGATCTTGGGTCAAGCATGCAGGTGCCGTTGCACGGGGATTTGACGGGCATGATGATGGGCCTGTAAACGCGAAAACAAAGATTTCAAACCCATAAAAAGCAGTTTCGCGCGCAGCAATCAAGGGGAGGATCTTGGGCCGCGCGCGAAACGAACGGGGGGATGGCCGGTTATGGCTTAAATCAAATCACTTAAAGGCGATTGAACCACTCGCGGACCTGACGGTCGGCCTCTTCGCGTTGAATGCCATAGGCTTCCTGAATCTTGCCGACCAGTTTGTCTTGCTGGCCATCAATGGTATCGACATCATCGTCGGTTAGGCGACCCCACTGTTTTTTGACGTCACCGGTAAGCTGTTTCCAACGTCCTTCGATTTGGTCCCAATTCATTATCGTCTCCTGTTTTGGTTGACGGTTTGCTCGACCAAGGGATGTTGTGCCCTTTGCTAGAATCAACGAAGCAGCAGCGGTGTTGTTCCAAATTGTTTTGCCACGTCGGTTCAGGCAATCGGACAGAGCAAGCGGTTACAGCAACGGGTGGCAGCATTGCCCGGGGTATGCTTGCCATATCGCGCCCGGGGCGCTATAGCCCCCTACAGTTCTTTTTATGGAGTTGTTTTCGCACCGGCCTCAAATCGGCTGACTGGTGCGGCACGGAGGAAGATATGCGCGGCTATTTCGGGATTGGAATTGAAGGGGCAAGCAAGCCTTTGAATGTGGGCACCCTGTTTCGTTCTGCCCATGCCTTTGGCGCAAGTTTTGCGTTTACGGTGGATGCAGATTTCCGTGAGGAACGCTCCAACATCACCGATACATCGAAGTCGGGCGAACAGATGCCCTACTATCATTTCCCCGATCACGAAAACCTGTTCCTGCCGCAAGGCTGCCGCATGGTGGGGGTCGAACTGACACCCGATGCGATTGAACTGCCAAGCTTCAAGCATCCGTCGCAAGCGGCCTATATCCTGGGTCCAGAACGCGGCAACCTGTCAGATGAAATGCAGGAAAAATGCGATTTCATCATCAAGATCCCGATGAGTTTCTGTGTCAATGTGGCGATTGCCGCCAATATCGTGATGTATGACCGCGTGATCAATCTGGGCCGGTTTGCCCCGCGCCCAGTACGTGCCGGTGGCCCCACCGAACCCAAGCCCGAAGCCCATTACGGCGGCTGGATTTCGCGCACGCGCGATAAGCGCAAGGGTGACCCGGAAAAATTCCGTCAGGCCCCGCCGCCCGATTACTCCGTAATTGACGGCTCGCTTGATGATGACGACGCCTGATCACGGCATCACACTCCCCTGAGCAAAAAAGAAGCAACGGCCGCGAGGGAGGAGCACGGCCGTTGCTGTGTGTGATCTGCGGTTTGCTGTGCCTTGACAGGGGGGGGGGCTTGGCACGCCACGCAGATCAGGGTGTTTGGTGATGGTCAGGCGGCCTTGTGATCGGTCGCTGTCTCTTCCTTGTTTGTCGTGTCGTCCTGTTCGGGGTCGTCGATCTTGTCGTCCGGGCGTTCGCCATGCGGGTTGCGCAGAAGGTTTGCGATCATGCGCATGCCGACTTCGCCCTGAAGGGTCAAAAGGCTTTCGGGGTGGAACTGCACGGCACTGATCGGCAGGCTTTTGTGGCGGATGCCCATGATCACCCCGTCGTCACTGCGCGCCGTGACCGTAAGGTCGGCTGGCATTTCAGCCGCCTTGGCAAACAGGGAATGGTAGCGTCCGACAACGATGTCTTCGGGCAGGCCATCAAACAGCGGATCGGTTGTATCGAGTTTCACCTTTGACGGTTTGCCATGCATCGGTGTGACAAGTTGGCCGAGGGATCCGCCAAAGAATTCGACAATCCCCTGAAGACCAAGGCAAACCCCGAACACCGGCAAACCCGCAGCAAGGGCGCGTTCGATGCTGTCGCGCAGGTGATAGTCATCCGGCCGCCCGGGACCGGGTGACAGGAACACCAGATCAGGTTTGAAATCGTCAAACGCCTGATCGGGGAAGCCCGGACGGAGCGTGAGCGTTTCGGCCCCCGTCGCACGGATGTAGCTGGCAAGGTTTTGCACAAAGCTGTCTTCGTGATCGATCAGAAGCACGCGTTTGCCTACACCCGACACCGTCGGATCAAGGGTCACTTCATCCTTGGCATCGCGGGTGACGGCATCGATCATCGCTGATGCTTTAAGGACGGTTTCGGCTTCTTCGGCGTCCGGTTCGCTATCAAACAGAAGCGTCGCACCCGCGCGGACTTCGGCGACACCCTGTTTGAGCCGCACGGTGCGCAACGTCAGGCCGGTATTCAGATCACCATTGCACAGAACCGCCCCAATCGCGCCGCCATACCAGGCGCGCGCACTGCGTTCGACGGCCTCGATATGTTTCATCGCAGCACGCTTGGGCGCACCGGTTACGGTTACGGCCCAGCAATGGGTCAGGAAGGCATCGAGCGCATCAAACCCATCCCGCAGGCGACCTTCGACATGATCGACCGTGTGGATCAGGCGCGAATACATTTCGATCTGACGCCGGCCCAGAATGCGGATGCTGCCCGGTTTGCAGACGCGTGCCTTGTCGTTGCGATCGACATCGGTGCACATGGTGAGTTCTGATTCTTCCTTGGCGGAATTCAGCAAAGTGCGGATATTTTCGGCATCCTCGATCGCATCACGGCCACGTGCGATGGTGCCGGAAATCGGACAGGTTTCGATACGCTGTCCCTTGACCCGGACATACATTTCGGGCGATGCGCCAATCAGATGTTCACCGTCCCCGAGATTGATCAGGAAACCGTAAGGGGCCGGGTTGCGACGCTTGAGACGGCGGAAAATTTCCGACGGTTTGACATCACAGGCGGTGCGGAAAACGCGGCTGGGCACCACTTCAAACAATTCGCCACGGGCAAAGCGGTGCTTGGCATCCTCAACGATGGCGGCATATTCGCCCTGTTTCATATCGTTTTCGATGGCGGCGTTGTTGCCGCGTGATGGCGGATGGGGTTGTGAAATGCGCTCAAGACCCGCAGTGCTGCGACCATCGGGGGCGATAAAGTCATAATCAAACCGGGTGGCGACGCGTGAGGCATGGTCGACTGTGACCATCTGATCAGGCAGGAACAGGTGGATGTCCTTATGGTCCGCCGGGCGGTCCTGGGCCAGATTGATCTGTTCGAAATGAAGCGCGATGTCATAGCCAAAGGCGCCATAAAGCCCAAGACGCTCATCGCCCTTGTGCCCGAACAGATCACGCAGTGCGCGCACGACCGAAAACAGGCTGGGTTGCTGGCTGCGTTCTTCTTCGGGGAACCAGGCGGCGGGTTTTTTGACCACGCCATAAAGCCCGTCTTCGCCGTTGGTCAGGCTTTCGACATGGGGATGGTTTTCAAGCGTACTTGCAATGATATCAAGCAACACCCGCCCGCGATCATTGAGTGCGTGCACCGCAAAGCCGCGTTCGCGCCCGACAATTTCAAGCGGTGGGGCATCAAAGCCCATATCCCAACGTGAATAGCGCCCCGGAAACTCATAGCTTGAAGACAGCAACACGCCCTTGGTGGCATCAAGCGCATCAATCAGTCCTTCGGTTGCGTTTTCGTAAGCCACTTCGGTCATGCGGCGGATAACCGAAACACCGCCATCGGTGGTGTAGCGATATTCGCTGCTGTCAGTGGAAATGCCGGTTTGGCTTGTCGGGGTCGTCACGTTTTTTACTCCTGTGTGGGCCTTTCGCCGCAGGAGCCATGTGATCTTAAGACAAGGAAGAAGAAGTCTGAAAACACAAAGCCGCCTGCAAGAATGAGGCGGCCGGTATGTTTAGGGCACGAGTTTTGGCCGCCCGCTTAAGCGAGCCACCACCAACGATTTGCAATGCGGGTCGGGTTCATGCCGTGTGTTTTCATGGGTCAACCATGTGCGCAAAAAAACCGGGCGTCAAGACTTTTGCGGCGTGGGTGTTGTTTCGGTGTCGTGCAGTTCAAGGTGAAGCGGCTGATGGCAATGCGGACAGGTCAGGATTTCATCGCTTTCATTGCGATGGACATCGCGGATGTCCTCGATGATTGACTGCGCCTGTTCTTCGCTGATGCCGAGTTCTTCCTGATGGGATCGCAGTTTGTGGCGGACCCGTTCGGTCAAACGTTTGCCCAGCAGCTGGCGGGTGGCCTGATGGCGATACTCGCTTTCGCGCCGACGCAGTTCGGCGTTAAAGGCCGACGCCAGAATACCGGCCGGTACGGCAACAATCCCGATCCCGGTCAATGAGATGATGCTGGCCAGGAATTTTCCAAACGGTGTAATCGGCACAACATCGCCATAGCCGACTGTGGCGAGCGTAATGACACTCCAATAAAGCGCATCAAGCAGGTTGGAGAATTGTTCAGGTTGGGCTTCGTGTTCGGCGAGGTAAATCGCCCCGGCACTGAAAACCAGCATGCAGGCAAGGGCAGCACTTGCGGCACCGAAAATGCCCATTTGCTGGCGAAACACCAGCATCATCAGTTCCAGCCCCGTGGAATAGCGGGTGAATTTCAACAGGCGCAGCAACCGGACAATACGGATAAAACGCAAATCAATGCTGGTAAAGAACCACAGGAAGATCGGCAGGATCGCCAGCAGATCAATCAGTGCCATCGGTGTTAGCATATAGCGCAGACGCGCAAATCGGCCACTAAAGCGCGGATTGTCCGGGGCGGACCAGACACGCAGGCCATATTCGATGGCAAAGATCAGCGTGCAGACGATCTCGATTGTGGCAAACAGAATGAAATAGCGTTCGGCAAAGTCTTCGACCGAGTCAAAAATCACCGAGACGACATTGATGATGATCGCGCTGGCCAGAACCAGATGCACAAACAGCGAAAACCGCGACTCCCGGTCAACACCGTGCAGAAGTTTCTGGGTTCTTGATCGAAGGGTCGGTTTCATGTCGCGCTTACTCGGTCCGGGCAATGGAGTGCACTATTGCCCGGGCAGTTTTGCGCCCAATCATTTCAGAAATGGTTAAATCAGCTCTGATCGCAGTTGCTCAGAGGGATCAGTACCCTTTTGCCGCCTGGATGAAGGCCGAGATCTTGCGCGGGTCCTTGACCCCCTTGCTGCGTTCGACACCGGATGACACGTCCACCCAGGGCGCGCCTGTAATCTTGACGGCTTCGGCGACGTTGCTGGGATCAAGTCCGCCAGCCAGCATCCAGTTGCTTTGGAAGTTCTGACCGGTCAGCAGCGTCCAGTCGAACGAAACCGCATTGCCGCCGGGAAGGACGCTGTCCTTGGGCGGTTTGGCATCAAACAACAGAAAATCAGCAACGCCGTCATAGTTTTTGCGGGCCGTTTCGATGTCGTTTGCGGTGCTAACAGAAATGGCCTTCATGACCTTGAGGCCAAAGCGTTCCTTGACCTCGGCCACGCGTTCCGGGCTTTCCTTGCCGTGAAGCTGGATGACGTCGAGATTGCCGGCCTTGATCGCATTTTCAAGCGCCTCGTCACCGGCTTCGACAAACAGGCCAACCTTATAGATGCTGTTGGGGACCCGTTCGGTGAGCGTCTTGGCCCCTTTAAGCGATATATGACGCGGGCTTGGCGGGAAAAAGACATATCCAAGCGCATCTGCCCCGGCACTCATGGCTGCAATCGCGGCATCTTCGCTGTTAATTCCACAGATTTTTACCATGCAGGTCATCGGGGCATCCTGTCCTTGTCGTCGCTCTAATCTTCTTGGCAAACGCTTGTCGCGTCAGATTGACTTAACAGAAATGACCACGATCCAACAGGATATTTGCGTTTTGTCGTGGCTTTCCACTGGCAGGATAATCATTGCTGCGCTATTTTCCCGGCCATGAGCAAGAACACAGACCCTGCCGCGGGCGAAACCGGCGAAAACACAACCCACTTTGGTTTTCGTGATGTTCCCGAAAGCCAGAAGGCATCCATGGTGCGCGAGGTCTTCGACACTGTTGCGTCGAAATATGACCTGATGAACGATCTGATGAGCGGTGGGGTGCATCGCTTGTGGAAGGACAGTTTCATCAACGAGCTCAAACCGCGTCCGGGCATGAAGTTGCTCGACGTTGCAGGGGGTACTGGTGATATTGCGTTTCGCTTCCTGAAAAATGGTGGTGGCTCTGTCACGGTCTGTGACATCAACTATGAGATGCTCCATGTCGGGCGCGACCGCGCGGTTGATCACGGGATCCTGAAAAACATCAACTGGACGGTCGGTGATGCGCAGAAATTGCCGCTGCCAGACCAGTCGGTTGATGCCTATACCATCGCCTTTGGCATTCGCAATGTAACCCGCATCGAAGAAGCGCTTTCGGAAGCCTATCGCGTCCTGCGTCCGGGTGGAAAGTTCCAGTGTCTTGAATTTTCCAAGGTCGTCGTGCCCGGGTTCGATAAGCTGTATGATACCTATTCATTCAAGCTTTTGCCCGAAATCGGACGGTTTATCGCGGGCAATCGTGAAGCTTATCAGTATCTGGCGGAAAGCATTCGCAAGTTCCCCGATCAGGAAACATTTGCATCCATGATCCGGGCGGCCGGCTTTGAGCGGGTCAAATACCGCAACCTGTCTGGCGGGATTGCAGCTATTCATTCCGGTTGGCGGATATAAGGGCGTTTGACGCATGATCCGTTTTATTCGTAACAGCTTTCGCCTGCTTGCCATGGCGCGCACTTTGGCGCGCTATGATGCGTTGTTTCCACTTGCCCTTGTGCCGGGGGGGAAACTTGTCGCGTTTCTGGCCCGCCTGACAGCACCGTTTTCGCGCCGGTCTGATTTGCCACCGGGCAAGCGCCTTGCGCGTGCGCTTGAGGAATTGGGCCCGGCTTTCATCAAGCTTGGCCAGACCTTGGCGACCCGATCCGATTTGATTGGCGATGATGTGGCGGCCGACCTGTCGTCGCTTCAGGATCGCCTGCCGCCATTTTCGGCCAAGGTTGCCAAACGCATCATCACCGAACAGCTGGCCGAACCGTTTGACGTGCTGTTTGCCGAATTTGATGAAACACCCGTCGCCGCAGCATCCATCGCACAGGTGCATTTCGCGACCACGACCGACGGGCGCGAAGTGGCGGTCAAGGTCCTGCGCCCGGATATCCGGTATCGCTTTGCACGCGACATGGACCTGTTTTACTGGATTGCGGAACTTGTCGAATTGACCCAGCCGCGCCTGCGTCGTCTGAAACCGATTGAAACGGTCAAGGCGCTGGAAGACAGTGTTCATCTTGAGATGGATCTGCGTTTCGAGGCGGCAGCGGCATCGGAATTCCGCCAAAATTTCGAAGACGATCCGACCTATTACATCCCGCAGATCGATTGGGAACGCACCGCCGAACACGTGATGACCATGGAACGGGTCAAAGGTGTGCGCATCGATAATGTCGAAGCCCTTGACCGCATGGGCATTGATCGCTCCGATCTGCTGGCCAAGGCGGCCGGGGCATTTTTCCAACAGGTTTTCCGCGACGGTTTTTTCCATGCGGACATGCATCCGGGCAACCTGTTTGTTGATGAAAACGGCCGGGTCAGCCTGGTTGATTTCGGCATCATGGGCCGGGTGGATAAACAGACGCGTCTGTATCTGGCCGAGATGTTGCTGGGCTTTTTGACGCGTGATTATCACCGCGTGGCAGAGGTCCATTTCGAGGCGGGGTATGTTCCGCGTAACCAGTCGCTTGAAAACTTCCAGCAGGCCTGTCGTTCGATTGGTGAGCCGATCCTGGGCAAGGAACTGGCCGATATTTCGGTCGGGCGGTTGTTGGGGCAGTTGTTCCAGATTACCGAACAGTTCGGCATGGAAACCCAGCCACAGCTTTTGATGCTGCAAAAAACCATGATCGTTGCCGAGGGGCTTTCACGTATTCTCAGCCCGAATGAGAATATGTGGGAATTGTCGCGTCCGCTGATCGAAGACTGGATGCGTGAAAACCTTGGTCCGGAAGCCAAGATCAAGGAAGCTACCCTTCAGGCGGGCACCATGTTGCGCCGACTGCCGCGCGTGATCGAAGCCGCAGAACAGGCATCCGCCGTCTTTACCGATCAGGGATTGCGCCTGCATCCCGACACGGTTGCCGCCATGCGTGGCAAGCCAAACAACGGACAAAGCAAACCTAGCGGTTTTTCGCGCCAATCCCTTGTGATGTGGGTGGCGATTGCGGCACTGGCTGTTGCCGTTTACCTGAAATAACCCAATCACCTTATGGGGTGAAAGCTTGTGGGGCGACCATGATGGCAGATGGCGATAAAACCATTGAAATCAGCCTGGATCGGTCACGGATCGATCTTGAATATTGCTATGATTTTATCGCCGCGTCCTATTGGGCCGCCGGGCGGACGCGCGGTGAGTTTGACCGATCTGTCGAGATGTCATTTCCAGTCGGCGCCTATTGCGATGGACGTCAGGTGGGTTTTGCGCGCGTGGTCAGCGATCAGATCGCCATTGCCTATGTTGCCGATGTGTTTGTCGATCCGGATTATCGCCGCATGGGCATTGCCGCCAAAATGATTGATGCGTTGCATAACCATCCGGAACTAAAGCGTGTGAAACGCTGGCTTCTGGCGACAGCGGACATGCAACCGCTTTATCGTTTGCACGGCTATGCCGATCTCGACGACATGATGATGATGCGCCTTGATGAGGACGCAAGAAACCGCGATCCATTACGCTAGGACCACATCGAAAAACAAAAACGCCGCCACGGAAAACAGGGCGGCGTTTTTTGGTTTTAAGCCAGATGACGCTTAGCTTGCGCGCACTTCATTAAGGAAGTTGCCAACCTCACCACGCAGCGTGCCCGACTGGCTGTTAAGCTTGTCAGATGCGCCCAGTACCTGATGGGCGGCTTCGCCGGTCTGGCGCGCGGCTTCCTGCATTTCGCGGATGTGGTTGGACACTTCCTGCGTGCTTTGAACCGCCTGTTGAACCGAGGTCGAGATTTCCGTGGTTGCCTGACCCTGTTCTTCGACCGCAGCCGCCACTTCGGATGCGATATCGTTCAGGTTGGCAATGATGCCGGTAATCCCGTCAATCGCGCCAACCGCCTGCTGGGTCGAGCCCTGAATACCGGAAATCTGTTCAGAGATATCCTCGGTCGCACGCGCGGTTTGATTGGCGAGGTTTTTGACCTCGTTGGCGACCACGGCAAAGCCCTTACCTGCATCGCCGGCACGGGCGGCCTCGATGGTGGCGTTAAGTGCCAGCAAGTTGGTCTGTTCGGCAATTGCCTGAATAATCTGGACGACTTCACCGACTTTCTGAGCCGAGACATCAAGACCCTGAACCATTTCGTTGACCCGGTTTGCCTCGGTTGAGGCATTGGCGGTGATGTTCGAAGTTTCATTCACACGCGCGCTGATATCGCGGATCGAAACAGCAAGCTGTTCGGCCGCACTTGCGACGGTTTCGACACTATGGTTGGCCTGCTCAACAGCGGCAACCACGGCCTGTGATCCGGCTTCGTTTTGTTGCACGGCGGCCACCATCGTCTGGGCGACTTCCTGCATTTCACCCGATGCGCCAGATACGCCATCGACCACACCCATGACGGTTTGTTCAAACCGACCGGCAAGGGCCGCCATGGCTTCGCGACGCTTGGCCTCGGCGCGTTCGCGTTCCTGTTCGCGTTCGCGATCAAGCTGGGCGACGCGCTTGGCGTTTTCCTTAAAGATTTCGACCGAAGAGGCCATTTCGCCGATTTCGTCATTGCGCTTAAGGCCCGGGATATCGACATCCAGTTCGCCATCGACAAGTGACCGCATCGCGCCATTGATCTTGACCATCGGGGTCAGGATCTGCTGGCGCAGGACAAACCATGTGACGCCGAGCAAAACCACCAGAATGGCCGCAGCCAGAGCGACCTGAATGATAACGGCTTGCTGGACTTCGGCGTTGACGCGGTCAAGTGACCAGGCGGTAACCAGCATGCCCCGATACTGATCTTCGTCGCGGCGCTTCGAATATTTGGTGATCGGGGCACCGACGATCACGGCATCTTCGGAAATGAAGCTGATGACTTCCTTGTTTTCAAGCTGCCCGAGATAGGGCTCGATCAGGGCTGCCAGATCATGCATTTTGAGTGTTTCTGATTGATAGGTTCCGATGGCATCACCATCAGGATTTGCCGCGATCAGGCTTGCCAGCTGCGAGCCTTCCTTGTCGGTGATCTTGCGGAATTCCTTTTCGACCGATGCGCCGTCCATGGCAATGAAGCCCGGCTGAACCGCAGTTGACAGCATTTCGGTTTTTTCGACCGATTCATTATACATGATTTCGATCATGGCATTGCGCTGCGAGACGGTCTGAATGGTCATCATCGCGGCGAAGCCGACGATGAGAAGTCCCACAATCACAAAAATCACTTTACGTCCGACGGAGGCACCGGATCTCTTAGGTTCGGCCATTTACGGTCTCCCAATCCTTCAAAGGCAGAATTAACCCAATCCCTAGATCTGATGTCGGTGATCGGCCTGAAGCTCCGATCATGTTGCCGACAGTCAGGTTGTGACGAATTGTTGCCCTGCGTGATGTTCACAGTGACCAATTCGTGCGTTTATTTTTCCGTAATGAGGCACAAAGGTGTGGCGACTACATTCTGGTTTGTTGTTATGCCGCTGAGGCTACCCCATCTGGTAAAATTACTGAAACAAGAAACGATGGGCGTGGTGAATATTCCATTTCCATAAAACCAAATGAATAAATCCACTTATTGGTAAGGCTTTTTTGGTAAATTATGCTTTGTGCAGGAAAGGCCACATGCCGCCGAATCGGGCGGTCAGTGCCATGGTCAGTCTGTTAGAGATGCCTTTAATTGGGGCGATGGCTTTTGCCAGATAAGGGCAAAGGCACCGGGGGGAACAGGAATGGCGAAAGCGGCGACAACGCGCAAAAAACGACCGGCAAAGAAAGCATCAAAGCCGTCTGCGGATAATGTGGCGGCCAAACAGGATGATCCGGTGATCCCCGCCAAGGATACCATGTCTAAAACCGAAGACATTGCCAGCAGCGATCAAAGCATGCCGTCGGTCAAAAATGGCGATGCCGCGGTTCAGCGCCGCCAAGTAATCAGTGATTTGTTTCAGCGCGGTCTTGCCGCCCATCAGGCCGGCCAGATTGATGATGCCATCCGCCTTTACAGTACGGCCCTTCGCCAGAACCCCAATCAACCGGATGTCTGGAACAACCTTGGCGTGGCGCTTCGTCGCAGCAAGAAGTTCGAGGCCGCCCTGATTGCCTATCGACGGGCCGCAGACTTGCGCCCCGGCAATGCCGGCTTGTGGTCGAATATGGGCAATTGCCTGCGCGAAATGATGCGCTTTGACGAGGCGCTTGTTGCGCACAAGAAGGCGCTTGAGCTTGATGACAGTGTCAAGTCGCATACGTTTAATACCGGCCTTGTGTATCGCGATATGAACCGCTTTGAAGAGGCGCTTGACTATTTCGAGCGTGCGCTTGCGATTGACCCCGATTATGTTGATGCCAACTGGGACAAGTCATTGGCGCATCTTGCGCTTGGCAACTATGCCGAAGGTTGGGCGGGGTATGAGACGCGCCGCAAACTTGCCGATAATCCGATCCGGCCGCTTGAAACCGCCCCTGAGTGGGATGGCAAAGCCGATCTTCGCGGCAAACGCATTTTGCTGCGTGCCGAGCAGGGCTTTGGCGACATGATCCAGTTTGCGCGTTTTGTGCCGCTGGTAGCCCAAAAGGCCGCACATGTGATCCTTGAATGCCGCAAGGAACTGATCCCGATCATGAAAACTGTGTCGGGTGTGGGCACCGTTGTGGAAAAGGGCCGGCCGCTTCCGGAATTTGATGTGCATGTGCCGCTTTTAAGCCTGCCGCATGTGATGGGCATCGGATCCAAAGAGCTTCAGAAAATCTCGACCGATAGCTATATCTCCGCGCCGCAGGGCAAACGTGCGCGTCTGGCACCGCCGCCGGGCACGGTGCTTAAGGTCGGGCTGATCTGGGCGGGCAAGCTTAACCCGCGCGATCGTTCCTGCCCGCTTGAGACGTTGCTGCCGATCTTGTCGGCCAAGGGGGCGGCATTTTACAGCTTCCAGATTGATGAGCGCCGCGGCGATATCGACAAGCTTGGCCTGCATGCCTTTGTCACTGATCTTGGCGATCACATTCATGATTTCGGTGACAGTGCCGCGTTGATGCAGGCGATGGATCTGGTGATCACGATTGACAGCTCGCCGGCCCATCTGGCAGGCGCGCTTGGCGTGCCGGTCTGGATGTTGCAGCTTTACACCACCGACTGGCGCTGGATGGTGTATCGGGCCGATAGCCCATGGTATCCGACCTTGCGGATCTATCGTCAGGACAAACCCGGCGACTGGTCATCGGCCATCCAGAAACTCGGCAGTGATTTTTCAACCCTGCTGCAAGCGCGGATGAACGCAAAGTAAAAAAAAACTTACCGGCGAATACTTGCCGTCGTCCCGAACTCGGCGTCGTTAAACGGCTTTATTTTGTAGAATACGACCTCCGATAACCCCGAAATACGACCTATTTTTGGCGTATAAGGGATAAGATTATACAAAAAAATGAAGCAGGGCATGTGCATACCCCACTTCATCTTAATATCAACAAGTCGCATCAGAAATTAACGCACTTTGAAAATATCCAAGTTCTTGCTTAACTTAAGCAGTTCTCCACTGCTGCCACCTATGGCAACCGTATCCTTCGACTGTGACAGATACCACCATCTATTTGTTGTAACCTCATATTGAAGAACATCGCCCTTTTCATCAACAAACTCGACGTTGCCCGGCTCCGACGCGTTTAAGTCAATCGCTTTTGGCGCATTGATTGCCCGCCACTTTCCAGCATGAAATCGGTTCAGCTGCCCGCTTTTATCGATTATCCAAGGGTTATCCGAATCATCGAGTTCAACCTTTACAGCATTAACATTCACGCGCGCCCAGCCGCCGACTCCATTGTTAAAAGCCAGCTGATCTTGCGACGCTACAAATTCAAGGGTTCCTTGTGGCACATAGCGAAAAATCTCGTCATTTGGTGTCGTGATCCATACGGTATCACGACCCGCACTAATATCTTTCGCGATCGGTGCCGGTACATTTCTCCAGGTTGGGCCACTTTCATAAAAAACCTGACCCTGTGTATTCACAATCCAGGCTTGTTTGGGTCTCGCCGTTATGCGTACAGCTTCACCATTCATTTTTTGCCATGCCGCAGAGTTTGCCGCCCACTTGTAAAGGGCATAGCCATTCATGCCTTTTTGGGACCCTACCGCATATCTGTTCCCCAGTTTATCTACGGCAATATCATGCGCTTTACCTGGAAGAAGATTGGCGTTCTGAGCATTTGCATTACCGCCAGCGCCTTGATTTTCCAGAGATTCAATACTCTGCCCGCCGCCGGTATCGCCAATAATTTCTATGTTTTGCTCAACACCATGAGCATCAACATAAGGATAAATCAGTGCACTTGCCGCGACAAATAGACCGCCGATCCTGGCTTTTGACATAATTTTTAACTTCATCGTCTTTCCAACACTTTTTTAAGTTTTTGTCTCCTTGTTCCCTACATCCAAACTCAAACGTTTAAAACGATGTACAAACCGCACTTTGTCGTTTTTGTCTTGATTCGGATATCCGTGACCAAATTCGGATAAATCTCGTTTTATGCTGCGCAAAACCGATCCAGAAAATTAGCGTTGATTTTTCCAGCACTCCTGTAAGCAAGGCTGAATGCCGAGTAAGAAACGAACACGCCAGCGAATACTTGCCTTCGGGCCCAACAGGGCGTAGTTAAGCGGCTTAATTTTGTGGAATGCGGGTCTGGATGGTGATGCCTTTGGGTGACGCCTTTAGGTAATCTCTGGGCACATTCATTTGGCGAACCGATCTGGCGCAGGAGAATTCTTGTGAGCGAAGCTGCTTATAACAAAGGTTTCCCGGTTTCCTGGGAACAGATGCATCGCGATGCCCGTGCACTTGCATGGCGACTGTTGGAAAAAGGCCCGTTCAAGGGAATCGTGGCAATCACCCGTGGCGGTCTTGTACCGGCGGCGATCATTGCCCGCGAACTTGATATTCGCCTGATTGATACGGTGTGCGTACGCAGCTACTCTGACAAGACGCGTGGCGATCTGGAATGGCTAAAAGACATCAAGGGTGACGGCACCGATATGCTGATCATTGATGATCTGGTCGATACCGGCAAAACCGCCAAGGCTGTGCGCGAAAAACTGCCGCATGCGCATTTCGCAACCGTTTATGCCAAGCCGCTTGGCCGTGAAATCGTTGACAGCTTTGTGACCGAAGTCTCCCAGGATACCTGGATTTACTTCCCCTGGGACATGGAACTGTCGGTCAACGCCCCGATCTCTGAACGCGTTCGTTAATCGACCTGGGGAAACTGTCCGTATCCCTTGTAAGGCCGATTGCCAGACAAGGAGATTTCACGATGACCCAATATTTACGCCCGGACTTCCGTCGCCAGTTGCACACCGCACGCCGATGGGCCGGGCGTTTGTGTTTGGGGGCTGCCTCTGCCGTGGCTGTGACGGCGCTAAGTATATCAGCCCAAGCCCAACAGGTTTCCGAACGGGTGGCGCGCGTTCAATCGATGCTAACGGCTGAAAGCGGATATCGCCTTTCGGTGTTTGCCGAGGTCAGCAACGCGCGGACGATTGCGGTCGCCCCGGAGCTTAACGGCGCTTTTGTTGGGACGCGCGGACCGAACCTTTATTTCGTGCGCGACCAGGATGGTGATGGCTTTGCCGAGGACGTCAATCTGATTGCCGATGACTTCAAGCTGGCCAACGGGATTGCCTATAAACCCGGGACCCTGTTTGTTGCCGATCAACACCGCATCGTGTCCTATGATCTTGCCAATTTCGATGGAGAAAGCCTCGGTCGCCCGAGGATCCTGTTTACCAATCTGCCTGATGAACGCCATCATGGTTGGCGCTATGCCGCGTTGTCACCCGATGGCGATCGCCTGTTTGTGGCGGTCGGGGCACCGTGCAATATCTGCAAGGTCAGCGGCCTTGAAGGCACGATCATCTCCATCCCGGTTAATGGTGGGGCGCCGGACATTTATGCAAGTGGCATTCGTAATTCTGTCGGGCTGAGCTTCCATCCGGAAACGGACGAGCTTTGGTTTACCGATAACGGCGGCGATATGCTGGGCGATAATATCCCGCGTGAGGAACTTAATCGTGCCAGCCAGTCTGGCCAGTTCTATGGCTACCCGTGGTATGCGGGGAACGACACCAGAAGCCCGCAATTTTCCGATGAAACGGTGCCAGAAGAAGTCACCTTCCCGGAATTTACCTTTAATGCCCATAATGCGCCGCTTGGCTTCACCTTTGACGGTGGGGATGCACTCGTTGCATTACATGGATCCTGGAACCGCACAATTCCCGATGGGTACGAGGTTGTCCGGGTCGAATTCATCAACGGCAAACCGGTGACAGAAAACCCGTTCCTTGTTGGTTTCCTGCGCAGCAATGGCGAAGTGATCGGCCGTCCGGTCGATGTGAAACACTATGTCGACGGATCGATCCTGATTTCCGATGACCATGCCAGTGCGATCTGGCGCATGGTCCCGGAAGGCTAAAGTTTTCCGGTATTTGGTCGGGCAATTAATTGGATGGATCTGGATGGGACCGGCTTGCGTTGATCGGAAAAGCGGGCTATAAATCGCGCGCTTCGCGGGTGTAGTTCAATGGTAGAACGGCAGCTTCCCAAGCTGCATACGAGGGTTCGATTCCCTTCACCCGCTCCAAGCCTTTTCCCCAAAGACATCATCACATCCGGTCCGGCGCACAGGCGCCTGTATTTTGGCATGCGCCATTGCATGCCGTGGCATCGCCACTTGCATCCCCAATGTCACCTCCGTTGCCTAGGTCGCCACCCGGACAGCAGGCAACCAATCGATCACGCAGACGGTTTCGGGCGCGTTGGACGCGTGACTTCACTGTGGGGAGGGCGATGGCATTGCGGGTGGCGAAGTCGGTTTGTCGTTTGCCGTTGATGTCGATTTCTTCAAGTACGGTCTGGTCGGTTTCGCTCAATCGGCCAATGAAGCCCATCACGCAGTCATGCAAACCGGGTTTGTCGTGCGGTTCGTCATGGTTCAACAGGGTCGGATCGGTATTGAGGGTCCGAAGTGCGGTATTTTCGCGCCCCTGTCGTCGATAGAAGTCCGCCACCTTGCTGCGTGCGACGGCATAAATCCAAGCAGATGGATTGGCAGCCGTGCGAAGATCCGATTTTTTACGGATGATCGTTTCAAGGATGTCGGCAACGACATCGTCGACCGCGTCCTGTGGCAAGCGGTGATAGACAAAACTGCGCAGGCCTTTTTGCAAGGCCTGCCAGTCTGAGTTTGTGTGATGTGTCGATGCAAACTTCATGGTTCTTTACGCGCAGCACACCTGATATGGGTGCAGTTCCTTGCCCGACTGCTGGCCACAACAGCCAGCCCCGGACGTTTGTTGATCGGCAGGCTGGTCATGTGGCGCATCGTCAAGAATACGATACCACTCCCAGTCAAGTTCGTCTGGTCCTGTTGCCCAGAACTTGGTCTGCTTTGCGTGACAACATCCGGTTTCAGCAATGTCGCTGGTGACAAGATCACTTTGATGCAGCCGGGCTGAGGCGGTTTCAAACGCCTGCTCGCTCAGACATTCGACACCGATATGGTTCAGGTTTTCGGTTGCTGCCGGGTGTTCGAACAAAACCAGCTTAAGCGGCGGGTTTTCAATTTCGAAATTGGCATATCCCGGCCGTTGTTTGTGCACCGGGCTTGCGAACATTTCGCTGTAAAACGCAATGGCACGGTCAAGGTTTTTCACATTCAAGGCAAGTTGCAATCGCATCTTATTCTCCTGTTTGATCGAAGCGATAAACAGGAAGACGCGCGAAAACGCCAAAAGATGCACCTGCCACGAAAAGGGGCCGGTTAAGGTGACGGTGGCAGATAGTTCAGGTTCATGTCCCGCGCCTCTTCGTCGCTGCAGATTTTGGTGTCTGAGGCAAAATCGGCAAAGCGCGGATCAAGGGTGCTGAGGTAATTGCCCTTGCCGTCAGCGATGAACAGGCAGCGTCCGGTGGTTTCACCGTCGAGCCGTTTGCCCGCCCGCCAGTCAGACGGGTCAATCATATCGCCACCATGGATGCCAATGCCGGCATTGTCGGCATCGCGCGACAGCCGGTCATAGCGATGGGAATAGCCCGCAATCGGCAGGGCTTCGCCGTCACTGATCATTGCCGCCGCCACATCGCGTTCGCCGATGCCGCATTCGACGATGGGGAAATCACCGGCCTTGCCCGCGCGTTCCTGATCACCGGGCCAGCAATGGACATCAAACGGCGCCATGGCGAAATATTTGCGCAATTGCATGGCCGAAGACATGCCGCAATCCCAGAAACTGCCGTTATGCAGGCATTGCTGACCGAGTTCCGGGGCGTCCATGCCCGCGATATCAAGCACCTGACCGGCAATCATGATGGTATCGCCGTCAATCACCTGAACATCGCGGCCTCTGGCTTCCAGCCCGGCCGGATCAGCAAGTTGGGTCGCGTTGTCAGCCGCACGGACCGGCGCGCTGTGCCAGTGAAGGCCAATGGCAATCAAGGCCGGAATGGCAAGAAGGATGATCAGGCGGGTAACGCGTTTCACACTGGCCTCAAAGATCTGCGGGGTGAGTATTTGGCAAGAATGACACAACGGTCATGGCAAAAGAACAAGCAAAAAGAACGGCAAAATGATGACGCCCATCTCGGGTGGGTGGCGGGCAGCGGCAATTGCCATCAATGGTGTCATGCACAATAACCGGATGCATCAATTGTCAATTGGCGCTACAAGCGGGTTTGTCTTTTGCTGTCAGGGAAGCTTGCTTGTTCCGTCTGCAACCCATCTTTTTCGTTGTCGGGGTCATGGTCATTATCATCGGTATATCGATGATGGTGCCAGCTGCTGTTGATCTTGCATATGGCAACCCGGACTGGAAAATTTTTGCCCAAGCCTCGATCACGACCATCGGGCTTGGCGGTATGGCGTGTCTTGCCTGCCGGTCGGATATCGGCCCGCGTGTGACAGCACGTCAGGGTTATGTCCTGACCGTGGTGTCATGGATTGCGATCAGCCTGACCGGGTCCTTGCCGCTTTGGTATTCATCGCTTGAAATCAGTTTCTGTGATGCGGTGTTTGAAACTGTATCGGGCCTGACGACGACCGGATCAACCATCCTGTCGGGATTGGACGAACTGCCGCCGGGATTACTGATCTGGCGATCGATCATGCAATGGCTGGGCGGGATCGGGATCATCGTGACTGCCTTGGCCCTTTTGCCGATGATGCGGGTTGGCGGCATGCAGCTTTTCCAGATGGAAAGTTCGGATCGATCCGAAAAACTTAGTGGTCGCATGCGCGATATGTGCCTGCAGATCGTGATGATCTATTCTGTTCTGACCCTGGTGTGCATTGTGCTGTATCGCATCTTTGGCATGGGATGGTTTGATGCGATCAATTACGGCATGACGACGCTGTCGACTGGCGGCTATGCCACCTCGGACCTTTCATTTGCCAAGTTTGACACCAGCCTGTCGCTGCACTGGATTGCCATCCTGTTCATGTTCTTTGGTGGTTTGCCGTTTACCGCCTATGCGGTCTTTCTGCGCAAACGCGCGATCAAGGCCGTGATCGGCAATCAGCAAATCAAACTGTTCTGCCTGATCATTGCAGGTTTTACATTTTTGCTGACCTTGCGGCTGTTGCAGATTTCAGATGACGGGTTCTTCCGGTCGCTGACCATGGCGGCGTTCAATCTTGTGTCGGTGATTACGACCACGGGCTATGCATCGGGGGATTACCTGTTATGGGGCCCGGCCGCGGTCATGCTGTTTTTCTTTGCGACCTTTATCGGCGGCTGTTCGGGATCAACATCGGGCGGGTTCAAGATGTTTCGCCTGTATGTCGTGTTCACCGGGCTTCGTGCCCATTTCATGCGCCTGCGCAGCCCGTCAGCCGTTGTGGTCAGCCGCATTGATCGCCACGAAATTTCATCCGACATCTATAACGCGGTTACGGTCTATGTATTTCTTTTGACCATCAGCTATATCGCGGTGACGATTGCCCTTGGTTTGACGGGTCTTGATCTGATTACGTCAATGAGTGCGGCGGCAACAGCACTTGCCAATGTCGGGCCGGGGCTTGGCAATATCATCGGACCGGCGGGCAATTTCCAGTCCTTGCCGGACTCCGCAAAGTGGATTTTGGATGTTGCGATGGTTCTGGGCCGGCTTGAGTTCGAGACGCTTCTTGTGCTGTTGATGCCGTCCTTCTGGCGCGACTGATCCCTGATTCTCATTTTGCCGATTGTTGCTGTCGGTCTGTGACGGTTGCCACAGACCGAAGGTTTACTTTGCGTCATTTTCGCGCCGTGTATAAGTTTGTAGCGTCAATAACAAACACACAAACAGTGGACACGGACATGAAACTGCAGAAAACGATCACGACCAAAATCGCCGGGGCCCTTGCGGTCCTTTTCCTGGCTGGTGCTGTTTCCGCATGCTCGCCCGAGGTGGGCAGCGAGGAATGGTGCAATGACCTTAAGGAAAAGCCGAAGGGCGACTGGACGGCAAACGAGGCGACCGATTTCGCCAAACATTGCCTGATGTGATCAGCGCATTCGCCTGATCGGACATTAAAACGATCAGCCGATTCTCTTTCATAGTCTGGATATGTCGTCTTTATGGCGGCTAAATCCGCCCTTTGACGTCTGCTTGGCGGTGGTACTGTTGAAGGGCGGATTTTTTATGTCAGCCCGTTTAAAATCGCCATGGAACAATCTGTTGTCCGGTGCGTTTTTACCCAATCAGAACCGCGCATAAATGCAATGCAGCAAGGTGCATTTGCGTTACCTTGATTAATCCTTATAATGCGCGGCCCGCGAATGATCGCGGCAGTCGAATATGACAACAAATTTATTGCGAGGTTAGACAACTATTATGAGTGCCGAAAATCTCCATGTCGGTGTCATTGGCGCAACCGGTGCGGTTGGCGTCGAGCTGATCAATGTAATGTTTGATCGCAAGTTCCCTGTGGGTGAACTCACCCTGTTCGCGTCAGAGCGTTCAGCGGGCAAGACCGTGGAGACTAAATTCGGCACTAAGACCGTCGCGCTGTTTTCTGTTGAAGAAGCCAAGCAGTGCGACATTGTCTTCCTTGCTGTTTCCGGTGATTTCGCCAAGGAATATGCGCCCAAGATTGCCGAAGGCGCGCTGGTGATTGATAACTCCTCGGCGTTCCGTCTCAATGACGATGTTCCGCTGATCGTGCCGGAAATCAATGGTCACCTTGCCAAAACGGCGAAACTGATCGCAAACCCGAACTGCACCACGGCGATTGCCGCAGTTGCCCTTTGGCCGCTGCATCAGGCCTTTGGCCTGAAGAAAGTGATCGTGTCGACCTATCAGGCCGCATCGGGTGCCGGTCAGCCGGGCATGAACGAACTGCGCGAAGGTCTGGCGGCTGGTCTTGCTGGCAAGCCGGTTCCGGCAGAGGTGTTTTCATCGCCGCTGGCGTTTAACGTGATCCCGCATATCGATACTTTCCAGGACAACGGTTACACCCGTGAAGAAATGAAAGTAACCTGGGAAACGCGCAAGATCTTTGGCGCGCCGGATCTGCCGGTATCGTGCACTGCGGTTCGTATTCCGACCGAGCGTACTCATTCCGAGGCCATCGTGGTTGAAACCGAAAAGGTTGTTACCCCGGAGGCGGCCCGTGAAGTGCTGGCAAAGGCCAAGGGTGTCAAACTTGTCGATGATCCGGCAAACAACAAATACCCGATGCCGCTGACCGCGACCGAACAGTATGACGTCGAAGTTGGCCGCATTCGTACCAACCTGATCTTTGGTGATCATGGTCTGGAACTGTTTGTTGCCGGTGACCAGTTGCTTAAGGGTGCTGCGCTTAACGCTGTTCAGATCGCCGAGGCATCTATCGCCGACTGATCGCGCACCAGAGCAAATAAACAAAAACACCCCCGGCAGATTGTTCTGCCGGGGGTGTTTTGTATCTGGTCGCGGCCTGAGGGATCAGGACAGGGAGATGTGATCGCGGCCGGATGCCTTGGCGGTATAAAGCGCGTTATCAACACGGGCCATCAAGGTATCAAGATCCTCGCCATCGCGGTATTCGGTGATGCCGGCACTGATGGTAACCGGAATATGATCACGCCCGAAACGGACCGGGGCATTGCGGACAGAGTCGGCAAGTTCGCGGGCCTTTGTCATGGCTTCCTTGCGATCTTTTCCGGGGAACAGAATGACGAATTCATCCCCGCCCCAGCGACAGATCACGTCGGAGTCCTGCACATTCTGGCGGACCATGGTCAGAACTTCGCGAAGTGCCGCGTCCCCGCCCGGATGGCCATAGCCATCGTTGATTGCCTTGAAGCCATCAACATCAAAACACATCACCGACAGTACCGATTTTTGCCGTTTTGCGTTCTGAACCGCCTGATCAAATATCATGTCAAAGACCTGACGGTTAAACGTGCCGGTCAGTTTGTCGCGCGATGCCAGTTCTTCGAGGCGCTTCTGATAATTGCGCACGGTCAGGAAGGCGATCAGCCCGACCACAATCGTGATCAGCAACGAAATCGCGATATTGATGAACAGCGTGTTTTGAAGACGTGCATCAGATGAATAGTCACTTTGTTCAACAATCAGAAGCCAGCCAAATTCAGGCACCAGACGGCTGTTGACGAAATAGGTGTGACCTCCATGTTCGTAACTGATCGACGCGCCGGGCGAGGTCAGGATTTTGGTGGCCTGGGTGCGCATGCCCGGCCGTTCCTGCAGGCTGTGGGCATCGCCAAAGCCGCTACCACGCAGGGTGACATGGCCTTCGGTGTCGATGAAATAGATCGTCCGGCCATAGCGTGCCTGATAGGTTTCGATCAGATTGGTGACCGAACTGACGGCCAGGCCAACACCGGTGATGCCGATGACATTGCCGTCATAATCACGCACCTGATAATTGACAAAGATCGACAGGCGCGACCGATCAACCGTGTCGTGGTCGATATTGATCTCGTAAGGTTGCTTCGCGTTGCGTGCCCGGAAATACCAGCCATCGGCCGGGTCATCTTCGCTCACCTGTTTGATCACGCCGGTCGGGTGATAATAGTTCCGGGTTTCTTCAGAGATGAAATAGGCCGTGATCGTATCGTAGCGCGACTGGATTTCGGCGAGGTACTTGGTGATCCGTTCTGGATCAGTTTCGCCGGAAAGGGCCCAGTCGCGAAAGAACGTATCATGGGCCATCAACGAAGAAATAAAGATCGGCTGCAACAGATCGCGCTGAATCTCGGAATAGATATTGTCGCTGGTCAGCGGAAGCGTGCTTTCGGAAATCTGTTCTTCAAGAGAATCCCGGGCGACATAGAAGCTTACAAAACTCGTGGTCAGAAACCCGACCGCCAGCAGAACGCACAGAATGATCGCGAAGTATAATTTCTTTCCCCACACGGGAAGCTCCCCAAGGATAGTCACAAGGCAGGCACCGATGATTGAACTCATCGTTTTTGATCCGGCTAATTTAGGGGAAAGCGCGCCATGTTGCACGACACAATATCAAATACAGGCAGGTTTGCGTTCTTTGAGCGATGAGGAAAGAGCCAAAAGAAACCGGCGATTATATTGGAGTGATTCTGATCAACAGGTGAACTATCAGAAATCAATAAGAATTATAGACATCCTTATGTGGTGATGGTCGCGCAGTGTGGCGATATTGAAAGTCGGATCAAAGGTGACGGTCGTTCATTAATCAGGGTGCGGGCGCGAACAAATCGTGTTGATGATCGCGAAATTCCGACGGCAAGGCAGCTTGCAACAGCTTAAAAGGACTGGACATTGTGGCCCCATATGCCAAGAATTTCGCTGCTTGTGATGAAGGGGGTACATGCAGACCGAATTTTCGGGTATGCAGTGGCTTCCGAAAACAGAACATCAGACGCACCATATGCCGTTTGTCCGGGGGGATTTCGCGGTGTATGTGCCAAGAGGCGCTTCATTGATCGATTTCCGTCCCATTCTTTTCATCGTCGGCATTTTGCTCTGTACGTTGTCGATTGGCATGTTCATCCCGGCGTTGGTCGACCTTTACTACGGGCAGCGTGACTGGATCGTGTTCTCGGCGGCGTCCTTTGTGTCGCTGTTTGTCGGCGGGGCATTGATCATGATGAACCGCATGGACAATCTTAAGATCAATTCACGCCAGGCCTTTATCCTGACCACGCTGAGCTGGCTGGTTTTGACGGCGGCATCGGCGTTGCCATTTGCCTTTTCCGATCTTGATATGTCCTATACCGACGCGTTTTTCGAAGCGATGTCAGGTATTTCCACCACCGGATCGACCGTGATTGTCGGCCTTGATACCGCGCCGCAGGGGATCTTGCTGTGGCGAGCACTTTTGCAGTGGCTTGGCGGGATCGGGATTATCGTGATGGCGATTGCCGTCATGCCGATGCTGCGCGTTGGCGGGATGCAGTTGTTCCGCATGGAAAACTCCGACAAATCGGACAAGGCGTTCCCGCGCGCAACCCAGATCGCGATGGGTATCGCGATGCTGTATCTGAGCTTCACCGGGCTTTGGGCGATTATGTTGTGGTCGGCGGGGATGACGCCATTTGATGCGATTGCGCATGCCATGACGACGATTGCCACCGGCGGCTTTTCGACCAAGGATGCGTCGATCGGGCATTATGACAGTGCGGCGATTGATGTGATCATCACCCTTGGCATGGCGACGGGGGCGTTGCCGTTTATTTTGTATCTGCAGATGCTGCGCGGGCAGGGTCGGGCCTTGTTCCGCGACAGTCAGGTGCGCTGGTTTATCACAATTGCGGTTTCCATCGTTGTCGGCCTCGCCCTTTGGCATTCGGAAACCAACAATGTCGATTTCCTGTATGCGCTGCGCTTTACGTCCTTCAACATTGTGTCGGTGATGACCGGTACGGGCTATGCCACCACCGATTACGGGCTTTGGGGCCCGTTTGCGGTGACGGTGTTCTTCTTTGTCATGTTCATTGGTGGCTGTGCGGGATCGACAACCTGTGGGGTGAAGATCTTCCGCCTTCAGGTTCTGTATGAAATCGCCAAGATCCAGCTTTCGCACATGCTGCGTCCGCATGGCGTTTTCATTGCCTATTACAACCGCAAACCGCTTTCGGAAGATGTTACGGAATCGGTGCTGAGCTTCTTCTTCCTGTTTGTGTTCTGCTTTGTGGTTCTGGCCGCAGCACTTGGCGCGATGGGGCTTGATTTTATCACCGCAGTCTCGAGTGCCGGCACAGCGATTGCCAATGTCGGACCGGGACTGGGCCCGATTGTCGGCCCGTCGGGCAACTTTGCGACGCTGCCGGACGGGGCGAAGTGGCTGATGTCGATTGGCATGCTGATTGGCCGTCTTGAAGTCTTTACCGTATTGGTTCTGCTGTTCCCGGCCTTCTGGCGCGACTGATCAAAACCCAGGATATTTATCACCGAATTTTCCGGCACCCGCAGGCGATGCTTGCGGGTGTTTTTTGTCTTATTGACAGAATAGGACAATTGACCTAATTTCGAGATTGGGACATTTGTCCTAATTCTTGGTCAATCGGGCGGCATATCTGAAAATGGCAGCAGAAACACGAGAACGGATTGTCGAGGCAGCGGACCTGCTGTTTTACCAGCACGGGTTCGAGGCAACATCGTTTGCCGATATCGCAGCCACCGTCGGCATATCGCGCGGCAACTTTTATCATCACTTCAAGACCAAGGATGACATCCTTGATGGGGTGATCAATCGCCGCCTTGCCAATACCGAGCAGATGCTTGATCGCTGGGAAATTGCCGGATCAGACCCGGCGGAGCGTATTCGAAGCTTCATTCATATCTTGATCGCCAATGGCGAGAAAATCCGAAGATACGGCTGCCCGGTGGGTACGTTGTCGTCAGAACTGGCGAAGCTGAACCACACGGCAAAAAGCGATGCGGCGGCACTGTTTACCCTGTTTCGCAGTTGGTTGTGCCGACAGTTCGAACGGTTGGGTTTTGGCGACAAATCCGATGAACTGGCCATGCATATCCTTGGCCGAAGTCAGGGGGTGGCGACCCTTGCCAATGCGTTTGACGATGACCGGTTCCTGCATCACGAGGTCGAGCTGATGTGCGCCTGGTTGGATGACCAGATTGCGGGGCTTGCTAACAAAAATAACCCAGACAGGGAGTAGACGATGTTTGCGATCTTTTTGAAATTTGCCGAAAACCGCCCAAAGGCCCCGGAATTCATGGACGCGCACAAAGCCTGGATCAAGCAGGGCTTTGATGATGGTGTGTTTCTGATGGTCGGCAGCCTGCAACCCAATATGGGCGGTGCGGTTCTGGCCCACGGTGTGTCGCGCGACGAGATTGAAACCCGTGTGAATGAAGATCCGTTCGTTGTCGAAGGGATCGTTAGCGCCGAGATTCTGGAAATCTCGCCCGCGCGTGCCGATCAACGTCTTGATTTCCTGATGGCCTGAGCGATGAGCAAAACAACAATCGGAACGGATGGAAAATGCCGGTGTACCTGGTGTGATGCGGCGCCGGAATTTAACGCCTATCACGACACGGAATGGGGTTTTCCGGTGACCGATGACATCCGCCTGTTTGAGAAAATCTGTCTTGAGGGATTCCAGTCAGGATTAAGCTGGCGCACGATCCTGACCAAGCGCGAGAATTTCCGCAAAGCCTTTGCCGGTTTCAATTTTCACAAGGTCGCGCAGTTTGATGATGCGGATGTTGAGCGACTGCTTGGTGATGCCGGGATCATCCGCCATCGCGGCAAGATCGAGGCATCGATCAACAATGCCAAACGGGCTTGCGAGATGGTGGCCGAGGAAGGATCACTTGCCGCCTATTTCTGGCGGTTTGAACCGAAACCGGATAAGGTTGACCCACCACAGTCGATGTCAACGTCGCCGACGTCCGTTGCCCTTTCCAAGGATCTCAAGAAACGCGGTTGGAAGTTTGTCGGGCCGACCACGGTGTTTGCGTTCATGCAGGCGATGGGCCTGATCAATGATCACGCGCAAGGCTGCTTTTTGCGCCAACAGATTGACGACATGCGTGCGTCATTGATCCGCCCACGCTGATGTGATGTCAAAAAAACACCCCTTGTCCGTATCGGGACAAGGGGTTTTGAGGGCGGGGACCATTTCAGATCCCCTGATGATAATCCGGCAAGGATTATGGGGCTTCGACATGCGGTCTCACTTGAGGTGCCAACGTCAAGGGAGGGTGCAACAGGGGTAGGAAGGCTTCAAAAGAATACGGTGCACACTCAAGCGAGTTTGGCGATACCGAACTTTGGGTCAGGAGCGGATCGGGGATCGGGATCAAGCCCGGCATCGCCATAACCCAAGGTCGCAAATACTGATCAAAAGATAAAATCGAATATAAAATAAAAATAGATAGGAAAAATCTATCGATGGGATGCGCTGCAGCACAGGAATACAGCGAAATCAGTTACCAAGTGGCAATTTGACTGTGAAAACAGCACCATCCGGCCCTGTTGCAGTGAGGCGAAGTTCACCGTTATGGGTGCTGATCAGTTCGCGTGCGATGGCAAGGCCAAGTCCGGTACCGCCTTGGCGCCCGCTGCCGGCAAACGGGACGAACAGGTTCTTGATCGCCTTTTCGGGCAAACCCGGCCCGTTGTCGGCAATGAAAACTTCAATAGAGCGGCGGGCCTTGGCCGATTCGTCACCCTTTTCAGGTTCGGTTTGAATTTTATGACTGATGGTGACGGTGGTCGCCCCGGCCTCCAGCGGGTTGCGCATCAGGTTGCTGAAGGCGCGAAACAGCATGTCATAGTCCGCTTCAAGCATGACATCATCAGGCAGGTCGATCTCAATCCGCGCCGGGCAGGGTTCATTGGCCGCAGGTGCGTCGCCCATGCCGCCATCAAGCAACGGTTCGCATTTTTGCAGCAGGATCTGATCGCGGATTTCCTCGATCAGTTCAATCAGGGTGAAGGTTGCCAGATCGCGCGGTGGTGGCGTCTCGCGGGCAAAGGACAGGGTTTGTTCGCTGATATAAACCGCACGTTCCATCGATGACAACAGGCGCGGCACCACGGCACGGACTTCGTCATCTTCACTTTTGGCAAGCTGTTCTGTCATCAGCATCGAGGTCGCCAATGCATTGCGCAGATCATGGCTGATTTTGGTGGCGGCCGTACCAAGGGCAGCAAGACGGCGACGCTGATTGAGCATCGCCTGGATGTCTTGCTGCATCATGGCGAGTTCCTGGCGGGCAACACCGATTTCATCATCACGTTCGCCGGGATTGATCAGCGATGCCTTGTCCTGTGGGTCTTCGCGAAAACGGATCATGTCGCTGGTCAGGGTTCGCATCGGGCGCACCAGCAACCGATTAAGCGCGAAATAGACAAGCCCGGCTGTAAAGAATGAAATCATCAGAGACAGGCCAAACACCCGCCAGCCGAAATTGCGCATCGCCTCGGTCAGGCGGTCTTCATGCACAAGGACCTCGATCTCGAAATCCGGCGCCATGGAGGGCATGCCAACCACGCGCAATACCCGGTTTTCGGTCTGGCTGAGTGTTGCCAGCCCCTCCATCAAGGCCATCGGGATCGAGAAATCGCTCAGATTGACGTCCTTGTCGACCTTGGCGGGCATATCATCGCGTTGCAGCAGTAATTTGCGATCTTCACGGCGCAGGATGACCGCTTCGATCCCGGCATTGGACAGAAGTTCGCGTTCAAGATCATCAGGGATCATCTGATCGGGGGTGGCTTCAAGGGCAAGGGCCGCAAGGTAGCCTGAATCAAGATGCGCCTTTAACCAGTCGATCCGAAAGCGGGCGACAGAGGGGGCAAAGACAAACACCTCGGCAAGCATCACAAAGCTTACCGTCAGCACCAGCAGGCGCGCGGAAAGCGATTTGGCCCATGGGGGCAATTTCAAATGCCGGTTATTCATTAACTGATGTTAGGCCGATAAAACGAAAAAAGTACAGCAATACAGATGCTTGTTTTCATGCGCGATGGCAAGCAAGCCGCTTATGCGAACCTCAGCAGGAAACGCACAAGCCTGCGGGTTTTTTCGCCAAACAGGCTGGGTGTGTACCAGGCCCCGGCGACACGTTTGGAAAGTTCGCCCAAGGTCGGGTAAGGCGCGATCATGCCCGCAATCGCGCCAATCTTCATCTTATTGCTGATCGCCAGCGACCAGACGCCGATCAGTTCACCGGCCTGCCGTCCGACGATGGCAGCCCCCAGAATCCGGCCGTTTGGTTTGGTGATGACCTTGATGAAGCCGTCGGTCTCGGCCTCTGCCCGGGCGCGGTCATTTTCGGCGTAATCCCAGGTCACAACGCGGATGTCATCGCCATATTGTTCGCGGGCGGCCTTTTCGGTCAGGCCGACCTGTGCCAGTTCCGGATTGGTGTAGGTCACCCATGGCACGGCACTGTGATCGACCTTGGCCGGAAGACGGAACAGCGCATTGCGAATGACGATGCCGGCATCATATCCCGCCATATGGGTAAATTGCAGGCCGCCGGTGATATCGCCAATAGCAAAGACCTTTTTGTTTGACGTCCGCAATCGCGCATCGACGGAAATGCCGCGGTCGGTATATTCAATACCGGCATCCTTCAGGCCGAGGTTCTCGACATTGGGTTTGCGTCCGGTTGCCAGCAACAGGTGGCTGCCTTCCAAGGTAATCTCGATACCCTGATGTTCGATCACGACCCTGATCTGGTCATTCACATCAAGGATTTCCTTGGTTTTCGCCCCTTCATAGAGGCTTATGCCATCGGCCTTGATGCGGTCACGGACAACGGCCACCAGATCCGGATCGTCCTTGGGCAGGATGGTGCCCTTTTCAATCACGGTGACCTTCGCACCCAACTGATGATGGGCCTGCGCCATTTCAAGCCCGATGGGGCCACCGCCGATGATGATCAGATGTTCCGGGCGAACGCGATTTTCGAAAATGGTTTCATTGGTGAAATAGCAAACGGTTTCAAGGCCCGGGATCGGCGGTACGGCCGCACGTGAGCCGGTGGCGATGACAAAGCGTTTGGCCTTGATTGTGGTGTCACCGGCAACGACTTCACCCGGACCGGTAAAACGGGCTTCGGCCTGAATGACCGTGCAGCCGAGTTCTTCGAACCGTTCGACCGAATCATGGGGCGCGATGCCTGCGATCACGGAATGAACATGGTCGATAGCCCGGCCAAAGTCGATCTCCACCGGCCCGGTCGATACGCCAAACCGTGAAGCCCTGCGTGCATTTTCCGCGGCATGGCCAGCCGCCAGCAGCGCCTTGGACGGAACGCAGCCGGTATTAAGGCAATCACCGCCCATCTTGCCCTTTTCGATCAGGACAACCTTTGCGCCCATCTGGACGGCCCCGGCCGCAACCGAAAGGCCCCCCGATCCAGCCCCGATGACACAAATGTCGGTCGTGATGATCTTATTCATCGGCGTTCGCCCCGATTTTACGTTTGCGCAATTTCTTATAGGCCACCGGCAAAAGCGCCAGCACGGCGAGCCCGATGATCGGGGTCAGAATGCGGGGTTCAAAGATGATGCCAAGATCAGGTGTCTTGCCCTGATCAAACAGCGCCCCCAGACCATCCCCGATGGAGGCATAGACAAAGGTGCCCGGAATGATGCCGATCATGGTGCCAAAAACAAAGGATCGCAGTTTGACACCAAGAAGTGCCGGCACAAGATTGACCAGCCAGAACGGGAATATCGGAATCAGGCGCAAAACCATCAGGTAGCTGAACGCGTTTTCAGCAAAGCCTTCCTCCATCCTGCGGACGGCGTTTCCGGCCTTGGCGCGCATCAGATCATAAAACGCATAGCGGGCCGCAAGGTAAACGATCGTCGCTCCGATGGTGGCGGAGACCACAATATAACTGGTGGCAAGAAATGCCCCGAACAGAAAGCCACCCGTGATGGTCAGGATCGACCCGATTGGCAGGGAAAGTGCGACCGAAACGACGTAAAGTCCCATAAAGACCAGAACGCTGGAAACCGGGTTATCTGCGACAAAACCCTGCAACAGGTCGCGGTTTTCACGCAGGGACTCAAATGACAGCAAATCGAGAATGCCGCTGGCCCATGCAATGACAAGTCCGACAACCAGAACAATCACCGGCAAAAGCTTGCGCCATAGGGGCTTTGACGTGCCTTTGATTTCGCTGCGGGTATCTGGTTTCTGGTCGGACAAGTGTGACGCCATTGAACTGGTTTTGGTCATTGATTTCAGGCTCTTGCAAGTCGTTCGTTTGGTTCGAAATGCAAATCCCTGAAGACAGGATCGCATTATTTGACCCAACATTAGAGAGAAATTTCAAAACTTGCTTATGAACTGCCTTCACCATTGCGTGAGGGCAAATTGTACAAAGCCTGGCCGGATGGCGCAGGAACATGCGCAATAAACCTGAGGGAGTGGCGCTTGACGTAGGGGAAAACTGGACGTATCGTCTGCGCATCGTGGGATTTGTCGACCGGCTTGCGGCCACGTAAAAAATCGCTAAAGAGGGGTGCTATGGCTTCGGCCCTGACCCATTCATGCCGGTCAGGGTTTTTTTGTGTCCGGATTACGGTATGCGTACATTCCGGGCATGTAGGAGCAAGACGATGACGACCGACAAAAAGGCTTCCGATAACTGGCGCGCAGCGACCCGATCCGTGCGCGGTGGTACAGCGCGCAGCGGATTCTGCGAGACCTCCGAAGCCATCTTTATGAATTCCGGCTATGTGTATGAAACTGCCGCCGAGGCCGAGGCCTCCTTTGATGGCAGCGGTCCGGAACGTTTTGTGTATTCGCGTTTCGCCAACCCGACCGTTGGCATGTTCGAAGAACGCCTTGCCCTGATCGAGGGCGCGCAATATTGCCGCGCGACGGCATCGGGTATGTCGGCTGTCTGGAATGCATTGGCGGCCAGCACCAACGCCGGTGGCCGTGTGGTTGGATCGCGGGCGCTGTTCGGGTCGTGCGAATTTATCCTGACCACGCTTTTGCCGCGGTTTGGTGTTGAGACCGAACTGGTGGACGGCACGGACAAGGATGCCTGGGAAAAGGCGCTTTCGAAACCGGCCGATGCGGTTTTTCTTGAAACACCGTCGAACCCGACCCTTGAGGTTCTTGATATCGCCTTCATTTCCGAACTGGCGCACAAGGCCGGTGCCAAGGTGATTGTCGATAACGTCTTTGCCACACCGATCCTGCAAAAGCCGATGGAACTGGGGGCGGATATTGTCGTCTATTCCGCGACCAAGCATATCGATGGTCAAGGGCGCTGCCTTGGCGGGGCGATCCTGTTTAATGACAAGGAATGGCATGACGAACATCTGACCACCTTCCTGCGTCATACCGGGCCAAGCATGAGCCCGTTCAATGCCTGGGTTCTTCTTAAGGGGCTTGAGACACTTAGCCTGCGTGTGGATCAGCATATTCGCAATGCAACTGCATTGGCTGAGTTTCTTACGGAACAGCCGCAAGTGTCACGCGTTCTATATCCGGGGCTGAAAAGTCACCCGCAGCATGAACTGGCAATGAAGCAAATGTCTGGCCGTGGTGGTGGATTGATCGCAATCGAGCTTGCCGGTGGTAAGAAAGCAGCCTTCTCGTTGCTTGATAATCTCAAGCTGATTGATATTTCCAACAACCTTGGCGATGCAAAAAGCCTTGCAACCCATCCCTCGACCACCACGCATCAGCGTGTGCCGGCCGAGGACAAGGTTGCAATGGGCATTACCGAGGGCATGCTGCGTCTATCTGTCGGTCTGGAAGATATTGATGACCTCAAGGAAGACCTGTTGGCGGCCCTTGCCGTTTAAAAGCATGGACCAACAGTAATCCTGACATCGATCCGGCCCGTACATTGTGCGGGCCTTTTCGTTTCCGATCCGGGGGATAATGCCAGTTTGTTTTGACTGCTGACTGGTACTTTCGGGAAGGATTGTCTACATAAAGGGTCCATCCATCGCATTCTTGGCTGATGCAAATTGACTGGAACACACTTGGCCCGGAGATATGCATGTATTCGACCGTAACCCACGACATCAAGGTATCGGTAAAGCCGATGTTCCTTGAGGACGAATCAGACCCGGACACCCATCGTTATATTTGGGCTTATCGCATCGAAATCGAGAATCTCGGCTCGAAAACTGTTCAGTTGCTTAACCGTCACTGGCGGATTACGGATTCGCGTGGCGAAACCCAGGAAGTCAAAGGCCCGGGTGTTGTCGGCGAACAGCCTGTTTTGGCATGTGGCGAAAGTTTCAACTACACAAGTGGCGCGCCACTGACCACGCCAAGCGGCTTCATGGTGGGCACTTTCGAAATGACGGATATGGACGGCAATCATTTTGATATTGCGATTCCATCCTTTTCGCTGGACAGTCCGCATGGGCAACACACTGTGAACTGATCGCGTCAAAAAACAGTATCAGGTAGCGCGGGCCGAGAGCCCCACCAAGGCAGGTTCAATCCTGTAATAAAATGACAAAGGATTTGGTATGTGCAGCGAACATAACCCGGTGAAGCGTCCGACACGCGAAGAAGCAGAAGAAGCGGTTCGGACACTTCTACGTTGGGCCGGGGATGATCCCGACCGCGAAGGTTTGCGCGGAACCCCTGACCGTGTGGCACGGTCTTATGGTGAATTCTTTGCTGGCTATCAGCAGGACCCGGCCGAGATTCTGCGTCGGACATTCGAAGAAACCGACGGCTATGACGAAATGGTCGTTCTGCGCGACATTCGCGTCGAATCCTATTGCGAACATCACATGGTGCCGATCATTGGTGTGGCACATGTCGCCTATCTGCCGCGCCGCCGTGTTGTTGGCATTTCCAAACTGGCCCGCGTGGTCGAGGTCTATGCCAAACGCCTGCAGATTCAGGAAAAGATGACCGCACAGGTTGCCAACACCATTCAGGAAGAGCTTGATCCGCTTGGTGTGGCGGTGGTGATTGATGCCAATCACCAATGCATGAGCACCCGTGGCGTGCACAAGACCGGCGTTTCAATGGTGACCAGCCGGATGCTTGGCGCATTTCGCGATGACCCGATCACGCGCCGCGAATTCTTTGCCATGATCGGTCGCTAAGACGCAGTCAGTTGATCCAAAAAGAAAGGTCGCAGCACCAAAATGCTGCGACCTTTTTTGCGTCGGGACCGCAAAATTTGTCCGATCTATTCCTTGAAATCGCTATGGCAGGATTTGCAGGTTTGCATCATTTCACCAAGTGATGCCTTGAAATCGTCTTCTGATCCGCCGGAAACTGCGACCGATTTAAGATCGCTGGCCTTGGCGTGCAGTTCGTTTGCCAGATTGGTGAATTTTGACCAGTCTTCCCAGATGTCTGACAGTGCTTCAGACGGTTTGCCATTACTGCCTTCCGGGAAAAGGGCGGTAAAGGTCTCGCCTGAGTGACCTTCGATAATCGTCGCGGCTTTCGCGACCTGATCCGGGTCATAGGGCAATGCACCCTTCATCATCGGGACCATGATTTTGACCTGTTGGCCAATGGCCTTCATGCCTTCCATGCGTTCCTTGACAACACCGGTCGCGCCTTCATGGGCGATGGCGGCGATGCTGACCGTCATGGTCAAGGCGATGGCGGCTCCTGCTAGTACTTTCAACTCTCTCTTCCCCATTCTAGGTGTGCCTAACTGATGGTATTTTGTGTTTGTTCACGTGCTTTAGTGCCCAAATCGGGCAAGGATATGGTCAACCGAACCGACATAATGGCCGCCAAACAGGCGAACATGGACCAGTAACGGATAAAGATTATACAAATCACGGCGTTCTTCAAAGAACCCCGGCTCTATCGGCAATATTTCATTATACCGCGCGAAAAATTCCGGTTTTAGATCCCCAAACAACGTCCCAAAGGCCAGTTCGATTTCCCGATCGCCGTAATAGATCGCCGGATCAATCAAGCCTGCAAGCTTGTCAGACTGACACAGGATATTGCCACCCCACAAGTCACCATGCAGCAGCACCGCTGTGCTCCGGTCTGGCAAAAGATTATCAAGCCTTTCGACCAATCGATCAACGCGTGCGGCCATACTACCTGGCAGCTTGCCTTCGCGATGTGCGTGTTGCGCCATATGACGCAAACGGTGTTCGGCGAAGAACGTGATCCAGCTTTCCTCGGGTGTATTTGGTTGCGCCAAGCCGCCAATTAAAGTGTCAAAGCCAAGTCCGAACGTTTCGGACGTTACCTGATGCAGGCTTGCCAGCTGTTCGGCAAGGTCGCGCTGCACAGGTCCCGTCATTCGGTTGTCATTGGCGATAAATGTCATCACCAGACAATTTGCGTCGGCATGGATGACCTCGGGACAAGGGATCGGGGAGTGCGTTTTGAAATAACGCAGCATTTCCGCCTCGATCAAAAGACCTGCATCATTTTCCGCGTCATTTGTCGTGCTGTGCTTGATCACCAGTTGCCGCCCATCATCCAGATCGGCGCGCATTACATCGGCAACGCACCCACCCGAAAGTGGTGCGACGGATCGCACCGACGCCCCGGCGTGGCGTTTGATCAAATCTGCAAGCGCGCGTTTATCCATAATCCTTTCCGGGGGCTAAGGGCCTAGATTTCGTGTTTTTCGCGGATGTGCGACAGCAGGTTGCTTGAGGCTTCCTCTATCATGTCAAACACATCGACAAACCCGTTGGCACCGCCGTAATAGGGATCGGGGACACTTTGTCCGGCCATCGACGGATGATAATCCAGAAACAGCTCAATACGGTGCTGATGGGTGTTGGGTGCCTGGCGGCGCATATCGCGCAAATGCCCGTCATCCATGGCCAGAACATAGTCAAATTCGTGATAGTCGGCAGGCCTGATCTTGCGGGATCGAATGTCGCTAAGATCAATGCCGCGACTTTTGGCCATTTCGCGCGATCGCGGGTCGGGCAATTCACCAACATGATAGGCCGACAACCCGCAGCTATCGACGCTGATATGGTCATCCAGTCCGGCGTCACGAACCATCTTGCGAAAAACGCCATCGGCCGTGGGCGAACGACATATATTGCCGGTGCAGACGAAAAGAACCTTGATCACACTATCAATCCGTATTGTCTGGGAAGGGGCAGGAGATGTTTAAAAGTGCCATGCCCGCACCCGGTCGGCAATGGCTTGTCGTTGCGCCAAGTGACCTTCATCTGAGCGGGTTTTTTAAAAATCGTGATCAATGTAACAGCTTCGTGACATTTTGAATGTGACACTGACAGGTCAGTCATTAGTTTGTATGATCGCGCCAATTACCTTTAATTTGGCGCGTTTTGATGCAGGAATTTGTTTCTTTTGGTTTGCATGTTGCCCTGATCCGGCAACTGGCATGGTTGCCGCGGGGCTATGACCTTGTCCCGGGCGGGACGGTTGTAACTTCTGCCAAGCTGCGCAGCATCATGCTGGCACTCGAAGAAATCAATGGACCGGCGGTGCTGGTGCGTCTTGGGCGGTATCTGGCGGCAAAGGAACAGGAACCGATCCTGACCATGTTGCGTCACTCGGCAACACCGTCGGTGATTGCAGATCGCTGGCGCCGACTTGAAGGCTATTCCCATGCGCGTGCGCGCAGCGATTTTTCCGTAACCGGAAAATCCATCACCATCCATCGCGGGGTCGTGCGCGGTCAGCCCCCGGCACGGGTGGAAAACCTGCTTTTGCTGGGATTTTTGATCGGCTTGCTTGAGGCGGCCGGAGCCGAGAATATTGACGCCACCATTTTGCCCAGTCACGGTCCGGCAGTGAGTGTGACGCGTAAAGGCCGCATTAGCGACAAACTGGCATTTTCCGGTCGTGGCCTTCGTTTTCGGATTAACTGGGGCAGTTTCGAACAGGTTTCGTCATCCTATCCATTCATGGCCAATATGCCCGGAACCGCGCCGTCGATCGGGGCGCAGCGCCCGATCGTGCAACAACTTTGTACGGTGTTGGAACATGACATCGGGCGCAGTTGGACCATTGATGAAGTGGCTGCTGCGCTTGATACATCCGGGCGCACCTTGCAGCGCCGCTTGCAACAGGCCAACAGCCGGTTTTCCGACCTTCTGCGCCTGGTGCGTGTGCGCGAAGCCTGCCGGCTTTTGTATGGCACTACCCTCTCGGTTGGTGAAATCGGGTTCTGGTGCGGCTTTACAGATAACGCGCATTTCTCACGCGATTTCAGACGTTTGATAGCGATGCCGCCCTCGGTCTACCGCGAGGCCAGCATCGGCCATGCCGGTTTGACCCGGGCGTAATGCCTAACCCGTCTGGTGCTGGCCGCGGCCATTCAAGGTGTGCTGGCTGATTGTCGGGTGATTGACCTGCCCGGTTTCCTTGGGTATCAGCAGCGCCATGAATGATTTCATTTAAATCATCGTGCCCCTTCGCATCCATGAGGCTGCCATGACTGACCCCATCCGTCCTGCAAACGAATATTCCGGTTTTCTGCCGCCGCGTTTTGACAATCGACCGGATGCCGATGATGTCTTGGTCAAAACCTGGACCGTTGGGGACGCACTGACCGATCATAGCGTGCCGGAAATGCCAGCACCGTTGTCGCTGTTTTTTGATCTGGTTGCCCCGGCAGCGGGCCGGTCAAATGCGACCGGTTTTGCCATGTTGTGGCTGGATCGTCATCCCCATGAAGAACCCGGCTGGCGTCTGTCCATCGGGCATGTCGGATCCGAGGATGATCTGGAATTGGCAGTGGCCAAACCGTTGGCGCGCCTTGTTGATGCCCTGCCAATGGCCAGTTTTGAATGCGAAAGCTGGCACATGACCCGCCCGCTTTGGCGCAAACGTGCAGAGCCGGTAAAGCTTGTTTTCTGGGGTGATTTTGCCAAGCATGCCCGCGCCATTCTTGGCCACAGTGACGCGGCATCTTTCTATCAGCCACTTGGTGCGGGACTTCGGTCTGACAATGTCACAAGCATGCTGCCCTTGCTTGAAGATATGCTCGGTGATGCTTTCTTGCAAAACGGCATGGGGTTTGAAGATGCCCTGCGCCTTGGTATCGCATTGGGGCGCGCACACCTGATCGAAAGCTGGATCGAAGCCGGCGGTGCGGAAAAGGAGCCCTATTTCCGTCCGATGAAAATCTGGCATCAGGCGTGGCTTGCCAATGCCTTGATTGATCCGGCGGTGGCAAGTCTTGCCATGTCGGGCAAACCGCCGATGCCTGCCCTTGATTTCGGGAATGACAGCACACCGGCATCGCGCCGGGCAGCCCTTGATGATGTGTCATCCTGGCTGACGACCGTTTTCTTTAGTGATGAATATCCGGCCCTTCGCAATGCCTTTGTGGCAGGCGTGCAAAATGCTGTCTGGCTTGATCATGACCTGCAACAATATGTCCAGCCGCAACAACGCTCCGAGATATTGCAAGGTCTGATGCCCTATTGCCGCTGGTTCCTGGCGATGGCGCTTTATAACCATCTGGGCAATCTGGCGGCGGGAACAGCGCGCGAGGATCAGGTCGCATTTTACGCGATCATGGTTGATGCCTTGCCGGAACTGGCACCGCTTGGCGCGTTTGCCACCCAGCGCGATATCGAACAGCACATCATCCGGATTGATGCCGCGCGCGCTGCATCGGCGTTCGACACACTGGTCCTGCCGTTCTGTGATCTTTTGATGACGAAGCGCCAATTTGATGCTGCGCGTTCCTGATCACGTGCATGGTATGGGTAAAAAAAAGCGCCGCCGGGCGAAACCGGCGGCGCTTTTTGTGTGTTGGCTGTCGATGCCTAGATCTGTTCGGGATGTTCCGGAATGTCGCGCGATGACACGATCAGGAACCGGATCGCCAGACCGCTGACTGCGACAAGGCTTGCAATCGCAATCCCCCAAAACAGGCCGCGGACCCCCATCTCAAGAACGAATGACAGGTAATAGCCAACCGGGATCATGACAAAGATATAGGACACCAGATGCAAAATCGTTGGTGCCCATTTATCGCCAGCGCCACGTAGGGCACTGATCGCGGCATTCTGCCCGCCATCAGTCGGGAAAATGATCGGCATCAAAATCAATACAGAAACCGTGGTGGCAAGCACCGCGACGTCTTGGGTAAACAGATGCGCAACCGCATCAGGGAACAGATAAAGCGGAATGCTCAGGACCAGCATCACGCACATCGTGGTCAAAAGACCAATCCAACCTGCAAGCGCCATGTCCGGTCGGTCCCGCCTGCCATAGGCAATGCCGACCCGAACCGATGTTGCCGACGCCAGACCAAGTGCTACCATAAACATCAATGCCAAAAGCGTCATGCTGATGCCGTAACTTGCCGCGGCAATCACGCCAAGACGACCGGCGAAAAGCTGCATGGCGGCAAAGGCACCGGTTTCCATCCCCTGACTGGCACCCGCAGCATAGCCCAGGTGGCGGGCATCGCGCGATCCGCGCCACCAACCGGCAAAGCCGTTGCGAATGCCATAAAGATGATGGCTTTTCATCAGCAGGATATAACCCAGCAGACCAAGTGCCATGAACCAGCGGATGACGCTTGATGTCCATGCCGCACCTTCGGCACCCAGTTCCGGCAAGCCGAACGCCCCGTAAACCAGCCCGTAATCAAGAACGAGGTTGACCAGGTTGGCCGCGATCATCAACACCATGCCCGGCAGCGGACGCTGCAATCCTTCAAGGAAAAAGGCACAGGTAATGTAAATCAGTGCGGCGGGCATTCCGATTGCCAGAATCATGGCCAGATCGCCGGCATGGTCGGTGATTTCGACCGGCTGACCGGTGATTTTAAACAGCCAGTCCGATTGCATGGTCAGAACGGTAAAGACAATGCCGATCAGGACAGCGTAAGGCATGGCATTGCGCCACACAGCCCCGGCCGCCATCAGGTTGTCGCGACCCTTGGCATGCGATGTCATGACCATCACCCCGGTCAGAAGTCCGATGCCGGTCACCATCAAGGATGTAAAGGGCGCATGTGCAATATTAAGGTAGGCCAGTGCCGCACTGTCATAGTTGCCAACCACAATGGTATCGACAACCGCCATGATCAGCATGCCAAGACGGGCAATCGTCACCGGCAGTGCCAGTCTGAACAATTCGCTCAGATGACGCTTTACCCGGTTATTGGGATAAAGCGGGGTTGGCGAAAGTGTCGGATCAAGTGCCGGATCAAGTGGCGGCGGAGCCGGAGCACCATCTTGTGGGGCTATGGACATTGGACTGTTTCCTGTTTTTATCTGGCGATCGGGCTCTGGGGCGTGGTGGCGATCAGAGCCGTGATGCCGTTTTGCCCTGGTTTGATTTGATCCAGGGTCTATCTGTGGGCGGCGAACGGTCGGCGGGGAATCGCCATCAGCAATTTGGCCGGATCATCGGTAATCACCGATGTTACCCCCCAGGAGAACAGCTCCTTGGCGCGTTCGACATCATTGATGGTATAGCAAACCAGCGGGACACCAGCATCGACAATCTCGGCAGCACTCACCGGTGTCAGTGCCTTGTGGTCAATATGAATGGCCGATGCGCCAAGGCGCGCATACTCTGCCTTCCAGTTTTTTGGCAGGGTTTCCAGCAACCAGCCGCATGGCAGGTCTGGCATATGCTTGCGCATATGGGCAACCGCGGTGTCATCAAAACTTGAAATCAGAATTGGCGGTACGGTCTTTGATGTGTGAAGTTCCTTGATGACTTCCTCGCACAGGCGCACCGGATCGCAGCCTGATGGCTTGATTTCAAGGTTGGCCCCCATATCCATGAAATACAGGGTTTCGAGCGTATCTTTCAGGCTGGGGATTCGTTCGCCTTTATATATGTCTGAAAACCATCCCCCGGCATCAAGATTGCGCAGGGTGTCAAAATCGCTGTGATGGATGGGGCCGGTACCGTTGGTGGTCCGTTCAAGCGTGTCGTCATGGATAAGCACGCATTTGTCATCCGCGCTTAGCGTGACATCACACTCAATCCATTTGGCGCCGCGTGCGCCGGCAACCCGGAATGCGGCAATGGTGTTTTCCGGGGCTTCAATCGAAGCGCCGCGATGGGCGACAATGTGCGGGATCTCGATCACGGATGTTGGCCTTATGATATGGGTGGGCAGCAACACGGAAAACGGCTGATGGATGGATCCATCGGTTGTGTTGGCGTTGCAAGATCATCAATGGGATTCTCTTACGCGACTTGGATTGTGTGAAAAAGCGAAAATCTTGTTGCGATTTGAACGTTTCCCTTTTCGTTTTTGCTGCGAAGTCATTGGACTCCATATTGTAATCACTAAGCCAGAGTCCGTTTTCCCCATGGGTTTCCGTGTTATGCGCCGATGTGGGTCGAGCTATGCGCATATCCGGTTTCTACGTGAAACCCCCGAAAGCCAAGGGTTTGTGCGGACCGTTTCGGGGGTGAAAAAAACAATCGCCGAAAAACTCCAAAAATCTCGAAAAAAGGTGTTTACAGGTTCGGATTGGGGCCCTATAACCCGCCTCCACCGACGGGGTGCGGCGCCAACGAGACGGCGACGCGGACTTT